>NZ_JBVIUJ010000005.1:0-619393 GCF_055596705.1 Streptomyces sp. NPDC039609
GCCCTCCGAGTGTGAAAAGGCGACCGGAGGCGGTGGGTCAAGGGTGAAGCGAAGCGCAATCGGCGAAGCCGACGCGACGCAGGAGCGCCCTTGACCCACCGACTCCGGTCGCCACACTCGGAACGAGGGCGGCCGAACCAGAAGCCCGCAAGAACCGCTCACCCCGACCGCCCCGAGGCCCGGACCGCCCGACCGCCCCGAGCCCCGGACCGCCCGACCGCCCCGAGCCCCGGACCACCCCGACCGCCCCGACGCCCGGACCGGTGCAGCGGCCGCGGGCATCAGGCCCGCACCTGACGAGCGCCTTCACGCTGCCGAGTGGCTTCGTCCCAGTGGTCGTGCAGCCGGCGGCGGCGCAGACCGCACACAGCGGTGTCTCGTGGACCGCCCGAGTGAATGTGCCGCGGACGGGGTCCATGACAGCTTGGCTCGGCCAGATAGCCGGGCATACTGCGCGAATGCGCGCGCAGGAGAAAATTACCCCGCTCATCCACCAGACATGGAAAGATACTGATCTCCCTCAGGAGTGGCAGAAATGGTCTGATTCCTGGCGGCTGCATCACCCCGACTGGGGGTATCGACTGTGGACCGACGCGGACAATCGCGCATTCCTTCAGGAGCACTATCCGTGGTTCCTGCCGGTCTACGACGGCTATCCCGAAGCGATCATGCGAGCCGACGCGATTCGCTATTTCCTGCTCGACCATTTCGGGGGCCTGTATGTGGATCTGGACTTCGAGTGTCTCAGCCCCGTCTCCGAAATCCTTGACGGGCACGAGCTCGTCCTCGGCTGCGAGCCCGAGGCACACACCCAGCTCCTTCTGGCCCGCCAGCGCGGATTCGGCCGCATCGTCGGCAACGCGTTCATCGCGTCGCGGCCAGGCCACCCCTTCTGGGCCCATGTCCACCGCCAACTGGTCAGTGCCCACAAGCAGCCCAGCACCCTGGACGCGACGGGCCCGTTCTTCCTCACCAGAGCGATCGACAGCGCCCGGGAGCCTGACTCGATCACGGTGCTCGGCCCGGAGGTCCTGTACCCCAAGGTGAGTCCGTACGCGACGGAGCTGTTCGGCCCACAGGAGGCCGACTACGACCGCGCGTACGCCGTGCACCACTGGTCGGACAGCTGGGCGTGCGACACCCCCGGGACGACGCGCGTCTCGGCCGCCAAGCGGTTTCCGTTCTGGGTGAGCCAGGAGCTGCAGCCCGTCGCCGACGGTCTGCTCACCCTCGACGCGCAGCGCCGCCGCTGGGCTTCGGGCGCGCCCGCGCCGAAGGTGTCATGCCTGATGGTGACCAAGGACCGCTCGGCGACGGCGCGACGGGCGATCACATGCTTCCGCGATCAGACTTACGCGAACCTGGAGCTGGTCGTCGTGGAGGACGGCACGGGGGACGCCCTCGAGCAGCACATCCGCGATCTGGGCGACTCCCGGATCCGATATCACCGGCTCCCCCCGGAGGGGCGGACGTTGGGCGAGCTGCGCAACGAGGCGGTGGACCGGGCCGCCGGGCCCTACGTTTGCCAGTGGGACGACGACGACCTCTATGACCCGGAGCGGGTCGAGACGCAGATGGCGGCGATCCTCTCGCTCGGCGCCGAGGCGTGCTTCCTCGCCCGAGAGCAACTGTGGTGGCCGGCCCGCCGTAAGCTCGCGGTCTCCTGCGCACGGGTGTGGGAAGGGTCGATGGTGTGTGCGAAGGACCGGCTCCCGCGCTACCCGGCGCAACGGCGGGGTGAAGACACCCCAGTGGCGGAAGAGGTGGTCCGGACCTGCCGAGTCGTATCGGTTGACGCGCCCGAGCTGTACACATATGTGTGCCACGGGAGCAATACGTTCAACGAGTCCCATTTCGCGGAGCACTTCGACGTGGCGACCCAGATCTGGGCCGAACCCGGTGCCTACACGGAGCGGTTGCTGGCCATGGCGACTCGGCTGCCGATCGAGCCCGGGGACATCGCCCATGCGGAGGCCGGCGCCCCCACCGCCCGAACGTCCGAGCGGACACAGCAGGCGGCCGTCGAGCCCGCGACGGCCTCGGCGAGTGAGCGACCCCTCGTACTGGTGCTCACCCCGCTCAAGGACGCGGCCGCGTTCCTGCCCGCCTACCTGGACGGCCTTCGAAGGCTGGACTACCCGCGCGAGGCAATCTCGTTGGGTCTGCTGGAGGGCGACAGCCGGGACACGACACCGGAGTTGCTCCAGCAGGTTCTGCCCGAACTCGAAGCGGAGTACCGGCGGGTCACCCTCGTACGCCGGGACTTCGGCCTCCAGTTGACCGGACCCCGTTGGGAGCCCAGCGTTCAGCGCCGACGCCGGTCGGTGCTGGCCAAGGTGCGAAACCATCTACTCTCCCAGGCCCTCGTCGACGAGGAGTGGGTGCTGTGGCTCGACGTCGATGTCACCGACTACCCGACCGACCTGATCCAGCGCCTGCTCGGCGCTCGCAAGGACATCGTCGTCCCGCACTGTGCCACCGAGCCCGGTGGGCCTACGTACGATCTCAACACCTTCGTCCTTCACCCGAGGGCCGGCACGCTCAACTGGTCCCAGTGGCTGCGTGACGGCATCCTTCAGCCCCCCAGGGGGTTCGGCCGGACGTACCTCGAGGAGTTGCGCGGGCAAGGACTCCTGCGCGTCGACTCGGTCGGCGGCACCACGTTGCTGGTACGCGCCGACCTTCATCGTGACGGCCTGATCTTCCCGCCCTTCCCCTACCAGCACCTCATCGAGACTGAAGGGTTTGCCGCGATGGCCCGGGACATGGGCAGCGCCTGCTGGGCGCTGCCCGACCTGGAGGTGCTGCATCCGCATCACACCCAGGCACGTGTGGACACCGAGGCCGTCTCGGTGTCCTGATGCAGGGCCACGGGGCCACGGGGCCACTGGACCGTCGGCACGGCTGTACGCCGCAGCAGCACTCCTCACGGAGAGTGTCCGTTTTGACACGATTGGTAGGCAATCTTACGGTGGCACTACTGCCCTGCCGTGAAGTTCACCGGCATCCCGGGGCAGCTTCCCCAGCCACAACAGAAAGGCTTCACCGTGAGAGTCCGCGCCATCACTTCCCTAGCTCTTCCCGCGGCACTGGCCACCGCCGGACTGCTCGGCACCGCGGAGGCGGCGTACGCCTCCCTCGGTCCGGACACGACAGCCTCGGCGAAGTACGGGCAGCAGATACAGCCGATGGGTGACGTCACCCTCACCCCGGGGGCGGAACACCCCTGCCCCCCGTTCGCCAACGTCACGATCACGGATTACGGGCACTGCTGCACGCCCGTGGGCAACATCACGATCCCGGACTACGGGCACTGCTGCACACCCGTGGGCAACATCACGATCCCGGACTACGGGGTCTGCCGCGAGCACGACCACGACCAGCACGGGCCCCACAGGCCCGACCACAAGCCCGACCACAAGCCCGACTACGGGTCACTGGAGCGCCTCAGCTAGCACGTGGTTCAGCAGGTCTGCTCCGGCGCGGCCCCGGAACGGGGCGGGGGGGGCGACGCCGGACCTGTCTGACCTCCCACCACCCGAATCCTCCTCGTTCCCGTTCCGAAGCGAAGGACGGCGCATGCCGCACAGTTCCGACCCCGTGGTCTCGGTGGTCATCCCGTGCCATGACTACGGCCGCTATCTGCCCGACGCGGTGTCGAGCGTCATTTCACAGACGTTCCGCGACTGGGAAATCGTCATCGTGGACGACGGCAGTACCGACAACAGCGTCGAGGTGGCCGCGGCCCTGATCTCCCAACATCCCGACCGGCGCATCAGGCTGCTCCAGCAAGCCAATGCCGGGGTCTCCGCCGCGCGCAACACCGGGATCGAGGCCAGCACCGGCCGGTACATCCTTCCGCTGGACGCCGACGACGTGATCGCGGCCACGATGCTGGAGAAGACCGTCGCGGTACTGGACAGCGACCCCGGCGTCGCCATCGCCTCAACCGATGTGTTCGCCTTCACCGACGACGATCTGCCTCCGCAGGCGATGCCCTTCCCCGCCTACAGCAGAGAACTGCTGCTCCAACGGCTGATCATGTTCTACTGCTCGCTGTTCCGCCGCGAGGCATGGCAGACCGTGGGCGGGTACGACGAGAGCATGCGGGCCGGGGAAGACTGGGACTTCTGGATCGGCTGCGTCGAGCACGGATTCGATGCTCACCACATCCATGAGCCGCTGTTCGGGGCGCGCAACAAGGACACGGGACTGCACGTGGAAGCCGCCGAGAACGACCTGGCGATCCGGGCGCGAATCGTGGCCAACCACCAAGGGTTGTTCAAGCCGATCACCCGCGCCTGGGCGCAGGCCGTGCTCAGCCAGGACGCGGAGGCCTGCCTGCGGGACGAGCATGTGCCGGACGACATCCTCACCCGGGCAACCGAGATGGACCAGTTCCTCGCTGCCGTCATGGCCCTGCAGCGCACGGCGCGGGTGCAGTACTACCACATCAAGCGACTGGAAAAGGCGCTGGCCGCTCACAACGGAACCGTCGGCCCGCCGCCCACCCGGGAGAACGGTCCCGCCCAGACGGCTCCCGCCATGTGACAGACACTCAGAGCACGCCCTCGCGTCACCTGGCGCCTGCCGCGTTGGTCCGACTCGGGATGCTGATACTGCATCGGCGCCCGGTCCGCAACTGGGAGCACCACCCGGCCTCCTGGGCCTCCCGGGTCTACTGGGCGATGGACCGGACCGCACCACGCCCCGCCGGCGCTGCCCTGAAAGAGGTGTCTCAGCCGCCCGTCGTCCGCGGGAAGGAGATCTCCACGCGGCGGTTCTTGGTGCGGCCCTCCTCCGTGCCGTTGTCGGCGATGGGGTAGTCCTCGCTGTACCCGCGGATGTCGAACGTCTTCCCCGGGTCGAGGTTCTTGGCCAGCTCCTGCTGCACCGCGTCCGCGCGCTGCTTGGAGAGTTTGAGGCCGTGCTCGTACGTGCCGAGGTTGTCGGTGAAGCCGAAGACGCGGACCTTGCTGGAGTTCTGCTTGTTGATCTCCACGGCGATGGCGGCGATGCGGGCGGTCGCGGCGGGGCTGAGCTTGGCGCTGTCCTTGCCGAAGAGGACCTCGGCCTGGAGGGCGAAGGTGACGTCGACGTTGGTGTCCTCGCGGCGCTGCTCGCCGCCTTCCTCTTCGACGACCTGCTTGATGTCGAGGATCTTGGCGGGGGCGAGGGTGGCGCCGTCGGGAAGCATGAGCTCGGGCGAGTTCGCGTCGATCGCGGGTGGCGGGGCGCCGACGGAGGTGGAGTTGGGGGGATCGTCGGCGAGGGCGGGGGTGGCGGTGGTGAGGAGGAGCACTGCGGTGAGGGCGGCGATGCGGCTCGATGTCGTCATGGCTGCCTCAGGAGATTTTGATGGTGCCGGGGCGGAAGGTGGGCAGCTGGAACGTCACCTCGGCCGTGTTGGCTGGCGGGGCAGGGAATTGCATGAAGACGTTCGTGGAGCGGCCCGCTCCGAGGTTCGACAGGCCGGTCGTGGTCAGTGGTCGGCCGTCTGTGTCCCGCAGGACGTAGTAGCGCTTCTTTCCTATCGAGTCGACTAGGGTCGCACCGCCCAGCGAAGTGCCGTGCTTGACGATCTCCGTCTCGTCACCCGCGAGCTGGGCCGGAATGATCCGAGTCGCGTCAGAGGTATTGGCCAGCTTTCCACTGACGGTCAGAAACCCTCCGACATCACGCTTTGCCGACTCGACAGTGAACTCGAGCCCTTCCTGCCCCTTGAGGACGGCCAGGACTTCGGTGGGCTCCTCGGTCTGAACCCCTTTGCCGCCTTCAGGCGCCTTCGTGGACTGGGATGCGGACGGCTTGCCCTGCGAAGGCTCGTCCTCACTGCCGCAGCCGCCGACGCCAAGGGCCAGCCCGGCCGCGATGACGATCGCGACCATCCCTCTGCGCGGCTTCGTCGCGCACCGAACGCTCATGAGTCGGAATTCCTCTACTTGTCAGTCGGCCAGTCGGACGGTGAAGAGATCGGCGACACCCGGAAGGCTCGGCCGGTCGGGATCGACATCCCAAGCCTCACCGTCGCACGAGAGACCGAGGATCGGCTTGGGCTTCTCTTCCTCGGACTCACCAGGATCCGGTTCAGCCGGCTCCGTCGATGTGGGCTCCGGCTCAGGAGCATCGAAGGTGCAGCGCGGTTCGATCACGGCTGTCGCCGACGCGACCGCATGCTGCTCATCCGTGCCCGGGATCACCGATCCCCCGACGGTGTTCAGCGTGCGGACGTCCACACGGAATCCCTCTTCACCCAGGGGTAGACGACGACAGCCTTCACCCCAGAGTTCCGCGTCATTCTTCGCCGCGAACGTAGCCGCCCGCTGGCACGCGGCAAGCTCGCCATAATCCTGCCCCGCCAGGAAGTCATCCCATCGCGCGGGATCGAGGATGACCTTCAGCCATCCATCCCTGAGTTGCTTCCGTGCGTCCTGTGCCGCAGCCAGTGCGGCGGCATCAGCCGCCGTTTGGGCTCCGTTCCGGGTCGCGGCGGCTTGTCCCACCGCGAAGTAGGCGAATGCGAGGAGGAGCAGGCCTGCCACCACCGTGATGTAGACGGGAAAGGCCTGCCCACGGTCGTCGGGGTGGCGACCAGTCACTCGCCTCCGCCACCGCCGGTGAGACTGGCGATCTTCGTGCTGATCGCGTTCTTGATGTCCTGGCCGATGCTCGTGCCCGAGATCGCGATCACGATCGCCACCACCACCACAATGATCCCCAGGTACTCGACAGCCGTCTGCCCCCGGTCCCCCGACCTCCCGCGGGTCCAGCCGTCGATGCGCACCTTTGCCCTCGTCACGGCCCTCAGCATGACGTCGCTCATCGTGGTCCCCTCCGGATTCGAACGTCCCCGTGCCGCTGCCGAACTCGGCCCGCGCACGGTACGCCCCCACCCCCTCCTCCCCACAGGGCCCGTAGGCCCAAACCCGGGCCCAAATCACGAGGACCTCCCCGTGCCGAGCGTGCCGAGCGTGCCGAGCGTGCCGAGCCTGCCCAGCAGGTCGCCCGAGACCCCCCACGCGCCCCGCGCGCCCCGTGTGCCCAGCCAGGCCGCTATCGCCTCGCTGCGGCTCCCCGCGTGGAGTTTGGCGAAGATGCGGTTGATGTGGTTCTTGACCGTCTTCTCGCTGATGAAGCAGGTGTCCGCGATCTGTCGATTGCTGAGGCCCGACGCGATCAGGTCCATCACCTCCCCCTCCCTCACGCTCAGTCCATACCGTGCCACATTCGGTTGCAGCTGCGAAGGTGTTTCGCCAGATCTCAATGAAGTCGAGACAGTTGGCCGCACTCCACCATGTGCAGTCGCACCCCTCATCACCCCCAGCACCGCGTTCGCCGCCGTCGGGGTGAAGTGGGCCCGGCCGGCCGAGACGTCGTGGACCGCCGTCCGTAGTTCCTCCGGGGTGAACTCGCCGTGGACCAGGTAGCCGCCCGCGCCCAGCCTCAGCGCCTCCCGGACGATCTCGCTCTCCCCGCTGTACGTCAGCATCAGCACCGGCGCCAGGGGGACCAGGTGCGGGAGGGCCGTCAGGCCGTCGATCACCGGCATGCGGACGTCCAGCAGGACCACGTCCGGGCGGTGGTGCTCCGTCAGGTGCACCGCCGTGCGGCCGTCGGGCGCCTCCGCGACGACCCGGAGGGCCCCGTCGGTGTCCAGCAGGGCCCGCAGGCCCGCCCGTACCACCGGGTTGTCGTCGGCGACGAGCACCGTGACCGTCATCGCGCGACCCCCTCGACCGGGAGTTCCAGGCGGACCTCCGTGCCGCGCACCACGCTTCCCCGGCCGATCCTGATGCGCGCCCCCACCCCCGCCGCCCTCTCCACCATGCCGACCAGGCCGAAGTGGCCCGTCCTGCGCAGGTCGTCCAGGGTCGTGCCGGGGGGCAGGCCGCGGCCGTCGTCGCACACGCTGATCCGCAGCAGGCCCGCGACGACGCCGGCCGAGACGTCCACCCGGGTCGGCGCCGCATGGCGGCCCGCGTTCTCCATCGCCTCCGAGGCGATCGTCAACAGCTGGCGCGCCACTGCGTACGGAACCGGTGGCACCGCCCCCGGACCGACCCCCTTGTAGTGGGTCTCGATGCCCGAACGGTGGGCGAACTCCCGTACCCGTACGGAGAGTTCCGAGGAGAGGTCGACCTCTTCCCCCACCCCGTACGACTGTCTCCGCAGGTCCGCCAGCAGCTCGCGCGACTCCGCCGCGGCCCTCCGCGCCGAGCGCGCGACCACCTGTGCCTGCTGTCGCGGGTCCGCCGACTCCGCCAGGCCGTCGGCCGCCAGCGCCAGGCCGTGCAGGGTCTTGGCCACCGAGTCGTGCATGTCGCGGGCGAGTCTGGCCCGCTCCTCCTCCACCGCCTGGGCGGCTGCGAGACGGGTACGGGCCTCCGAGAGGGCTCGGGTCGCCGCGCCGAAGCGGAGCAGCAGGTTGCGGAGCGTCACGCCCAGGGCGCCCGTGATCACGCACAGGCCGGGGAGCAGCGCGGCATCCCCCAAGTCCCCCGCACCACCCGCACCGCCGCCACCACTCCCACCGCCCACCTCCGCGGCATGGATCGTCAGCAGGATCAGCGACTGGAGGCAGGCGAAGAAGGCGGCTCCGCGCCAGCTGTAGGCGAGGCCCGCGAGCAGCGGAGTGCAGACACTGACGTATCCGAGCGTGCTCTGCGGGCCCGCCGTGACCAGGAGCAGTGAGCCGAAGAGGGTGTCGGCGGCGAGCAGCGTGGGGTGTCGGAGCAGCAGCGGGCCGAACCGTTCCCAGTCGCGGAACATCACGTACGAGCCCATGAAGGTGACCAGGACCGCCGAGCCCACCAGCCAGGCCGCCACACCGGGTGCCGCTCCCATCAGGGCCGTCGGGCTCGCCAGGGCGATCATCGCCAGCCGGAAGCCGAAGACCTGGCGGCACATCGCCTGGAGGGCGTTCACCTCGATCGAGACCGACACGGTCACGGGTACCGTCACGGCCCTCACTCCCCCGTGATCGAGCCGAAGTTCGTGCCCGTCCCCAGGAACAGCCCCGCGCCCAGCAGGATCATGGTCGCCGGGACCATCAGTGTCGTGATCACCATCGTCGCTTTGGGGACCGCCTTCGCCGCCTTCCGCCGGGCGTTCTGGGCGTCCGTCCGCCGCATGTCGTTGGCGATCTGGATGAGTGTGTCGACGATCGGGGCGCCGAGCTCCTCGCCCTGCTGGAGCGCGGTGACGAACTGGGCGACCTGCTCGGAGTCGTTACGGCGCCGCAGCTCGTCGAAGGCCTGCCGGCGGCTGACGCCCATGTCCATCTGGCGCAGGGTGATCCGGAGTTCGTCCGCCCAGGGGCCTTCGTACTTGTCGGCCACCCGGTCGAGCGCCTGCCGGAACCCGAGCCCGGCCGACACCACCACCGCCAGTACGTCGAGGAAGTCCGGCAGCGTCCGCTCGATCTGGTCCTTGCGGATGCGGATCGCGGACCATATGCCGACCTCGGTCCAGAAGGCGCCGAAGGCGAAGAGCAGGAGGGCGACGAGTACGTCGCCGTTGGAGAGCATCACCAGGCCGCCCAGGCCGCCCAGGAATCCGTAGACCGCGCGCCGGGCTCCGTACCTGTCTATGGTCAGGCCGCCGGGGTTGCCCGCCAGGTCGATCCTGCGGCGTACGGCGTTGACCCGCTTCGGGCCCATGGCGCGCAGGACGGCCGCCGAGTAGCGCATCCCGAGCCGGTCCACGACGGAGTCGACGGCTCCGGTACGGGTGGAGCCAACCTCCAGGGCGAGCTGGAGGTCGCCGGGGAGTTTGGCGTCCGCGCGGTAGAGGCGGATGCCGTAGAAGATCCCGGCGACCGAGAGGCCGGCGGCCAGGGCGAGAAGAAGGTCCATGTCCAGCCCCTCAGACGTCGATCTTCGAGAAGCGGCGGATGGCGACGAAGCCGACGACGTACAGCGCGAACGCGGCGACGACGGCGAACTGGCCGAGACCGGAGCCGGTCATCCGGTCCAGGGCGCCCGGCTGCATGTTGTCGATGAGCAGCAGCGAGCCGATGCCGATGACCGGGACCGAGTACGCCGTCATGCTCACCTGGGAGAGCTGGGTACGGACCTCCCGTCGGGTCTCCTTGCGCTCCTCCAGCGTCTCGGTGAGGTTGCGCAGTGAGGAGACGACCGTGCCGCCGGCCTTGTTGGCGAGGACGAGGGTGGTGACGAGGACGACGAGCTCGCGGGAGGGGAGGCGTTCGGCGAGTTCGCCCAGGGCGTCGTCGATGGAGGTGCCGACCGCGAGCTGCTGGGCGACCTTCTCCAGTTCGTCGCCTGCGGGCGCTTCCAGTTCGTCGGCGGCCATGCTGAGGGCCATGCGCAGGGCGAGTCCGGCCTGGGTGGCGTTGGCGAGGATTCTCGACAGCTCCGGCAGCTGGTTGATGAACTTCTCGATGCGCTTCTGGCGTTGCCAGTTGAGGAAGCCCATCGCCACCCACACGCCGAGGAAGCCGCAGATGGGGCCGAAGAACGGGGAGAGCACGGACTGCCCGGTGATCCACAGGGCGGCCACGGCCACGGACATGGCGACGACGAACTCGCCGGGTGTCAGGTCGAGGCCGGTGGCGGAGATCCGCAGCTCCAGCTTCCGGCCGAACGCGGTCCTGCGGACGCGTCGGTCGATGCCCCGGAAGCGGCGCCTGCGGCGGCCGCCTCCTTCCGGTTCGCCGGCCTGGGTGAGCCGGGCGACCAGGGCGGCGCGCTGGGCGGCGCCGCTCGCGTACAGGTGGATGCCGAGCACGGCGAGGACGCAGCAGAGCAGCGCGACGCCGGTCACCAGCCAGGTGAGTGGGTTCATCCGCGCCTCATCTCCGTCCGCCCCATCCGGGTCTCATCTCCATCCGTCCCATCCGCGTCTCGTCTCCGTCCGCCTCATCTCCGTCTCCCCCTCCGTGCCCGCGTCCGCTTCCATGCCTCGCTACTTCGCTTCCCGGGTCGCGAGCTGCTCGTCGGACACGGCGACACCGAAGGCCTGCGGGATCGGTTGCCCCGCCATGTACAGCCGGTCGGCGACGCGTCGTGGCAGCGGGTGGTACTCGTACGCGCCGTACACCCGTCCGTCGGCGGCGAGCGGCTGGGCGCGGAAGCGGCAGACGGTGGCGAGGGTGAAGCGCTCGCGTCCGTTCGACGCCAGGATGGCTATCTCGGTGATGCGGCGGGTGCCGTCGGCGTGCCGGGTGAGCTGGACGAGGACGTCGACGGCGCTGTTGATCTGGTCGCGGAGCGCTTCGAAGGGCACCTTGACCTCGGACATCGAGGCCAGTGTCTGGAGCCGCATCAGGGCGTCCTCGGCCGAGTTGGCGTGGACGGTGGCGAGGGAGCCGTCGTGGCCGGTGGACATCGCCTGGAGCATGTCGAGGGTCTCGCCGCCACGGACCTCTCCGACGATGATGCGGTCCGGGCGCATCCGCAGGGAGTTGCGGACGAGGTCGCGGATGGTGACCTGGCCGCGGCCCTCGATGTTCGGGGGCCGGCTTTCGAGGCGGATGACGTGGGACTGCTGGAGCTGGAGTTCGGCCGAGTCCTCGATGGTGATGACCCGCTCGCCGTCGGGGATCAGCCCGGACAGCGCGTTGAGGAGAGTGGTCTTTCCGGTGCCGGTCGCGCCGGAGACGATCACGTTGAACTTCGCCTGGACGAGTCCGGCGAGGAGGAACAGCATCTGCTCGTCGAGCGAGCCGAGGCCGATCATCTCGCGCAGGGTGTACGCGCGGGGGAAGCGGCGGATCGTGAGCGTCGCCCCGGTGAGGGAGAGCGGCGGGATGATCACGTTGACGCGCTCGCCGGACGGCAGTCGCGCGTCGACCATCGGATTGGACTCGTCCACGCGCCGGTTGACGGTGGAGACGATGCGTTCGATGGTCTGCATCAGCTGTTCGTGGGAGGCGAAGCGGAGCGGCAGCAGTTCGACTCGGCCGGCCCGCTCGATGAAGATCTGGTCGGGTCCGTTGACCATGATCTCGGTGATGGAGGCGTCTTCGAGGAGGGGTTCGAGAACGCCGAGGCCGAGCGCCTCGTCGACGACGCGGCGGATGAGCTGGGCGCGTTCGACGGTGGAGAGGACGGGGCCCTCGCGGCTGATGATGTGCCCGAGGACGCGTTCGAGGCGGGCCCGCCGCTCGGCGGCGGCGAGGGCCGACATCTCGGTGAGGTCGATCTCCTCCAGGAGCTTCGCCCGGAAGGACGCGACGAGATGACCGTCCTCCCGGCCTCCGGGGCCGTTCTCCTCGGGGGCGCTGATGCGTGCCCGCAGGCTCATGACTCGTCCTCCTCGGGCAGGGGCAGGGTGGCGCTCTTGCGGACCGCGCCGAAGTCCCAGAAGGGGACGACGGACGGGATCTGTACGGTGACGGTCGCCACGGCCTCGTCGCCTCCGGCGTCGACGTCGACTCCCGCGCGTTCGGCGATCCAGTCGCTCATCGCCGCCTTGCCTGCCGCGCCGGGGCCGAGTGTCGTGTCGTCGTGGGTGGCGGCCCGGGCGGCGGCGCGTGCTCCGGTGCCCGCCTGCTGGGCGGCGTACGCGGCGAGTCCGAGCTGGATCCCGGCGAGTGCGACGAGCAGCAGGATGGGGAGGAAGCCGAGGTATTCGACGGCCACCTGGCCCCGGTCGCGGGTCTTCCTCATGGCCGGCCCTCCTCTTCCTTCACGGCTCCGGCCTCACCGGTCACGGTGAAGGGGAAGCTGATCGCGCCGGGGAACAACACGGGCACCTTGAGCCGTACCGTCGCGGTCACCATGTCCCCGGAGCCGGACGGTGCGCAGGACACCGAGGCGCCCGAGGCCCATGCCCCGTCCAGGTGGCGCGTCCCCGCCTCTCCGCAGTCGCCGCCCACCGCTCCGGCCCGTGCCGCCTCGTCCGCCGCGTTCCCCGCGAGCGTGAAGGTGTAGCCGACCAGGACGCACTGCCAGAGCAGGACGAGCGTGAGCAGGATGAGCGGCACCATGCCGAGGAACTCGACGGCCACCTGCCCTTCGTCGCGTCGCGCCACGTCCTGGTACGCCGGCATGGGTCAGCGACCTTTCCCGCGGCGGCGCAGGCCCAGCGATCCCCGGTCGTCCCCGCGCGTGAGGGCGAGCTGCATCCCGGAGCGCGGTCCCGGCCCCGACCCCGTGCCGGAGCCAGCCGAGGTGCCCCGCGAGGAGGCCCCCGGTGTCCCGACCAGTCCCAGCTCTCCGGCGAGTGACCACAGGGCCTGCTTCACGCTCGACCGGGCGTCGAGTTCGTGCATCCGGCCCGCGTCGACGACGCCCTGGAGCTCCTTGAAGTTGGCGGGGATCACGACGCCCGCCATCCGGGTCCCGGTGATCTTCTGGATGAGGGCGGGCTGGATCTCGGTGGAGCGCGTGTACCGGTTCACCAGGACGGTGCTCTCCTCCGCCTTGCGGATCTGGAGCCGGTCCCACATCCGTACGGTCCGCTTCGCGGCGCGTACCGCGACCACGTCCGGGGTGGTGACAAGGAGCGCCGCGTCGGCCATCTCGACGGCGACGGCGCCCGCGCCGGTCAGATGGGTTCCGCAGTCGACGATCACGACGTCGTAGCGGGAGCGGAGCGCGCTGACGATCTTGCGGGCGGCGCGGTCGGGGACGTCCTCCCCGCGTTCGCCCTCGCCGGGGGCGAGGAGCAGGGCGATGCCCGTCTCGTGGGTGTAGACGGCGTCCTGGAGGACACGGGGCGAGATGTCGTCGACGGCCGCGAGGTCGGCGACCGAGCGGCGGAACTGGACGTCGAGGTAGGAGGCGATGTCGCCGCTCTGGAGGTCCATGTCGACGAGGGCGACGGTCCGGCCCGAGGCCCGTGAGGCGAGGGCGAGTTGGACGGCGGCGACGGTGGTCCCGACGCCGCCCTTGGCGCCGCTGACGGTGACGACGGTGCCGCCGGGCCCGGTGAGGACGTCGGTGCCGCTGCCGAGGTGCCGGCGGACGCCGACGGACCACTGGGCGGCGGCCTGGACGCGGCTGGCGAGCTCCTCGTAGCCGAGGGGGAGGGTGACCAGGCCGCGGGCGCCGGAGTCCATGGCGGCGGAGAAGAGGACGGGGCTGGCGTCGGCGGTGATGAGGACGACGCCGACGGCGGGGAAGCGGAGCGCGACCTCGCGGATGAGTTCCAGCGCCGGGACCGGG
This sequence comes from Streptomyces sp. NPDC039609, assembly GCF_055596705.1. Classification (NCBI taxonomy): domain Bacteria; kingdom Bacillati; phylum Actinomycetota; class Actinomycetes; order Kitasatosporales; family Streptomycetaceae; genus Streptomyces; species Streptomyces sp. NPDC039609. The sequence continues at coordinate 14,133 of NZ_JBVIUJ010000005.1, forward strand.
CCGATCCGCTCGTGGACGACGACGACTTCGGGCAGTTCGTCGAGGGACTCGGCGGCGAGCCGGGCGAGGGTGTCGACGAGGTGGGTGGAGTCGGCGACGGGGGCGGCAGGTTCGGCGTCGGGGAGCTGGCTGAGCAGCGTGGTGACGGCCCGGGCCGCGTCGGGGTCGGCGACGGCCGGCAGGATCCTGGTGGTCATCCGGCCTCACTTGTCCTTGTCGAGCGTGTAGGTGCGGTCGCGCGGGTCGACGGTGGGTTCGGCGCCGGGTGCGACGAGGGCGAGGCGTACGTGCTGGGCGAAGGACTCGGCGTAGGCGACGCGCTGGGTGTCGAGCGTGGAGAGCGCGAAGGTGATCGGGACGGCCTCGGTGGCCCGGCTGCTCCGGTTCTCGGAGTCGCCGATGGGGGTGAGCTTGCCGACGTCCAGGACCCGGGCGTTGGCGACGATCATCTTGGACTGGGCGGGCTGCCCGTCCTTCTCGCCGTCGAAGGTGGCGTAGATGTTGACCGTGGCACCGGCGGTGATCTTGCCGGCGACTCCCGTGGCGGCGTCGATCATGATGGCGATCTCCTGCTGGCCGGGCTGGAGCGCCGGACGTTTGACGATCATGTCGGACTGGAGCAGGGAGCCGGCCCGGAGGGTGGTGACGGCGATCTTGCCCTCGATCTGGACGAGGTCGGTGACGGCGTTCTCCGAGAGCCAGCGCTCGGGCATCGCGATCTCTTCGAACTGCCCGGCGCTCAACGGGGTGTAGGGCGCCACGTCTTCCCTGACCTGGTACGCCTTCACCTCGGGTCCGACCTTGGAGTTGACGTCACCGATCACCGAGAGGACACCGGCGAAGGCGCCCAGGGCGCACAGGACGGACAGCAGCAGAAGCAGGACGCCACGGCGCTGGCGGGAATTCATTGCCGTACAACCTCGATCGGTTCCGTGTGACTCAGCGGACAGGGGAAGTGAGCGCCCGGGGTTCGGCCGAGGCGGTGGGCAGCACGGTGGTGGGCAGGGGGGCGGAGCAGAATCCGCAGCGGTCGCCGATGAGTTCCATCCGGCACCAGTGGCAGGTCTCGCGGCGTACGGAGGAGACCAGGTGGTGGAGGACCGCGATGTCGGGGAGGTGGGCGGCGAACTCGACCAGCCGGCCGGTGCCCCACCAGCGCGGCGATTCGGCGGGCAGCGGCGCTTCCTGCACACCCTGGACCTGCCAGCGGGGGGCGAGGGTGCCGGTGGGCCAGTCGGTCTGCAGTTGCCCGCGGGCCAGGAGGAGCTGGGTGGCGAACTCGGGTCCGGCGGGTGGCTCGGCGCCCGGCGTGATGCGGACGAGTTGCGGTACGGGCCCGGCGAGGACGGCGAACTGGGCGCCCGGCATCCAGCCCTTGAGGTGGGACTTGAGGCTGACCGGTACGCGGTCGAGCTTGGCGACGGAGCCGAGGACGGCCCCGGCGTAGATGTAGTGGGCGAGCAGGCGGGCGGCCGAGGCGACGACGCCGGGGCTGAAGTCGCAGGCGGACAGCTGCCGCAGCTGTCGGGCCAGGACGGCGGTGCCGAGCGGCGGCAGATCGGTCTTGACCAGGGCGATCCGGTCGCTCTCCAGGAGGGACCGTACGGCGTGCAGTCGCTGCTCCGTGGCGGTCGGTACGGAGGTGGGGCAGACCACGATCACATGGCCGTACCGGTCGAGGAGGAGCTGGAGGTCGGCGACGGCGGAGGCGAGTGGCTGGGTCCCCGGTGCCGGAAGGACGGCGGCGGTGGGTGTCTGCTGGTCGGTCGGTGGCAGCACCAGATCGGCACTGGTGACCGCGATCGCTGTCGGCACGTCGGGCTCCCCGTCCCCATGTCCCCATGACTCACTGCGTTCACTGCGTTACTGCACAGCGCGGTGCTTCTGCACCTTATCCACGGACCGTGGTCCGGTGAACACACAATCCGCCAAGCGCCAGGAGATTTCTGGGCCCGCACGGCCCTTGCGCGGGGCCTTGACGTGGGCCCGGACGCGGCCGGCCATGGGCCCCAGGGCCCACACGCGGACCCCGCCGACCAACTCCCGCACCTTCCAGAGGTCTTGACAACTCGATTGGTCTGGACCAGCTTGTTCCCTCAGCGGTGGCCACCGTTCCGACCCCTCCACACCCCCAACTCCCCCTCCGGAGGCAGCAAGTGGACCGCACCACCACACGCTCCCGCAGATGGATCGGCGGCGCGCTAGCGCTGGCCGTCGGTTCCGGGCTCGTCCTCGTCGGCGGCGCCGGCACCGCCCAGGCCGCGGACGTCAACGTGGCCAAGAACGCGGGCTTCGAGTCCGGTACCGCCAACTGGAACTGTTCCGCGGGCAGCGGCTCGGCGGTCTCCTCGCCCGTACGGACGGGGGCCGGCGCCCTCAAGGCGACCCCGGCCGGCCAGGACAACGCCCGGTGCAGCCAGGTCGTCACCGTCAAGCCCAACTCGACGTACACCCTGAGCGCCTGGGTGCAGGGCGGGTACGCCTACCTCGGCGCGACCGGCACCGGGACCACGGACGTCTCCACCTGGACCCCCGACAGCCCCTCCTGGAAGCAGCTGACCACCAGCTTCACCACCGGCGCGAACACCACCTCGGTCACCGTCTACACCCACGGCTGGTACGGCCAGGCCGCCTACTTCGTCGACGACGTCTCCGTCTTCGGCCCCGACGGTGGCGGCGGCACCGACCCCGACCCGGTCGTCCCGTCGACCCCGGCGGGCCTCGCCGCGGGCACGGTCACCTCGTCCTCGGTCGCCCTGAGCTGGAACGCCGTCTCCGGCGCCACCGGCTACAAGGTGTACAGGGACGGCGCCCTGGCACAGACGGTCTCCAGCACCTCGGCCACCGTGACGGGCCTCGCCGCCAACACCACGTACCAGTTCCAGGTCTCCGCGACCAACGCGGCGGGCGAGTCCGCCAAGTCCACCGCCGTCTCGGCCCGGACCGGCACCACCAACCCGGGCCCCGGCCCGTCCGTCCCCAAGCACGCCCTGACCGGCTACTGGCAGAACTTCAACAACGGCGCGACCGTCCAGAAGCTGCGGGACGTCCAGGCGCAGTACGACATCATCGCCGTCTCCTTCGCCGACTCGACCACCACGCCGGGCCAGATCGTCTTCAACCTCGACCCGGCCGTCGGCTACGCCTCCCTCGCCGACTTCAAGGCCGACATCGCGGCCAAGAAGGCGGCCGGCAAGTCGGTCATCGTCTCCGTCGGCGGCGAGAAGGGGAACGTCACCATCAACAGTGACGCCTCCGCGACCGCCTTCGCGAACAGCGCGTACGCCCTGATGCAGGAGTACGGCTTCAACGGGGTCGACATCGACCTCGAGCACGGCATCAACTCCACGTACCTGACCAAGGCGCTGCGCCAGCTCTCCGCCAAGGCCGGTTCGTCGATGGTCCTGACGATGGCCCCGCAGACCATCGACATGCAGAACACGGGCACCGAGTACTTCAAGACCGCGCTCGCCGTGAAGGACATCCTCACGGTGGTCAACATGCAGTACTACAACAGCGGTTCGATGCTCGGCTGCGACGGCAAGGTGTACAGCCAGGGCTCGGTGGACTTCCTCACCGCGCTCGCCTGCATCCAGCTCCAGGGCGGCCTCGACGCCTCCCAGGTCGGGCTCGGCGTGCCGGCCTCGACCCGCGGCGCGGGCAGCGGCTACGTCGACCCGTCGATCGTCAAGAACGCGCTGGACTGCCTGGCCCGCGGCACCAACTGCGGCTCCTTCAAGCCCTCGCAGACCTGGCCCAACCTGCGTGGTGCGATGACCTGGTCGACCAACTGGGACGCGACGGCCGGCAACGCCTGGTCCAACGCGGTCGGACCGCACGTCCACAACCTCCCGTAGTACGGGATTCCGCCACGGACAGCGCCGCCGCTCCCCCGGCGGCGCTGTCCGTGTGTTCACCCGGCCAGGTAGCGGTCGAGTACGAGGTCGAGCTGCGCGACCCACTGCGTCACGAGGGCGGCGCGGCCGTTGACCTCGCAGTCGTAGGAGCTGCCGTCCTGAAGGGTGACGACGACGCGCAACTGCCGGTCGCGCCGGGCTGTCTCGTACGCGACGGATCCGATCTCGCCCCAGCCGAACTCGGCCTCCTCGCCGAACATCTCGAAGACGACTCCGTCGGCGTCGGCGACGACACCGCACTCCCCGTCGGCGGCGATGAGCGCGGGCGGCGGGTCGGAGCGCACCGGGATCGCGGGAGACGGCGGGCCGGAGGGCTTCGGTGGCACGGGCGGTGGCGGAGGCGGCCCGGCAGGCATCGGGGGCGCGGGCACGGCGTCCCGCACATCACGCAGGTCCTGGACGTCCTGCGTGGGGAGGGCGTGGTGCGGCACCGCGTCCTGCATCTCGGGCGCGTCCCGTACGTCCGGCGTCCGACGCGCGTGATGCGGCACCGCGTCCTGCATCTCGGGCGCGTCCCGTACGTCCGGCGTCCGACGCGCGTGATGCGGCACCGCGTCCTGGATGTCGGCGGGGACGCGGGGAGCCACGATCACCGTCGGTGCGGAATGCGACGCCAGGCCTGTGAGCGCGTCCAGAATTTCTCCGGGTGTCGGCCGGTCGTCAGGGTCCTTCGCCAGGCAGGAGGCCACGAGGTCGCGGAGTCCGGCCGGAACGGTCGTCAGATCCGCAGCCTCGTGCACCGATCGGTACATGAGGCCCATCGGCGTCCCGTCCCCGAACGCGCGCCCGCCGGCCGCCGCCACGAGGACCGCCCCGAGCGCGAAGACGTCGGCGGCGCCGGTCACCTCCTCGCCGAGGGCCTGCTCCGGGGCGAGGTAGCCGGGGGTGCCGAAGGCCGCCCCGGTCGCCGTGAGCCGCGTCGACTCCAGCGCGCGGGCGATCCCGAAGTCGAGGACGCGGGGCCCGTCGGCGGCCATCACGATGTTGCCGGGCTTGAGGTCGCGGTGGACCAGTCCGCAGCCGTGGATGGCCTCCAGGGCCTCGGCGAGCGCGGCGCCGAGCGCCCGAAGTCGCGATTCGGGCAGCGGACCTTCGGACGTGACGAGACCGGCGAGGGTGGGGCCCGGGATGTACGCGGTGGCCAGCCAGGGCGCCGCGGCGTCGGGGTCGGCGTCCACGACCTGCGCGGTATGGAAGCCGCCGACCATCCGGGCGGCGGCGACCTCGGCCCGGAAGCGTTCGCGGAAGGCGGGATCGGCGGCGAGTTCCGGCCGCGCCACCTTCACGGCGACCGCCCGTCCGCCGCGCGAGCGCGCCAGATACACGGTGCCCATACCGCCTTCGCCTAGTTTGTGTTCGACCTCGTACGTACCGATCAGCGTCCCCACGCCGACAGTATGGCCGAAGTACCTGCTTGACCAGTGCATGTCAGAGCCTCACGATATGCCCGGACACCCGCACCAATCTGTCGCACACCCCCACACTCCCCACCCAGGAGACAGCATGCGACTTCGAACCCGCGGAAGAAGGTCCGCCACACTCGCGGCCCTTCTGGCGCTCGCCCTCGCGGCGCCGTTCTCCGCAGGCGCCCACCAAGCCGGAGCCGACTCGGAACCGACCGCCGCCACCGAGGAAGTGATCCGCCAGTACGAGATCCACGGCCCGTCCACCGTCGCCGAACGCACCGCGCTCGCCGCGACCGGCGTCTCGATCGACGAGGCCGACGACCACAGCGTCGTCGTCAGCGCCAACGCCGCCCAGCTGCGCAAGCTCCGCGCACTCGGCCACCGCCCCGAGGCGCTGCCGGCCCCGCCCGACCGCTCGGTCAAGGGCCTGGCGGTCAAGCCCTTCGACTTCCCGTCCGCCGACTCGAAGTACCACAACTTCGCCGAGATGAACGCGGAGATCGACCAGCGCCTCGCCCAGTACCCGAACATCATGAACAAGCGGGTCATCGGCAAGACGTACCAGGGCCGCGACATCGTCGCCATCAAGATCAGCGACAACGTCGGTACGGACGAGGCCGAGCCCGAGGTCCTCTTCACCCACCACCAGCACGCCCGCGAGCACCTGACCGTCGAGATGGCGCTCTATCTGCTGCGCGAGCTGGGAGCGGGCTACGGCACGGACTCCCGGATCACCAACGTGGTCAACAGCCGCGAGATCTGGATCGTGCCGGACCTCAATCCGGACGGCGGCGAGTACGACATCGCCTCCGGCTCCTACCGCAGCTGGCGCAAGAACCGGCAGCCCAACTCCGGTTCCAGCTATGTCGGCACGGACATGAACCGCAACTGGGACTACAAGTGGGGCTGCTGCGGCGGCTCCTCGGGCAGCAAGAGCTCCGAGACGTACCGGGGCACGGCCCCCGAGTCCGCGCCCGAGGTGAAGGTCGTCGCCGACTTCGTCCGCTCCCGTGTGGTGGGCGGCAAGCAGCAGGTCAGGGCCGCGATCGACTTCCACACGTACAGCGAGCTGGTGCTCTGGCCGTTCGGCTGGACCACCGCGAACACCGCGCCGGGCATGACCCAGGACGACCGTGACGCGTTCGCGGCCGTCGGCCAGAAGATGGCTGCGAGCAACGGCTACACGGCCGAGCAGTCGAGCGATCTCTACATCACGGACGGGTCGATCGACGACTACCTCTGGGGCTCGCAGAAGATCTTCGGATACACCTTCGAGATGTATCCGGCCTCGTCCTGGAACGGCGGCTTCTACCCGCCCGACGAGGTGATCGAGCGCGAGACCAGCCGCAACAAGGACGCCGTCCTCCAGCTTCTGGAACAGGCCGACTGCATGTACCGATCCATCGGCAAGGAGGCTCAGTACTGCAGCGCCTGACATACGGACAGGGGCGCCCCGGGATTCCGGGGCGCCCCTGCTCGACGACCGGGGCGTACGGCCCCGGGCACGTGGCCGGGCCCTACACCACCAGGCTCAGGGCGGCCGCGACCCCGAAGCCGGCCAGCGAGAGCACCGACTCCAGGACGGTCCAGGACTTCAGGGTGTCGCGCTCGGAGATGCCGAAGTACTTGCTCACGATCCAGAAGCCGCCGTCGTTGACGTGCGAGGCGAAGATCGAGCCTGCCGAGATCGCCATGATGACCAGGGCGAGGAACGCCTGCGAGTGGTCGCCGCCCTCGACCAGGGGCAGGACGATGCCGGCCGTGGTGACGATGGCGACGGTCGCCGAACCCTGCGCGACCCGCAGGACGAGCGATATCAGGTAGGCGAGGACGATCACCGGCAGACCGACGTCGTTGAAGGTGTCGGAGAGCGCCTGGGCGACTCCGCTCGCCTTCAGGATCGCGCCGAAGACACCGCCGGCGCCGACCACGAGCAGGATGTTGCCGACCGGCTTCAGCGAGGACGTGGACACCTGCTCCAGGGACTTGCGGGACCAGCCGCGCCGGATGCCGAGCAGGTAGTACGCGAGGAACAGCGCGATCGTCAGGGCGACGAACGGGTTGCCGAAGAACTCGATCACGGAGCGGGCGGTCGACTCGTCCAGGGCGATGGAGGAGAACGTCGCGGCGAGGATGAGGACCAGCGGCGTACCGATGATGAGGAGCACGGTGGCGAGGGAGACGGGCGCCTCGGAGGCACCGCCCTTGCGTTCGGCGGCGACCTGCGCCTTGGCGTCCTCCGCGGCCTCGACCATGTCCTGGGGGACCTCGACGAAGATGCGCTTGCCGATCCAGGAGGCGTAGGCCCAGGCGGCGAGGACGGCGGGGATGCCGACGACGATGCCCATGAGGATGACCCAGCCGAGCGAGACGTGCAGCAGTCCGGCGGCGGCGACGGGACCGGGGTGCGGCGGCAGGAAGGCGTGGGTCATGGAGAGACCCGCGAGGAGCGGCATGCAGTAGAGCAGAATCGATTTTCCGGACCGCTTGGCGGCCGCGTAGACGATCGGCGCGAGGACGAAGATGCCGACGTCGAAGAAGACCGGGATGCCGAAGATCAGACCGGTGAGACCCATCGCGAGCGGCGCCCGCTTCTCGCCGAAGAGGTTGAGCAACCGGCTGCTCAGCACCTCGGCGCCGCCGGAGACCTCGAGTATCGCGCCCAGCATGGTGCCGAGGCCGACGATGATCGCGACATGGCCGAGGATGCCGCCCATGCCGGTCTCGATGACCGAGGTGGCGGCGGACCTCTGGACGGTGCCGAAGAGTTCGGTGACGGAGAGACCCGCGGCGAGGCCGACGCTGATCGAGACGGCGAGCAGCGCGACGAACGGCTGCAGCCTGACCTTGATGATCAGGACGAGGAGGAGGGCGATCCCGAGGGCGGCGACGGTGAGCAGTCCGGCGGTGCCCGGTATCAGCAGCAGAAGGCCACCGGTGTGGGGTGGGGTCTCGGCGGCGGGGGGTGCGGCGGCGAGCAGCAAGGGGACCTCGATTGTGGGTAGGGGGGAGCGCGGCACGGCGTCCCGGGGACGAACGCCGTGCCGTGGAGCGGCGGTTTCAGCAGAATCAGCTCAGGTTCGGGGGCGGGTTTTCAGCCGGTCTTTCAGCCCAGGACCGCGAGAGCGTCGATCTCGATGAGGAGACCCTTGGGGAGGCCGACGTAGACCGTCGTACGTGCCGAGGCGGGCGCCTTGAGGCCCTGCTCCTCGAAGTACGCGTTGTAGATCTCGTTCATCTCGGCGAAGTGGTCGACGTCGGTGAGGTAGACGCGCGTCATCATCACGTCGTCCCAGCTCGCGCCGCCCTCCTCCAGGATCGCCTTGACGTTGGCGAAGGTCTGGAGGGTCTGCTCGCGCAGCGTCGGGCCGGCCGGGGTGGGCGCCTGGCCCTCGACGGCGGGGAGGAAGCCGACCTGACCGGCGACCTGGAGGATGTTGCCCTTCTTGACGCCGTGCGAGAACTTCGCGGGCGGGGCGGTGTGGGTGGCGGGGGTGAGGGCGATCTTCTCGGTCATGTCCGGTCCTTGGTAGGGGTGTTGCCTGAGTAGTCCCGGCTGATGGCGTCGGCGGTGCGGCGCACCAGCGGGAGCAGGGTGAGGAGTTCCTCGGCGGTCACGACCACATTGGGTGCCGAGACCGACATGGCGGCGACGACGCGGCCGTCGGCGCCGCGGATGGGGGCACCGATGCAGTTGATGGACTCCTCGTGGCCACCGAGGTCGGTGGCCCAGCCCTGTTCGCGTACGGTCGCCAGCTCCTTGAGGAAGGCGGCGGCGCTGGGGATCGAACGGGGCGTGTACATGGGGTAGTCGAGCTTGGCGGCGATGGCGCGCCGCTCGGGCTCGGGCAGGTCGGCGAGCAGCAGCTTGGCGACGGCGGCGACGGTGATCGCGACGGGCTTGCCGATTCGGGAGTACATCCGGACCGGGTAGCGGCTCTCGACCTTGTCGATGTAGAGCACCTCGCCCTCCTCGTGGACCGCGAGGTGGACGGTGTGTCCGATCTGCTCGTTGAGCGCGGTGAGGTGGGGGTGGGCGATCTCGCGGATGTCGAGGTTCTCGACGGCTTCCTGGGCGAGGGCGAAGAGGCGGGCGCCGAGGCGGTAGCGCTGGTCCTGCTGGCGGTAGACGAGCCCGTGCTCGTGCAGGGTGCGCAGCAGCCGGAGCGCGGTGGACTTGTGCACGCCGAGCCGGTCGGCGACCTGCCCGAGGTCGGCGGGGCCCTGGGCGAGCAGCGGCAGGATGCTCAGCGCGCGGTCGACGGTCTGGCTCATGACGTACGTACCTCCTGGTCGTCCCCCGTCCAGCCGGGGCCGAGGTGAAGTCTCCCCCAGCCCTCGTCGTCGAGGGCGACGAGCCGGTCGGCGTGTGCGGTGCGGGCAGGGGCGCCCAGATCGCCGGGAACGGTGAGCGCGGCGGCGGCCATGAGGTGGCCGTGCCTGATCCGGGCGGTGGCGTCGAGCCCGCGGAGGGTGGCGGAGAGGAACCCGGCGGCGAAGGCGTCACCGGCACCGACGGGGGCGACGACGTCGACGGTGGGGGCGGGGACGGTGGTGACGAGGTCCTGTCCAGGGGTGGGGGAAGAGCCGGCGCAGCGCTCGAAGACGACCGCACCCGCAGCGCCCCGCTTCACCACGAGAACCCCCGGCTCCGGCAGCTCGGCCCGCACAGCAGCCGCCCCGCACACGCCCCACGCCTCCTCCGCCTCGTCCTCCCCCACGAACACCACGTCGGCGCCCCGCGCAAGCTCCAGCAGCACGTGTCCGCCCGCGGCCGCGTCGCGCCACAGCCCTGCCCGGAAGTTCACGTCGAACGACACCAGCGGCCGACCCGCCCGCGGCGCGGTCAGTGAACGCGTCAGCGCCAGGCAGTCGTCCGACAGGGCGGCGGTGATCCCGGAGAGGTGGAGCACCCGCCCGTCCGCGACGGAGTCGTAGGGCACGGTCGTCGGTGACATCGCCGACGCCGCCGATCCGGCCCGGTAGTACGCGACCTCGTGCCCGGCGGTCGCGCGGTCCGTGGCGGTACGGAAGTAGATGCCGGTCGGCCGGTCGGCGTCCCGGCCCACGGCGGAGACGTCGACGCCGTACGCGGCGATCGTCTCCACGAGGTGGTCTCCGAAGCCGTCGCGGCCCAGCCGGCTGACCCATTTCGCCCGGTGCCCCGCCGCGGCCAGCGCGCACGCCACGTTGGACTCGGCGCCGCCGATGGTGCGGGCGAACGAGGGGGCGTCGGCGAGGCGGCCCGGCCGGGAGGGCAGAAAGGTGACCATGGACTCGCCGAGGCAGACGACGTCCACGGGAGGCGCGTCCACGGGCGGGGCTCCGGTCACGTGCGGACTCCTCGTCGGTCATGCGGGTCCATTGACCCGGCGTTGGCCCGGATGTTAGACAGCATCAAGCGATATGCGCAATGACAGTTGCACATGATGCAACGACCTCGACGAGGAGGACCCATGCCCGCCGACCGGCCCACCCCTCAGCTGGCCAACGAGCGTGTCGACCACCGCTTCAAGGCCCTGCCCCCGGACGCCGAGGGCCTGACCGTCGGCGAGCTGGCCGCCCAGCGCCGCAATCTGTTCACCGGCGGCTTCACCACCCCCGTCCTCGCCCTCTCCGCAGAGTCCGTCGAGCACAATCTGCGCCTCCTGGAGATCTACGCCGACCGCCATGGCCTCGCCTTCGCCCCGCACGGCAAGACCTCGATGGCGCCGCAGCTCTTCGACCGCCAGCTGGAGCACGGCGCCTGGGGCATCACCGCCGCCGTCCCGCACCAGGTCCGCGTCTACCGCGCGCACGGCATCGCGAGGATCTTCCTCGCCAACGAGCTCGTCGACGCGCCCGCCCTGCGCTGGCTGGCCTCCGAGCTCGACGCGGACCCCGACTTCCGCTTCGTCTGTTACGTCGACTCCGTGCGCGGGGTCGAGCTGATGGACGCGGCGCTCACCGAGGCCGGCGCCCGCCGCCCCGTGGACGTCGTCGTCGAGCTCGGCGCCGGCGAGGGAGCCCGTACCGGGGCCCGTACGGAGGCCGACTGCACGGCCGTCGCGGACGCCGTCGCGGCGACCACGACGCTGCGCCTGGTCGGCGTCGCCGGCTACGAGGGCGAGGTGCCGCAGGCCACGCCCGAGCGGGTGCACGACTGGCTGAACCGCCTCGTCTCCCTCGCCGCCGACTTCGACAAGGCGGGCCGGTTCTCCCCCGAGATCGAGGAGATCGTCGTCAGCGCGGGCGGCAGCGCCTGGTTCGACGCGGTCGCCGACGTCTTCGCGGGAATCCCCGAACTCTCCCTCCCCGTACTGAAGCTCCTGCGCTCCGGCGCGTACATCTCGCACGACGACGGCCACTACCGGCACCTCACCCCCTTCAACCGGGTCCCCGAGGAGGGCACGCTCCAGCCCGCGTTCCGGCTCTGGGCCCAGGTCGTCTCGCGCCCGACGCCCGAGCAGGCGTTCACCAACGCGGGCAAGCGCGACGCCGCGTACGACCTGGACCTGCCCGAGGCGCAGGTGGTCCGCGACGGCCGTACGGGCGCGGTCCGCCCCGCCTCCGGTATCGCGGTCACCGGACTGTCCGACCAGCACGGCTGGGTACGGACGGAGCAGGGCGCCGAGCTGGAGGTCGGCGACTGGCTGGGCATGGGCCTGTCCCACCCCTGCACGTCCTTCGACAAGTGGCAGCTGATCCCGCTGGTCGAGGCGGACGGCACGGTCGTCGACTACATCCGTACCTTCTTCTAGAGGAGCCGGTCACCATGGACCTCGTCATTCGCGACGTGGACGTCATCGACGGCTCCGGTGGGGACTCGTACCGCGCCGATGTCGCCGTCGACGGCGGCCGGATCGCCGCCATCGTCAAGGAGGCCGCGGCGGCGGGCTGTCAGCGCCCCACCGCCCGGCGCGTCCTGGACGCCGAGGGGCTCGCCCTGTCCCCCGGCTTCATCGACATGCACGCCCACAGCGACCTCGCGCTGCTCCGCGATCCGGAGCACACCGCGAAGGCCGCGCAGGGCGTGACCCTCGAAGTCCTGGGCCAGGACGGGCTGTCGTACGCGCCGGTCGACGACCGCACGCTCGCGGAGGTCCGCAGGTCGATCACGGGCTGGAACGGCGACGGTTCCGACATCGACTTCGACTGGCGCACGGTCGGCGAGTACCTGGACCGCCTGGACCGCGGGATCGCGGTGAACGCGGCGTATCTGATCCCCCAGGGCACGGTGCGGATGTACGCGGTCGGCTGGGACGACCGCCCGGCGACCGACGCCGAGCTGAACAGGATGCGGCAGCTCGTCGCGGAGGGCATGGAGCAGGGCGCGGTGGGCATGTCCTCCGGGCTCACGTACACCCCCGGGATGTACGCGAAGGACGCCGAACTCACCGAGCTCTGCAAGGTCGTGGCGGGGTACGGCGGCTACTACTGCCCGCACCACCGCTCGTACGGCGCCGGTGCGCTCCAGGCTTACGAGGAGATGGTCGCCCTCACCCGGGACGCGGGCTGCGCGCTGCACCTGGCGCACGCCACGATGAACTTCGGCGTGAACAAGGGCAGGGCTCCGGACCTCCTGGCCCTGCTCGACGAGGCGCTGGAGCAGGGCTCCGACATCACCCTCGACACCTACCCGTACACGCCCGGCTGCACGACCCTCGTGGCGATGCTGCCGAGCTGGGCGAGCGAGGGCGGCCCGGAGGCGACCCTGGCGCGACTCCAGGACTCGGAGACTTCGGAGCGGATCCGCCACCACCTGGAGGAGATCGGCTCGGACGGCTGCCACGGAGTGCCGATCGAGTGGGACACGATCGAGATCTCGGGGGTCGGCGAACCGGGTCTCGCCTCCTTCGTCGGCAGGACGATCGACCGGTCGGCGCGGATGCGCGGGGAGTCCCCCTGGACCACCGCCCGGCGTCTGCTGATCGACGACCGACTCGGCTCGACGATCCTCCAGCACGTCGGCCACGAGGAGAACGTCCGCACGATCATGCGCCACCGGGTCCACACCGGCGGCTCGGACGGCATCCTCCAGGGCCTCAAGCCGCACCCGCGGGCGTACGGCACGTTCCCGGAGTACCTGGGGACGTACGTACGCGAGGAGGGCGTCCTCTCCCTCGAGGAGTGCGTGGCCCACCTGACCTCCCGTCCCGCGGCCCGCCTGCGCCTCCCGGACCGGGGCCTGATCCGCGAGGGCTACGTGGCGGACATGGTCCTCTTCGACCCGACGACGGTGGCGGCAGGCTCGACGTACGAGGCCCCGCGCACCCTCCCGGTGGGCATCCCCCACGTCCTCATCGACGGGAGGTTCGTGATCGAGGACGGCAGGCGTACGGACGTCCTGGCCGGCCGCGCCCTCAGGAGGCAGCCGTGACGTGACGTTGTCCGGCGCGCGGCGGCGTCATCGGCCGATTCCGCCGAGCCCCGCGCCGAGCACGTTCGCGCCCAGGAGGAGCAGCACGATCCGAGGTGCCCCGCCGGGACGGTATCCAGCAGCCGCCCGTCGAGCGCCTGTCACTTCGCCGTCCGAACGGGTCGTTGCCCGGTGGCCCCCGCGCCGCCGGTGGCCTCCCCGTCTACGACGGCCTGTCGGCCCGGTCGGCGTGGGCCGTCCGGCGTGCCGGGACCGACGGCGCGATCCCCTCTGCGGGCCGTGCCCACGGCTCCCGCCGTGCCCACACGAGTCCCAGGGCGAGGACCACGCCGGCCGCCACGAACCCGTACCACGGTGTGTGTCCCGACGGCGCCGTCTCGTACACGAGCGCCGCCGAGAAGACGGCGAGCAGCTGTCCCGCCCGGGTGTCCCACGCCACCGCCGCGACGACGACCGCACCCCACAGCAGGTACCAGGGCTGCACCATCGGCGAGAGCGCCACCAGGGCCACCAGCGAGAGCCCGAGCCCCAGCACGGGCTCGATCCGCCCCTTCCACGCGCGCCAGGCGAGCGCGAGGATGATCGCCACCGCCGCGAGAAGTCCGAGCTTCTGCACCACGTCCTTCACCGGATCGGGGTCGTCCGCGAGGAGGAGTCCCAGCCCCAGCCCCACGTCGCTCGTGACCGACAGCGCGGTGTGGATGGCTCCGGCGACGCCCTGCGTCCGCAGCCAGCCGAACCCCGTTCCGGCCACCACCGTGGCCACCGCGGCCACCGCGCCCGCTACCAGGCCCGGCAGAGCGAGCCCCTTCACCACACCCCGTACGCCACCGTCCCGCCGCGCGACCATCACCCCGATGAAGAGCAGCGCGACCGCCGCGGGCGACTTGATCATCATCGCGAGCCCGACGAGGACGCAGCCGAGCACCCACCGCCCCCGCACCGCGAGCACGACGCCGCTCAGCATGAGCCCGGCCATGAGCCCGTCGTTGTGCATCCCGCCGACGACGTGAATGAGCAGCAGCGGATTGAGCGCGGCGAGCCAGAGGGCGCCACTGCCGCCCCCCAGCCCCCTGACGGCCCGGACAATCAACGCGAGCGCGCCGAGAGCGATCAGCCGCATCCCGAACACGGCGGGCACGATCTCCCCGCCGGTCACCTTCACCACGGCCTGCGCGAGGACGAGGAAGACCGGCCCGTACGGAGCGGGGGTGTCGGTCCAGTGCCCGCCGACGCTCGCCGCCGCGTCCGCCCCGAGGTCGCCGGGGCCGAGGACCGACGGCCCGCCCCCGTACACGTCGTGCCCCTCCAGGACCATGGCGCCCTGCGCGATGTAGCTGTACACGTCGGCGCTGTACAGCGGCGGCGCGAGCACCAGCGGCGCCGTCCACCACGCCAGCGTGCCGATCACCCCGTCCCGCGCGGCCCGGACCCCGCGCGCCAGCAGCACCCCGTACCGCCACCAGGCCGCCACGAGCAGGGACAGACCCAGGTACGCGAGGAGGGCACCGGCCAGAGCCGACGCCGATCCGCGCGAGGCCCACAGCCCCCACGGCTCGCGCACGGGAAGCGTTCCGGCCGTGTAGCCGCCCACCGCGACAGCGAGCGATCCGAAGGCGCCCAGCCAACGGCACCCGGAGGCATTCCACAGGCCGCTCCACCGCGACACGACCGCCTGCCTCACTGCGTCCGCTTCTGCTGCCCGGGGGCGGAGCCCGACTTCCCGGGCTTGTCGGTCGTGGAACCGCCGGACGAACCGTCGGTGGCGCCGTCCGTCGCGGTGGCCTGCGCGGTCGCCGTTCCGGAGGCACTCGGACGGGCCGGGGCCTCAGCCGACGCGGACCCGGACGGCTTCGCCGCGGACGGTGCCGGTGTGCCGGTGGCACCGGCCTCCGCGTCGCCCTCCGCCGGATCGGCCTGGATCAGCGCCGGCAACCCCGGGCGCCCGTCGTCACCCGTCGGCGCTCCGCCGGTCTGCCCGGACCGGAACGCTCCGGAGACGACCGCGACCAGCAGTCCGAGGCCGACGACGCCGCCCCCGGCCAGCAGCCGGCGCCCCCAGGGGGCCGGCCGGGCCGTGGCATGACGGCGGCGGCGCCCGGGGGCGCGTGCGGCACGGTCGTCCTGGTGGCGGCTCATGGCCGCGAATTCTACGGAGCGGGCGCGCACCCCGGCGCACCGCCCACTTCCCCGGCCCCCGGCCCCTCCCACCGCCCCGTGGCGCCTTCCGTTCCGCCCGACGTGTCCCAAAACACGAGGCGCCCCGCTCCGGCCCGCCGTAAGCTCTCGACATGCAGGTGATCCAGTCCACGAAGCTCGCCAACGTCTGTTACGAAATCCGGGGTCCGGTGCTCGAAGAGGCGATGCGGCTTGAGGCTGCGGGTCATCGCATCCTCAAGCTCAACACCGGAAACCCGGCCGCCTTCGGCTTCGAGTGCCCCCCGGCGATCCTCGAGGACGTCCTGCGCAATCTCGCCGACGCCCAT
The DNA here is from genome assembly GCF_055596705.1 of Streptomyces sp. NPDC039609. NCBI lineage: Bacteria > Bacillati > Actinomycetota > Actinomycetes > Kitasatosporales > Streptomycetaceae > Streptomyces > Streptomyces sp. NPDC039609. The sequence goes on from NZ_JBVIUJ010000005.1 coordinate 30,301, forward strand.
GGCTACGGCGACGCGAAGGGGCTGCTCTCCGCCCGCCGCGCGGTGATGAGCCACTACGAGACCAAGGGCATTCCGCTCTCCGTCGAGGACATCTACCTCGGCAACGGCGTCTCCGAGCTGATCCAGATGTCGATGCAGGCGCTGCTCGACGACGGCGACGAGGTGCTGGTCCCCGCCCCGGACTATCCGCTGTGGACCGCCTCGGTCTCCCTGGCCGGCGGTACGGCCGTGCACTACCGCTGCGACGAGCAGGCGGACTGGATGCCGGACCTCGCCGACATCGAGCGGAAGATCACCGATCGCACCAAGGCGATCGTGATCATCAACCCGAACAATCCCACGGGCGCCGTCTACGACGACGAGATGCTCCGCTCCCTCACCGAGATCGCCCGCCGCCACAACCTGGTCGTCTGTTCCGACGAGATCTACGACAAGATCCTCTACGACGGCACCACGCACACCCCCACCGCTGCCATCGCGCCCGACCTGCTCGTCCTCACCTTCAACGGGATGAGCAAGAACTACCGGGTCGCCGGCTTCCGCTCCGGCTGGCTCGCGGTCTGCGGCCCCAAGGCCCACGCCACCTCGTACATCGAGGGGCTGACGATCCTCGCCAACATGCGACTGTGCGCCAACATGCCCGCGCAGCACGCGGTGGCCGCCGCCCTCCAGGGCCGGCAGTCGATCGAGGACCTGGTCCTGCCCGGCGGCCGGCTGCTCGAGCAGCGCGACACGGCGTACGAGCTGCTCACGCAGATCCCGGGCGTGACCTGCGTGAAGCCGAAGGGCGCCCTGTACCTCTTCCCGCGGCTCGACCCGAACGTCTACAAGATCAAGGACGACCGGCAGATGGTCCTCGACCTGTTGCGGGCCGAGAAGATCATGGTGGTGCACGGCACCGGCTTCAACTGGCACGAGCCCGACCACTTCCGGATCGTCACGCTCCCCACGGCCACGGACCTGGCGGACGCGGTGACGCGGATCGGGCGGTTCCTGGACGGGTACAGCCAGCCGTAGCCCCACCCACATCGGACCGCACTCAACTTTAGATTGAATCTAAGCTAGGATGGCTGCAGAGCTACCGCAGGAGGCCGTCCCCATGTACGAACCGATCCGCACGAAGTCGGTCCACCGGATGGCCGACGACGACCAGGACGCATACCCGCACCGTTCCCGCGAGGAAGAGCTGGACATTCAGCTCGCCGGGCACCTCGCCGCGCTGCTCGCCGTCACGGACGAGCTGGGCGACGCGGCGGCCGGAGAGCTCATCGCCCGGCAGGTGGCGCGGCTGCGCGGCGCGCCGCCGGCCCGCCATGCGGGGCTGAGCGGCTCGAACCCCCAGTCGCTGCACCGGCGCGCCCACGCCCTCGCGGGTCGCGCCCTGGTCGTCGCCGCCTCCCGGGCCGACACGGCCGTCGCGATCCTCGCCGCCGAGCGCATGGACGCGCACACTGCGGCGCTGACCTCGCCCGAGCTGGTCAGCGCCCCCTGACGGCCCCGGGCCGCGTGCCGGGGAGGCGCGCTGCCCGGGTGCCACCCAGCCCCGGACACCCCGACGGCCGTCGCCCCGCTCGACCGGGCCCTCGCCCCGGAGGCGAGCACGGTACACGGCGCTCCGGTTCGGTACCGGGATCGGTCCTTCACCCGCCGTCCACCCAACTCCCCCTGGAATGTGGGCTTCCGCGAGCAACCTGCTCCCGTGAGACGCATCCTGGGAATCGTCCTCGCCGTCCTGCTCCTGGGCGGTGTGGCCGCCGCCCTCGTGGCAGGCGGCGACAAGGACAAGGGCACGGCAACGAAGACCGTGCGAGGAGTGATCGGATCGGAGAAGGCGGAGTTCTTCGCCGATCCCAAGGTGGTGAAGGCCCTGGCCGACAAGGGCTTCACCGTGAAGGCGGAGACCTCCGGGTCCTGGGACATGGAGCAACTGCCGCTCGACGGCTATGACTTCGCGTTCCCGTCGTCCAAGGCGCCGGCCGACGAGTTGCGGGCCCGGACGAAGGTGAAGGGCGCCGTGCTGCGCCCCTTCTACTCGCCGCTCGTGGTCGTCGCCCACAGCTCCGCCGCCAAGGTCCTCGCCGACAACGGCCTGGTCGCCCTGGGCGCCGGGGGCCGCACGGGCACCCTGCGCATGGGCCCGTACCTGGAGGCCGCGAAGGCGGACCGGACCTGGCAGCAGCTCAAGGGCGCTGCCGGACATCCGGAGTTGAGCGGCACGGTCTTCATCACGTCGACCGACCCGGTCGCCTCCAACTCCGGCGCGCTCTACCTGGCAGCGGCGAGCTATGTCGCCGACGGCGGCAAGGTGGCGGGCGACAAGGCGGCCGTGGAGCGTACGGCGCCGCTGCTGCGCAAGCTGATCCAGGTGCAGGGCGCCCAGCAGTCCGGCTCGGACGCCCCGTTCCGCGACTTCATCAGCGGTGTCGGCAATCAGCTGGTGCTCGTGTACGAGTCCCAGGTCGCCTCCCCGCTCCTCGCCGAGCAGGACCTGGGAGACCTGGTGGTGCTGTATCCGGACACCACGGTGATCAGCGACCACACGGTCGTACCGCTCAGCGAGAACGGCCGGGCGCTCGGCGAACTGCTCACCTCCGACACGGAGTTGCGTCAGCTCGCGGTGGGCCACGGCTTCCGCCCGCAGGGCGCCGCCGCCGAGTTCACGGCCGCGACCGCGCCACTCAAGGACCGCCTCAACCAGACCATGACCGGAGTCCGCCAGGCGCCCGTGCCCACCAGCGAGGTGCTGCACGAGATGGCGCGGCGGGCCCGTACCCAGGGGGACCCCGCATGACCACGCCCGAAGCCCCGTTGATCCTCACCCCGCCGGAGCCGGTCGCCCCGGTCCGTACCGAACAGGCCTCCGGCCTCGTCCCGCTCGACGAGTCCGTCCGCACCGAGATGGCCCGCAGGGCGGTCGAGTACGTCGGCTCGCTCGCCGGGCTCGACACCCGCTCGCCCGAGTTCGCGGGCCGCATCGGGGAGATCGCCGCGCTCGGGGCCGGCGAGATGCGCAGCGCGGCGGCGCAGTCGAACCGGATGCTCGACCGTACGGTCCGCTCGCTGGCCGACGGCGGCGGCGACGCCCAGTCGCGGGTCGGCTCCTCCCTGGTGGCGCTGCGTCGCACGGTCGAGGACCTCGACCCGCGCGACACGCCCGGCAGGGGTGCCCGGCGGCTCCTGTCCAAGCTGCCGGGCGGCAACAAGCTGCGCGACCACGTCGCCAAGTACGCCTCCTCCCAGGGCACGCTGAACCGGATCGTGGGGTCGCTGCGCGGAGGCCAGGACGAGCTGCGCCGGGACAACGCGGCGCTGCAGACCGAGCGGGCCAGGCTCTGGGAGACCATGGGCAAGCTGCAGGAGTACGCGGTCCTCACCGAGGCGCTCGACGCGGCCGTGGAGGAGCGCATCGCGCTGACGGCGGACCCGTCGGCGGCGGACGCCTTGCGCTCCGACGTCCTCTTCCCGGTCCGCCAGAAGCACCAGGACCTGCTGACCCAACTCGCCGTCTGCGCCCAGGGATACCTGGCGATGGACGTCGTCCGCCGCAACAACGACGAGCTGATCAAGGGCGTCGACCGGGCGGCCACGACGACCGTCTCGGCGCTGCGGATCGCGGTGATGCTCTCCTCCGCGCTGGAGAGCCAGCGCAAGGTGGTCGAGCAGGTGAACGTCCTGCGGTCGACGACGGAGGACCTGATCCGCGGCAACGCGGAGATGCTGGCGACCCAGAGCGGCGAGATCCAGCGCATCGCGGCGGACCCGGCCGTGGGCGCGGAGACGCTGCGCACGGCGTTCCAGCAGATCTACCGGACGCTCGACGCGATCGACACGTACAAGGTCCAGGCGACGGAGTCGATGGCGGCGACGGTCGAGTCCCTGACCTCCGAACTCCGGACGGCGAGCGCCTACCTGGACCGCACCCGCCGTAAGAGCGCGCTGGAAGGCGGCCTGGAATGACATCCTCCGCACCGGGGTCCGGCAGACCGACACCGGCCACCACCCCCACCGACGACGTGACCGCCCGCACGGGCGCTCGGCGCGCCACCCGCCCCTCCGCCCTGGTCCTCGCGCTCGTCGCGGTCATGGTCGCCGTCACCGCCTGCACCGCCGGTGGTGGCGGCGACGACGGCGACGGCGGCACGCAGGCGAACCCGCCCCGCACGCTCCGCGTCCTCGCCTCGTCCGAGCTGGCGGACATGGAGCCCGTTCTCGAGGAGGCGCGCAAGGCGACCGGGGTCACGGTCCGCCCCACCTACGCCGGCACGCTCGACGCCGTCGAGCAGATCGCGTCCGGCGCGGCGGAGAAGTCGTACGACGCGGTCTGGCTCTCCTCCAACGACTATCTGCGGCTGCGTCCCGACACCGCGAAGAAGATCACCGGCGAGACCCCGATCATGACCTCCCCGGTCGCCCTCGGTCTCCGGCCGGGCGCCGTGGCCGGCCTCGGCTGGGACCCGGCGAAGGTCACCTGGTCGCAGATCCACCAGGCCGTCGCCGACAAGAAGCTCGGCTACGGCATGACCGACCCGGCCCGTTCCAACTCCGGCTTCTCCGCGCTGGTCTCCATCGCCTCCGGGCTCTCCGGCGCCCAGTCCGCCCTCACCGAGAAGGACGTCGCCGCAGCCACCCCGAAGCTCAAGGAGTTCTTCGGGGGCCAGAAGCTGACGTCCGGCTCCTCCGGCTGGCTGGCCACCGCCTGGTCCCGCCGCACCGACGTCGACGCACTGATCAACTACGAGTCCGTGCTGCTCAACTCGGCCGAGAAGCTTGACGTCGTCCGCCCCGCCGACGGTGTCGTCACCGCCGACTACCCCTTCACGCTCCTCACCTCCGCGAGCCCGGACGCGAAGCAGGCGGCCGCGAGCCTCACCGCCCATCTCCGCACGCCGAGCGCCCAGCGGATGATCACCAACCGGACCCTGCGCCGCCCGGTGGTCCCCGGTGTGGAGCTCGCGGCGCCGCTCACCACCGACCAGCGCCGCGAACTGCCGTTCCCCGGCAGCCGGTCCGTCGCCGACGGCCTCCTCGACGCATACGAGAACAAGCTCCGCCGCCCCTCCCGCACCGTCTACGTCCTCGACACCTCCGGCTCCATGGAGGGCGAGCGGCTGACCCGGCTCAGGTCGGCGCTGGCCGAGCTGACCGGGGACTTCCGGGACCGCGAGACGGTCACCCTGATGCCCTTCGGCTCCGCGGTGAAGCAGGGCGAGGTCCGTACGTACACGGTCGACCCGGCCGCCCCGCAGACGGCCATCGACGCCATGCGCGCCCAGGCGGGCGGGCTCTCCGCCTCCGGCGGCACCGCGATCTACTCCAGCTTGAAGGAGGCGTACGAGCATCTCGGGACCGCCTCCGACGGCGACACCTTCACCTCGATCGTGCTGATGACGGACGGCGAGAACACCGACGGCGAACCGGCCGCCGCGTTCGACTCCTTCTACCGGGGCCAGTCGCCCGCCCAGCAGCGGACACCGGTCTTCCCGATCCTCTTCGGCGACTCCGACCGCACCGAACTCGACCACATCGCGTCCCTGACCGGCGGCCGGCTCTTCGACGCCACCAAGGGCTCGCTGGACGGAGCCTTCGAGGAGATCCGTGGCTACCAGTAAGGCAGTCGCCTTCCTCGAGTCCCGCAAGAACCTGACCGGCTGCGCCTGCGGCCTGGCCGGGCTCGCCCTCACCTTCACCGGTGCGGCCGGCTCCCTCTGGCCCGTGGTCGTCGTGGGCCTGTACGGCGCGGGCGCGCTGATCGCCCCGCCCGAGCGGCCCTCGGCACCGGAATTCCCTGACGCGGCGGAGCAGCTCGACGCCCTGCGGGCGGACTTCGCGACCCTTCGCGGCTATCTCGCGGAGGTCGAGCTGCCGCCCGCCGCGGCCGGCCGTCTCACCGAGCTGGACGCCCTGGTCGAGGCGCTGCTCGCGCCGGGCTGGGTGAGCGATCCGGAGCATCTGCACGTGCTGGCCCGGGCGGTGCGCCAGGACATCCCGGAGGCGGTGGACACCTTCGTACGGACGCGTTGGTGGACCCGGGTCACGCCGGGTTCCGAGCCGCCGGAGCGCCATCTCGAACGCCAGTTGACCGCGCTGCACGGCGAGGCCGCCGAGATCGCGGCCGCCCTCCAGGACGCGGAGGCGATGCGCCAACGCACGCACACGCAGTACCTCGAAGACCGACGCAATCCCTGACCTCGACCATCGGTCGAGGAACAGAAAGCACCGGCCCCCGAAGCCGTGAGGGGGCTTCGGGGGACCGGTGTGCATCGTGACGAGCCGTTCGTGACCCCACTGGTCAGGGCGGTGTTCGGGGCGACCCGCCACGAGTCTTGAGGTGGGGATCAGCCCAGGCGCTCGACCAGCGCGCGGTACTCGTCCCACAGTTCCTTCGGGGTGTGGTCGCCGAAGGTGTTCAGGTGCTCGGGGACCAGGGCGGCCTCCTCGCGCCAGACGTCGCGGTCGACCTTGAGCAGGAACTCGAGGTCCTCCGCGGGCAGCTCCAGGCCCTCGGTGTCGAGCGAGTCGACGGTCGGCAGGATGCCGATCGGGGTCTCGACGCCCTCGGCCTTGCCCTCCAGGCGCTCCACGATCCACTTCAGGACGCGGCTGTTCTCGCCGAAGCCGGGCCAGACGAACTTGCCGGCGTCGTTCTTGCGGAACCAGTTCACGTAGTAGATCTTCGGGAGCTTGGCGGCGCGTCCTTCCCGCGCGGCGTCGCTGCCGACCTTGACCCAGTGGGCCATGTAGTCGCCCATGTTGTAGCCGCAGAACGGCAGCATGGCGAAGGGGTCGCGGCGCAGCTCGCCGACCTTGCCCTCGGCGGCGGCGGTCTTCTCGGATGCGACGTTCGCGCCGAGGAAGACGCCGTGGTTCCAGTCGAAGGACTCGGTCACCAGCGGCACCGCGGAGGCACGACGGCCACCGAAGAGGATCGCCGAGATCGGCACACCCTTGGGGTCCTCCCACTCCGGCGCGGCGATCGGGCACTGCGAGGCCGGGACGGTGAAGCGGGCGTTCGGGTGGGCGGCCGGCGTCTCGGACGCGGGCGTCCAGTCGTTGCCCTTCCAGTCCGTGAGGTGGGCCGGGGGCTCCTCGGTCATGCCCTCCCACCAGACGTCGCCGTCGTCGGTCAGCGCGACGTTGGTGAAGACGGCGTTGCCCCAGAGGGTCTTCATGGCGTTGGCGTTGGTGTGCTCGCCGGTGCCGGGCGCGACGCCGAAGAAGCCGGCCTCGGGGTTGATCGCGTAGAGGCGGCCGTCCTCGCCGAAGCGCATCCAGGCGATGTCGTCGCCGATGGTCTCGACCGTCCAGCCGGAGATCGTGGGCTCCAGCATGGCGAGGTTGGTCTTGCCACAGGCGGACGGGAACGCGGCGGCGACGTACTTGGACTCGCCCTGCGGCGGGGTGAGCTTGAGGATCAGCATGTGCTCGGCGAGCCAGCCCTCGTCACGCGCCATGACGGACGCGATGCGCAGGGCGTAGCACTTCTTGCCGAGCAGGGCGTTGCCGCCGTAGCCGGAGCCGTACGACCAGATCTCACGGCTCTCGGGGAAGTGCGAGATGTACTTGGTGGAGTTGCAGGGCCACGGCACGTCCTCCTGGCCCTCTTCCAGGGGGGCGCCAAGCGTGTGGACGGCCTTCACGAAGAAGCCGTCGGTGCCGAGCTCGTCGAGGACGGCCTGTCCCATGCGGGTCATGGTGCGCATGGAGACGGCGACGTACGCGGAGTCGGTGATCTCGACGCCGATCGCGGAGAGCGGCGAGCCGACCGGGCCCATGCAGAAGGGCACGACGTACATGGTGCGGCCACGCATCGAGCCCTGGAAGATGCCCTTCTCGCCCGCGAAGAGCTCCTTCATCTCCGCCGGGGCCTTCCAGTGGTTGGTCGGGCCCGCGTCCTCCTCCTTCTCGGAGCAGATGAAGGTCCGGTCCTCGACGCGCGCGACGTCGGTCGGGTCGGAGGCGGCGTAGTACGAGTTCGGTCGCTTGATCGGGTCAAGCTTCTTGAACGTGCCCTTGGCGACGAGCTCCTCGCAGAGGCGCTCGTACTCGGCCTCGGATCCGTCGCACCAGACCACGGCGTCCGGCTGCGTGATCGCCGCGATCTCGTTCACCCAGGAGATCAGGTCCTGGTGCTTGGTCGGAAGGGTGGTGGGAGCCGCGTTCTCGCGCGCCACGATTGCTCCTTGATGAGGGGTTTTTAGATGTCTGCCCCGTGGGGGCTGCGACCCGGATGCGTCGTAGCTGCTCATCCGGTGCCGACCGCACTCATTTGATCATCCGACGCATACGCCCATATGTCCAGAGGGCCGCACACGTGAGCATCGCCACTCCTATCCGGGACCTACGGGGGCGTAGGTAGCATTCGACTCATGACTTCAGCCGTGCCGGACGTGACCCGGATAGAGCACACCTCGTCCCACCCGCATCTGCTGAAGCCCAGGCTCAGAGGCTGGCTGCACGCGGGCATGTTCCCGGCGGTGATCGTCGCCGGCCTCACCCTCGTCGCGCTCTCCGACTCTCCGCGCGCCCGGATCGCCTGCGGGATCTACGTCCTCACCGCCTGCCTGCTCTTCGGCATCAGCGCGCTGTACCACCGCGGCAACTGGGGTCCGCGCGGCGAGGCCATCCTGCGGCGCCTCGACCACGCCAACATCTTTCTGATCATCGCGGGCACCTATACCCCGCTCACGCTGCTGCTGCTCCCCGATTCCACCGGGCGGCCGCTCATGTGGGCGGTCTGGGCCGCCGCCGCGGCCGGCATCGCCTTCCGGGTCTTCTGGGTCGGCGCCCCGCGCTGGCTGTACACGCCCTGCTACATCGCGATGGGCTGGGCCGCCGTCTTCTTCCTGCCCGACTTCATGCGGGCCGGCGGCATCGCCGTCCTCGTCCTCGTCATCGTCGGCGGACTGCTCTACAGCGCGGGCGGCGTGATCTACGGCATGAAGCGGCCCAACCCGTCCCCGCGCTGGTTCGGCTTCCACGAGGTCTTCCACTCGCTGACCCTGGCGGCCTTCATCGTCCACTACGTCGGCATCTCGCTGGTCGCCTACCAGCACGCGTGAGCCCCACAATGGCGGCCATGGCCGCCGAACAGAGCCCTCCGCCCAGCCTGCGCGAACGCAAGAAGCTCAGGACCCGCGCCGCGATCCGGAGGGCCACCTACCGGCTCGTCGCCGAGCAGGGGTACGAAGCGGCCTCCGTGGAGCGCATCGCGGCGGCGGCCGACGTCTCCCCCTCCACCGTGGTGCGCTACTTCCCGGTCAAGGAGGACATCCTCCTCACCGACGAGAGCGACGCCGTCCTCGACGCCCGGCTGCGGGCGCGGCCGGCCGACGAGGAGCCGCTGGAGTCCCTGCGCGCCGTCGTCCTCGACGCGGTCGCGACGGCGCTCGCCGACGAGCCGGAGGAGACCCGGCTGCGCGCCCGCGTCATGGTCGAGGTCCCGGCCGTACGGGCCCGGCTCACCGAGACCGCCGCCGAGACCGCGCAGTTGCTGGCCCGCGCCCTCGCCGAGCGCACCGGCCGCGACGCCGACGACCTGGAGGTACGGGTCTTCACGGCGGCGGTCCTCGGCGCCCTGCGCGAGGCGACCGTCTACTGGGCCGAGCGCGGACAGACCGACGACCTGGTCCGCCTTCTCGACCGGACCGTCGACACCCTCAAGGGTGGTCTGTCGCTCCGAGCGCTCCCCTGACGACCCGCCCCGACTCCGGATTGTCCGGACACCCCCACACCCCGTGCGGGCAGTAGTCCGTGAACGTCTGGTAGACCGGCCGGTGCCGCGCGAACCAGTCGAGCATCCCCCGTACGTACGCCGGATTGTCGCCGTTGCGGAAGAGACCCCACTCCGGGTATGAGACGGGCTTGCCGTGCTCGGCCGCGAAGCGCACATGGTGCGCCAGCCCGAAGTCCTCGGTGACCTGCTCCTCGAAGGAGAGCCCCTCGGGCTGGTCGTAGGCGTCGAGCCCGATGATGTCGACGTACGCGTCACCCGGGTAGCAGCGCGTCCACTCCACCGCGTCCCGCCCCCGGCTGGCGGTGAAGTCGAAACGGAACCGCTGTCCCGGCACCGCGCGCAGCACGTCCACCACCCGCCGCCAGTACGCCTTCCAGCTCTCCGGGTCCGGTCCGCACCGGTGGCTGTAGGTGGTGCCGTTCATCTCCCAGCCGAGCACGAGCACGGCGTCGGAGAGCCGGTTCTCGACGAGCCGCTCCCCCAGGATCCGGAAGTGACCGTCGTACGACCCCGCCGCCCCGCGCCGCAGCCCGGCCCTGACCTCGGCGTCCACCAGCCCTTCCTCGTTCCGGTCGAGCAGCGGCACGTTCAGGACGAAGAGCCGCCCCGGCTGCTCCTCCTTCCACCGCGCCCACGGCTCGAAGAGCTCGCGATGGCCCTCGATGTTGGACCAGCGGTCGCCGGGAAGATAGGTGTGTCCGACGGTCAGCGACGCGCCACCCAGCCAGCGCTGCACCTCGGCGATCCGCCGCACGCCCGCCTCGTCGGAGCCCGTGAAGAAGCCGGACGGCACCGTCACCGGCGCCGGGTCGGGCGCGGACGGCGCCGGGTCGGGCGCGGTCGGCGCCGGGTCGGGCGCGGTCGGCGCCGCGAGATGCCGGGAGCCCGGCGCGATGCGGCCGTCGGGCAGGACGAGCGCGAGAACGGCCGCGAGCAGCACGATCAGTGCTGCCCGCGGCCAGGAGAGGAGAGTCACGTCAGCTGGTCCAGAAGTCCCACCATCGGGTCAGGATCAGCATCCCGATGATCCCGATGTGCAGGACGGGCAGCGCGAAGGTGAAGTCCTCGAAGAACCCCTTCACGGCGGCGGGCATGGGCAGCACACCCGTGCGGACGTTGTGCGAGGTCACGTACCAGAACATGACGATCGTGGCGGTCCAGGCCAGGCAGCACCAGAGACAGAGCGCGTTGATCTCGTACAGCGACTGGTGCATCAGCCACGTGCAGAACCCGACGCCGAACAACATCCCCGCGTTCAGGCCGAGCCAGAACCAGCCGCGGTGGCGGGCACCGGCGAGGACCCCGGCGCCGATGGCGACGACCATCCCGTAGGTGACGAGGCCGAGCATCGGGTTCGGGAAGCCGAAGACCGAGGCCTGCTCGCTCTTCATGATGTTGCCGCAGGACACGACCGGGTTGAGGCTGCAGCCCGGCTGGAAGTTCGGGTCCTCCAGGAGCTTGAACTTGTCGATCGTGATGACCCAGGCGGCCAGCACCCCTGCCGCCCCGGTGATCATCAGCAGCAGACCGAGGGCCCGGCTCGCACCGATCGTCCCGGCGTCCTCCCGGGCCTCCTCCTGCCGCTGCCCCGGCAGCACCCCGCCCCGTACGTTGACCGTCGCCATGACGTGCCCCCTCTCCGCTCAGCCCTGCAGCCGCCGGACGGGCAGCAGAAGGTGCGCCGCGGCCCCCACGACCTCGTCGTCGGTGACGAAGGACCTCAGCCGCTCGTCCGTGACCTCCTCTCCGGGCACCGCGTCGGGCCAGGGGCGGACGGAGCAGATGAGGTAGGCGTGCCCGTTCTCGTGCGCTGCCGCCTCCCACTCCTCCGGGACCGGGATCTGTGCCTTCATGAACGGCAGGGTGAGCACGGCCCGCTGGGCCTCGACGAGCAGATGTGCGCCGGTCCCCCGCTCGATCGAGGCGTCGACCACCCGGCCCCCGAGCGGCAGGCCCATGCCTTCGAGGGTGGCACGCATCGCCTCTTCGCCGGCCTCCGGGCCCTCGCGGCCGTCCCCGAGCGAATACACCATCAGAAAGGGGGTGACGGGGATATCGGCGGTGGGACCGCTGGTCCACGGAACGACGGTGAGCGTCCCGAAGGGGGATTCGCTGCGCGCCGAGGAAACGACATTGGGAGAGGTCATGAATCCGGATGCTAGTGGTCGAACAGCCGTCACCCCGGACCGAATTCACTCGATCGGCCGACATTCATCCCGCTGACATGTCGCTCGCAACGAAGTCGGGTTTCCATCGTTGTGCCCTGAGGGCTTCCCCTACCTTCGGCGGGGGACCCCAGCCGACATCAGGAGATCACTCATGATCGTCACGCGCCGCGTCGCATTGCGGTCCCTCTTCACCCTGACCGTCGCCACGTTCACCGGCGGCGCGCTGGCCCGTATCGCCACCGCGCCGCGCCGGCTCCCCGTCGCCTCCGGCGACACCTTCGACGAGATGTACGGGGGCCACCGCATCCAGGCCCGCCGCACCCCCGCGGGGGTCCCCGAGGTTCTCGTCGACGGGCGGCCGCTGCATCTGATGCGCTGCGCGGACGGCGGCTATCTCACCCCGATCGACCATTACCAGACCTATCCGACGCCGCTGGCGGCCACCCGCGCGGCCGTGGACGAGCTGGGTTCCGCCCCGCTGAGCCGCTTCGCCGCCGCTCACGGTGTCCACCCGGGAGGGAGCTCGCGTGGTGTACACGCGTAAGAACCAGCGCGATCTGACGAGCGCCGAGCGGCGGAAGTTCGTGGCCGCGGTCCTGGAGCTCAAGCGGACGGGCGCGTACGACGACTTCGTCCGCACACACATCGACTACTACGTAGCCGACGGGGACAAGCGTCTGCGCGTCGCCCATATGACGCCCAGCTTCCTGCCCTGGCACCGCAAGTTCCTGCTGGAGTTCGAGCGGGCGCTGCGCGGGATCGACGCGTCGGTCACCGTGCCGTACTGGGACTGGACCCAGGACAGAACCCCGGCGGCCTCGCTCTGGAGCGAGGACTTCATGGGCGGCAACGGGCGGCGCAGCGACCTCCAGGTGACGACCGGCCCCTTCGCCTACGCGGGCGGCCGCTGGACCGTGGTGCACAACATGACCGAGGGCCGCTTCCTGACCAGGGACTTCGGCCGCCCCTCGGATCCGATCGCGCTGCCGACGGAGGCGCAGCTCGACAAGGTGATGACGGAGACGGTGTACGACGTGGAGCCCTGGAACTCCACGAGCGCGTCGGGGTTCCGCAACCGTCTGGAGGGCTGGTCCCCGGGCCGGGGCAACGACCGCTTCCATATCCACAACCGGGTACACCGCTGGGTCGGCGGTCTGATGCTCGGCGGGGCCTCCGTGAACGACCCGGTCTTCTGGCTCCACCACTCGTTCGTCGATCTGCTCTGGTCGCGCTGGCAGCAGCGCAATCCGCGGGCCGGCTATGTGCCGGTGCACCCCCCGCAGCTGGGCGAGTCCCAGTACCGCCGGATCGCTGCCCGCGACGAGGAGATGGGCCCATGGGGTGTCACCCCGGCCGAGATGCTCGACCACAGCGGGATCTACCGCTACGCCTAGCGGCGCGCGCGGAGCCCCGTACCGCGCTCACGGGAACGGAAGCGGCCCCCCGGCAGATGCCGGGGGGCCGCTCGCTGCTGAGGGGTGATCAGCCGCCGTAGCCACCGTCGTGGCCACCCTTGTGGTGACCGTCGACGTTCGCGCACTGGTTGCCGAACGCCGGGTTGATCAGACCGATGATCGTCACGGTGTTGCCGCAGAGGTTGACCGGGACGTGGACCGGGACCTGCACGACGTTGCCGGAGGCGACACCGGGAGAGTGGGCGGCAACGGCCTCGGCGCCCGAGTCGGCGATGGCCATGCCGGCTCCGCTGAGGGCAACGGCACTCGTGCCGGCGAGGACAGCGGCAGCCTTCGCGATGCGAGACATCAGGAACTCCTTGAACGTGGAAAGGCGACCGCGAGAATGACGGCCGACGTTCCCGTTCAACGCCGAAAAGGCGCACGGGTCACGGCCTTTAGGCCGGACGAGATGAAATGACGTGAGGAAGGCCCGCAGACCACCGGGATGCCCGCCGTCGGATACGGCGGAGCGAACCCTGTGGATCTGCGGGCCACGGCCATGCGACAAGCCTTCTGTTGTAACGAGCAACGACCCCTCGGGTGGCGGGGAAGAATCGTGTCTTCACCAACCGGGCCATTGGTCGTACAAAAGACCGCCGTCAGGCCGTCGGCTGCGCCAGACCCGCCTGGGAATCCAGCGCTCCGCTCACCGCGGGAGTAAGGACGCCGACCTCCGGCACGGCGAGGTCCGGCAGACCGAGCCGGTCGCCGCGCGGCGCGACGACGGGGTTGCCGACCGTCGCACCGGGGGTGGTCGCCTTCACGGGCGAGCTGGGGGTGGCGAACAGCGCCTTGCCGGGCTCGCTTCCCTCGATGAGCTCGGGCAGCGGGGCGGCGACCAGGGTCTCCGGGATCGTGCTGGAGACCGGCACCCGCGGCAGGGCGACGTCCGGCAGGAGGCCTGACTGCCCCTCCTGGAAGCCCGTGGGTCCGCCCGGCACCGGCAGCGGGACGCCAGAGGCCACCGAGGGGGCGTCCATCGGGATCACCGGCTCCAGGCCCTGGAGCGGAACGATCACCGGCGCCTCGGCGGCGGCCGCGGGAGCGGCCATGGCCGCGGAGGCGAGAGCGGTCATGAGGATTCCCATGCCGGCTTGAGATCGCAGATTCATGACTGCGTACGCCCTTCAGAGCAGGTGACGACGGTGCTGTGGTGATGCGCTCTGTGAACGAGCCCTCCGGAAGGAACGTCGCGAGATTCGCCCGTGTGCAGCAACGCGGAAGGCCCTCACCGGTGACGGTGAGGGCCTTCGTTGACGCTACGTCAGCACGGTTGATCAGTGACGGCGTCCGGCGCGAACGACGCGCCCGGCGCGGATGTACACGACCGATCCGCCGATGAGCAGCGCGGCGCTGACGGCGGCCGCGCCCATGAGCGCGGAGTCGCCTCCGGTGTCGGGAAGTTCGGGCTTACCCGGCCCACCCGGCCCGCCGGGATGAGTCGGCGGAGCGGTTGTCGTCGGCGGCTTGGTCGGAGGCTTCGTGGGCGGCTTGGTGGGCGGCTTCGTCGGAGGCTTGGTCGGAGGCTCCGAGTGCGTCGGCGGCTTCGTGGGCGGCTTGGTCGGAGGCTTCGTGGGCGGCTTGGTGGGCGGCTTCGTCGGAGGCTTGGTCGGAGGCTCCGAGTGCGTCGGCGGCTTCGTCGGCGGCTTCGTCGGAGGCTTCGTGGGCGGCTTGGTCGGAGGCTTGGTCGGAGGCTCCGAGTGCGCCGGCGGCTTCGTCGGGTGCCCGCCCGGGTGGTCACCCGGGTGATCGCCCGGGTGGTCACCGGGGTGGTCGCCCGGGTGGTCGCCGGGGTGGTCGCCCGGGTGGTCGCCGGGGTGGTCGCCCGGGTGGTGCGGGTTCTCGTGGCCGTCGTCGCCGTAGCCGTCGGGCTCGTCCTTGCCCGGACGGGCGCAGAGGTCTCCGACTGCGGCCGCGGCAGGGCCGTCGAGGTGCAAGGACTGCCCGCAGAGATCGGCGGGCAGGGGGACCTGAAGGTGGTGCCCGGCGCCCGGCTGGGGTGAATCACCCGGACCGTCTCCGGTGTTCGCCGCCACGGCGAAGCCTCCGGTCAGCGACAGGATTCCCGTCGCTGCCGCGGCAGTGAACAGCTTCCGACTGATGATGGATCGCATTCCGCTCTTCCTTGGAGAAGGGAGAGACCGGCGAGGATCCCCCCTCGCTCCGACCGGCCTTTCCGCGCGCCCGGTGCGTCAGTCACACTGACGCACCGGTTACGGAACGTAAGGCTCAGGGGTACCGGGCAGATGCGCGCCGCGGCTGCGGTGCGAGGTCGAGCGCTGCCGTCTTCGGTCGCTCCATGAACCAACCTTCCGTGTGGGATTGGCGAGAGCGTAAGGAGCGGCACACCACGGAGAGCCGCGGCCACACGGCGGCCGAACAGAAAATCATTCTATCGGCCGATCACAGTGCGTAGCGGCCCGTGCCGGTGGGAGCGTCCGCCGACCGGCGGAACGAGGGGGGCGATCCAGGAGGGTCAGGACCGCGAAACGCGGTCGTCCGCGCGGGGGATGTGCGCGGTGGAGCGGTGCTGCCGAGTGTTCGTCAGCCGCCGAGCGGAAGACCACCGATGAGCGGCGCGCTCCGGGTCGTCTTGTTCAGCTCGGTCGCGGTGTCCCCCACGGTCTTGACGACAGAGCCGTCCGTGGTGCTGCTCAGCGCGTCCGTCTTCAGGCCCTCGCTGGCAATCGTCGCGAGACCACCGTTCAGGCTGGTGGGGATCGCCATCGACTCGGCGGCCATGGCGGGCGCGGCGGCACCCAGGGCCATGACGGAACCGGCGACGACCGCGGCGACCTTGGTGGGCTTCATGAGGGGAGTCCTTCCTCTATGGCATCAGTTCGCAAGCAAGTCGCTTGCTGTGCAGGCCTGTTGGGCATTCCCGCACGTCGTTCCTGCCATCTGTAACGAGGGGCGCGGCGACCGGAAACTCCGGGAGGAGGGATTTCTCGACACTGCACCCGAAGGAAGGGGCGCGGTCGTATTTGCCGATCGGATATGCGAAACGCCGTGCCGGCCCGGGGGTTCCGGGCCGGCACGGCGTGGATCGCGACGCCGCCGCCGCTAGCGCACGGGCGCCGTGACGGGGAGCGCCACAGGCAGCTCGGGCACTTCAGGCACCACGGGTACCTCAGGCAGCACGGGCGCCACAGGGGCCACTGGTGCCACCGGTGCCACCGGTGCCACGGGTGCCACGGGTGCCACGGGTTCCACGGGTTCCACGGGTTCCACGGGCAGCGTCGACACCTCGGGCAGCGTCGACACCTCGGGGACGACGGCCGGCGGGTCGACCGGGAGGTCGACGGGCAGGCCCGGCACGGTGACCGGCAGTGTGGTCGGCAGATCCCCGAGGTCGGGGAGGAACAGACCGCCGAGCAGGGAGCTCAGGAGCTCGTCGACCAGAGAGGTGACCTGCGGTACGACCCCGGTCACGGTGCCGGAGACCGAGGCGAGCAGCGCGTCGACCGCGTCCTCCACGGCGGTGAGGGTGTCGTCGACGACATCGGCGGGCGCGGCGGCCTTGGCGCCGGTGTCGGGGAGCGGGACCTTCGCCGCGACGGTGGCCGGGGAGGACGGGTGATGTATGTCGGCGACGGCGGGCCCCGCCGTGCCGAGGGTGATGGCGGCTGATATCGCCAGGGCGGTGAGGCAGCTCGTTCCCAGGGGACGCATATGTGTTCCTTTTCCTTATGCGTCGGACAACTTCTCAGCCACCGTGCCTGCGTGGATAGCGCTCCGCAACGGGAGAACTACAGAGCGCCACACCTCCGTTCGGGTGAATCCGCCCCTCTGACCTGCTCCTCCGAGGGGCGTACGCCGTTGCACCGGGCGGCGCACGAGGGTGCGTCCGAACGAGCGGAAGGCCGGCGCGCCGCACCCTGGACGGGGCGGCGCGCCGGCCTCGGAAGGACCACGATCCGGCGTGCGAGGTCAGCGGTTGACGCAGGCGTTCCCGAATGCCGGGTTCAGGGCGGCGAGGCCGTTGATGGTGTTGCCGCAGAGGTTGATCGGCACGTGGATCGGGACCTGGAGGACGTTGCCGGACAGCACGCCCGGGGACTTCACGGCCGCACCCTCGGCGAGCGAGTCGGCGGTGGCGACGCCGGTGGCACCCGCGACGGACGCGGCGACACCCACGGACAGGACTACAGCCTTCGCGATACGGGACATGGAGAAGCGCTCCTCGATTGTGTTCAGACCACTCAGACCAGAGGGTCGGCGCGGACGGGTTCGTCCGACTCCTTCAACAACGCGGCTCCCATTCATCGGTTGCTCTCCCGAACGGGTGACGTTCAACCGATCTTTGGGCCATAGGAGGGCCATTCGAGCGACTGACGGGGGAATGGCGCAACACGCACAACGAGGAACCTGCCGCGCGGATACGGGAGTTAGTGTTTCCAGGCATCTAATGCTTACTATCGCCCGGCGCTGGGGTTATAACGTTCCCGAACGTTGCTTTCGGTCCGGCCGCGCGTTCACTCATTTCGTACGGCCGACTCCTCCCTCTCCCCCGGTCTTCACGGGTCTTCCCTTCTCTCTCTCATCAAAGCGGAGAACCTGTATGCGGAATTCAGCGGTTCTTGCTGTGCGCCGCGGTCTGTTGTGCGCCCTGTCGTGTGCGGCCCTGTCCGGCGCGCTGCCGGCCGCCACCGCCGCGCCCCCACCCAAGGAAGCCCCCCGCGTCCCCTTCGCTCAGCGGTACCAGGCGGTGCAGCACGGCGGGATCGTCCGCGCCGCCAACACATCGGCCAAGGCGGCCAAGAGCGCCAAGGGCTCCGGAGTGCGCAACGACGGCTACGCCATCGGGTACGTCGACGTCGACAACGACCCCAACACCTACAACTCCAGCAGTGCCGAGGTCCGGATCCCCGAGGGCTCCCGGGTCAGCTACGCCCGTCTCTACTGGGGCGGAAACCTGCGGGTCGGCGAGCAGAAGCCGCACAAGGACAACGGCCGGGTCCTGATCGCCGAACCCGGTGGCTCGTACCGGCCGGTCCTGGCGGACACCACGATCGGGCACCGCACTGCGGACGGCGCCGACGCCTTCCAGGCGTCCGCCGACGTCACCGGACTCGTCCGCTCCGCTGGGCCCGGACTGTGGACCGTGGCCCAGGTCAACGTGGCGATGGGCAGCTCGGCGGTCGGCGGCTGGGGTGGCTGGACGCTGGTCGTCGCGTACGAGAACGAGGAGGAGCCACTGCGCAGGCTGGCGGTCTGGGACGGCTTCGAAACCCTCGGACCACGCACCGGACCCCTGCGCGTGGCGCTCTCCGACCGCGCTATTCCGAAGGGTTCGGGAGGACAACTCGGCATGGTCGCCTATGACGGCGACCGGGGAACTTCCGGGGATTACCTCGCGGTGGAAACAAGCCGGTCGGAGAGGGTCCAGCTCTTTGATTCCGCCAATTCCGCGAACGACGTGATGAACTCCAGCATCACCGATTCCGGAGCCGGCCGGATCGAACGAATGCCCGCACACCAGAACACCCTGGGGTACGACTCCGACGTCTTCGATCTGAGGGGTGCGCTGCGCCATGGGGCCGACCGTCTCCACGTCCGCCTCGCCTCCCGGAAGGACACCGTCTGGCTCGGGGCGGTCTTCCTCCAGGCGGACGTCGGGCGCTGACGTGCTGTCACCACGGGAGCCCGACTCCTCCTCCTTCACCGTGCTGCACGCGGTCCAGCCCGGTGACGGCGGTGTCGCCCGGGTCGTCACCGACCTGGTCCGCGCCCAGCTCGCCGCCGGGTGGCGGGTCGCCGTCGCCTGCCCACCCGGTACGCCACTCGCGGCGGCCACCCAGGCCGAGGGCGCGGAACTGTACGCATGGCGTGCGGGTCGCGATCCAGGCCCAGGCCTGGTCCGGGAGACCCGCGACCTCGCCCGGCTGATCCGCACCGTCCGCCCCACGCTCGTCCACGCGCACAGCGCCAAGGCGGGACTGTGCGGCCGACTGGCCCTGCGTGGACGGATTCCGACGGTGTATCAGCCGCACGCGTGGTCGTTCGAGGCCGTCACAGGAACGGTCGCCGCGCTGGCCCTGCGCTGGGAGCGCCTCGCGGCGCGCTGGACGCGGCGGATCATCTGCGTCAGCGACGCCGAACGGCGCACGGGCGAGAAGGCGGGCGTCCGGGCGGCCTGGTCGGTCATCCACAACGGTGTGGACATCCCGAGGTTCGCCGCCGGTGCCACGGACGACATCGCCGATGCCGCCACCGACGGACCCCTCGTCGTATGTGTCGGGCGGCTCTGTCGGCAGAAGGGGCAGGACGTGCTGCTCGCCGCATGGCCGGCCGTCCTCGCCGAGATCCCGACGGCCCGGCTCGTCCTGGTCGGTGACGGACCGGACAGCGAGCGGCTGCGGGCCGTGGCGCCGGACTCGGTGCGGTTCGCCGGGGCCGTCGACGACACCGCGCCCTGGTACCGGGCGGCCGATCTCGTCGTCCTGCCCTCCCGCTGGGAGGGCATGGCGCTGGCGCCGCTGGAGGCCATGGCGAGCCGTCGGCCGGTCGTGGTCAGCGATGTGGACGGGGCGCGCGAGAGCCTGCCGCCCGGCCACGAACCCCTGTGCCTGGTCCCGCCCGAGGACCCGGCCGCGCTCGCCGCCGCCGTCGGCCGCCTTCTCGGCGGGCCGGAGCTGCTGCGGTCCCTGGGTCGCCAGGCCCACGAGCACGTACTCAGCACCTTCGATGTGCGGCGCACCGGCGCGGCCGTCGCGGACGTGTACCGCGAGCTGGCCGGAGTGCGGTGCACCGAGCACAGAGAGCCGATTTCGCCGTGACTACGGAAAGCACCAGCGTCAATTCCTCGACGAGCCACGGCCACGCGCCGGGACTCGCCTCCCTCGGACCGCAGCGCAGCACCTCGGACCGGCTCGCGCTGCCACCGCGCCGGGCCGTGCCGATGCGCACGGCGGCCCTACCGCTCATCGCGGCCGACGGTCTGGCCGTGCTGCTCGCCGCCGCGCTGCTGCCCGAGCCGCACCGCGAGCTCCGGCTGCTTCTGCTCGTCGTCGGATGCGTCCTCGTACTGAACGGGCACGGGGGACTCCACCGGCCCGGCGCCCTCACCTTCGTCCTGGACGAACTGCCCGCGCTCGCCGCCCGCGCCGCGGTCGCCTGGTGTGTCGCGGCGGCCGTCGTCGCCGCGTTCACACCCGCCCTGGCGATCGGCCCGGGTGCGCTCTGCACCGCGGTCGCCACGCACCTCGTCGCCGTGTGCGCGGTCCGCTGGGCCGTGCACGCGCGCAGGCGCCGTACGGCCCGGGCGCACCCGCGGTCGGCGCTGGTCGTGGGCGGGCCCGCAGCCGCGCGCCGGTTCGCGGCGGCGGTGGCGCAGCACCCGGAGTACGGCATCCGGCCGGTCGGGATCGTCGGCTCGCGGCCGGACGGGGAGCCCGGTCTTCCGGTGCTCACCTCACCGGAGGAGATCCACCGGGCGGTCATCCAGAACACCGTGCGCGACGCGGTCTTCCTGACCGACGACAGCGGTCTGGTGGCGCTCTTCCAGCACTACGGCTGCACCACCTGGCGGGTGGGGGGCGAGCTCCAGAACGGGCCGATGGGCGACCACCTGTGGGGGTACGGCTGCCGCCGACTGGTCCCGCCCGGAGAGCGGCGCGGACTGACCGTGAAGCGCGCGCTCGACATGGTCCTCGCCGGTCCCGCGCTGGCCCTGGCCCTGCCCGTGCTGCTGCTGTGCGCGCTGGCGGTGCGGCTCTCCGACGGGCCGGGGGTGCTCTTCCGCCAGGAGCGCGTGGGGCAGCACGGGCGGCTGTTCACGCTGCTGAAGTTCCGTACGCTGCGCCCCGCCGACGAGACCGAGTCGGCGACCCGGTGGAGCGTCGCCGACGACCGGAGGATGAGCGCGGTCGGCAACTTCCTGCGGCGTAGCTCGTTGGACGAGCTGCCGCAGTTGTGGAACGTGCTGCGCGGGGACATGAGCCTGGTCGGGCCTCGACCCGAACGGCCTTATTTCGTCGCGCAATTCAGTCGGATCCACGTCGGTTACGCGGACCGGCACCGGATGCCGGTCGGGCTGACCGGGCTGGCGCAGGTGCACGGGCTGCGGGGCGACACCTCCATCGAGGACCGCTGCCGCTTCGACAACCACTACATCGATCACTGGTCGCTCTGGCAGGACGTCCGCATTCTGCTGCGGACCGCGGCAGGCCTGGTCCGACCGGCGGGGAGCTGATGATGGCGACGGCCGTGGCGGTGCCGATGGCGGCGGCGGTGGAACGGTGGGAGGTACGGGACTGGGCCCGCAGGGCCTGGTCCCTCTCCCCCGTCCTGGCGGTGATCGCGCTGCTGCTCGTCCCGGCGGCCGGCGGCGCGGAGGGCGGCACCGGGGGGACCGGTGGACTCGCGGACGCGGCATCGGGCCTGCTCGTGCTGATCTGCATGGTGCGGGTGATGCGCAGCGGCGCCCGGCCGTTGACCCGGGGGGCCGCGGTCGTGATCGGGCTGCCGGTCCTGGGGATCTGCCTGGCGGCGATCACCTCGAGCGACCCGGGGGCGAGCCTGCCCGGCGTGGCCCGCTACCTCCAGATCTTCGTGCTCGTCCCTGCGGCCGTGCTGCTGATGATCCGCGACCGGCGGGACTTCGCGCTGGTCGCGTGGGCGCTGGTCGGTCTGGCGCTGCTCCAGGGCGCGGTCGGGGTCACGCAGTACCTGACCGGCACGGGCGCGTCGTACATGGGCGAGGACATCCGGGCGGTGGGGACGTTCGGGCCGACGGATGTGATGGGGATGGCGACGGTCGTCTCGTACGGCCTCGTCATCGTCACCGGGATCGCGCTGGGCAGCGGGCGCGGGCGGGTGCGTACGGCGGCACTGGTCTGCGCGGGTCTGCTGTTCCTGCCGCTGGTGCTCTCCTTCAGCCGGGGCGCGTGGATCGCGACGGTTCTGGCGATCGCTGTCCAGCTGGTGCTGTCGGGGCTGCGGCGGGCGGGGCGGGTGGCGCTGGTGACGGGCGCGCTCGCGGTGGTCCTGGTGGGCGGACTCGGTGTGGGGTCGGCGATGGTGAAGGAGCGCGTCACCAGCATCACGCAGGTGGCGGGCGCGCCGGACCAGTCGGTGACGGACCGGTACACGATGTGGGCGGCGGCGGGGCGGATGTGGCGCTCGGATCCGCTGACGGGGGTGGGCCTGAAGGGCTTCCCGGCGTACCGCGACTCCAACGCCTCGCTCGCGCTGTCGTCGGGCAGCGACACGGCGGGCGCGGGGGCGCTGTTCCGGCGTCAGCCGCTGCTGTCCCCGCACAACATGTATCTGCTGGTGCTCAGCGAGCAGGGTCTGGTGGGGCTCCTGACCCTCGCGGGCAGCTGGACGGCGCTGCTGGTGGGTGCCTTGCGGCGGCGGGCGCGGGGCGCGGACTGCGCGCTGGTCGCGATCGGCCTGCTGTCGTGGCAGCTCATCGACTTCTTCTACGCGGACATCGGCGGGCCCTCCACGGTCCTGATGTCGGTCGTGTTCGGCCTCGCGGCGTGGTGGTCGCTGTCGGCGGTGAAGCGTGCGTGACCCCTGGGGCGGGGAGCCGGAGTCCACGGACCGCGTGCGGCCTCGGGAGAGCACCGACCGGGATTCCGGGACGGGCGCGGAGGACCCCGGGGGGTGGACGTGGCCGCACGTCGACCCGTGGTCCATGACCGACCACTCGACGGCCCCGACCCCCGCCGGTGGCTGGCGCTGGGCCGGTACGGCCGCGCCCGCACCGGGGGAGGGGACACGGGCCGGAGCCTGGCCCGGTGCCGACCCGGCTGAACGGACGAACCACTCCGCTGCGGGGTGGAGCGCGCAGAGGGGCGCGCCTGCCGCGGTCGGCCGGGCGACGGACGGCGTCCCGGTCGGGGCCCGCGCCGGAGCCATGGCGACCGGAGGCACACGGTTCGGCGAAACCGACACGCCTTCGACGGCAGCGGGTTCGGCCCACGCGGGACAGACGCAGCGGCTGCGCCCGGCAGGGGCCGGGAACCGGTTCTCCACGCCGGAGCGTGGCACGCACGCCCGGCGCGGCGAGCAAGGGCGTACCGGGTCCGGCAGGTTCCTCGCGCGGGCCGCCGCCGTGACCGCCGGGCTCACCGCCGCCGGGGCGGTACTCGGCCTCGTACGGGACCAGATCCTGGCCCACTTCTTCGGCGCGGGGGCGGAGACCGACGCCTTCCTGGTCGCCTGGACCGTGCCCGAGTTCGCCTCGACGCTGCTCATCGAGGACGCGATGGCGCTGATCCTGGTGCCCGCGTTCAGCCGCGCGCTGGCGCGCCGCGGCGGCAGCCTCTTCGGCGACCCCGTCCGTACCCTCGTACGCTCCACGCTGCCCCGGCTCGCGCTCGCCATGAGCGCCCTCGCCGGGCTTCTGGTCCTCGCCGCGCCGGCCCTCGTCGGGGCGCTCGCGCCCGGTCTTCCCGACCCGCAGCTCGCCGTCGACTGCACCCGGCTGACCGCGACCTGTGTGCTGACGTTCGCGCTCGCCGGCTACTGCTCCGCCGCCCTGCGCGCGCACGGCTCCTTCCTCCCGCCGGCCGCCATCTACGTCGCGTACAACGTCGGCATCATCGGCACGATCCTCGTGCTGCGGGAACCCTTCGGCGTGCGGGCGGCCGCCGCCGGGGTCGCCGTCGGCGGCGCGCTGATGGTGGCGGTCCAGGCGCCGTATCTGATCCGGGAGTTGCGCGGACGGCCCGTACCGAAGGGGGACGCGCCGGCCGGTGACGCCGGCCGGCTCCTCGTGCTCGGGCTCATCGCCCCCGTCATCGCCTTCGCCGTCTCCCGCCAGTCCCAGATCCTCATCGAGCGCTTCCTCGCCTCGCCGCTGCCCGCGGGCGCCATCTCGCATCTGAACTACGCGCAGAAGGTCGCGCAGATGCCGATGATCCTCTCCCTGATGCTGTGCACGGTCAGCTTCCCGGTCGTCGCCCGCGCCATGGCGGCCGGCGACAAGGACGGCGCTCGGCGCCGTGTCGAGCGGGACCTGCTCCTCGCCGCCGTCGTCGTCCTCATCGGCACCTCGATCGTGATCGCCGCCGCCCCACAGATCGTCGAACTCCTCTTCCAGCGCGGCGCCTTCGACCCCGCCGACACCGCCGCGACCGCCGCCGTGATGCGGGTCTACGCCCTCGGCCTGCTCGGCCAGACGACGGTCGGCGCGCTGGTCCGTTGCTACTTCTCCGCCGCCCACCCGCTCTGGTACCCGGCCGGCGCCATGGTCGCAGGACTCGCCGTGACCGCCGTGGCCGGCGTCCCGGGCGCCGCGCTGTGGGGCGCCGTCGGCATCGCCGCCGCCAACGCCCTCGGCATCACGCTGACCGCCGTGATGCTGCTGCTCGGCGCCCGCCGCCAGGCGATCCCGGTCCGCATCCGCTACCTCGGGGAAGGGTTGCTGCGACTGGCCACCGCCGCCGCCTGGGCCACCGCCGCCGGCTGGCTCTGCTCGCTCTGGATCGGTTCCCCGCTCCTCTCCCTCGCCGTCGCCGCCCTCGTCTCGGTCTCGGTCTTCCTGCTCTTCCTCGCCTGCGCCGCCAGTGCGCCGGACATCCCACCCCTCACCCGTACCGCATCACGAAGGCTCGCCCATGCCCGCTGCCACGGCGCCCCGCGCCGCGATTCGTCGACTGCTGCCGAAGACCTCCCCATGGGTGGTGATGTACCACTCGATCGCCGACACCACGGATGATCCGTACCAGGTGACGGTCTCCCCCGTCCGCTTCGCGCGGCAGCTGCACTGGCTGAACGACCGGGGGCTGCGGGGCGTGTCCGTGCGCGAGCTGCTCGCCGCCACCGCGGCCGGCCGCGCCCGGGGGCTCGTCGGCCTCACCTTCGACGACGGATACGCCGACTTCCTGGACTCGGCCCTCCCGCTGCTGCGCCGCCACGACTTCACCGCCACCGTCTACGTCCTGTCCGGCCGTCTCGGCGGCGAGAACGCCTGGGACGCCGACGGCCCGCGGAAGCCGCTGCTGACGGAGGACGGCGTCCTGCGCGTGGCCGAGGCCGGAATGGAGATCGGTTCGCACGGTCTGCGGCACGTCTCGCTCCCCACCCTCGACGACGACGCCCTCGCCGAGGAGACCCGGCGCAGCCGCGAGCTCCTGGAGGACATCACCGGCACACCGGTGGACGGCTTCTGCTACCCGTACGGAGACGTCGACGCCCGTACGGTCCAGGCGGTACGGGACGCGGGCTACCGCTACGGCTGCGCCATCGCCCCCGGCCCGCTGACCTGCGCACACGCGCTGCCCCGGATCCACGTCGGCGAGCAGGACACCTCCTGGCGGCTCACCGCGAAGCGCCTGCTGCACCCGCTGCGCCGCCGCTCGGTCGCCGCGCCGGTCCCCGCACAGGCCCGGCCGGGGGCGGAGGTGTCATGAAGGTCCTCCACATCATCACCGGTCTCGGGATCGGCGGCGCCGAGCAGCAACTCCGTCTGCTGCTGCGTCATCTGCCGGTACGGAGCGAGGTTGTCACCCTCACCAACCCGGGCGCCGTCGCCGGCGGCATCGTGTCCGACGGGGTCCCGGTCGTCCATCTCGGCATGACCGGCAACCGGGATCTCGGCGCGCTGCCCCGGCTCGCGGGCATCGTCCGCCGGGGCCGGTACGACCTCGTCCACACCCACCTGTACCGCGCCTGTGTCTACGGCAGGATCGCCGCCCGGCTCGCCGGGGTCCGTGCGGTCCTCGCCACCGAACACTCCCTCGGCGACACCCAGATCGAGGGCAGACCGCTCTCCGCCGGCACCCGGGCGCTCTACCGGGCCACCGAGCGGCTCGGCACCTCCACGGTCGCCGTCTCGCCCAGCGTCGCCCGCCGACTGGAGAAGTGGGGCGTGGCCCCGTCCCGTATCCATGTCGTCCCGAACGGCATCGAGCGGGCGCGGTTCGGCCACGACGAGGACGCGCGGCGGATGACGAGGAAGGTGCTCGGGCTGCCGGAGGACGCGTTCGTCGTCGGCGGGGTGGGACGGCTCGCGCCCGGGAAGCGGTTCGACCGACTCGTCCGTGCGGGGGCGTCGGTGCCGGAGGCGCGGCTGCTGCTGGTCGGGGAGGGCGGGGAGCGCGAGCGGCTGCTCGCCGTGGCGCGGGAGTGCGGGGCGGCAGACCGGGTGCTCCTCGCGGGCGCCTGCGAGGACCCGCCGTCCGTGACGTCCGGGGGTCCCGGCCTGCCCTCGCTCCTCGCGGCGATGGACGTCTTCGTCTCCACCTCCCCCGACGAGTCCTTCGGGCTCGCGGTCGTCGAGGCGCTCGCCGCCGGCCTTCCGGTGCTGTACGTGGCCTGCCCGGCGATCGACGACCTGCCGCCGGACGCGGCCCCCGGGGCGCGGCGGATCGGCCCGTCCGTACCCGAACTGGTCTCGGCGTTGCGCGGCATCCGGGACGCCCGCCTCGCCCGGCTGCCTCAGCCCGAGGCCGCGCGCCGCTACGACATCGCGCACAGCGCCCAGCAGTTGATGTCCCTCTACGAACAGGCCGTTCACGGCACCCCTCTCCTCGCGAAGTGAGACACCCATGAGCCCCAGCTCAAGCGCCAGCCCCAGCTCCACGAGCCCCCTGAGTCCCAGCCCGCTGTCCCGACCACGGTCGCCTCTGGTGAAGGCTCTGCGCACCCCCCGCCGATGGTGGGTGCTGCCCGCCTCCGTGCTGATCGGCGCCACGCTCGGCGGCGGGTACGGGGCGCTCAAGGCGCCCGAGTACGCGGCGACGAGTTACGTCATCGTGGTCCCCGGCGAGAAGTCCGACCCGGCGGCCGCGCTCGGCTTCGCCCAGGCGTACGGACGGGTCGCCACCGACATCGCGGTGACCGGCGACGCGCAGGTGTGGGCCGGGGTCTCCGCCCGGACCCTGCGGTCGAGCGTGCAGGCGGCGACCTCGCCGGACGCGCCGATGATCTCCATCACGGCGCGGGCGGCGAAGCCCGGCCGGGCCGTCTCGATGGCGGACGGTGTCGCCCGCGCGCTGGTCCTCAACAGCTCGCACGTCGCGGGAAGCACAGGCGTGAAGGTCGTCCAGTTCTCCCGGGCGACCCGGCCGGTGGACCCGGTGTCGCCCTCCGCCCCGCTGTCCGCACTGGTCGGCGGCTGCGCGGGCGGTCTGCTGGGCGGCCTGGTGCTGCTGGTGCGGCCCAAGCGCGCGGGACGTACGGAGAACGGGGCGGAGGCGCGTACGGACGCACGTTCCGAGGCAGGGAACACCCGGCAGACCCAGTCCGCCGCCGTTCCCGGCCCGGCGGGCGCCCAGCACCAGCCGGAATCGGAGGCGGTGTGATCCTGAGCGGGCTGAGCACACAGATCTGCCGGGACGGCGAGGAGTTCGGCCGACTCGGCGAGCGGTGGGCGTCGCTCTACGCCCGCTGTTCCACGGCCACCCCGTTCCAGTCCCACTCCTGGCTGCACTCCTGGTGGGTGTCGTACGGCAGACCGGGGGCGCTGCGCGTGGTCCTCGTACGGCGGCAGGACGGCGAACTGGTCGCGGCGGCACCCCTGATGCGCGCCCACGGGCCGCTCCCGGTGCTCACCCCCCTCGGCGGCTCGATCACGGACTTCACCGACGTCCTGCTCGACGACGCGTGCCCCGAGGCGGCGCCCGCGCTGGCCGTGGCGCTGGCCCGGGCGGCGCGCGGCGCGGTGGTCGATCTGCGCGAGGTACGCCCCGGGGCGGCCGCCGAGCGGGTCTTCGCCCGTTGGCGCGGCCCGCGCCGGCGCCTCGCCGACTCCCTCTGCCTGGAGCTTCCCGCGGTGCCGATGGACGCCCTGCTCGAACGGATTCCGTCGAACAAGGCCCAGCGCGTGCGCGCCAAGCTGCGAAAGTTGGATGCGCTCGGCGTCGAGGAACGCGTCGTGACCGGCGACGAGGTACCGGCCGCCCTGGATCGGCTACTGAAGCTGCATCAGCTGCAGTGGCAGGGACGGGGTGTGACGGTCGAACACACCAGCGACCGGTTCGCGCAGCATCTGGCGCGGGCGGTGCGGCCGATGGTCGAGCACGGGGACGCTCGGGTGACCGAGTTCCGGCTCGCGGGCGACGTCGTCGCGGCCGATCTGACGCTGATGTCGCCGCGGCTCGCGGGCGGTTATCTGTACGGAGCCGATCCGGTACTGCGTGCGCGGAAGATCGACGTGGCGACGATGCTGCTGCGCCATGGTGCGCGCGAGACGAGTGCGAGCGGGCGGGCGACGCTCAGCATGCTGCGGGGCAACGAGCCGTACAAGCAGCACTGGCGTCCCGAGACCGTTCCCAACCAGCGGCTCATGCTGGCAGGGCGGGGCGCGGCCCCGGTGCTGTGGCTCTGGGCGGGCGCGGCGGACGGACGGCGCTGGGCGGCCCGGCAGGCGCGGGAGCGGGCCTGGGTGGGACGGGCGCTCGCGCGGCTGCCGGGACGGGCGAACGGCGGCGGAGGATGAGCTCCTCCGCCGCCGCGGGGCCTGGACGGGTCCTTCAGTGATCAGAAGGGCCAGGAGTCGCTGTCCAGGATGTCCTCCCAGCTGTCGTTGGAGTCGCCGTCGCCGTCCATCCAGCCTTCCTTCCAGTCGGGCTTGGGAACGCAGACCGGGCCGCCGATCCAGCTCTCCACCCACGAACCGAGGTTCAGCGTCCAACAGTTCGGCGCGGGCTTCGGCACCTCGGGCTTCGGCGCGGGCTTGGGAAGCTCGGGCTTCGGTTCCGGCTTGGGCACCGGCTTCGTCGGAACCTCCGGCTTCGGCTCGGGCAGGGTCGGAACTTCCGGCTTCGGCTCGGGCAGAGTCGGAACTTCCGGCTTCGGCTCGGGCAGAGTCGGGACCTCGGGCTTCGGCTCGGGCAGGGTCGGAACCTCCGGCTTCGGCTCGGGCAGAGTCGGGACCTCCGGCTTGGGTTCCGGCAGAGTCGGAACCTCCGGCTTCGGCACGGGCAGAGTCGGAACCTCCGGCTTCGGCTCGGGCAGAGTCGGGACCTCGGGCTTGGGTTCCGGCAGAGTCGGGACCTCGGGCTTGGGTTCCGGCAGAGTCGGAACCTCGGGCTTCGGCTCCGGCAGAGTCGGAACCTCCGGCTTCGGCACCGGCTTCGTCGGAACCTCGGGCTTCGGCACGGGCAGAGTCGGAACCTCCGGCTTCGGCTCCGGCAGAGTCGGAACCTCCGGCTTCGGCACCGGCTTCGTCGGCACCTCGGGCTTCGGCACCGGCTTCGGCACCGGCTTCGTCGGGACCTCCGGCTTCGGTGCCGGCTTCGTCGGGACCTCCGGCTTCGGTGCCGGCTTCGTCGGAACCTCGGGTGTCTCGGGCTCGATGGGCAGCTCCGGCACCTCAGGCTCCACCGGGATCTCCGGCTCGACCGGAACCCCCGGCTCAACCGGTACCTCCGGCTCAACCGGGATCTCCGGCTCAACCGGCACCTCGGGCTCGGTCGGCACCTCCGGCACCTGCGGCACCACGCCGTACAGCATCTGCCGGAACACCTTCGCCGACTTCGGGTTGTCGTCGCACTGCCAGACGCCGTGCGGGCAGTAGTCGGTGATCGTGTGATACAGCGGCTTGTGCTTGTTCATCCATTCGAGCATCCGCCGCATGTACGTGGCGTTGTCCCCGTTCCGGAAGAGCCCCCATTCCGGATAGGAGATCTGCTTGCCGTGCGCGGCCGCGAAATCCACCTGCTTCTGCAGCCCGTACGGTTCACTGATGTGCTGGTCGAAACTGGCGCCCGGCGGCTGGTCGTACGAGTCCATGCCGATGATGTCGACGACGCTGTCACCCGGATAGCATTCCGTCCACGGAATGGCGTCCCGCCCACGGCTCGGGTTGAAGTCGAAGCGGAACTCCTGTCCGGGAACGGACCGCATGGCGGTGACGATCCGCTTCCAGTACCTCTTCCACGCCGTGGGGTCCGGTGCGCACCGGTGCGTGTACGTGGTGCCGTTCATCTCCCAGCCGAGGACGATGACGGTGTCGGGCGCGTTCAGGTCGACCAGGCGCTTCGCCAGGGTCCGGAAGTGGTGGTCGTAGTACCCCGCCGCACCGAGCTGGAGCTGTCGGCGGACCTCACGGTCGGAGACGCCGGCCTCGTTCCGTTCCAGCATCGGCACGTTCAGCACGAACAGCCGGTCGGCCTGCTCGTTGCGCCAGTCCGCCCAGGCGTCCAGGAAGCCCGGACGGCCCTCGATGTTCGCCCAGCGATCCCCGGGGAGGTAGGTGTGGCCGACACGGAGCTCCCGCCCGCCGAGCCATCGCTCCAACTGACCGATCCGGCTGACGCCCACGGGTCCGGACTGGAGGAACGCACCCAATGCCGTGGACAGAGTCGGTGCGGGGTCCCGTGTCGTTACGGATTCGGCGGCGTGAGCTGGAGAGGACAGCACGACTGAACCTGAGGCAAGGAGACCTGCGGTGAACACCCCCAGCCACACACTCGAAGTCTTCCGCTTTCGGTTGACCATGGCCACTCCTTCACGAAACGCGCCGCTTGATGGTCCGTCAGTCAGATACTCCGAAAGTATTCCTAATGAGCCGACCGTGAACGCGACATCGATCTGATCAGTAGTCCATTGGTGTATTTCATCGCCCAGTTGGGGCACTCGAGATGAAGGAATGGCGTGCCGAGCTTTGACACCCGCGTCCCCGCAGCCCTCGTGCGGCTCGATCGGAACCCTTTTCATCACGGCACGCTCGGCGCCGCGCGCTCCCTGGGAAGAGTGGGAATCCCGGTTCACGTCGTTCTTGAATCGCTCACGAGCCCCGCCGCCCGCTCCCGGTACGTCCATGGCGTCCACCTCCGTCCGGACGCCACCTCGCCCGACGACGAGGCCGACGCCCTGGTCCGATGCCTCCTGCGGCTCGCCGACGACGTGCGGGCACCCGCGCTCCTCGTCCCGCTGGACGACATCAGCGCCCTGGCCCTGGCCTCGCACCGCAGCGAACTGACGGACCGGTACCTCCTGCCCGACCAGTCGCCCGAACAGCTCGTCCGCGTCGCCGACAAGGCCGAACTCGCCGAGACCTGCCGCGCCCTGTCCCTCCCCCACCCCCGTACCGAGATCCCCACGAGCGCCGACGAGGCCGCCGCCATGGCCTGGTCGCTCGGGCTACCGGTCGTGACCAAGTGGAGCCGCCCCTGGCTGCTTCCCCCCGGCACCGGGCTGCGCAGCACGTCGATCGCGCGATCGCTCACCGAGGTGCGCGAACTGTTCGCCCGTACCGGGGAGGCCGGCAGCAGGCTCCTGCTCCAGCGGCTCCTGCCTCCCGGGCGGGATCTGGACTGGTTCTGCCACGGGTACGCGGACTCCACGGGCGACTGCGCGGTCCGGGCCACCGGGCTCAAGGAGCGATCGTGGCCGGACGGGGCCGGACTCACGGCCGTCGGTCGCTGGGCGGCGAACCCGATGGTCGAGCGGATGGCCGGTGAACTGCTCGCCGCGCTCGGCTATCGAGGCGTGTTCGACCTGGACTTCAGGCTCGACCGCACCACCGGCGCGTACCACCTGCTCGACTTCAACCCCCGCCCCGGCGCCCAGTTCCGGCTCTTCGCCGACGGGGACGGTCTCGATGTCGTCCGCGCGATGCATCTGGACCTGACCGGGCGTCCGGTCCCGGTGTACGCCCCCGCGTACGGACGCCGCTTCGTGGTCGAGAACTACGCGGCGCTGTCCGTGCTCGCCTCGCCGCGCCGCCGGTACACCGCCGAGCCGGGCGCCTCGCACGCGGGCACGGAGACGGCCTGGTTCGCCGCCGACGATCCGGCCCCGGCGCTCTCGATGGCCCGCGCCTGGCTCCTCCACGCCCTGCGCAAGGGCCTGGTGACGATCCGTCGACTTCTCGGGTCCGGCCGCCCACGCGCCGCGACCGTCGTGTCGCCGCGGACGGTCCGTACCCCCTCCAGCCAGATGAACCGACGTTGAGGACGGAAGGCACGATGTACGACCTGGTCATTGTGGGAGCCGGACCCTATGGACTGTCCGTGGCCGCCCATGCGGCCGCCCACGGGCTGAACCTGCGGACCTTCGGCCGCCCGATGGAGTCCTGGCACGCCATGCCCTCGGGCATGTTCCTGAAGTCCGAGCCCTGGGCCTCCCATCTCTCCGACCCGGCCGGCGCGTACGGGCTCGACGCCTACGCGACCACCCGGGGTGTCCGTGCCGAGCACGGAGTCCCGCTGCCGGTCGGCTTCTTCGCCGCGTACGGCGACTGGTTCGCCCGCCAGGCGGTCCCCGCGCTCGACGAGCGCTTGATCGCCTCCGTCGCGCCGCGCGCCGATGGGTTCGAGGTGGTCACGGAGGACGGCGAGGCCCTCCGTACGCGGACGGTGGCGCTGGCTGTCGGCGTCCTGCCGTTCATGGAGATCCCCGGGCCCCTGCGCGGACTTCCACGCCGGTACGTCACCCACAGCAGTCACCACGGGGAGCTGGACGGCTTCGCCGGTCGCGACGTCACCGTCGTCGGCGCCGGCCAGGCGGCCCTGGAGACGGCCGCGCTCCTCACCGAACAGGGGGCGACCGTCCGGATCCTCGCCCGTTCGGACCGGCTGAACTGGAACACCCTCCCGCCCGCCCTCGACCGCGGCCTGTGGCAGTCTCTGCGCGCCCCGCACACGGGCCTGGGCTGCGGCTGGCACAACCGGCTGTACGCGGAGACCCCCGGGCTCTTCCGGCGGCTGCCCGCCCCCACCCGCGAGCGCGTCTTCGACTCGGCGCTCGGCCCGGCGGGCGCGTGGTGGCTGCGCGAGCGGTTCGCGGCCGTGAGCGACGTGCGCCTCGGGCGGCACATCGTCTCCGCGGCTCCGACCGGGGACGACCGGCTGCGGCTCGAAGTGGCCGGACCGGACGGGACGACGGTCCTGGAGACCGACCATGTCATCGCGGCGACCGGGTTCGCGCCGAGCCTGGACCGGGCGGAGGTACTGGCGCCCGAACTGCGCGCATCGCTGCGGACGGTCGGCACCGGCGGGGCGCCGGAGGTCGGGGCGCTGTTCGAGTCCTCGCGGCCGGGCCTGTTCCTCGCGGGGCTGCTGACGGCGCCGTCGTACGGCCCGTCGATGCGGTTCGTGTTCGGCGCCGACTACACGGCGGGGCGCCTCGTGCGGGGCGTACGGCAGCGGTTGCGGGCGACGGCGCGTGGCACGGTTGGTCGTCCGCGTACGGGCGACGAGCGGACGCCGGCCGGCCGGGCATGACGAAGGCCGGTCCTGGAAGTCGTCGTGGACGTCTTCCGGGACCGGCCCCTCAGCACGCGCCCGGTGCGGGGCGCGACCGCCTCAGCGGTTGATGCAGACGTTGCCGTACGTCGGGTTCAGCGCAGCGATGATGTTGATGCTGTTGCCGCAGATGTTGATCGGGATGTTGATCGGAACCTGGACCACGTTGCCCGACAGGAATCCCGGCGAACCGACCGCGACACCGTGCGCGTCCGCGTCCGCCAGCGCGGGGGAGGCCGCACCCAGAGCCATGAACAGACCGGCGACGACGACCGCAGCCTTCTTGCACTTCATTTCGTCTAAGTCCTTTCCGCGGCGGACGGAATTTCACGGATCTCGCGAATCGCCGGTGCATTGCAACGCCCGGCCTCCGCCGCACACATCACAACGACCATGCCCCGGAAAGGAAACCGGCTTATCGTCGGTCGATCGGTATTCACTCCATTGCACCGACCGTCGAAGTCAGCGCGGCCAGACCGGTGTCGTCGTCAGACGTTCCCACTCGCGGTCCGGCATCCCCGGCACCGTGCGGCCCGCCAGGGCCCATTGCTGGACCAGCGCGGAGTAGACGGGGACCGGTCCCCGGTCGACAGGTGGCGGCGGGTCCGCCACATAACGGCTCTTCGGAATGAAGGCCATCCGCTCCCATTTCCCGGGATCGGGTGCCATCTTCCCCTCCCATCCGCTGCGGTTCCCGCATCATTCCACAGACCCCGCAGGAGAGTGATTCAACCTACGCCCGTCGCGTCGCGAACCTGTGTGCGACGGGCAACGACATACGGTGCGGGCGTTATTGATTCCGAGCGGATGGAGACTGCCCGTGTCCGTCAGGAAATTCTCGCGCCCGCGACGGCTGGTACTCGCCTCGGCGGCGCTCGTCGCCCTGGCCTCGGGGGCGATCGCCGGAGCCCCTGCCGTCCTGCCCGGCCCGGACGGCGGTCTCGACATCCTTGTGGCCGGGGTCGACAGCCGGGCGGGCCTCACGGCGGCGGAGCGGAAGCGCTACCAGGCCGGCGGCAAGGGCTGCGACTGCACGGACGTGATGATGCTGGTGCACGTCTCCGCCCGCAACGACCGGGTCAGCGTGGTGAGTCTGCCCCGCGACTCGCTCACCGCGTTCCCCGCCGGTCACACCGATCAGCGGACCGGCAAGGTGCACGGCGCGCACCCGGCGAAGCTCAACGCCGCGCACACGGAGGGCGGGCCGAAGTCCACCGTCGAAGCCGTCGAGCGGATGACGGGCACTCACGTCGACCGCTATCTGGAGATCGACTTCCGGCGCTTCATGGACGGTGTGGACCAGGTCGACGGCGGGGTGCCGATCTGTACCGTGCAGCCGCTCAAGGACCCGGTCACCGGGATCGACCTGGCACCGGGGACGAGGAACGTCAAGGGCGGCGAGGCGCTGCAGTACGTGCGTTCGCGGCGGGACGGGAACATGGACTTCGGGCGGATGCAGAAGCAGCAGAAGTTCGTGGTCAACATGTGGAACACGATCCGGTCGGGCCTCGAGGGCGATCCCACCCGGCTGTGGGCGCTGGCCTCGACACTGCGCGGCGCGGCGGAGACGGAGCGTTCGCTCTCCGTGACCGAGATGTTCACGCTCGCGGCGCGGCTGCGTGATCTCACCCCCGACCGTACCGAGTTCGCGACCGTTCCGATCCGTCGCTTCAACCCCACGATCACCGGTGTGGGGTCCAGCGTCGCCTGGAACGAGAAGGAGGCCGCGAAGATCTTCGCGGCGCTGCGCGCCGAACGGCCGCTGCCGAAGGCCCCGGCGACACAGACGAGCGAGATCCCGCGCGGCCTCGGCGAGTACCGGCCGACCGGCGGGGCCTCGCTCGTCTGCTCGTGACGCCCCCGAGCCGTCGGCGGGTGGCCGACGGCTCGGGGCGACCGTTCAGCGCGCGAGCGTGCGGGCCAGCTCGGCCGGGTCCGTCGTCGGCGCGTCGCAGGTGAAGTGACGGCAGACGTACGCGGCCGCTCCCCCGTTCACCAGCGGGCGGTCGCTGAGCAGCGGGAACTCCTCGCTGTCCGGGGCGCCGAAGGCGACGACAGCGCCGGGGGTCGGAGCCAGCAGGGCGGTACGGCGCAGGGCCTGGGCGGTGTCGTCGCCTGCCGCGCCGACCACCGCGATCTCGCGGGGCCCGTCGAGCAGGGCCTCCGCGGTGGCCAGCCCCCAGCCGATGAACCGGGGTGCGCGGGGGCCGAGCGCCTTGACCACTCCGAGCGCGCCCTCGGCGGCCGCGCGGTGGGCCTCGGAGCCGGTGTGGGCCGCGTAGGAGAGCAGCGCTCCGGCGGCGGCTGTCCAACCGGAGGGTGCGGCGTTGTCCGTGGGGTCCTGGGGCCGGCGGATCAGCGCCTCGGCGTCGTGCGCCGTGTCGTACAGCGCCCCGCCCTCGGCGACGAACTGGTCCAGGACGATGTCGAGCAGGAACCCCGCGAACTCCAGCCAGACCCCCTCCCCCGTCACCCCGGCGAGCGCGAGGAAGCCCTCGGCGACATCGGCGTAGTCCTCCAGGACACCCGCGTTGGCGCCGACCTGGCCGTCCTTGGAGGTACGGGCCAGCCGCGCGTCCGTGCCCATGTGCAGCCGTACGAGCAGATCGGCGGCCTCCGTCGCCCGCTCGACCAGGTCGGGGCGGTCGAAGAACGCGCCGGTCTCGGCGATCGCGGCGATCGCAAGACCGTTCCAGGCGGCGACGATCTTGTCGTCGCGGCCGGGGTGCTCGCGCTCGTCGCGTGCGGCGAGCAGGCGCTCCCTGATCGAGGCGATCCGATCGCCGTCCGCCACTCCGGCGTCCTGCGGGAGCTGGAGGACGGAGGCGCCCTCCTCGAAGGTGCCCTCCTCGGTGACGCCGAAGTACGAGGCGGCGTAGGCGGCGTCGTCCGCGCCGAGGACGTCGGCGAGCTGCGCCGGAGTCCAGACGTAGTACGCGCCTTCGACATGCCGGCCCGTCCCGTCGTCGGAGTCCGCGTCGAGCGCGGAGGCGAAGCCGCCCTCCGAAGTGCGCAGTTCGCGGACGAGGAAGTCGGCGGTCTCCAGGGCGACCCGGCGGGCCAGGTCGCTGCCGGTCGCCCGCCAGAGATGCGCGTACACCCGGCACAGCAGGGCGTTGTCGTACAGCATCTTCTCGAAGTGCGGGACGACCCAGTCACGGTCCACGGAGTAGCGGGCGAAGCCTCCGCCGAGCTGGTCGTAGATCCCGCCGCGGGCCATCGCCTCGCAGGTGTCGGCGGCCATCTGCAGGGCGCCCTCGGCTCCCGTGCGGGCGTAGTGGCGCAGCAGGAACTCCAGCACCATCGACGGCGGGAACTTGGGCGCGCCGCCGAAGCCGCCGCGTGTCGCGTCGTACTCCCTGGTCAGGCCGAGCAGCGCCTGGGCGAGCTCCTCCTCGCCGGGTACGCCGTCGCCACCGAAGGCGAGGGAGCGGGCGGAGAGATCCTTGACGATCTTCCCGGCGACCTCTCCGACCTCGTCCCGGCGCTCGGTCCAGGCGCGGGAGACGCCGTCGAGGACGTCGCCGAAGGAGGGCATCCCGTGCCGGGACTCGGGCGGGAAGTACGTACCGAAGTAGAACGGCTCGGCGTCCGGCGTGAGGAAGACCGTCATCGGCCAGCCGCCCTGGCCGGTGGCCGCCTGGACGGCCTCCATGTAGACGGCGTCGACGTCGGGGCGCTCCTCGCGGTCGACCTTGACGGCGACGAAGTGCTCGTTGACATAGGCGGCGGTGGTGTCGTCCTCGAAGGATTCGTGGGCCATCACATGGCACCAGTGACAGCTGCTGTAGCCGACGCTGAGCAGCACGGGGACGTCTCGGCGGCGCGCCTCTTCGAACGCCTCGGCCGACCAGGGCCACCAGTCGACCGGGTTGTCGGCGTGCTGGAGGAGGTAGGGGGACGTCTCATGGGCCAGTCTGTTCGGCATGGCTCCATCCTCGCGCACCCGGGGAAACACCGCCCGTACGCCACGGGTGGGCGGTGCGCGATCGGGGCACGGATACGTGAAGCGGCCCCGTTCCTCGCACTGGCTCTGCGAGGAACGGGGCCGCTTCAGCGGAACCGGTGGCGTCAGTGGCCGTCGGCCTCGATGTTTCCGTTGCCGGACAGGACCTCGCCCAGGATGTGCGAGAGGGCGTCGTCGCCCTTCTGCTGCACGGAGTTCTGGGTGCAGGTCTGGTTCGCCATCGGGTTGCCGAGAACGTCCTGGACCTGGATCGGGACGGCGAGGCCGCCCCCGACCTGCGCGTTCACCTTCTGGATGTCGAAGCAGTGCAGGATGCCACCGTTGACGAGACCGAAGTTCGGGCTGAAGTAGCCGTCGGTCGAGGTGTTGCCGATCGACTGCTTCGACTGGTTGCCGATGATGTTGGCGCTGGCGCCGTCGTCGCCGGCCGCCATCGCGGTCGTCGCGCCCATACCGGCGACCGAAACCGCAACTGCCGCCGTAGCAAGAACCTTCTTGATCACGAGTCTTCCTTCTTGAGCTCGAGGGCCCTGGAATGCTCCGTTAGCCGAAGCACGCTGATCAACTGGCCGCGAAAGGATTGGTTCCGGGTCGTCACTCGGACGCGCTATTCAGCAGATGAACGCCATCGGACGCCGGGTCGGGGGGCAGGCGTTCGGGAGGCCGATCGCCCCGCTCCCTCGCGCCGACGCGCGTCACGCAGGACACTTGTCGCCGGAATGCGGAAGCTCTCGGAGGGGGACGCACATGCGGGACAGCCACCGGGCCGAGGCCGAGCGGCTGTTGGCACGCGCCGTGGAGGAGGAGGTGCGGCGCTCCGGAGGCCGCTCCGACTCCACGGCGCTGCTGGCGCGCGGCCGGGCCGCGCTGGACACCATGGCGGCGAGTGCGAGCGAGGAGTACGAGACGTATCTGCGGGCGCTGGAGGAGGCGGAGGCCGGACGGCAGTCCCTGGCGGATCGGTTCAGCAGGCAGGCCGTGGGAACTCCCGCGCTGGTCACGGCCGTCGCCGCCGCTGCGGCCTTCGGCGCCGACCTGGCGCTCGGCACGGCGGCCGGTACGGCGTTGGGCGCCGGGGCCGTGGTGGCGGTGGCGGGCGCGGCGGCGACCGTGCTGAAGGTGACGGCCGCGCACTGGCCCGCCGCGCACCGCCGGGCGGGCGCGCTGGGCCAGCCGGGCGGGCCCGAGCAGCTGCGGCTGCAGTGGCTGACGGCGCTGGACGTACGGGGCGTGCGGCCCTTCCTCGACCAGCAGCGGGTGCTGCTGGCGAGCACGCAGAAGCCGCCGCAGAAGGTGGTGGCGCAGCTGCGCGGCGCAGACCGCAGCGCGGCGGCCCGCCGCCGGACGGTCCTGGAGCAGTCGTTCGGCCATCTGCCGGACCCCGGCGGGCCGTTCACCGGGCGGCGCGCCGAGCTGGCCCAGATCACCCAGTGGGTGCAGGCGGGCCGGGCGGCGACACAGACCCGGCCGACGGTCGTGATGCTGCACGGGGAGCAGGGCTCGGGCCGTACGACCCTGGCCGTACGGGCGGCGCACGCGCTGCGGGACCAGTTCCGCGGGGCGTGCGTGGTGGACCTGCGGGGCGGTGGGACGCGCGGCGAGAAGCCGCTGTCGACCCGGGAGGCGCTGCTGCATCTGCTGAACCGGCTGGGCGCGCCGCGCGAGCAGCTGCTGTTCCGCGAGCGGTCGTCGGCGGAGCAGCAGGTGCGCAGGCTGGCGGAGTTGTACCACCAGCATCTGACCGGGCTGCCGGTGACGGTGATTCTGGACGACGCGGTGGAGGCGGAGCAGGTGCGCACCCTGCTGCCGGAGCGTTCGGACAGTCTGGTCCTGGTGACGTGCCGGGAGCCGCTGGACCTCGGGCCGGACGTGCCGGCGGCCGTGCACCGGCTGCCGGTGGCGGCGCTTGACGCGGCGGGGGTGGAGGAGCTGCTGCGGGAGGCGGCCGAGGCGCCGAACCCCGGTCCGTACGACTCCGAGGCCTTCGACCGGATCCGGGAGTTGTGCGGGGGGCTGCCGCTGGCGCTGCGGGTGGCGGGGTCCTCGCTGGGCCGCCGCTCGATGAGCGATCTTGCGCATCTGCTGGCCCGCCCGGACTGGGGCCAGGACGCCGTCGAACGGGCGCTTTCCGTACGGTACTTCACCGATCTCGACGAGGACGGCAGGCGGCTGCTGCGCCGGCTCGCGCTCGTCGGGCGGGCCTCGCTGGGCGCGGCGGCGGCCGGTGCGCTGCTCGGCGGGAACGGTCAGGAAGGGGCCCGGCTGCTGCGGGAGCTCGCCGACGCCGGGCTCCTCGACCATGTCCGGGGAGAGCGCTACCGGCTGCACGACTCCGTACGCGACTTCGCGGCGGCCCGGCTCCAGGACGAGGAGGACGCGGCGGAGATCGCGGCCGCGCAGGAGCGGCTGATCCAGAACTACGCGGAGCTCGCGGACGCGGTGATCCGGATGGTCGACGGCAAGATGTCGACCCGTGCGGACCGCTTCGGCGGGCACGGCTTCGGCTCGCTGGACGCGGCTCTGCGCTGGCTGGACGACGAGTCGAGCTTCATCACGGCGGCCCTGCGGCACGCCGAGGGCGTCGACCAGCAGACCGTACTGAATCTGCTCGGCGCGCTCTGCGACTACTGCCTGCTGCGCGGCGACCTGTACCGGCTCGGCG
Organism: Streptomyces sp. NPDC039609; assembly: GCF_055596705.1. NCBI lineage: Bacteria > Bacillati > Actinomycetota > Actinomycetes > Kitasatosporales > Streptomycetaceae > Streptomyces > Streptomyces sp. NPDC039609. The sequence continues at coordinate 70,435 of NZ_JBVIUJ010000005.1, forward strand.
AGATCAACGAGCTGACCGACGCGGTCGGGCAGGGGCTGCTGTCCCGGTCGGTGCAGTGGCGGACCGGTATCGCGGCCCGGCAGCTCGGCGAGCTCGACAAGGCGCGCACCACGCTGACCTCGGTGGTCTCCCTCTACCAGGAGGCGCATCAGGACGCGGGGGCCGCGCTCGCGCTCTGTTCGCTCGGGATCACCCTGCACCACCAGGGCAATCTGTCGGAGGCGTCGGCGAAGCTGCGGGAGGCGCTGGTGCTCCAGGAGCCGGAGTCGCTGGCCGCCGACCGGGGGTGGACCCTGCACGCCCTGGCGGCGGTCGAGCGGGACCGGGCGAACCTGGCCGAGGCGCTGGCCCTGCTGCACACGGCCCTGGAGCTGCACCGGGAGAACGAGTCCCTGCACGGCGAGGCCTGGGCGCACTTCCAGCTGGGCCAGGTGTGTCTGCGGATGGGCGACGTGGAGCGGGCCGACGCCGAGCTGGGGGCCGCACTCGACCAGTACGGCCGTACCCGCGACGGGCGCGGCGAGGCGTGGGCGCTGACGCAGCTGGCCCGCGCCCGGCTCGTCGAGGGCGAGATCGCACCCGCGGTCGAAGGCCTGCGGCAGGCGCTCTCCCGCCATCGCGACCAGGAGGACGCGCGGGGCGAGGCCTGGACGCTGTACTACCTGGGGCACGCGCTGGAGGAGCGCGGCGACCTGGATCAGGCGGTTCGGGAGCTGGAGCGGGCGCGCACGATGTTCTCCCGGATGCGGGACGTGTACGGGCTCGCCTGCGCCCGGCACCACTCGGGCCGGGTGACCCGGGACCAGCGCGCGGCCCAGACCGGCAATCTGCGCAACTCCGGCTTCGCCCGGCAGCTGCTGGTCGACGCCCGGGCGGACTTCCACCGCATCGGGGTGGCGCACGGCGAGGCCTGGACCTGTCTGGAGCTGGCGATCGTCGACGCCGGGAACGGGAAGGTCGCGCAGGCCCTGGAGCTGTGCGGGGAGGCCACCGGCCTCTTCCTGTCGTACGACGACCGGAGGGGCGCCGACTGGGCCCGTTTCCTGCGCTGCACGCTGCTCCCGTACGGCTCGCCGGGCGGCGCGGAGGTCGGCACGGTCGTCGCCCAGGAGGAGCTGGCGCGGCTGATCGAGGACCGGCATCCGACGCGGGACGGGAAGGTGGAGGACTGCGCGGAGGCGTACTCCGTGGTCCTGGAGCGGGGCGTCCAGCTCGACGCGGGCTGGCAGGCCTGGGACCTGGGCATGGTGCCGAACCGGCACGCCCGGGAGGTGATGGGTGTCCCGCTGGAGATGGCGTGAGCCGGGGGACGCCGTGAGGCGCGGCGGCGGAGGGGCCTGAGCCCGGGGACGCCGCGGTGCGGGCCCTCCCCGGGGGGAGGGCCCGCGCCGCGGCGGTCCGCCGTTACTCCTGCGCGGCCGTGCCGCTCTTCGCGGGGGCGGTGCCCTTCGGCTCCGCGGCCTCGTCGAAGGAGACCTTGCCCATGTGGCGGTTCATCGACTTCATCAGCATCCAGACGGCCACGGCCATCACGGCGAAGACGACGAAACCGAGGACGCCGGGGGTCACCTTGTTCTTGTCCAGCTCTTCGGCGGCGAAGGGGACAAGCTGGGTCAGTGCCAGGTGTGCGCTCATGTCAGGCATTGTCGCGGATGCCCGCGAAGAGGTCGTCCTCGGGGAGGGAGGTCGGCACCAGCGACTTGCTGAGCTCGTACTCCTCCGTCGGCCAGACCTCCTTCTGGATCTCCATGGGCACCCGGAACCAGCCACCGTCCGGGTCGATCTGCGTACGGTGGGCGATCAGCGCCTTGTCGCGGATCTCGTAGAACTCCGCGCACGGGACGTGCGTGGTCAGGATCCGCTCCGTGCGCTCGAACTCGTCCCAGCGCTTCAGCCAGTCGCCGTACGGCGACTCCATGCCCCGGTCGAGGAGCGCCTGGTGCAGGGCCTCGGTGCGGGGACGGTTGAAGCCCTGGTTGTAGTAGAGCTTCTGCGGCTGGAAGGCCGGGCCGAACTCGGCCTCCGGGTACTTCTCGGTGTCCGCGGCGCCCTCGAAAGCCACCATCGTGATCTTGTGGGTCATGATGTGGTCCGGGTGCGGGTAGCCGCCGTTCTCGTCGTAGGTCGTGATGACCTGCGGACGGAAGGAGCGGATCTTGCGGACCAGCTCGCCGGCGGCCGTGTCGACGTCCTCCAGGGCGAAACAGCCCTCGGGCAGCGGCGGCAGCGGGTCGCCCTCCGGCAGACCGGAGTCGACGAAGCCGAGCCACTCCTGCTCGACCCCGAGGATCTCGCGGGCCTCGTCCATCTCCTTGCGGCGCACCTCGTGGATGTTCGCCTCGATGTAGGCGTCACCCTGGAGCTTCGGGTTGAGGATGGAGCCGCGCTCGCCGCCCGTGCACGTGACCACGAGCACGTCCACCCCCTCGGACACATACTTGGCCATCGTCGCCGCGCCCTTGCTCGACTCGTCGTCGGGGTGGGCGTGAACGGCCATCAGTCGCAGCTGCTCAGTCAAGACTCGATCCTCAGTGATTCGTCGCGGAGGCAGGTCTCTATAGTGACGGAACCGGGGGGTGGAAAATTCCGGGCCCCTGGCGGCGAGAGGAACGATCATGAGCGCGGTGCGAGAGCAGCTGCCCGAGGGGCGCTACGGCCGTTCCGCGGACGAGCGTGCCGACCGCAAACTCAAGGTCGCCGGCGCCGTGCTCGGCGTACTGTTCCTCGGCGTCCTGGGCTGGTTCGGCTGGCACTACGTCGGAGAGAGCCGGATCAGCGCCGAGATGATCAAGTTCGACGTGGTGAGCGACACCGAGGTGCAGGTGCACCTGGAGGTCCGCAAGGACGTCGATGTCACGGGCGTCTGCACGCTGCGCTCGCGCTCCGAGGACGGGGCCGAGGTGGGCCGCAAGGACGTGAAGGTCGACGAGGCCGCCGACCGGGTCGACCGGGTCTGGTCGATCCGGACCACCGCGCGGGCGACCAGCGCCGAGCTCGTGGGGTGTACCCCGCAGTAGCTGTGGGTAGGGAGCATGTGGTGTGTCGAGCTCCGTTTCCCGCGCTGACCAGGAGTGACGCCATCTTGATGGTTTATGTCCTCCCCCTTTTCGCCACTAATTGTTAGGCTCGTGGTTTCGCCCGCCCAGGAAGGACAATCCTTCTGGGTAGGGCGATGCTTTGTATTCCCAGTACCTACGAGGAGCACCTGTGACCCAGACCAGCGACAACGTCACCTGGCTCACCCAGGAGGCGTACAACCAGCTCAAGGCCGAGCTGGAGTACCTGTCTGGTCCCGCGCGAACCGAGATCGCCGCCAAGATCGCCGCGGCGCGCGAGGAGGGCGACCTGCGCGAGAACGGCGGGTACCACGCGGCCAAGGAGGAGCAGGGCAAGCAGGAGCTCCGGGTCCGCCAGCTGACCCAGCTGCTCGAGCACGCCAAGGTCGGCGAGGCCCCGGCGGACGACGGCATCGTCGAGCCCGGCATGGTCGTGACGATCGCCTTCGACGGCGACGAGGACGACACGATGACCTTCCTGCTCGCCTCCCGCGAGTACGCCAGCGGCACCATCGAGACCTACTCGCCGCAGTCCCCGCTCGGGGTCGGTGTGAACGGCAAGAAGGCCGGCGAGGACGCCGAGTACGAGCTGCCGAACGGCAAGAAGGCCACCGTGAAGATCCTCAGCGCCAAGCCGTACACCGGCTGAGCCCGATCCTTCCGTCGAAGGGCCGGACCCCCTCGGGGGTCCGGCCCTTCGCCTTTCATGGACATGCAATGATCGGGACCTGACGTCACGTCACAGGGGGATGACACGCGTGTGGGGACCGTTGCGCGAGGGCGCGCCGCGTCGGATCGGACCGTACGAGGTGCTGGCGCGGCTCGGCGCCGGCGGCATGGGCGAGGTGTTCCTGGGCCGGCTGCCCGGCGAGGGCACCTTCGTGGCCGTGAAGACCGTACGCCGCGACGTGGCGAACGATCCCGCCTTCCGTGACCGCTTCCGGCGCGAGATCAAGGTCGTGGGGCTCGTGCGGAGCGACTGGGCGGCCGCTCCGGAGGGCGGGGACGCGGACGCCGAGGTGCCGTGGCTGGCGACGGCGTACGTCCCCGGGCCGAGCCTGTCCCAGGCCGTGCGGCGCGGCGGCGCGCTGCCGGTGGCGACGGTGCGGGAGCTGGGCGCCGGGATCGCCCGCGCGCTGGCCGACCTGCACACGGCCGGGGTCCTGCACCGCGACCTCAAGCCCGGCAACGTCATGCTGTCCGTCGACGGGCCGCGCCTGATCGACTTCGGCATCGCCCGCAGCAACGGCGCCACGACCATGACCGCGACCGGCATGATGGTCGGCACCCCCTCCTTCATGTCGCCCGAGCACGTCGCGGGCGCGCGCCATGTCACGGGGGCCTCGGACGTCTTCTGCCTGGGCTCGCTGCTCTGCTACGCGGCGACCGGCGAGGACCCCTTCGGCGACGGGCCCATGGCGGCCGTCCTCTACCGCGTCTCCCAGGCCGAGGCGGACCTGAGCCGCGTGCCGGAGGAGCTGCGCGAGGTGATCGCCGCCTGTCTGCGCCGCACTCCGGCGGAGCGGCCGTCCCCGGCCGGGCTGGCGGAGCTCCTGGGTGGGGAACGGCGGCCCGCGTGGCCCGAGAGCGTCCGAGAGCACATCGGGGAGTACGGCAGGGCGCTCGCACAGCTGGTGGCGGCGGGCGGCCCGCTGCTGGAGGTGGCGGCCGCCGCTCCGGCCGCGGCGCCGGGCACGGACCAGCTGCCGACGATGCCGCCGGTGGCGCCGACGCGTCCGCCGGAGCCCGCGGCCCGGAAGCGGCGCCGGGCGCTGATCGCGGGAGCGGTGGCGCTCGCCGTGGTGGGCGGGGGCGTGGGTACCTATGTGCTCCGGCCCGAGGACGAGAAGAAGCTCCCGGTCACGGCCGCCCCGCCGTCGGCGGCGGCCGGGCCGAAGATCGCCGGGGTCGACTTCGAGGGCACCGCCGACTCCTCCGGGATCGTGCCGCAGAACCCCGCCCAGCGTCCCGCCGGCTGGCGGAGCTGGACGGCCAGGCTTCCCGCGCCCGCCTTCGGCTGTGCGGCGGGCACGACGGTGCTGGTCTGCCGGATGACGAACGGGCGGTACGAGGCGCTGGACCCGGCGAACGGGAAGCGGCTCTGGTCGGCGGACCTCGCCGAGTCGAAGACGGACGACAGCTGGACCGGTCCCACGGGCGGGGTGTTCGTCGCGGACGACGCGACCCGACCCACCGTCCACGACGACGCCGTCGTCGTCTCCGCCGACGGCAGGCTTCAGGTGCGCGAGGCCCGCACCGGGAAGGTCCGCTGGGAGAAGCGCGCCTGGGGTGCGCAGGACCCCGGCTCCCGTCCGATCGTCGGCGACGGCATCGTCTTCGCCGCCACCGAGACGACTCCGTCCGGAGGCATGAACCGCGTCGGCATGACCGCCTACTCCCTGGCCGACGGCGCCGAGATCTGGAAGAAGGAACTGTCCAACACCACGACTCCGAACGTCGACCCCCACGCCTACGAGCCGGTGGCCTTCGCCCGGGGCCAGGTGTACGCGCTGAGCGACGGCGGACTCGTCGCGTACGACGCGAAGACCGGGGAAGTACGCGGCCGGGCCGACAAGAACGCCGAGAACTGCCGGTCGGTGAAGATCGTCGGGGCGACCGCCTACTGCGTGGACACCCTCCCCGGCCAGGATGCGGAACAGCGGCTGCGGGTCCTGGACTCCGCCACCCTCGCCGTCACGGGAAGCCTGGCGGCACCGGTCGAGAAGCTCCGCCCGGACGTGATCGGCCCCACGGCCGTCGTGACGTTCGACGGCGGGCTCCAGGTCCACGATCCGCGCGACGGGAAGCGGCTGGGGGCGTACGCGGTCAAGGCCGCCCCCGAGGGTCTGCGACAGAACTGGTCCACGCCGCTGATCGCCGGTGACCAGGTCGTCTACGCCGACTACAGCGCGCTGTACAGCGTGCGCCTCGGCAAGGACGGCAGGCCGGCCGGCCTCACGACCACGGCGGTGCCGGGCGCACCCGGTCCGCGCGCCCCGGAGGAGGCGTACGACCCCGACTGGGGCTACAGCGTCGCGAGGACGACCCGGGAGCCCCAGGTCCTGCCGATCGGCGGGATCGCCCATGTCGTCTTCGACAAGGGTGTCGTCGCCTCCGTAGAGCTGCCGAAGTGACCGGCTGAGGACCGAGAGGAACCCCTTCCGTGCTGGAAGCACTGCCCGCCGGGCAGCCCCCGCGATTCGTCGGCCCCTACCGGCTGCTGGCCCGGCTCGGGGCGGGCGGCATGGGCGAGGTCCATCTGGCGTGCCGGGCCGATGCGCCGACGGCCGATCCGTACCGGATGGTCGCGGTGAAGACCGTGCGGGGGGACCTGGAGGTCGACGGGGACTTCCGGACCCGGTTCCGGCGCGAGATCACGGCGGCGCGGGCCGTGAACAGCCCGCACGCGGCGCAGCTCGTCGACGCCGACGCGGACGCCCCCTCGCCCTGGCTGGCGACCGAGTACGTCCCCGGGCCCTCGCTCGCCGAGGCCGTCACGCGAGCCGGGGCGCTGCCGGTGGCGGCGGTACGGGCCCTGGGCGCGGCGCTCGCCCGAGCGCTGGACTCGGTGCACGGGGCGAAGGTGCTGCACCGGGACCTGAAGCCCGCGAACGTACTGCTCGGGGCGTCCGGACCGAAGCTGATCGACTTCGGTATCGCGCATGCCTTCGAGGCGACGGCGCTGACCTCGACCGGTCTTGTCGTGGGCTCGCCGGGGTTCATGTCGCCGGAGCATCTGATCGGCAGCCGGGCCGTCGTGCCCGCGTCGGACGTGTTCTGCCTGGGCGCCGTGCTCGCGTTCGCGGCGAGTGGGCGCGGGCCGTTCCATGACGAGGAGATGGCGTCGGTCATCTTCCGGATCAGCCGGGCCGATGCCGAACTCGACGGTGTGCCGGAGGAGTTGCGGCCGGTCGCGGAGCGCTGTCTGCGGCTCGACCCGGCGGAGCGGCCGTCGGCGGCGGAGCTGGTGGGGCTGTTGGGGTCGGAGGTGCCTGCGGCCTTCCCGTGGCCGGGCGGGGTGCTCTCGCTGCTGGCCGAGTACGGGGACTCCGCGCGGGCGATCGGTGAGGCGGCGGCGTCCGGTGCGGGCGTGGCCGACCTGCCGACGGTCGCCCCGCGGGTTCCGTACTCCCCGACGGCGATGACGGCCCGGCCCGACCCGGCCCCCGCCCCGGCGGAGGCGAAGCGCCGCCGCCCCTGGGCGGCGATCACGGCGGGTGCGGTGGCGGTCGCGGTGCTGGCGGGCGTGGGCATGACCCTGCTCGACGAGCGGGAGCGACAGGGCGGTTCGGCCGACGGCGGCGCGGCCGGGGGCGGCTCCGGTGCGGGCGGGTCCACCCCCACGACGGGGAACACGCCGACGGCCCGGAACAAGCCCGCCACGCTCGACCATGTCGTCCAGCCCTACGGCGGTGAGGGGCACCTCAACGACTTCGGCAAGGACGGCGTGGACCGCGCCGCCCTCCCGGCCGGATGGTCGCCCTGGTCGGTGAAGGCGGACGAGGGAGTGGGTCCGTGCACCCTCTCCCCCGAGGTTCTGCTCTGCTCGGGCGACGGCGGCGCGGTCGTCGCGCTCAAGGCCGCCGACGGCACGAAGCTCTGGTCCCGGCCGGGGCGCGGCGACCTGCCCCGGCCGACGGCGCAGTATCCGGCCGTCGTCGGGGACCGCGCGTACGTCACGGGACCGGACGGCGTGACGGTGCACGGCCTGAAGGACGGGAAGGAGCGGGGCCGGATCCCCGTACCCGACGGTGACTGGGCGGTGAAGGGCACCGACCTGCTGGACGGGGTGCTCTACACGACGTATCTGAACGCGGCCGACGAACAGTCCGGCCTGGTCTCGGCGGTACAGCTGGGCGAGACGGCCAAGGAGCTGTGGCGCACCTCGCTGACCTCGATCCCGGAGGGCCCGGTGGCCGCGGGTGGGCGGGTGTACGTACCGGCGGGAGGGATGCCCGTCGCGCTGGACGCCCGTACCGGCGAGGAGACCGCGAGGAGCACGGGGGTGACGGGCTGTTTCGCGCTCGTCGTCCACAAGGGGTCCGTGCTCTGCCAGGCCGGGGACGGCGGCGGGATCGCCGTCTTCGACGGGAACACGCTGAAGCACGTGCGGACGTTCGCCCGGGGGATCCAGGGCTGGGGCGGCTTCGCGGTGAGCGCGCAGGGGCTCGTGGCGCTCAACGACCGGGAGACCTTCCGTCTCTACGACCTGGCGACCGGCAAGGAGCGCTGGAAGGACACCGACCACGCGACCGCGGAGCGGCTGTCCTTCGCCGGCGAACGGCTCCTGGTGGCCGAGGGGACGACGATCAGGTCGATGCCGCCGGCCGACCCCGAGGCGTCGAACGACCGAGGCAACGAGGTCAAGTTCGAGACGACGACGGGCAGTTACGCGGACCAGGGCGCGAGCAGCGTGCTGGCCGCCGGAGGGGCGCTCTTCGTCACCACCTTCGACGGCCAGATCGTGTCGGGCTACGCGCCCTGAGACCGGGGGCCCTGGAGCGCAGGGTCTTGAGCCGTCACGCCGTCGCCGAGCGGTACTTCCGTACCGACAGCGTCCGGAAGACCACGATGATCAGCACCGACCAGATGATCGAGGCCCACACCGGGTGAACCATCGGCCAGGCGTCGGACGTCGAGACGCCCGGGTTGCCGAACAGGACGCGGCACGCCTGGACGGTCGCGCTGAACGGGTTCCATTCGGCGATCGGCTGGAGCCAGGACGCCATTTGGGCGGAGTCCACGAACGCGATCGAGATGAACGTGACCGGGAAGAGCCAGATCAGGCCGCCCGAGGTCGCCGCCTCCGGCGTGCGGACCGAGAGGCCGATCAGGGCGCCGATCCAGGAGAAGGCGTAGCCGAGGAGGAGCAGCAGGGCGAAGGCCCCCAACGCCTTCGGCACACCCTCGTGGATGCGCCAGCCGACCAGGAGCGCGACGATCGCGAGGACGACGACGGTGAGGGCGGTCTGCACCAGATCGGCCAGGGTACGGCCGGTGAGGACCGCGCCCCGGGCCATCGGCAGGGCGCGGAAGCGGTCGATCAGACCCTTGTGCATGTCGTCGGCGATGCCTGCGCCCGCGCCGGCGGTGGCGAAGGTGACGGTCTGCGCGAAGATGCCCGCCATCAGGAACTCGCGGTAGACCACGGGGTCCGTCGTGCCGCCGATCGTCATGGAGCCGCCGAACACGAAGCTGAACAGCACCACGAACATGATCGGCTGGATGAGCCCGAAGATGACCATCTCGGGGATGCGGGACATCCTGATCAGGTTGCGCTTGGCGACGACGAGGGAGTCGCTGATGGACTGGGCGATCCCGCCGCGCGGCTTCGGGGCCGCGACGGCGTCGTTCACTGCGGTCACTTCGCCGCCTCCTTGTCGCGGTTGCGGCCCTTCGCGTCCTGCGCCGCTCCGCCGTTCTCCTCTTCGCCCCGTTCGGCCGTGTGGCCGGTCAGCGAGAGGAAGACGTCGTCGAGGGTGGGCCAGCGCAGACCGATGTCGTCGATCTCGACACCGACGGTGTCCAGGTCGCGGATGACCTCGGCGAGCAGCTTGGCGCCGCCGGTGACCGGCACGGTCAGCTTGCGGGTGTGGTTCTCGACGGAGACCTCGCCGTGGCCGATGCCCGCCAGGCCGTAGCGTCCGAGGACGTCACGGGCCGGGGCGATCATCTCCGGCTCGTGGACGACGACCTCGACGCGCTCGCCGCCCGTCTGGGCCTTGAGTTCGTCCGACGTACCGCGGGCGATGACCTTGCCGTGGTCGATGACGCAGATGTCGTCGGCCAGGTGGTCGGCCTCTTCCAGGTACTGGGTCGTCAGGAGCAGGGTCGTACCCCCCGCGACGAGTTCCTGGATGACCTCCCAGAGCGCCTGCCTGTTGCGCGGGTCCAGGCCGGTCGTCGGCTCGTCCATGAACATCACGGGCGGCGAGACGACCAGGGCGGCGGCGAGGTCGAGCCTGCGGCGCATACCGCCGGAGTACGTCTTGGCGGTGCGGTCGGCCGCGTCCGCGAGGTTGAAACGGTCGAGCAGCTCGCCCGCCCGGACCTTCGCCCGCTTGGCGTTCATCTGGTAGAGCTGACCGACCATCTGGAGGTTCTCGCGGCCCGTCAGATACTCGTCGACGGCCGCGAACTGGCCGGAGAGGCCGATCGAGCGCCGGACCTCGTTCGGATGCCTGAGAACGTCGATGCCTGCGACGACCGCCCTTCCGCTGTCCGGCTGCAGCAGCGTCGTCAGGACGCGCACGGCCGTGGTCTTCCCCGCTCCGTTCGGGCCGAGCAGGCCCAGGACCGTGCCCTCGGGTACGTCGAGATCGACGCCGTCCAGAGCTCGTACGTCGCCGAAGGTCTTCACCAGACCCTCGGCGTAGATCGCGCCTGGCATGTGGGTTCTCCCAGGGATTTGGGCGTTTTCCACCCAAGTTTAGGTTTGAACGGCTGACGACGCCCACCGAATGTGTGACCCGGACCACACGCTAACGCGATACATCGCGAACGGACAAGACCTAGGTCATCACCACGTACCCCGCGTCCCGCAGCGCCGCCGCGACCTCCTCGCAGTGCTCCGGCCCCTTGGTCTCCAGGTGCAGCTCCACCTCGGCCTCCGTCAGCCCGAGGCGCGGATCGGTCCGCACATGGCTCACGTCGAGCACGTTCGCGTCCACCACCGTCAGCACCGCGAGCAGCGTCGCCAGCGCGCCCGGCCGGTCCGTCACCCGCAGCCGCAGGCTCAGATAGCGGCCCCCGGCCGCCATGCCGTGGCGCAGGATCCGCTGCATCAGCAGCGGGTCCACGTTCCCCCCGGACAGGACCGCGACCACCGGGCCCGCGAACGCCTTCGGATCGCTCAGCAGCGCCGCCACCGGGCTCGCGCCCGCCGGCTCGACCACCAGCTTCGCCCGCTCCAGGCAGAGCAGGAGGGCCGAGGAGAGCGCGTCCTCGGAGACCGTACGGATCTCGTCGACGTACTCCTGGACGATCGCGAAGGGGACATCGCCCGGGCGTCCCACCTTGATCCCGTCCGCCATCGTCACCGGCGACTCGATGGCCACCGGATGCCCGGCGGTCAGCGACGGCGGATACGCGGCCGCTCCCTCCGCCTGCACCCCGATCACCTTCACGTCGGGGCGTACGGACTTCACCGCGAGTCCGATGCCCGCCACCAGCCCACCGCCGCCGACCCCGACCAGGATCGTGCGGACCTCCGGGCACTGCTCCAGGATCTCCAGACCGACCGTGCCCTGTCCGGCGATGATGTCCGGGTGGTCGAAGGGATGGATGAAGACCGCGCCGGTCTCCGCCGCGTACTCCTCCGCCGCCGCCAGCGTCTCGTCCACGACATGGCCGTGCAGCCGCACATCGGCGCCGTACTCCCGGGTCGCCGCGACCTTCGGCAGCGGGGCTCCGACCGGCATGAAGACCGTGGAGTGCACCCCGAGGAGCGCGGAGGCCAGCGCGACGCCCTGCGCATGGTTCCCCGCGGAGGCGGCGACCACTCCGGCCGCCCGCTGCTCGGGCCGCAGCCCGGCGATCCGTACGTACGCGCCACGCAGCTTGAACGAACCGGTTCGTTGAAGGTTCTCGCACTTGAGGTGGACAGGCGCCCCCACCAGCGAGGACAGGTACCGGCTCCCCTCCATCGCCGTCACTCTGGCCACCCCCGAGAGCATCTTCTGCGCCCCGCGCACATCGTCGAGGATCAGGTGGTGCAAGGGGTCTGGCCTACGGAAGCTCATGACAGCAAGTCTCGCAGCTCACGGGCCCCGTGGCCGCCCGAGCAGCCCGTACCCCGGCGGGTTTGCGCAGCGCAGGTACGGACCCTCGAAGGTCCGCGTACTCTGTCCCCCACCAACCGACCACCGCACGAGAGAGCCCCCACAGCCATGCCCACATCTCAGGACATGACGACTGAGCTTGACCCCGGTCTCCTCGATGCCCTCCAGCACCAGGTGGCCGTCTTCGCTCGGCGGGCCGAACAGACCCGCCTCGGCGGCACCGGGCAGCTCCGCAACTCGATGGACCGGGCCGCCTATCTGCTCCTCAACAGGCTCGACCAGGAAGGCCCGATGGGCGTCAAGGCGCTCGCGGCGGGCATGGGCATCGACTCGTCCACCGTCACCCGCCAGGTCGCCCCGCTCGTCGACACCGGCCTGGTCAAGCGCACCTCGCACCCCGAGGACGGACGCGCGGTCGTGCTCCAGCTCTCGCCGCGCGGACTGGCCCGCCTGGAGGAGGTCCGCGCCTCCCGCCGCGAACTGATGGCGCAGGTGACGGACGGCTGGACCGCGGACGAGCGCGAGTCGTTCTGCACGCTGCTCACCCGATTCAACTCGGCGCTGTCCGCTCGCCAGTCGGGCCTGCCGCCCGCCGCCGAAACGGAGTCCTCCGCGACCTCTTGACCCGGGCAGCTCCCTGTCCTCATATGAGGACGTGCGCGATCGACACGACGGCCCAGGGAGCGGCCAGGGAGGCGAACAGCGCCACCGCACCCGGCAGTTCGAGGCGTTCGTGGCGGGAGCGGCGGGGCGGCTGCTGCACGCCGCGACGCTGCTCACCGCCGAGACCCGCGCCCGCAACCCGCGCGCCCAGGCGTTGCTGACCGCCTCCCTCGCGCACACCTACGCCCACTGGGACCGGCTGCGCGGCGAGGATCCGTACGACCGCACCCGCGCCGACCTCGCCGCCCGCTTCTCCCGCACCGCCTGGCGGCACCACCGCGGCCGGGGCGGTGTCCTCTCCGCGCTCACCCCGCAGGAACGGCTCGTCCTGGTGCTCCGGCTGTACGAGGGGGTGGCAGAGGAGCAGACCGCGGCGCTGCTCGGGCTGCCCGAGGAACGGGTCCGGGCGGTCTGCGCCCGCGCCGTCTCCGCCCTGCGGGACCGGCGGGACGGGCCTCATCGCCCCGATCGGCGGGATCGGCCGGGGGAGGTGGCCTCGTGACCCGGCACGAACGCAAGGAGGACGCGGTCCGGCGGATGCTCGAGAGCACGCATCCCCAGGTCCCCGGCGACCTGGCCGCACGGGCCGTCGAGCGCGGGACCCGGCTGCTGCACCGCGACCGGGTGGTCCGCCGGGCGCTGTGGGTACTGCTGGCCGCGGCGGTGCTGGCCTTCGCGGTGTGGGCCTCGGTGGCCGAACCCTGGCAGGTACCGCCGTCGGAGACCACGCCACCGCTCGAAGGCTGGTGACAACGGCCCTAGCCTGGAGGGAAGAGACCCAGGAGGCCGCCATGACCAGGAAAGTCGCCGACTGCCGCAAGACGCCGAGCATCATGAACTGCACGCTCACCATCACCGGTGAGGAAGAGGAAGTCGTACGGGCCGCGGCCGAGCACGCGGTCTCGGTGCACGGTCACACCGACAGCATCGACCTGCGCACGATGATCCGCGAATCGCTCGAGGACGAGAAGGTCTCGGCCTGACCGGGCGGCCCCTCGGAGGGGCGCCCGGTCAGAGAGCTCCTAGCCCAGCGCCTGGCGCAGGTCCGCCAGCAGATCGTCCACGTTCTCGATGCCCACCGAGAGCCGGACCAGGTCCGCCGGGACCTCCAGGGCCGAGCCCGCCACGCTCGCGTGCGTCATCCGGCCAGGGTGCTCGATCAGCGACTCCACGCCGCCCAGGGACTCACCCAGCGTGAACAGCTTGGCGCGGTTGCAGACCTCGACGGCCGCCTCCTCGCCGCCCGCGACGCGGAAGGAGATCATCCCGCCGAACGCCTTCATCTGCTTGGCCGCGATCTCGTGGCCCGGGTGCTCCGGCAGTCCCGGGTACAGGACCTGGGTGACCTTCGGGTGCTGGGTCAGCATCTCGGCGACCTTGCCCGCGTTCTCGCTGTGCCGGTCCATGCGGACGGCGAGCGTCTTGATGCCGCGCAGCACGATCCACGAGTCGAACGGACCGGCCACCGCGCCCATCGCGTTCTGGTGGTACGCCAGTTCCTCGCCGAGCGCCTCGTCGGCGGTCACCAGCGCGCCGCCGACGACGTCCGAGTGGCCGCCCATGTACTTCGTCAGCGAGTGCACCACGATGTCCGCGCCGAGCGAGAGCGGCTGCTGGAGGTAGGGCGAGGCGAAGGTGTTGTCGACGACCAGCTTCGCCCCGGCCGTACGGGCCACGTCCGCGACCGCCGCGATGTCGGTGATGCCGAGCAGCGGGTTCGACGGGGTCTCGACCCAGATCACCTTCGTACGGTCGTTGACCGCGGCACGCACGGACTCGACGTCGGACGTGTCCGCGACGGAGAAGTCCACGCCCCAGCGCTGGACCACCTTGGCGAAGAGCCGGAAGGTGCCGCCGTAGGCGTCGTTGGGGATGACCACGTGGTCGCCGGGGGCCAGCAGCGTCCGCAGCAGGCAGTCCTCGGCCGCGAGCCCCGAGGCGAAGGCGAGACCGCGCCGGCCGCCCTCCAGAGCCGCGAGGTTCTCCTCGAGGGCGGTACGCGTCGGGTTGGCGCTGCGGCTGTACTCGTAACCGCCGCGCAGCCCACCGACGCCGTCCTGCTTGTAGGTGGACACCTGGTAGATGGGCGGGACGACCGCGCCGGTCAGCGGGTCGGCCGTGTTGCCCGCGTGGATGGCGCGGGTCTCGAAGCTCTGGTGAGTGTGCTCGTCGCTCATGAGGCAGGAGCGTAGTCCTGAGCACGGCCCACCGCCGCCGACGTCTCACCGGGTGTCTCACAGCGTGGCCCGCCCCGGGGCTGCTGCCGCGGGTCGTCCCGCGGCTCACGGGTCGCGCGGGCCTTCCTGGACAATGGACCCATGGAGATTCTCTGGTTCCTGCTCGCGATGGGGCTGCTGTTCGCGGTCCTCGCTCCGTTCCTGAGGCGCCGCCGCGCCGTCGGAATCCATCAGGTCGCACCCGGCGCGCCGGACGCCGCGGACCCCGAGGCGTACGGCTTCGCGCGCCAGGAGCAGCAGGACGTACGGATGCCTGGCCCCGACGCCGACCTGCTCGACGTCCTCGACGTGGTCCAGGCGACCCAGGACTGGCGGGCGGCCTCACAGCTTCTCGCCGGCACGGAGAAGGAGGGCGAGGTCCGCTGGCAGCGCGTCCAGGCGTTCGCGGGCGCGGCCTCCCTGGAGCTCCAGCAGAAGCCCGGCGTCGGAGGCGCGTGGCTGCGCGCCTGGCGCGCCGACTCGCCCAAGGACCCCGGCGGGGCCGCCGTACACGCCGAGTTCCTGGTCCAGCAGGCCTGGCGCTCCTCGGCGGCCGGCACCGACGACTTCCGGATCATCCTCGAAGAGGCGAAGAAGGTGAGCGAGGAGGCGGCGCTGCTCGCCCCCGGCGACCCCGTCCCGTACATCGTGCAGCTCGCCGTCGCCCGCGGACTCGGCTACAGCCACGAGGAGTTCGACCAGGTCTGGGCGAAGATCATCGACCGCGCCCCGCAGCACATGGGCGCGCATCTGGCCGCCCTGCACTTCTGGTGCGAGAAGTGGCACGGCTCGCGCGCGGACGCCGACCGCTTCGCGACGGCGGCCGCGGCCCGCGCCCCGCAGGGCTCGCTGCTCGCCGCGCTGCCGCTGTTCGCGGTGTACGAGCACCTGCCCGAGATCGTCATCGTCCAGGACTTCTACCGGACCGAGGTGGTCAGGAAGGCGATGGAGGGCGCGCTGTACGCCGTCCACTCCGCCCGCCCCGACGACCCGATGCTCGCGCACGTCCGTCATCTGCTGGTGCTCTTCCTGGTCCGCGGCGAGCGCTGGTCCGAGGCGATGCACCAGCTCGTGCACGTGGACGGCCACGTCGGCGCGCTGCCGTGGACGCTGAGCGAGGACCCGGCCGCGGAGTACACCGTGTACCGGAACCTGGCGGTGGCCGGGTACGAGGCGAACGGCGGAAGCCCGGCGACGCTGCCGCGCTAGCGGCCCCCGTCGGCACGGGACGGGCGCGTCGGCACGGGACGGGCGTCGGTAACGGGGTGTCCCTACAGGGGCGCCGGTAACGCGGTGTCCGTACGGGAAGGGCGTCGGTGGCGGCGGCCGTACGGGAAGGGCCGAATGCGGCGCTTCCCGTACGTACGCCCAGGTCGGGCGCCCTTTCCCGGTGGACGGCAGCCGCGTCGATGGGTGATACTCCGCTTCCCCCCACAGCACGACCCGATCGCCTTTTCTCCGTGGGGGAACTCTGCCCGATGGGCGCTTCTCTGCGCGCGCTGCGCGCCCTCGTCCTGCTTGCCGGTTTCCACGTTCTCGGCCTCGCCCTGCTGGCCGTGCTCGGTCTGATCGACTGGGCGGCGACCCTCTGGGCCCCCGGTCCCTGGGCGCTCAAGTTCTACGTCGTCACCGCCGTCCTCGCAGTCCCGATCGTCCGCGGAATGCTCATGCTGCGGACCCCGCAGGACGAGATCACCACGGGTGTCCTCGTCACCGAGGCCGACGAGCCGGGGCTCTGGCGGACCGTGCGCGAGCTGGCCGGGCAGGTCGGCACCCGTGCGCCGGACGAGATCCGGCTGACCGGCGAGGTCAACGCCGCCGTCAGCGAGGACTCCCGGCTCCTCGGCCTGCTGGGCGGCCAACGCCGCCTCTACCTGGGCCTCCCGCTCATGGCCGGGCTGTCCGAGGCGCAGCTGCGGGCCGTCCTCGCCCATGAGTTCGGGCACTTCACCCACGCGGACACGCGCCTCTCCGGCATCACCGCCCGCGGCCGCGTCCAGGTCGAACGGACCGTCGCGCACTTCGAGGCGAAGGCCGGCGGCAAGGTCGCCAAGGAGACCGCGCGCCAGGAGAAGAAGGCCGCCAAGCGGATCTCCAAGGGCAAGAAGGCGCGCGAGATCGACACGACCGGCGTGGGCTTCACCTTCCGCACGATGGCCCGGATCTACACCGCGTACGGACATCTCTCCCTGCGGGCCACGCAGGCCGATTCGCGCCGCCAGGAGCTCGCTGCCGACCTCGCGGCCGCCCGGATCGCCGGCCGCGACGCGACCGCCTCCGCGCTGCGCGAGATCGTCGTCGTGGAGGCGGCCAACGGCTTCTTCCTCGACTCGTACGCCACGCTGGGCGCCGAGTTCGGACTGCTGCCCCCGCGCGGCGAGGTGATCGGCGGCGTACGGCATCTGCTCGCCGCGCGCGCGGCGGAGCTGGACGACCTGCGGTACGACCTGCCGACGCACCCCGCCTCCCCCTACGACTCCCACCCGCCCGTGGCCGAACGGGTCGCCCTCCTCGAAGCCCTGCCCGACGACGACCGCGGCGCCGCGCCCTCGCGGCCCTCTCTCTCACTGCTCGCCTCGCCCGAGCGCTCACTGGCCGCGGTGGAGGACGTAGCGCTGACCGCGGAGGCGTTGCGGATGCGCCGGGTGGAGTGGCCGGACCTGGTGCACGAGGCGATGACCGCGCATTCGGTGCACGAGGCGGAGCCGGTGCGGCGCGCGACGGCGGACGTCACCGGGTCCCAGGACACCGCGCTCGGCGCGCTCCTCGACGTGCTTCTCGACGCGATCGACGCGGGGAAGGCCTGGAAGATCACCGACCGGCTTCCCAAGTCCGAACAGGCCGCAGCCGCGACCGGCCGCACCGCCCGCGAGTTCGCCCGCCCGATGCTGCGACGCGGCCTGTCCAGGCTGGTGACGGGCGCACTCACCGAGGACGGCCGGGCGCGCTGGGAGCTCTCCTGGTCGTCCCCGGCGATCCTGCGCCTGCCGCCCGGCTACGCGGACGAACTCCCGGCAGCCCTGGACGCGGCGGTCGCGGACCGTGCGGACACGGAGCCGCTGCGAAATCTGCTCACGCGCCGAACCCCCTGACCGCTCCAACCCCTGTCTCGTGAGGACCATCCACACATGCCCCGTCTCATACCGATGATCGTGATCGCGGTGGCGATCTACTTCTGGCTCAAGGCACGCAAGGAGAGAAAGGCGGCCGGCACCCTCCCCGAGGAGGGCGCGTCGACCGCGCCCGCACTGTCCGCGCGCTCGGCGGCGCTCGGCTTCCTACCGGCCGAACAGCTCGACACCGAGCGGTCCCGTCCCGAGGATCCGGAGCTGACGGCGGCGCTCGACGCCGCACGCGACGGTGACTGGAAGCCGGCGGCGCAGCTGCTCGCGGCCACCACGGCAGGGCCCGACTGGGAGACCCGTTCCTCCCAGACCGCCCGGCTCGGCGGGCTGGCCGCCGAGGACGACGCCTGGCTGACCGCGTGGGAGACCGCACAGCCCGACAGCCCGGACGCGGCCGTCGTACGCGCCGACAGCACGGTGACGGTCGCGGGGAACCTGCGCGGCAGCGCGACGGCCAAGAACACGACGCAGGAGCAGTTCGACGGCTTCCACCGCATGATGCGCCAGGCCCGCGGCGAGATCGCCCGTGCCGCCGAACTGAACCCCGCCGACCCGACCCCGCTCATCTGTGAGATCTGGGTCGCCCTCGCGCTGGGCTACCCCCACGACGACATGCGCGCCCTGTGGGAGGGGATCACGGAGCGCGCGCCGCACCACTACTCGGCGCACTACTCGGCGCTCCAGTACTGGTGCCAGAAGTGGCGCGGATCGGTGGAGCTGGCGCAGGAGTTCACCGACCACGCCGTCGCCACCGCCCCGCCCGGCAGCCTGCTCACCGCCCTGCCGCTGATCAGCTGGTACGAGCACGAGTCCTTCGGGCACACCGACCGGGGCTACGCCACACCGGAGCTGTCGGCCCTGGTCGACGCCCTGGCGGCCGACGTGGCGGCGGCCCCCGCCGACCATCTGCGGCTGAACGAGGTCCGGCTGCTCCTGGCCTGGTACCTGGTGAAGCTGGACCGTCATGCGGCGGCGCTGGAGCAGTTCCGGCTGGTGGACGGCTACATCGGCGCCTTCCCGTGGAACTACTACGGCGACCCGACGAAGGCGTACGTGAGGGCGCGCGAGCGGGCGGTCCGCAAGGCGGGGCGCTGACGCACGGCGTCCGGGCGCGCCCGGGGGCCGGAGGCCGGGGGCCGGAGGCCGGAGGCCGGAGGCCGGGACCCGGGGGCCGGGACCCGGGGGCCGGGACCCGGAGGCCGTGCCCCGGGCCGGGGGGAATCCCTCCCGGCCTCCGGGCGTTGTGGGTAACGCCGACCGTCGAGGAGAAGCCGCATGTTCCTGTCACGCACCCCCGTCCTCCCCACGCCCGAGCAGGCGCTGAAAGGCCGCCCGGAGCCCGAGTTCACGGTGCCCGAGCGCCACACCGTCCTCGGCAACCCGCTGCTCGGCCCGTACCCCGAAGGCCTTGAGGTCGCCGACTTCGCCCTCGGCTGCTTCTGGGGCGCCGAGCGCAAGTTCTGGCAGACCGAGGGCGTCTGGACGACGCTCGTCGGCTACCAGGGCGGCATCACCCCGAACCCGGCCTACGAGGAGGTCTGCTCGGGCCTGACCGGCCACACCGAGGCCGTCCGGGTCGTCTTCGACCCGTCGAAGGTCTCGTACGAGCAGCTGCTCAAGCTCTTCTGGGAGTCCCACGACCCGACGCAGGGCTTCCGCCAGGGCAACGACGTCGGCACCCAGTACCGCTCGGCGATCTACACCCACTCCCCCGCCCAGGCCACGGCGGTGGAAGCCTCCCGCGCCGCGTACCAGCAGGTCCTGACGGGCTCCGGCTACGGCACGATCACGACGGAGATCCTCCCGGCGGAGGGCCGCACGTTCTTCCCCGCCGAGGGATATCACCAGCAGTACCTGGACAAGAACCCGGCGGGCTACTGCGGCATCGGCGGTACGGGCGTGTCCTGCCCGATCGGAGTGGCGAAGGCCGACGGCTGACGTCGCGTGGGCTTCGGAACCCATGCGCGCAGGGTGCGCGACGACCGGTTGCCGCCCTCCCGACGGCACGCGGCACTGAGGTGTGCCGTCGGGCACTACAGCCCGCTCGGCTTCCACGCGACCTGGGCCTACCTCGCCGCGACGGCGGTCCCTTCGCCGGATCTGCGGAGGGACACGGCGGCCTTGCTGCGCGCGCTCGACACATTGGAGGCGAGCCGCGCGGCCGGCCTCAGGGAGGCGGCTGCCTTCGCTGCTCGACGCCGCGCGGAGAAGGCGGCCGGTCGCCGAACTCCCCGGGCCGTCGACACCCTCCATCTGCGGGGACCCCGCTGGCCCGGTGAAACGGCGCCCTCGCGCCTGGGGCTCATCGCCGCCGTGGCCAACCGCCACGGCGCGTTCCAGCGGTTCCCGTACCCCGACCGCACGCTGCTCGCCGAGAGCCGGGCGCAGCATCTGGCCGACCTGCACCACCGTCTCGACGCCTGCGCGACGGCCTATCTCACCGGCCTCGGACAGCCGAACAGCCCGGCGCGGGAGGACCTGGCCGACACCGTCACCGAACTCCGTCGCCATGTCCGGCCGGGCTACGCACCGCTGAACACCTACCTCCTCGCCTGGCTGCGCTTCGCGGACCTTCTCGCCTACGCGACGGGCGTTCCCCCCGTCATCCGCCCCGTCGGCTGAACAGCAGGATCGCCGAGCCCGGGGCGTCGGGGGTGTGGAGCATCGACACCGTATGGGGGCCGGCGGGGATGAAGTGGGCCGTGCGGGAGGTGAAGGTGGCCACCGAGCGGCAGGTCCACCAGTGGGCGAGGTCGGGGCGTTCGGTGGTGAGGAGGGTGGCCAGGGTGCGGAGGGCCGGGTCCTGGGGGCGGGTGTCCGCGCGGGTGCGGGCGTGGCGGTAGAGGTCCATGGCCAGCGGCTCCCAGTCCGGCAGCAGCCGCTGGTGGTCCGGGTCGGTGGCGAGGAGCAGCAGCAGGTTGCGGCGGTCCGGCGGGATCGCCGCCGGGTCCGGCCACAGTCCGGTGTACGCGGTGTTCCAGGCGGTCATGGACAGGGCGCCGTCCAGGAGGACGGCCGGGCGGTCCGGCCAGCTGTCCAGCAACGGGCGCGCCGCCGTGGGGTCTTCCGCGGGCTCCGGCGGGGCGAAGCCCGCGAGCCGCAGGACGTGGTGGTGGGCGTCCGGGTCGAGGCGCAGGGTGCGGCTGACGGCGTCCAGGACCTCGCGGGAGGTGTCGACCCGCCCCTGTTCCAGCCACGTGTACCAGGCGAGGCCGACCCCCGACAGCGCGGCCACCTCCTCGCGGCGCAGGCCCGGAGTGCGGCGGCGGGATGTGGTCGGCAGGCCGACGTCCGCGGGTGCGACGCGCTCGCGGTGGGCGCGCAGGAAGGTGCCCAGTTCGCGGCGGAGCGCGAGCCTGTGAGTGTCGGTCACAGCATGAACGCCCTTCTGGTTGGGTCTTCCCGGCCCGGCGAGGGTGGTGCCATGAACGCAGACACCACCGTCCTGTGGCGGGTCAACAACGACTCCTCCCGCCTGACTTCCCCGCGCGCCCTGATCCGGGTCTTCACCGGCCCGGGCACCCTCGAGGACCTCGCCGCCCGCTACGAACGCGTGCAGGGCGTCGAGCGCGACATGTGGTTCACGTATCCGGCGAAGCGGCTCGCACTCGCCGTCGTCGGCGGCTTCCTGCTCATCGAGGGCGAGCCGGCCGCCCTGGAGCCGTTCCGCGAGGTGGACGGCACGCTCCTGGTGAACGACGCGGGCGCGCACCTGGAGCGGCTCACGGCCGAGGGCGGTGAGGTCCTCGACCCGCTGCACGCCGTGCCGACCGGTGCGGGGTTCACCGCCCGCCACCCCGATGGTTCGGTCGTCGAGTACGTCGAGCACCGGCCGGATGCGCAGGGGCGGTGATCCCTAGGGAGTCGGTGTCGCGAGGCCCGTCCGCCAGGCCCAGGCGGCGATCCCCACCCGGTTCCGTACGCCCAACTTCGCCTGGATGTTGGCCAGATGGGTCTTGGCCGTGCCGGGGGTGACCACGAGTTCGGAGGCGATCTCGGCGTTCGTCAGGCCCTGGGCGACCAGGCGGACGATCTCCCGTTCGCGCGGGGTCAGCGGATCCTGGGGCGGGGTGTGGCCGGCTTCGGGGGCGAGGTGACGCAGCAGGCGGACGGTGATCTGCGGACTGATCAGCGTGTCGCCCGCCATCGCCGCCCGTACCGCCTCGATCAGCAGCGTCGGCCCCGAGCGCTTGAGCAGGAAGCCGCAGGCGCCGTGGCGCAGGGCGGTGTGGACGTAGTCGTCGAGGTCGAAGGTGGTCACCACGATCACCTTCGTCCCGGCGGACAGCTGCCGGGTGACCTCCAGACCGTCCAGCTTCGGCATCCGGATGTCGGCGAGGACGACGTCCGGGCGCAGGGTGCGCGCGAGGTCGACAGCCGTGGAGCCGTCGGCCGCCTCGGCGACGACTGTCATGTCCGGTTGCGAGTCGAGGATGAGCCGGAAGCCGCTGCGGACGTCTTCCTGGTCGTCGGCGATCAGGATGCGGGTGGTCATGTGCGGTCTCCGGTCCGGTCCAGGGTGGCGGTGAGGCGCCAGATGCCGTCGTGGGCGGTGGTGGTGTGCAGCGTTCCGCCGCTCGCGCGTACGCGCTCGGCGAGGGCGAGCAGCCCGCTGCCGCCGCGTTCGCGGGTACGCGGGTGCCGGCCGGGGAGGGCGCCGTCGTTGGTGACGGTCATCGTCACCTCCCCGTCGACGAGGGCCAGTTCGACCTCCACCCAGGTCGCTTCGGGGGCGTGCCGACGTACGTTGGTCAGCGCTTCGGTCGCCACCCGGTGGAGGGTGGCGGCATCCTCCCGGGAGAGCGCACGTTCCACGCCTTCACCGATGCCGAGACGGCTCGCGGTCCGGCCCTCCTCGCCGAACCTGCGGACCAGATCGGCGAGTTCACCGAGGCCCGGGAGGGGTGTGCGGTCGGCATCCGCCGATGCCCGCAGCAGCGAGACCGTACGGTCGATGGAGGCGAGCGCGGCGAGTCCGGCCCGTTCGATGCGCTCCAGGGCGGGCAGGGCGGCGGCCGGATCCTGGCCGGCGACGAACCTCGCGGCCTGCGCCTGGGCGACGATGCCGCTGATGTCGTGGGCGACGAAGTCATGGAGGTCGTGGGCGAGTTGAAGCTGCTGTGCGTGGCGCGCCTCGTGCACGGCGCGGGCCCGCCGACGGTCGGTGGAACGCGGGTAGCCGCCGACGACGGCCGCGCCCAGCGAGGGCACACACCAGAACGCGATCATGCCGACGTACTCGAAGAAGGAGGCGCTCGGCAGGAGCGGCACGGTCCACAGGGCCGTCGCCGCGGCGGCGAGTCCCCCACCGGCGAGCGCCTCTCGGCGCGGGGCCCAGCGGTAGGCCGCCCCCTGGAGCACGACGAGGAGGCAGGCCGCGCCGAGGAGCCACCGGGATTCCTCGGGGGTGCCGTCGACGAGCGGCAGTACGGCGAGCAGAGCCGCACCGGCGAGACCGGACGCCCGCCCGGCGTACGCCCGTCGGCCGGACAGCGGGTCGAGGCGACGTGCGGGGGCTCCGTCGTCGGCCGACAGGGGAGCCCGCGTCGACGAGGGCGGTGCGGTGGGGGTGCCGGACCGGGACTCGGACGCACGCGCGGCCGATGAGCCGCCGCCCGCCCCCCGCTCCTCCGACGCCCCCGCGAAGCGCGCGCCCCACCGCACCGGAACCGCCCCCGCCAGGAGCGCGCCCGCCGCGATCACGGCCGGCGCGGCAGTCACCCACGTCCCCGTCATGTCCCCACCCCCCGCAACCACCTTACGGATCACCTCCCGCCCCCGCCCTCTGCCGATCGGCAGAGGGCCGGCTCCGCACGGCGCGAGGATCTGCCGGTCGGCGGATGGGCCCCGGTCCCGCCCCCGGACGAAGCTGGTCACGTCAACGGGACGCGGCCCCAACAGGCCGCAGGAGAAGGGTTGCTGAGCATGAAGACCATCGTCGACACCCCGCCGCGCTGGGTCGTCCGAACCGCCCACCTCGCCGCGCTCGCTCCCCTGCCCAGCGGGCTGTGGCGGCTGGCCGCGGCCTGCGGCATCCCGGTGGGCTTCACCGGGACGAACGCCATGGCCGATGTCGAGCCCGGCGGCTTCTTCTCGCTCTACATGGTCGGACTGTCGCTGTTCGCCGAGGCCCTCGGGCTCCTGGCGCTCGGGCTCGTCCAGGCCTGGGGGCAGGTGTTCCCCCGCTGGATCCCGCTGATCGGCGGTCGGCGCGTGCCGACCTCGTTCACGGTGACCCTGGCGGGGGCCGGGGCGCTCGCCCTGATCGCGCTCACCACGCTCGGCGCCTTCGGCTGGAACGGCCCGGAGACCATGGGCCACCCCGAGTCCCCGAAGGGGATCGCGTACGTGGTCATGACCGCCTGCTACGTACCCCTGCTCGCCTGGGGCCCCCTGCTCGCCGTGGCGACCGCGCATTATTGGTTGCGCCGCCGGCGGGCCGCGCGTCTAGACTCGATCGCATGGGTTCGTACTACTACTTTCGCTGATTCCGGCCGCGGACACGGTCTGACCCGCTGATCCGGCGCCCTCGGGGCGCGGCAGTGGTGGTCCCGGTGTCCCTTCCTCCGGCCCGAACGAACCCCACCTTCAGGGAGAGATCCCATGCGCGAACGCGCCCAAATGACCATGCACGACGTCTCCAAGGCGTACGGGGACCGCTCCGTCCTCGAACAGATCTCGTTCACCGTCCGTCCCGGCGAGAAGACCGCCGTCATCGGTGAGAACGGCTCCGGGAAGTCCACGCTGCTGCGGCTCCTCGCCGGGGCGGAGGCCCCGGACACCGGGGAGGTCACCGTCCGCTTCCCCGGCGGCACCGCCCACCTCGCGCAGACGCTCGCCGGGACCTTCGGCATCGGCCCCGAGCACACCGTGCGGGACACCGTCGACGCGGCGCTCGCCGAACTCCGTTCGATGGAGCGGGAGATGCGGGCGGCCGAGGAGTCGCTCGGCTCCGCGACGGCCGAGGAGCTGGCCGCGTACGGGGAGCTGGCGGCCCGGTACGAGGAGCGCGGCGGGTACGAGGCCGACGCCCGGGTCGACGCCGCGCTGCACGGGCTCGGCCTCGGGCACATCGCGTACGAGCGCCGCGTCGGCACCCTGTCGGGCGGCGAACAGTCCCGGCTCGCCCTCGCCTGCGTCCTGGCCTCCGGCGCCGAGCTGCTGCTGCTCGACGAGCCGACGAACCACCTCGACCGGGCGGCCGCCGGCTGGCTGGAGGAGCGGCTGCGGACGCACCGCGGCACGGTGGTGGCCGTCACCCACGACCGGGCGTTCCTGGAGGGGATGGCGACGGCGATCCTGGAGGTCGACCGCGACACACGCGCGGTGACCCGGTACGGCGACGGCTGGTCCGGCTACCGCGCGGCGAAGGCCGCCGAACGCCGCCGCCGCGTGCGGGAGCACGAGGAGTGGCGGGAGGAGGTGGCCCGCACGGAGGAGCTGGTGGCCGCGGCCGGTCAGCGCCTGGCGGTGTCCGGCAAGGACCCGCGCCAGGGCTTCGGCAAGCACCGCCGCTCCCACGAGAACAAGCTGTCCGGGCAGGTCAGGTCGGCCCGGGTACGGCTCGAACAGCTGCGGAGAACGCCGGTACCGGCCCCACCGGAGCCGCTGCGGTTCACGGCCCGGCTGACGACGACGGTTCCCGGCGCCCCGGCACCGGCGCACCGCGACCCGCTCAGGCCCGGATCCGGCACCGGGTCCGGCACCGGGTCCGGCACCGGGTCCTGGCCGGACGGCGGCCAGAAGCCGGACGGCGGCCGGGGGACGGGTTCCGGTCCCGGCCCAGGTGACGGCCCGAGACCAGGCGGCGGCCAGAAGCCGGGTGACAGCCCAGGGACGGGTGCCGGCCCAGGGACGGGTGACGGTCCCGGCCCAGGTGGCGACCCAGGCGCGGGCCGCGGTCCGAAGCCGGGCGACGGCCCACGGGCAGGTGGCGGCCCGAAGCCGGACGTCGGTCCGAGCCCGGGCGACGGCCCACCGGCCGGCGGGAGCCCGAAGCAGGGCTACGACCCAGGCGCGGTGGACGGGCCGAGCGTGGCCGACGGGGTGCTCGCCGAGCTCGCCGACATCGTCGTCGGCGAGCGGCTGCGGATCGACAAGCTGCGGATCTCGGCCGGCGACCGGCTGCTCGTCTCAGGGCCCAACGGCGCGGGCAAGACGACCCTGTTGCGAGTCATCGCCGGGGATCTGCGACCCGACAGCGGCACGGTCGTCCGGCCGGGCCGGGTCGCGTACCTGGCCCAGGAGTTGCCCGCCGTGCCGTCCCAGGAACCGCTGCTCACGGCGTACGCGGCCGGCCGCCCCGGGCTGCCCGAGGAGCACGCGGACGAGCTGCTCGCCCTCGGGCTCTTCCGGGAGGAGGACCTGACCGTGCCGGTGGCCGCGCTGTCGGTGGGCCAGCAGCGGCGGCTGGAGCTGGCCCGGCTGGTGAGCCGGCCGGCCGATCTGCTCGTCCTGGACGAGCCGACCAACCATGTCGCGCTCTCACTGGTCGAGGACCTGGAGGCGGCCCTGGCCGCTTTCGAAGGGGCCGTGGTCGCGGTCTCCCACGACCACCGCTTCCGCTCCGGCTTCGGCGGCACCCGGCTCGAACTGTGCTCAGGCCGTGCCACCTGACGCGGCGCGCAGCATCGCGGCGGTCGCCGCCGGGTCGTAGCCAGGGGCGACGCCGTCGATCAGGAGCACAGCGCCCGGGATGTGGCGGGTGCGCAGCGGAATCAGCTCCTGGTAGGCGGCGGAGTCGTACCAGCCGCGCGCCTGGTCCATCGAGGGGAAGCCGATCATGACGAGTGCTCCGGGCCACTCGCCCTCCCGGACCTCCCGCTCGGGGGCTCCGTGCACGAGGAAGCGGCCGCCGAAGGGGTCCAGCGTCGCCTGGATGCGCTCCATGTAGGTGAAGACCTCCTCGTCGAGGACGGTCGGGGGAGTCAGGTTCGCGAGGGCGTATGCGGTCATGACGCAAGCCTGCCGGGGCAGGGCGTGCGGGGTCGATTACCTCGCACGTCATGCCCCGGCACACATCCCGTTCGGGAGGAGCGCTCGGATCGGTCAGATCGTCGACGCGTCGATCACGAAGCGGTACCGCACGTCGCTCGCCAGCACCCGCTCGTACGCCTCGTTGATCTGGTCCGCGCGGATGAGCTCGATCTCCGCGCCCAGGCCGTGCTCCGCGCAGAAGTCCAGCATCTCCTGGGTCTCGGCGATGCCACCGATCGCGGAGCCGGCGAGCGTCTTGCGGCCGAGCATCAGCGGGAACAGGTTGAGCGCGATCGGCTCCTCGGGGGCGCCGACGTTCACCAGCGCGCCGTCCGTCCTGAGCAGCCCGACATAGGCGGTGAAGTCGAGCGGGGCGGAGACGGTGGAGACGATCAGGTCGAAGGAGCCGGCCAGCTCGGTGAAGGTCGCCGGGTCGCTGGTGGCGTAGTAGTGGTCGGCGCCCAGCCTGAGGCCGTCCTCCTGCTTCTTGAGCGACTGGCTGAGCACGGTCACCTCGGCACCGAGCGCGTGGGCGATCTTGACGCCCATGTGGCCGAGGCCGCCGAGGCCGACGACGGCGACCTTCTTGCCGGGGCCGGCCTTCCAGTGGGCGAGCGGCGAGTAGAGGGTGATGCCCGCGCAGAGCAGCGGGGCGGCCTGGTCGAGCGGGATGCCGTCCGGGATGCGCAGGGTGTAGTTCTCGTCGACGACGATGTGGGTGGAGTAGCCGCCGTAGGTCGGCTCACCCTCCTTGTCGACGGCGTTGTACGTGCCGATCATGCCCTTCGCGCAGTACTGCTCCAGGCCCCGGAGGCAGTAGTCGCACTCCCGGCAGGAGTCGACGAAGCAACCGACCCCGACGCGGTCCCCGGCCTTGTGCTTGGTGACCCCGGTGCCGACCTCGGTGACGATCCCGGCGATCTCGTGGCCGGGCACCATCGGGTAGATGCCCTCGCCCCAGCCGTCACGGGCCTGGTGGATGTCGGAGTGGCAGATGCCGGAGAACTTGATCTCGATCAGGACGTCGTGCTCGCCGACCGGGCGGCGCGGGACGGTGGTGCGCTCCAGCGGCGCGTTGGCCGCCGGCGCGGCGTAGGCGGGAACAGTGGTGACGTTGGTAGTCATGGCAACCACCCTGCCGACCCGGGCGGACCGTACCCAGCCCTCTGTTGTGCCTACGACCAGCGTGCATACCACTGGCAGGGTCAGGAACACTGCACATTCGACAGGAACAGCGCGCCGTTCGAACGTACGACCTGGGATACTCGGGACGCATGGATCTCAGTGCCGAACTCAGCGAATTCCTGCGCTCGCGCCGGGCCCGGCTGAAGCCCGAGGACGTCGGGCTGCCGGAATTCGGCCGGCACCGGCGCGTACCGGGGCTGCGCCGGGAGGAGCTGGCGCAGCTGGCCGGGGTCTCCGTCGCGTACTACACACGGCTTGAGCAAGGGAACGGCCGCAATGTGTCGATGGAGGTCCTCGACTCGATCGCCCGGGCGCTGCGGCTGGACGACAGCGAGCGGGCGCATCTGACGCATCTGGCCAAGCCGACGGCGAAGAAGAAGCACCACCGGGCCGCGATCGCCCGGCCCCAGCAGCTCCGGCCGGGCCTCTCCCAGCTGATCGACTCCATGGAGACCGTCCCGGCCCTGCTCGTCGGCCGGCGGCTCGACATCCTCGCCTGGAACCGGATGGCACGGGCTCTGATGGGCGATTTCGCGGCCTGGGAGCCGCGTGAGCGGAACATGGCGCGGATGGTCTTCCTCGACCCGAACACCCGTGATCTGTACGTCGACTGGGAGTGCAAGGCCACCGAGGTGGTGAGCATGCTGCGGCTGTACGCGGGCTGCTACCCGGAGGACCCGGCGCTCCTTGAGCTGGTGGGCGAGCTGTCGGTACGGAGCGAAGACTTCCGCTCGCTGTGGGCCGCGCACACGGTCGCCGACAAGGGGCACGGCACAAAGCGGCTACGGCATCCGCTGGTGGGCGAGTTGACGCTGAAGTACGAGTCGCTGAAGGTCGCCGGGTCGGACCCGGACCTGGTACTGGTGACGTCCTACGCGGAGCCGGGGTCGGCGTCGGCGGACGCGCTGCGGCTGCTCGCGCAGTGGGGCGCGGAGGAACCGGTCGTACGGTAGCGGCCCTTGCGGTACCCGCGGACGGAACCGGCAGCGGCCCTTGCGGTACCCAACCACGGAAACGGCGGCCTCCTTCCATCGGAAGGGGCCGCCGTTTCCGTACGGGTGTGCCGGGCGGATCAGACCGCCGAGCCGGCCTTCCACGCCGACCAGCTCATGTTCCAGCCGTTGAGGCCGTTGCTGGGCGAGATCGTCTTGTCCTTGGAGTTCTTGACGATCACGACGTCGCCCACGATGGAGTGGTCGTAGAGCCAGGCGGCCATCTGGTTCGGGTCGCCGGCGCCCTTGACGTCGTTCAGGCCCACGCAGCCGTGGCTGGTGTTGGCGGAGCCGAAGATCGAGTCCGCGCCCCAGTAGTTGCCGTGGATGAACGTGCCCGAGGTGGACAGGCGCATGGCGTGCGGGACGTCCTTGATGTCGTACTCGCCCTTGCCGTCGTCGTCGGTGAAGCCGACGGTGGCGCCGTTCATCCGGGTCTCCTTGAACTTCTCGGAGATCACCATCTCACCGTTGTAGGTGGGGTTCTCCGGGGAGCCGGCCGAGATCGGGATGGTCTTGATCGTCTTGCCGTCCTGCTTGACCGTCATGGTCTTGGTGGCGACGTCGACGGTGGAGACCTGGTTGCGGCCGATCTTGAAGGTGACGGTCTTCTGCTGGACGCCGTAGACACCCTCGGCGCCTTCGACGCCGTCGAGGTTCAGCTTCAGCGTGACGGTCGACCCCTCGGTCCAGTAGTCGTCGGGGCGGAAGTCGAGGCGCTGGGAGTTGAACCAGTGCCCGACGACCTCCTGGCCGCTGCTGGAGGTCACCGTGATGCCGCCCTGGACGGCCTTCTTGTCGGTGATCGCCTTGTTGAAGTTGATCGAGACCGGCATGCCGACGCCGACGGTGGAGCCGTCCTCGGGCGTGAAGCTGCCGATGAAGCTGTTGGCCTGGGAGACGGTGGTGAAGGAGGTGTTCTCGTGCGCCTCCAGGCCGTCCGCGTCCTTGGCCGTGGCGGCGATCTTGTAGACGGTGGCGCGCTTGAGCTGCCCGGTGGGCTTCCAGCTGAGCTTGTCGGCGGACATCTCGCCCTCGACGCTCTTGCCCTCCGCCGTGGTCATCGTCACTTCGGTCAGCGTGCCGTTGGTGACGGTGACCTTGGCGTCGTTGTTGATCGACGCGTTGGCGGTGCCGTTCTTGGGCGAGATGGATATCTGGGCCTTCGACGTCTTCTGCGCCGCGGCCTCGTCGACCTGTGCCTGTGACTGCGCCGACGCGGAGCTGTCGGCGGCGCCACTCTTGTCACCGTCGCTGCACGCCGAGAGCACCAACACGCCGCCGAGCACCGCGGCGGCAGCCGCCAGGCTCTTGCGGCGCTTGCTGTCCGTCATCACACGCATCTCCATCGTCGCCGAATCCCTGCCAACACTCGTCAAAACATCCATGAGACCCTGCCCGGTTCCGTAACCGGAGGGTTTGTGGGGAACGCCACTGATCGACACGCGGCCGCGGAGCGTCCGGTTCCCGTACAGGCTTCCGTACGGGATTCCGTACAGGCCCGGTACCGGATTCCGAACAGCGGGAAGCCCCGGTACGGGACGCCCGTACCGGGGCTTCCAGGGGTGCCACGCCCCGCTAGACCCGTTCCGTGTCGTCCTCGTCCACCTCATCTTCCTCGTCGAGGTCCCACTCCTGGGCATCGGGGTCGTAGTCGACCTCCTCGCTGGTCCAGGAGGCCTGGACCAGCTCGATCCCGGGGACCTCCCTGACGAGGTCGAAGGGCTCGATGAGGTAGGCCAGCGCCTCCGCGCTGTCCTCGCGGACGGCGGAGCGGGCGTGCACGCGCTCGTCCTCGGGCATGAACTCGTCGGTGCCGATGCGGCCGACGGCCGCCTCGGTCAGCTCCTCGGGGCCGTCGATCTCCAGAACGACCTCGACGCGAAGCCGTACGTAACGTGATGTCTCGGAAGTGCTCATACGTGGGAGCGTAGAGCTCGGCGGGGTCTCGACTTTCCTGCGACCCGCTGTGTTCATTAGCATCGGCGCACCTACCGATTCGCGGTTTCCGCAAGGGGGATCGAATCTCTGTGTCCGTCGCTCGACGCCCGCTGCTGACCGCCACGGCGGCCGGGACGCTGCTGTTCGCGCTGTGGTTCGTGCCGTCCGCGAACGCCACCGACGATGAGCGGGTCACCTCGACCCAGCAGGAGCGCGAGGCGGGTGAGAAGCGCCTCGCCGAGACCGGCAGCCCGGACACGACGCCGTATCTGATCGGCGGGACGGGCTTCCTGGCCGTGGGAGCGGGATTCGTGACACTG
The DNA here is from genome assembly GCF_055596705.1 of Streptomyces sp. NPDC039609. NCBI lineage: Bacteria > Bacillati > Actinomycetota > Actinomycetes > Kitasatosporales > Streptomycetaceae > Streptomyces > Streptomyces sp. NPDC039609. The sequence goes on from NZ_JBVIUJ010000005.1 coordinate 101,689, forward strand.
GCGATGAGACGCGGCGGCCGGGTGCACTGAGCCGGTACGACGGAAGGGCCGCCTGAGCCGGTACGGCGAAAACGGCGCCCGAGCCTGCACGACGGAAGGGCCGCCTCCCCCGCACATGGGGAGGCGGCCCTTCACGCTTCGGCCGACGCGGAGTCCCTACGCCAGCGGACCGGTGACCGGCTCCACGGCCGCGACGAGCTTGCCCTCGCGGACGAAGACGTCGGCCGCCTCCAGGTCGGGGGCGAGGAAGCGGTCGGGTCCCGGGCCCTCGACCCCGGCGGCGCGCAGGGCCTCGATGACGGCCTGCGAGGCGGGGGCGGGGGTCAGGCCGCGGCGGAGCTCGATGCCGCGGGTGGCGGCGTAGAGCTCGACGGCGATGATCCGGTTGAGGTTGCCGATCGCGGTGCGCAGCTTGCGGGCGGCGGACCAGCCCATGGAGACGTGGTCCTCCTGCATCGCGGAGGACGGGATGGAGTCGGCGGAGGCCGGGACGGCCAGCCGCTTCATCTCGCTGACCAGGGCGGCCTGGGTGTACTGGGCGATCATCAGGCCCGAGTCGACGCCGGCGTCGTCGGCGAGGAAGGGCGGCAGTCCGTGGGACCGGTTCTTGTCGAGGAGCCGGTCGGTGCGGCGCTCGGCGATGGAGCCGAGGTCGGCGGCGGCGATGGCGAGGAAGTCCAGGACGTACGCGACGGGGGCGCCGTGGAAGTTGCCGTTGGACCGGACCTGGCCGTCGGCGAGCACCACGGGGTTGTCCACGGCCGAGGCGAGCTCGCGGTCGGCGACCAGGCGGGCGTGGGCCATGGTGTCGCGGCCGGCGCCGGCCACCTGCGGGGCGCAGCGCACGGAGTACGCGTCCTGGACGCGCGGGGCCTCCTCCTCCTGGAAGTGGCCGGTGAGCCCGGAGCCCTTGAGCACGGCGAGCATGTTGGCGGCGGAGGCGCCCTGGCCCGGGTGGGGGCGGATGGCGTGCAGCTCGGGCTCGAGGACCTTCTCGGTGCCGAGGAGGGCCTCGAGGGAGAGGGCCGCGGTGATGTCGGCAGACTTGTAGAGGGTGTCGAGGTCCGCGAGGGCCATGATCAGCATGCCGAGCATGCCGTCGGTGCCGTTGAGGAGGGCGAGGCCCTCCTTCTCGCGCAGCTCGACGGGCCGGATGCCGGCGGCGGCGAGGAGCTCGCCCGCGGGCTTCACGGTGCCGTCGGGGCCCTCGGCGTCGCCCTCGCCCATCAGGGCCAGGGCGCAGTGCGAGAGCGGCGCGAGGTCGCCGGAGCAGCCGAGGGAGCCGTACTCGTGGACGACCGGGGTGATGCCGGCGTTGAGGACGTCGGCCATGGTCTGCGCGACCTCGGGCCGGACGCCGGTGTGCCCGGAGGCGACGGTCTTGAGCCGCAGGAACATCAGCGCGCGCACCACCTCGCGCTCGACGCGCGGGCCCATGCCGGCGGCGTGCGAGCGGACGATGTTGCGCTGCAGCTGGGCACGGAGTTCCGGGCTGATGTGCCGGGTGGCGAGCGCGCCGAACCCGGTCGAGACGCCGTACACGGGCTCGGGCTTGGCGGCGAGCGCGTCGATGACGGCGCGGGCGTCCGCAAGGGCCTGTACGGCCTCGGTCGAGAGCTCGACGTGGGCGCCGTGCCGGGCGACGTCGATGACGTCCTGGGGGGTGGTGCCGGACGTGCCAAGGACGACGGTGTGCATATCCATATTCAGCACCCTACGGACTGAAGACCAACATGTCACTAGTCATCCACCGGACGGGCCCTTACCCGACCCGGAACGATCACCGAGCGTTGATGTCGACCGGCAGCCTGCTGTGGCCCGCGAGCCTGGCCTCGGCCGGAGCCTCCTCGGGCAACCCGGTCACGACGGCGTAGACCGCGATCCAGGTGCTGCCCACGGGCCTGGGCCCCGTCGCCTTGATCCGGTACCGGACGGTGCGCTCGGCGCCACGGGGCAGGGCGGTCCCGCCGACGGTCTGGTAGAGCACGGCGACATCACCGGCGACCACGATGTCGGCCGCACGCCAGCGGCCCGCGACCGGGTCCCAGCGCTCGGCCCGCAGGCCCCAGTCGGCGGGGCCGCCCTCCTCCCAGGAGGGCTCCATGGCGAGCCCGACGGCAAGGCGTGCGTAGTCGCGACGGGTGTCGTTGCGCAGGGTGACGGAGAACTCCTGGGCGGCACCGCCTCCGCGTACGACGAGTCGGCCGCCCTTGGTGACGGGGGTGACGGTGACCTGGGCCCGTACGGGACGGGAGGGGGCGCTCGGCTTGAGCGAGGTCCGGCTCACGCTGGGCGTGGGACTGGGCTCGGCGACGACGGACGGCGACGCCGACGGAGCCGTGGTGGACGGCGTCACCGTGGGGGTGAGGGTGACACGCGGCGGCTCCGAAGCCTTCCGGCCGGCACCGGCGTCCTTCTCCCCGCACGCCGCCAACCCGACGACGAGCGCCGCCCCGACCACGACCACGACAGCGCGCCTCATGCCCCACCCCTTGTCCGCCCGGCACCACACCGAAAGCAGCAGATCGTCTCGCGCGACGCCCCCGGGAGTCCAAGGCCCCGGCGCACCTCGTTACACACCCGGGACGGGCCGCCCGCGCTGCGCCTCCTCGAAGCGGCTGCGGGCCTTCAGGCGCACCGGGCCCGGTAGGCGGTCCGCCCGGCACCGACAGCGAGAACGGCGACCGCGTCGACGACCCAGCCGAGGACGCGCTCTTCATGCAGCGGATCCCGACGCCGTGGGTCGGCGCCGCTCACGTCCCCGACGGCCGCGGCTGCTCCGGCGGAACCGAGCTCTCGGCAACGGCCATCCACTGGTCCAGGTCGGCCTGGGTGAACTCGGTCCACGGAGGGATGTCGGGGAGTTGGCGGAGGAGGTCGTAGGCCTCGGGGATCTGGGCACCGCGGAGGACCGGGCAGTGGCAGCCGGCGACGACCTCGGCGTTCAGGTGTTGGAAGTCGGTGACGACCGTCCCGAACTTTTGGGCGTCCAGCAGGGCGACCCAGGGGGAGACCAGGCGCCCGCCGAAGAACTGGCCGTCGCGGAATTCGGCCGGCGACATCGCTGCTGTTTCGGGCATGGGGGTCGGCACGTTCGTGGCGAAGGTGTCGACGGCCCACAGGACGCTGGTCTTCGGGTCGAAGAGGCCGCGGGTGGTGGGGTTGTCGTACAAGGGCGGTCGCTTGGCGACCAGCGTGCGGTCGCCCGCGTCGATCGTGTCGCCGTCGGTCATGAAGCGGCACCGGTTGATGGGGGTCTCCCACTCCTCGGCCATGCGGCCGATGGAGAACCATGTCGTCAGCAGGGTCGCGTTGGGGCATTCCGCGAGGACCGCCAGGAGGTTGCCGGCGTGGTCGCGGTCGTCGTGGGTGAGGAAGATCCACCGTACGTCCAGGGGATCCACGACGGACCAGGCGGCCTCCAGCCACTGGGAGCGCACTGCCGGTGCCCCGGTGTCCACGAGGACCGGTTCGGCTCCCCGGATCACCATCGAATTCATCGGGAAGTGGCCGACCGGCGGGGCCTCGAGTGCCCACGGGATGACGAACGTCTCCTCGGCGATCTTGTACGGCTGCAGAAGGTTGAACGTGTCCAGAGTTGTCATCGCTGCTCTCCCTAGGGAGGAGTCGCCGCAGCGTCCATAAATCCAGTGCAGCCCCGCGCCGGCCCGACGTCAAACGCGGCACTCCTGACCGTCGGCTTCGGTAAGCAGACTGATCGCCCCCGCCGCCCCGCGAGGTGGCGGGGACAATGTGGCGTACTGCGGAGGCGGGCGCCGGCCGGGGTTCACTCATCGCATGGGTGGTGCCCGACGGCCCCGCGGTCCTGCGGAGCGCCGTCCTCAGCGCCTGCCGGCGCGGACCCGCCGTACCCGCAAGCCGACTGCGGCGCCGACGAGCGCGATCCCGACCAGGCCGGCCGTGGTCCACCAGCCCGTACGGTCACCACCGCCGCTGGCCACGCCCAAGGAGGGCGAGGGCGAGGACGGATCGGCCGGACGTGTCGCGGACGAGGACGGTGCGGCGGAGGACGGCGCCGGCGCGGAGGGGACCGGGGCGGGCACGGACGCGGTGGGGGTGACGGCGCCGGGCGGCACCGGGTCGACCACCGGAACGGCGATCTCCGCCTCCCCGTGGCCGAGGGCGGGGAACCCCACGTCGACGGTGACCTTCCAGGTACCGGGAGCGAGGACTTCCGCGGTCATCCAGCCGGCGCGCGTGCCGGGGACGCGGACCAGTCGCCACGGCCCCATGGAGCGGGTCCGGTCGATGCTGGTCGCATTCACCGTGGCGGCGACCGCCTCCTCGACGGCGTCCCCGTCGTTCTCCCAGGTGATCTCGGTCACGATGTGGCCGTCCCGCTGCCCGGTCACCACCACCTTGACGGTATCGCCGTGGGCTCGTGCGGCAGACGGCATGGCCAGGGCCTGGGCGAAGAGCATGAGCAGGAAACCGAGGGCCGTGAAGGCGCGGAAAGCGTGGCGTGTACGCATCGTTGCGGTGCTCCTGGTGCGTGAGATGCGGTGGGGACGTGGTGCGGTGAGGACGCACCACGGGGGAACCGGTGCGTCGGTGGACGGTCGCGCGCGGTCGCCGTCCACCGACACCGGATCAGGTGACCGGGGCGCGGGCCCCGGTCCGACGGCCGATCAGGAGACCTTCTGGACCGTCCACGCCTGCGTCGCGAGGCCGTTCGCGCGCTGGAGGTCGAGCAGCCAGCTCCCGTAGTACGGGCGGTTGCTCACCGTCAGGGCGTAGGTGCCGCTCGGGTCGGTCACGGTGATCGCTCCGCCGCGGCTGGACACCTTCCACTTCTGCGTGGCGATGTCGCCGCAGGGCTGCTGGGCGATCCACATGCCCGCGGCGGGGGCGCCTCCCGTCTGCAGGCACTTGCCCGACACCGCGGAGCGGAGGCGAACGAGCCCGCCGCCGGCGTCGTCGAACAGCCACTGCTGCTGCGCATAGCCGTTGGCGCGCGCCCCGACGAGCACCGTGCCGTCGGCGGAGCGTCCGCCCCAGACCTCGGCGGCCATGCCGGTGCCCGAGTTGCCGAGGGTGTAGCGGGTGCCGGGGGTGGTCGTGCCGCCGCTCGCGTCGGCCGTACGGAAGGAGGTCGCCCTTCCTGCCCCGCTGTCACGGCCGGACCCGTCGCGGACCGAGACGGCGACCTTGTACGCGGTGCCGGGCCGGAGGTTGTAGATGCGCAGCGACTGCGACTGGACCCAGGTCAGGTGCTTGCCGTCCAGCAGGACCTGGTACCAGACGGCGCCGTCGACCTTGGGCCAGCTCACGACGGCGGCCGTGGACTGTATCTGGCCGGCCGTCACCGCTGGGCCGCCGGTCGGCTTCGTGGGCGTCGGGGTCGGTGTGGGCGTCGGGCTGGGGCCCGGGTCGGGGGTTGTGCCGCCCCCGGAACGCATCAGGAACTGGTTGTCGGCGACGTTCCAGTGTGTGGCCAGGTAGCTGCCGGCCTTGGGGTTGGTGTGGAAGTAGTCGTCGTGATTGCAGTCCAGGATGTTCTCGGCCGCCTGGTTGGAGCACACGTACCGCATCGTGGGGTAGTACGGGGTGTCCGAGTAGCACATGACGTCGTACTCGTCCGTGCAGTGTGCGCCGCGACTGGTGTTGGGGGCGCTGTTGTTGACCGCGCCGAGGTTGTGGCCCAGTTCGTGCGCTGCGGTGTGACCGCCCCAGCAGCCGGCGTCGGTGCGTCCGTAGGAGGGGCCGAAGTTGCTCTGATTGTTCTGGCCCGGTCGTTCGTCACCCGCGAACGTGCCGATGCCGCAGTAGACCTTGGCGTCCGCGAAGATCATGTACTTGCGGTCGCGCCGGTCGAGGCCCTTGCCGGCGAGCGCCCTGTTGGTCGCGCTGAACTCGGCGAGCGCGGACGACGGGAGCTCGATGTTGAGCACGGTCGGTGTGCAGTCCGCCGCGGTCACGTAGCGGATGTGACGTACACCGCCGGTTTCCTTGGCGCTGGCCGAGTAGATGAGGTCGGCGTCGGCGGCCCACTTGCGGAACGAGGCGACGTATTCGGCGTACCGGTCGCGGTCGGGGCCGTGCACGTACACGACCTGTACGCGGTTGCCGGTGCTTCCGTCTCCGTCGCATTGGACGGTCTGGCCCGCAGGGCCTGCGGCGACGGCCTGGCTGCCGGACGAGGCCGCCGGCTTCGGGGCCGCGGCGGCCGCGGTCCTGGCGCTGCCGGCGTCGGCGGCGGGCGCGTCCTGGGGGCGCCCGCTGCCCTCCGTGGCGCCCGATGCAGGCTTGGCCGGGTCGGCCGCGGGGGCCTTGCTGGTGACTGCGGGGGCTACGTCCGCCTTGATGTCCACGCCCTTGGGCGGGGCGTCGGGCCCGTGGGTGCACAGCCCCTCATCGGTGCGGTAGACGCCTGTGCAGCGGTCACTCTTGTCAGCCGCCTTGAGGCCGTCGTAGACCATGCCACGCGCGGCGTCGTTGGCGGGCACGTCGACGATGGGCTCCGGCTCCTCGTCCTTGGCCGGGGCGGCGGCCGGCGCGAGAGCTCCGGCCTGCGCGGGTCCTGCCGCCTGGGCGGGTGTTCCCGCCTGGGCGCCGTCCCCCATCCCGGAGTAGGCGACGCCGCCCGCTATCACCGCCGCCGCTGCCATGGCGGCGGTGACGAGTATCAACCCCCTTGGCTTGCGCCGATGTTCACGTCTTCTGCGATGTCTAGTCATGCGCACCTCAAATCCTTGGTCGGAGGAGTGGGTGCGCGGAAGCCTGCCAGACGTGCACGGTGGAGAATTCGGGCAAACGGGAATGGCCGTCGAGATATCTGACCGTTACCTAGGGCATGAGATTTGATGAACAGTCAATTTCGCTGCAACTAAAGACAGTTGCAGCGAAAGACTCCAATGGCCCAGACCTTTTCAGAGGATCTCGTTATCGAATCGAGATAGACGGAGCGAGCCTATTGACAGCAATTCAGTAAAGGTTTCACCCAATTACTACCTCGCGAATTCCTCCCGTCACAAGCCGTGAGGAATCACCCGTACCCACGCGGGAGCGGGCCGACCGCCCCCGACGCACTCCACGCAACTGCTCCAGCACGAGGGCGCCTTCGGAGACCTCCGCCGAAGACGGGAGCCTGCCACCGGGCTCACCGACCCGGTCGGGGCGAGCCCTGCGGTGGGCCAAGGGGCCCGCGGCAAGCGGGTGCGGTCGCAAGGGGCGGCCCCGGCTGATCCGGTCCTCACGGGAGGCGCTCCGAGATCCGTCGCGCAACCGAGGAATTCGCGCGCACCGAAGGCCGCGGCATCTTGGTCTTCTACGAGGGCAAGTGTCCATCCGGCCATGGGCTCGTCCGTGACGACAGTCGGGCAGCGGCGGCGGCTAGTCGAGCCGGCGTGCGGTCGTTGCCGAAGGACACTGACCGCCACGGAGACGGGACGGCAGTGGAGGGACGGGGCACGAAACGGACCGAGGCCCGTGAAGGGGCCACACACGACGACATGCCCAGTGGGCAACGCCAGGTCCACGGGCGTACTCAGGGAGACGGTGGCAGGTCGGCCCGTCAGCTGACACGCGCCGTCAGCCACCCCCGGCGGTGCGGCGGCACGGACCGGGCCGGGGAGTACGAAGGGTCACAGCGTGTGGGCGCGCGCGAACGCGGTGAACTCGACCCAGGCTGCCGGTGCGACCGTCAGTTCGCCCTGGGCGTGGTCCTTGGTGTCCCGGACGCGGACGATGCGGGGGGCGTTGTCGGCGACCTCGACGCAGTTGTCGTTGTTGCCGCTGTACGTGCTCTTGCGCCATATCGGCTCAGTCATCGCATTTCCCCAGTACGTCACGCATGAACTCTCGCGATTCGTCGACCCCGAGGGCATCGGCGTGGAGCCGATCATAGATCTTCTGGAAGAGGGTGACCTCTGCCACTTCGACCACGTAGCGGCCGGTGCCGAAACCCTCTGTGTAGGCGGTGCGTTCTCCCGACGGGAGAGTCAAGAGGCTCACCGAACCGCGGATGGCAGCGCGGTCGGTCCGCAGGATCTGCACGTTGATGAACGGTTGCTCGGTGACTTCGAGCAACCACTCGATCTGCTCACGCATGACCTGCCTCGACCCCATGACCTTGGTTAGGGCGGACTCGTCGAGAACAACCCAGAGCCAAGGCGGTTGCGGGCTCGTGAAGACGGCCTGCCGCTCACTGCGCCGTTGAACGGACGCCTCGATGTCGGTCACACCGTCAGGGTCCTCCAACCGCATGATCGCTCTCGCGTACCCAGGAGTCTGGAGCAGGCCCGGGACCACAAGGGAGAACTCGTATACGGCCCGCGCCCGAGCCTGGTCCCGAAGGAACCCCTGCGCATAGTCGCGGAAGGCGCCCTGATTGCGGATGACGAGCAGATTCACCAGCGAACCGCCCAGCTCCAGCACCTGGTCGAGCTGGCGCCCCAGCGCGAATCCGGTGGATCCCCGTTCTCGATCTCCGAGATCCGTGTGGTGCTGCTGAAGACCTTGGCGGCCAGATCGGCCTGGCGCCACCCGCGGCGCTTCCGCGCGTCCCGGACCATGTCGGCGATGAAGCTCTCCAGGCTCTCGCTCGGGTCGATCTCGTTCTCGGCCGGCATATGCCTCGTTTCCCGATCCCGTTCGAAAACCCAACTGCTGGTGAGCGTAGGGCTGTCGGCGTCATCGTGGAGCCATCCCGGAGGAGATCCACCAGAAAGAGAGCCCTCCATGAGCACGTCCACGAGCCCGCCCCCGATCCGCCCCGTCTCCGAGCTGGAGGCCACTCAGGCATTCCACGAACTCAAGGCCGCCATGGAAGCCGTCGGCCTCCCCACCACCGGCTTGTACCGCGACGTCAGGCGCGGCACGGGTGCGGACATCCACCTGTACGGCCTCGGCACCGTCACCCTGAGCGGTGCCAAGAAGCTCACCGCCGTCCTGCGCGTGGCACGGCGGGAACGATGACGTACCGGAGGGGCGACGTGGTGACGGACGCGACCAGGGCTCTGACGGGCGAAGTCCGCGACGTGAACGGAACCGCACTGACGCTGGCCCGACCCAGCGGGCACGTGTGGCAGGCAACGGTCGAAGACTGCTGGACGGCGAGCCCGGAAGAGCGCGCGAGCATGACCCCGCGCGGGGCCGTACGCATCATCAGCACGTCGCCCGCGCGGCCTTCGGCGAAGTAGCGGCTGGGGCGAGTTCCTGGGGGGGGCTCGCCTCCTCGCGTTCAACCGGACAACGATCGGGGCGAGTTGGCTCCCATGCGCGACGCACACGTTCGGGGCATATTCACTCAGCGCGTCCGCACGAACACATTCCGTGCGGTACGGTCGCCACAACAAATCGGCCCCCGCGACGGCTGCAACCGTCAGCGAGGGCCTGAACCACCAGTGGAAGGCAACAACTCCCACCGTGATGTACCGGCACCTTAGCGCGCCCCCGCGCGCCTTCTCCCAGTTCTCCCACGAGCTGATCCGGCATCCGCGCCTCAGCTCCGACGCCGTTCGCCTCCTCACCTGGCAACTCTCCCTCCCCCCAGGCGCGAGGGAATCCCTCTCCCGCACAGCCGAACGTGCCCGGATCGGCGCAACCGCCTTCACCCGCGCCAAGCGACAGCTCAAGGACGAGGGCTTCGTCCACGAGCGGCGCGTCCAGGCACCCGGCGGCCTCTGGGTCACCCAACAGCTCGTCTCCAGCGTGCCGTTGAGCGCAGGAGAGGCCACCAAGATCCTCGCCGGGATGCCCGTACGGACCAGCACGGAACGGGTGTCTCCGCAGGTGGCACCGAGTCCCGTCCTTCCGGCCGTCGGTGAACCGACCGCCCCGCCGCCCGACGGTCATCCAAAGAAACACCCGGAGGAAGACACCTCCAACCCTCCGCCCGAGCTTGAGCCCGAATCCGAGCCTGAATCCGCCGACGACGCCCCCGAAGAGGCCCGCGCCGCCGTCGCCGCCTTCCCGCTCCTCTCGCCCGCCCTGCGCCACATCCCCTCAGGTATGCGGGACGAGTTGACCCACCTCACCGCCCGCTGGCTCGCCGCCGGACACACCTCCGCCGACGTCCACGAGCACATCCTGCGCGGCCTCCCCGGCGCGAACACACCCGTCCACCGCCCAGGCGGCCTCCTGCGCCACCTGCTCCGCGACGTTCCACCCCTCGTTCCCGCGCAGGCCATCCACACCGGCCCCCGTCTCTCCCCACGCCTCGCCGGGACACGGGAGTGCGAGGGCGACCACGTCCAACCGATGCTGTTCCGGCCACTCGGAGACGAAACACACTGCGCCGAGTGCACCCGGATGCTCACCCCCGGATGAAGAAGGGCGGGTCGATCACGCCTGCTGTCCCGAACTCCTCGAACGACTCGTCGGCCAACAGCCGGTACGTGAGCTCGCTCATGGACATGTCGTAGCGCCGCCACTCCCCCGCCTCCGGGTGGAGCAGAACGGGCCAGGTCTCGGGCGCCGCCGAGGGATCAGCGAGCCAGGCGAACATCTCCCCCGACTCACTCACGCCCCACTGGAGGACGCCGCCGCCCTTCCCACCAGGCCTGTAGATGCCGTACGGGAGATAGCTGTCCAGAACCACCGGGTGCCGCTCGGTGATGCGCAGGTTCGCCTCCTGCGACTCGGCCAACTCGGATTGCGCGCCGCCTGCCGAGGTATAGACGGTGAGGTAGTCGCAGAACTCTCCGCGCCCGAAGACCTCACAGAACTGCTTGTAGTCGGCGGGCAGCTCGATCCCGATGCGAGACTCGATCGCCGCCCACTCGGCACCAGGGCCGGAGTCGAGCGGGCGTCCGCCGACCGCCTCCGCGAGGCGGTCGACCCAGGTCATGAATGATCTCCTCTGTCTGGTGAATCGCTGATCAGCCAAGACGGCACATTGTCGACGAGCACGGCGATGCCTGAGTGCGCGGCCTCCACACTGCCGCCTCGTTACGGATGGAGGTGAGCACTCAGCGCGGAGGCGAGCCCTCCGGGCCCTGGTCCTCCGTCGGTGTCGGTGGTGCGTCGCGGAAGCGGCGGCGGTCCCTTGCTCCCGGCGGGGCGTCCGCGAGGGGGATGACCGTGCCGTCGCGGCCCGCCACGACCGGTTTCGCCGAGCGGGCCGCCTTCGCCTGGTACTGGGCCGCGTCCGCGAGGCGGAAGAGGCGGCGGGCGGACTTCAGGGGGCCGATGGGGTCGCCCGTCGATGCCACCCCGCACGCGACGCCCTCGCCGAGTTCCAGCTCCCCGGCCCGTACGCACAGCTCGTCCGCGACCGCCACCACCTCGTCGGACGTCGGGCCCACCGAGAGCAGGCAGAACTCGTCGCCGCCCAGGCGCGCCGACAGTGCGCCGGGCAGCATCGCGCCGCACCGGGAGAGCACCGAGCCGAACCGCTCCAGCAGGCGGTCGCCGACCGCGTGTCCGTGGGTGTCGTTCACGCGCTTCAGGCCGTTCAGGTCGCAGACCACCAGGCTCACCACCGAGCCGTCCGTGCGGTAGCGCTCGATCGCCTCGTCGAGCCGGGTGTCGACGGCGCGGCGGTTCGCGAGGCCGGTCAGCGGGTCGGTGAAGGCCAGCTTCCGTACCTCCTCCAGACGCTCCGCCTGGGCGATGCCCGCCGCCACCACGGCCGCGAGCACCGCCGCGAAGTCCGCGTCGTCGCGGTCGAAGACCGGCGCCCCGGCAGGACGCGCCACGTACAGCTCGCCCCAGGCCCGGCCGTGCAGCACGATCGGCGCGACCACGCAGCAGCCGCGGCCGCGCTTGCGCAGCCCGGTGACGCGGCCGGTCGGGATGCGGTCACCGGCGGTCTCCACCCAGGCGTCCGGCTCGCCGCCGCCCGCCCACTGCGCGTGCAGGAACTCGGTGATCTCCGGGAACTGGTGGACGGGGTAGGTCTCGGCGTCGGGGAACTCCTCCTCCCCGACGGCCCGCTCCCCGGCGTTCACCAGCACCTTCAGCCGGCCGCGATCCCGCTCCCAGACGGACAGTGCGGCGAAGTGCCCGCCGAGCGCGTCACGGGCGCCGAGCGCCGCCGCCCGCCAGAACTCGCGCGGAGTGTGCGCCGCCGCCATCGCCTGCGCCAGCGCCACCACGGCCCGCAGCCGCACGTCCTCTCCCATTCCTCCAGCTTAGGGACGATTCATCTGTTTTTACTGGTGAGGCGTCACAGAAAGTTACATTACGAACATTTACGACATTTCCCACCCGTTCGGCGGTTACTCACACGGCTCGCGGCCGATCACTCACCCGGCCACGCGGGCTTCCGCTTCTCGTTGAAGGCCGCCACGCCCTCCGCCCGGTCTCCGGAGAAGGCGACGGACCGCCATGCCGCGTCCTCGACCTCCAGGCCGGCCCGCAGGTCGAGGCCCTGTCCGAGCCGCATCGCACGCTTCGCGGCGCGCAGTCCCACCGGGGAGTTCGCCGCGATCCGTCCGGCCAGCTCCATGGCGGCCGTACGCGCGTCCTCCTCCAGCAGGTCGACGAGCCCCAGCTCGCGCGCCTCGGCGGCCTCGACCCGCCGCGCGGTGAAGACCAGCTCGGCCGCGCGGGCCGCGCCCACCCGGCGCGGGAGCAGTTGCGTACCGCCCCCGCCGGGGATCACACCCACCGACACCTCCGGCAGTCCGACCACGGCCGTCGCGTCGGCCACGATCACATCGCAGGCCAGCGCCAGCTCGAAGCCGCCGCCGAGCGCGTAGCCGTGCACCGCTGCGACGGTCGGCATCGGCAGCTCCAGGACGCCGGTGTACGCCCCGCGGGCGGTCGGGCGCTGGCGGACGAGCTCGGCGTCGGTGAAGGAGTTGCGCTCCTTGAGGTCGGCGCCGACACAGAAGGCCCGGTCGTTGGAGGAGGTCAGCACCGTGACCCGTACCGAGGCGTCGTCGGCGAGTGCCGCGCACGCCGCACCGATGGAGCGGGCCATCTCGGAGGAGACGGCGTTCATCGCCTTGGGCCGGTCGAGGACGAGCTCGGCGACGTGCTCGTGCCTACGGACGGCGACGAACTCACCAAAACGCTGCTCGGACTGCTCGGACATGACCGCACCCTCCCGGTTAACGCATGTTAACGACTGTTCACCGGGATCCTAGGTCGGGCGGCGGGTCAGGTGCCAGGGCTCCACGACACCGAGGCCACGGACCGGGCGCTGCCACATCGGCTGGAGTGCGAAGCGGTACGTCGGAGGCTCCTCGCCCTCCTTCTCGGCGCGGGCCGCCTCCTCGGCCGCCTGCGTCTCCGAGACCGGCGCGTCGCCGGTCCGGGTCAGCTCCTCGGCGAGTGCCCCGTCGACCAGGACGGTGTCCTTGGGGGCTATCGACGTAAGCCGGCTCGCGAGGTTCACCGTCGTACCGAAGACGTCGCCCATACGGGTCGTCACCGTGCCGAAGGCGATGCCCACCCGGAGCGCCGGCATGGTCTCGTCGTGGCTGAGCGTATCGATCAGCCGCAGCGCGATCTCGGCGGCCGTGCCCGCGTCGTCGGCCGCGTACAGGACCTCGTCACCGAGGGTCTTGATGAGCCGGCCGCCGTGCGCGGCGACCAGGTCGGCGCAGGTCGTCTCGAAGGCCTCGACCAGTTCGCCGAGCTCCTCCTCCTCCAGGCGGCGGGTCAGCCGGGTGAAGCCGACCAGGTCCGCGAAGCCGACCGCGAGGCGCCGGTCGACCATCTCCTCGTCGTCGGCGGCCTGCACGAGGACGCGGCCGGTGGCGGCGGCGAGCTGGCGGCGCCAGACGTAGATCAGGAACTCCTCCAGCTCGGGCAGGAGCAGCTCGACCAGGGGGTACGTGACCTCGGTACGGGTCATGCCGGGCTCGGGCGGCTCGGTGAGGCCCTCCAGGAACGAGTCGATCTGCCACTCGGCCAGCCGGGCGGTCGTCTGCCCCGTGGACCGGGCGACCTGCACGGCCATCGGCTCGCTGAGCAGGCCTGCCTCGACGAGACCGGCGAGCCGGCGCAGGGCGAGGACGTCGGCCTCGGTGAGCGCCTTGGCCTGACCGATGTCGGCGAAGCCCATGGCGCGCCAGAAGCGGGAGGCCAGCTCCATCGAGACGCCGGCGGTGCGGGCGGCCTGGAAGGGGGTGTAGCGGCGGTCGGCACCGAGGATGAGCTGTTCGAGGCGGATGGCGAGCGGGTCGTCCGTCGGCTCGGCCGTGTGGTCGACCACATGGTGGGGGGTCGGGTACGCCGGTGGCTCGGCCTCGCCGCCGTTGTGCGCGTCGTCGACGGTCACCGGCCGCCTCCTGCCCGTTCCCTGCCCACTGCCCTGCCGATCTGTCGCCTGGATCGCGCTCCACGATACGACAGGTGTGTGCCAGCTCACGCCGTAACGTCCACCTCACCGTGTTGAGGGCGCCCGTTCCTCCGCCGGCTGAACGGGCACCCACGGCGTCAGGTGCTCAGTCCTCCGCGCGGAGGTGGACGATGTCGCCCGCCGCGACCGCTTCCGTGCCGCCGCCCTCGGTGGCCACGACGAGGCGGCCGTCGCCGTCCAGCGCGACCGCGTCGCCCTCCAGCATCCGCTCGCCCGGCAGATCGGCCCGGACGCGGCGGCCGAGGGTCGCGCAGCCTGCGGTGTACGCCTCCTGGAGGCCGGAGGCGGCGGGGTTGCCGTCCGCCCGCACCCACTCCCCGTACCAGTGCTCCAGGGACCTCAGGACCGACCGGAGCAGGGTGTCCCGGTCCGTCGAGATCGCGTTCGCGAGGAGCAGCGAGCCGGCCGCCGGGACGGGCAGCTCGTCCTCGCGCAGGGTGACGTTGATGCCGAGCCCGACCACGATGGCGCCCTCGCCAGCGCGCTCGGCGAGGATGCCGCCGGTCTTCCGCTCCTGGCCGCCGACCGAAACCAGCAGGTCGTTCGGCCACTTGAGGGAAAGGTCCACCCCGGCGGACTTCGAGAGCCCGGTCACCGCCGCCACTCCGGTGAGCAGCGGCAGCCAGCCCCACCGGTGCACCGGCACGTCGGGCTTGAGCAGGACGGAGAGGAAGAGCCCGGACCGGGCGGGCGCGATCCAGCTGCGGTCGAGGCGGCCACGGCCCTCGGTCTGCTCCTCGGCGACGATCACGGCCCCTTCGGGCAGCTCGTCGGCGCGGGCGGCGAGGTCGGAGTTGGTGGAGCCGGTGGTGGTGACCACGTCGAGCGAGGTCCACAGACCGTCGGGAAGCAGGAGAGCACGGCGCAGCGAGGCGGCGTTGAGCGGGGGCCGGTCCAGGTCGGACCAGGGCCCTCCTGAGCCATGAGAGGACGTCATGCAAGCCAGACTAGGTGTGGCAAAGACCGCAGTGCCGAACCGTATGGGCGTCGATACCCTACGGATCAGTAGCCGAGCATTAGCCCATTCGTAGCCAACGAACCCCCGTGACCAGGCAGGGAGCCGCATCCCGATGTCCGAGTCGGTAGAGCCGCAAGAGATCGACATTCACACGACCGCGGGCAAGATCGCGGATCTGCAGCGCCGTATTGACGAGGCGACCCACGCCGGTTCCGAGCGTGCTGTGGAGAAGCAGCACGCGAAGGGCAAGCTGACCGCGCGGGAGCGCATCGAGCTGCTGCTCGACGAGGGCTCCTTCGTGGAGCTCGACGAGCTGGCCCGGCACCGGTCGACCAACTTCGGCCTGGAGAAGACCCGGCCCTACGGCGACGGCGTGGTCACCGGCTACGGCACCGTCGACGGGCGCCCGGTCGCCGTGTTCTCGCAGGACTTCACGGTGTTCGGCGGGGCCCTCGGCGAGGTCTTCGGCCAGAAGATCATGAAGGTGATGGACTTCGCCCTGAAGACCGGCTGCCCGGTCGTCGGCATCAACGACTCCGGCGGCGCCCGCATCCAGGAGGGCGTCATGGCCCTCGGCATGTACGGCGAGATCTTCCGCCGCAACACCCACGCCTCGGGCGTGATCCCGCAGATCTCCCTGGTCGTCGGCCCCTGCGCGGGCGGCGCGGTCTACTCGCCCGCGATCACCGACTTCACGGTGATGGTGGACCAGACCTCGCACATGTTCATCACCGGCCCGGACGTCATCAAGACGGTCACCGGCGAGGACGTCGGCTTCGAGGAGCTGGGCGGCGCCCGGACGCACAACACCACCTCCGGTGTCGCGCACCACATGGCGGGCGACGAGAAGGACGCGATCGAGTACGTCAAGTCCCTGCTGTCGTACCTCCCGTCGAACAACCTTTCCGAGCCGCCGGCCTTCCCCGAGGTCGCCGAGACGGAGGTGAACGACGAGGACCGCGAGCTGGACGTCCTGATCCCGGACTCCGCGAACCAGCCGTACGACATGCACACCGTCATCGAGCACATCGTGGACGACGGCGAGTTCCTGGAGACCCAGGCGCTGTTCGCGCCGAACATCCTGACCGGCTTCGGCCGGGTCGAGGGCTTCCCGGTCGGCATCGTCGCCAACCAGCCGATGCAGTTCGCCGGCTGCCTGGACATCAACGCCAGCGAGAAGGCCGCACGCTTCGTCCGCACCTGCGACGCCTTCAACATCCCGGTCATCACCTTCGTCGACGTGCCGGGCTTCCTGCCCGGGGTGGACCAGGAGTACGGCGGCATCATCCGCCGCGGCGCCAAGCTGATCTACGCGTACGCCGAGGCGACGGTCCCGCTGATCACCGTCATCACGCGCAAGGCCTTCGGCGGCGCGTACGACGTCATGGGCTCCAAGCACCTGGGCGCCGACCTCAACCTCGCCTGGCCGACCGCCCAGATCGCGGTCATGGGCGCGCAGGGCGCGGTGAACATCCTGCATCGGCGCACCATCGCGGCGGCCGAGGACCAGGAGGCCGAGCGCGCCCGGCTCATCCAGGAGTACGAGGACACGCTCCTCAACCCGTACACGGCGGCCGAGCGGGGCTACATCGACGGCGTGATCATGCCGTCGGACACCCGCCCGCAGATCGTGAAGGGCCTGCGTCAGCTGCGGACGAAGCGGGAATCCCTGCCTCCGAAGAAGCACGGCAACATCCCCCTGTAAGGAGCCGCTGTGATCAAGGTCGTACGAGGAAACCCGACCCCGGAGGAGCTGGCCGCCGCACTGGCGGTGGTCCAGGCCCGGGCCGCGGCGACGGCGGCGGCGTCCGCCGCCGACGGCGGCCCGGCGGTTCCCGAGAACTGGTCGGACCCGTCACGGATCGCGCGCGCGGTACGGCCCCGGCCGGGGCCGCGTTCCTGGGCGCGGTCCTACTGGCCGGCGTAGCCGGTCCGCCCACGACGTACGGACGACTCCGAAGGCCGGGCCTCTTGTGCGGGAGGTCCGGCCTTCGTGTGCCCGGGGTCAGACGAGGGGTGCGACCGCCTCGGCCATCACGCGGTACCCGGCGTCGTTGGGGTGGAGCCGGTCCGCGTACGCGTACGCCGGGTTCAGCGCCTTCGGGTCCTTCGGGTCGGCGAGAAGCCGCGCGAAGTCGACGACCGCGTCGAACTCGCCCGAGGTCCTGATCCAGTGGTTGACCTCCGCACTGGTCCGTTCGGCGGTCGGTCCCCAGTGGCTGCTGCCCTTGAAGGGCAGCAGCGTCGAGCCGACGACCCGTATCCCGCGGGCGTGCGCCGCGTCGATCAACTGGCGGTAGGCGGCGATGAGTTCGGCCGAGGTGACGACGGGTGAGGGCTTGTAGGTGGGCTGGGGCACGGGCTTCAGCGCGGCCTCGCTGAAGCCGATGTCGTTGACTCCCTGGAGCAGGGCGACGGTGGTGACGCCGGGCTGGTCGAGTGCGTCGCGGCGGAACCGCGCGGTGGAACGTTCGCCATACCAGGCCGAGTCGTTGAGGACCAGGTTGCCGCCGATGCCGGCGTTCACGACGGGGCGGTCGATCCGTTCGGCGAGCGCGTCGGAGTATCGGCGGTTCGCGTTCGGGGTGGAGCCGAAGCTGTCGGTGATGGAGTCCCCGAAGAGGACCACTCCGCCCTTGCGGGGCGGGGTTCCGCCGCTGACCTCGACGCCGTTGAGGTAGTACCAGGACTGACTGCGGGCGGTGAAGGCGCGCGCTTCGGTGTCGGCGCGGTGGTCGCCCTCGGCGCGGTAGCTGTCGGCCCACGCCTGGGAGTGGAAGGTGGCGGGGCCGGTCGTGCCGGCGAGGTAGAGGGTGACGGTCACCGACTCCAGTCGCCCCAGGTCGAGCCGGGCGGGGTCGCTGCGCAGTTCACCGTGGGCGGGGACGGAGACGGACCGTTCGCCGCCGAAGGTGAGATGGCGCACCGAGCCGGGTTCGACGGCGGCGCCGGTGGCGGTCCGGGCGACGGTGGCGCCGGTGACGGCCAGGGGTGAGGTCCCGTAGGCGTTGCTGAGCCGGATCCGGACCCGGTCGCCGTCCTCGCTGATTCGGACGACCTGCCGGAGGGTCTGGCGCGAGAACCCTTCCTGGGACCAGTTGGCGGTGAAGCCGGTGGCGGGGAGCTGCGGGGCGGCGCCCCAGGCGGCGTGCCACTGCGGGGCGGGTGCGGGGCGGGCGTCGGCGGCCTGGGTGCCGGAGAGGAGCGTGAGGCCGAGGGCGGCGGCGAGCAGCGGGGCGAGGAGCTTCTTCATGGAGTGTTCCTTCTGATGGCAGGAGGGTGACGGAGATGTGAGGGGCGGTCGGGAGCGGCGCAGGAAGAGGCCCGCGGGCAGGGGGTGTCCGGTGGATCAGGGCGGGAGAGGCCGCGGCGTCTGGTGCGGTGCATCGCAAGGCGCCGGAATGACCTCACGGCGGAGCCATGGCCCCTCCGGGAAGGAGGAGGTGAGCAGGGAGAGCCCGGCGGGGGTGACCGCGGCGGTGGCGAGGCCCTGGGCGACACGCGCGGCCATCAGCGTCCCGGGGTCGGTGGCGAGTCCGCCGACGAGGGAGGAGATGCCGAGGAGCGCCATACCGGCGAGGCAGAGGCGGCGGCCGACGATGTCGGCGACGCGCCCGAGGAGGAGGGTGAATCCGGCGGCGGCGAGGGCGAAGGCGGTGGCGATCCACTGGAGGTCGCCCGGGGTGAAGCCGAGTCCTTCGCCGATGACAGGCAGGGCGACGTTCAGGATCGAGAAGACGACGGCCGGCATGAACTGGGCGACGAGAAGGACGAGGAGGACGAGCCGCATCCGTCCGTCCCTGCGGGCGTTTCGGGCGTCGGTGTGGGATCCGAGAGCGGTGGCAACCATGAGCGAGACCTCTTAATGGGCTGCTAGTTCCGTTAAGATGTCCCGTACCGTAGCAGACTCGACGGCGTTAATGGAACAGGAGACCCGTTTGACTGAGAGCCAGCCGGCCGTGCCCGGCACCGTGCGCCCCGGGGGCCGTACCGCGAAGGTGCGCCGGGCCGTCCTCGAAGCGACCGAGGACGCTCTGGCCGCGGCGGGCTTCCACGCGCTGAACATGGACCATGTCGCCGCGAGCGCGGGCGTCGGCAAGACGACCGTCTACCGTCGCTGGGGCTCCCCCGTCGGCCTCGTCGCCGACCTGCTGCGCGACATGGCGGAGCAGTCCCTGCCGGCCTCCGACACCGGCAGCCTCGCGGGCGACCTGCGGGCCAACGCCACACTCGTCACCAAGACCCTCACCGACCCCCGTATGGGCGCCGTCTTCCGTGCGGTCATCGCCGCCGCGGCCTGTGACGAGGAGTGCGCCGAGGCGCTGAACGGCTTCTACCGGGCCCGTCTGGAGGAATGGGCCCCGGTGGTGAAGCGGGGTGCGGCACGCGGCGAGGTCCCGGCGGAGACGGACGGCCTCGAACTGCTGCGCGCGGTCTCGGCCCCGCTCTACTACCGCTTCATGATCACGCGCGAGCCGCTGGGCCCCGTGGACGCGGAGCGTGCGGTCCGGGCGGCGCTGTCGGCGGCCGGTGACGGAGTGTTCACCACGCCGTAATTAGTCCGTTGGCACCCCGGCGCCTGAGTACGGGTACTCAGGCGCCCCGGCCGTCCCACCAGCAGGATCGTGGTCATGCTGTGGTCCGACCCGAAGAACGAGCCGCCGGAGGAGATGCGCGACATGCAGGCCATGCTGCGTCGCGCGTCCATCCTGCTGGCCCTTGCGATGGTGGTGGCGATGTTCGTGGTCGGCCTCCACTGACACTGGCTACGCTTCCCCCATGACTGCTGATCGCCGCCGTGTCGTGCTCGCCTCCGCCTCGCCCGCCCGTCTCGGACTGCTGCGGCAGGCCGGACTCGCCCCCGAGGTCATCGTGAGCGGCGTCGACGAGGACAAGGTGCACGCACCGACTCCCGCCGAACTCGCCCTCGCGCTCGCCGAGGCCAAGGCCGCCCATGTGGCTGCCCGCCCCGAGGCATTCGGCGCCCTGGTCATCGGCTGCGACTCCGTCCTGGAGCTCGACAAGCAGGCCCTCGGCAAGCCGGCCGACGCCGAGGAGGCCACCGCGCGCTGGAAGGCGATGCGGGGCCGGGTGGGCATCCTCCAGACGGGTCATTGCGTGTACGACACGGCGGCCAAGCGCTACGAGTCGGCGACCGCCTCGACCGTCGTCCGTTTCGGTGAGCCGTCGGACGCCGAGATCGCCGCGTACGTGGCGAGCGGCGAACCGCTGCACGTGGCGGGCGCATTCACGCTCGACGGCCGCTCGGCGCCGTTCATCGACGGCATCGACGGCGACCCGGGCAATGTGATCGGCCTGTCGCTGCCCCTGCTGCGCACCCTGCTCGCCAAGCTGGGGATCTCCATCACCGACCTGTGGACCTGACGGCGACGCCGGCCCTACGCGGGCGCCGCCGCCTCCTCCAGGGCGTCGGCGCCCTTTCCGTACGCCACCAGCGTCAACACGATGAGGCCCAGCACCACGGTCATGAACGCGAAGGCGCCCCAGCCGATCAGACCGATCGTCACCGCGCCGAGCACGCCGTGCACGACGGCACAGCCGATGAGCAGGGCCCGGCCGGCGCGCCCGGGGCGCTTGTCGCGTATGCCGGCGATCAGGGCGACGGTGGCGCAGAGCGCGAGCAGCAGCCCGGAACCGATGCCGAGGGCCCAGGTACCGGTCACCATGTGGTCCGGGTCGAGGCCGTCGAGGGACATCGACTGGATCTCGACGAACCGTGCCATGACGGCGTTGAGCGCGACGATGCCCGGCGCTTCCAGGAAGAGCACCGCCGCCGTCACGAGAGCTATCGGTCTGCGGGCCACCTGGGCCACCCCCTGAAAACGGCTGTTACCTGCAGTACGGACGACAGCGGGAAGGCTACTGCCGGGTAAACCTTCGGACAAGGGTCCGCGCGTACGGATGAGGCGGCAAAGAATCATTGCGCCATTCGTAGGGACTCCACAAAGAAACCCGATCCGCGACTGGCCCCACGAACAGAGACCTGTGCCACACCTCGGAGCTACTGTGCCGTAGAGGAACCCTGCGTACCGTGGTGCGACAAGGGATTTCACGACCCGAGCAAGCCTCGCATCACGCTCCGTGTGGGCAAGCTCACCACTGGGGACGGGTCGAAGTGCCGTGTCGGCAGTCCCTAAACTCAGCTTGTTTCAAGGAGGGAGCCATCGTGCGCAAGGTGCTCATCGCCAACCGTGGCGAAATCGCTGTCCGTGTCGCCCGTGCTTGCCGGGATGCCGGGATCGCCAGCGTAGCCGTCTACGCCGATCCGGACCGGGACGCTCTGCACGTCCGCGCGGCCGACGAGGCGTTCGCTCTGGGCGGTGACACCCCGGCCGCCAGCTATCTGGACATGGCCAAGGTGCTTCAGGCTGCAAAGGACTCGGGCGCGGACGCGATCCACCCCGGCTACGGGTTCCTTTCCGAGAACGCCGAGTTCGCCCAGGCCGTGATCGACGCCGGTCTGACCTGGATCGGCCCGCCGCCGCAGGCCATCCGTGACCTCGGCGACAAGGTGGCGGCCCGTCACATCGCCCAGCGCGCGGGCGCCCCGCTCGTCGCGGGTACGCCCGACCCGGTCTCCGGCGCCGACGAGGTCGTCGCCTTCGCCGAGGAGCACGGCCTGCCGATCGCGATCAAGGCCGCCTTCGGTGGTGGCGGTCGTGGTCTGAAGGTCGCCCGCACCCTCGAAGAGGTGCCGGAGCTGTACGACTCCGCCGTCCGCGAGGCCGTCGCCGCCTTCGGCCGCGGCGAGTGCTTCGTCGAGCGCTACCTCGACAAGCCCCGCCACGTCGAGACCCAGTGCCTGGCCGACTCCCACGGCAACGTGGTCGTCGTCTCCACCCGTGACTGCTCGCTCCAGCGCCGCCACCAGAAGCTCGTCGAGGAGGCGCCCGCGCCGTTCCTCTCCGAGGCGCAGAACGCCGAGCTGTACGCCGCGTCCAAGGCGATCCTGAAGGAGGCCGGCTACGTCGGCGCCGGCACGGTCGAGTTCCTGGTCGGCGTCGACGGCACGATCTCCTTCCTGGAGGTCAACACCCGTCTCCAGGTCGAGCACCCGGTCACCGAAGAGGTCACCGGCATCGACCTGGTCCGCGAGATGTTCCGGATCGCCGACGGCGAGGAGCTGGGCTACGACGACCCGGCCATAAGGGGTCACTCCTTCGAGTTCCGTATCAACGGCGAGGACCCGGGCCGCAACTTCCTGCCCGCGCCCGGCACCGTCACCACCTTCGACGCGCCGACCGGCCCCGGTGTCCGCCTGGACGCGGGCGTCGAGTCCGGCTCGGTCATCGGCCCGGCCTGGGACTCGCTCCTGGCCAAGCTGATCGTCACCGGCGCCACCCGTGAGCAGGCGCTCCAGCGCGCCGCCCGCGCCCTGGCCGAGTTCAAGGTGGAGGGCATGGCCACGGCCATCCCGTTCCACCAGGCGGTCGTGGTCGACCCGGCGTTCACCGCGGACCCGTTCCGCGTCCACACCCGGTGGATCGAGACCGAGTTCGTCAACGAGATCAAGCCGTTCGCCCCGGCGGGCTCCGACGCCGAGGAGGACGAGGGCAACCGCGAGACGATCGTCGTCGAGGTCGGCGGCAAGCGCCTGGAGGTCTCCCTCCCGTCCTCGCTCGGCATGTCCCTGGCCCGTACGGGTCTGGCCGCCGGCGCCAAGCCGAAGCGCCGCGCCGCGAAGAAGTCCGGCCCGACCGCCTCCGGCGACACCCTCGCCTCCCCGATGCAGGGCACCATCGTGAAGGTGGCCGTCGAGGAGGGCCAGGAGGTCAAGGAGGGCGACCTGATCGTCGTCCTCGAGGCCATGAAGATGGAGCAGCCGCTCAACGCGCACCGCACCGGCACCATCAAGGGCCTGTCGGCCGAGGTCGGCGCCTCGATCACCTCCGGCGCCGCGATCTGCGAGATCAAGGACTGACGACCGACGGCTCAGGCCGTTTGTACGCTGGGAAGGGCCCGCAGGCACATCGCCTGCGGGCCCTTCGCCCAACCGAGGAGCCCCCATGCGCGCCGACGCGCGCCGCAATCACGAACGGCTGCTGACCGAGGCCCGCGCAGCCTTCGCCGAGCACGGTACGGACGCCTCCCTGGAGGATGTCGCCCGTCGCGCCGGGGTCGGCATCGGCACGCTCTACCGGCACTTCCCCACCCGTGACGCGCTGGTGAACGCCGTGTTCCAGGAGGCCCTGGCCGCGCTGCTCCAGCGGGGCCGTGAGCTCGCGGTGGCCGAGGAGCCGTGTCCGGCGCTGGTGGAGTGGCTGCGCGCCCTGATCACCCACGCGGGTGAGTACCGGGGCTTCGCCCGGTCACTCATGTCGGCGTCGCGGGACGAGAGTTCTGCGCTCGCGCAGTGCAGCGTGCCGCTGCGCGCGGCCGGCGAGATCCTGCTGGGCCGGGCCCGGGACGCGGGGACGGTCCGCGCCGATGTGTCGATCGGCGATCTGATGCAGCTCACTCACGCGATCGCGCTGGCGGCCGAACAGAACCCGGACGACGAGGAGTTGCCGGACCGACTGCTGGCGCTGACCCTACGGGGCATGAAGAGCTGAGCCCGCGGGCGATCGGCTCACGCACCCGCGTGTACGCCGAGACACACCGCCGGCCGCGGGCAACAGCGCCCGCGGAGCCGGAAGTCGCTGCCGGACCTCGGCGTCCGCGCCGAACCGGACCGACGGCCTCGACGCCCCGGACCTCGACGCCCGCGCTCGGTCCGCGACGGCCCCGGCTCAGCGCCTGCGCATGTCCGCGACCCGGGCCGTCCGTTCCGGCTGCAGCACCTCACTTGCCAAGGAGGCGGCGGCTCCCCGGAATTGGCCGGGCTGGTGCCGGGCGCGCTGGCCGGGGAGCGGGACGTCACGGCGCGGGCGACCGCCGCCCGGGGGGACGGCGTCCCCACCCGGTCCCGTCCCGGCCACGGCGATCTGGACGCCCTGGTCGGCCAGCGCCTGAAGCTCCGTGGCGGCCCGGTCGTCGTGCGGCGGCGGCTCGTCGGTCACGAGGCGGGTGATCACGTCGGTCGGCACCGTCTGGAACATGGTGTCGGTGCCGAGCTTGGTGTGATCGGCCAGCACCACGACCTCCGCGGCCGCCTGCACCAGCGCCCGGTCCACGCTCGCGGAGAGCATGTTGGACGTGGAGAGACCGCGCTCGGCCGTCAGGCCGCTGCCGGAGAGGAAGGCGCGGGAGACCCGAAGTCCCTGGAGGGACTGCTCGGCCCCGCTGCCCACCAGCGCGTAGTTCGAGCCGCGCAGCGTGCCGCCCGTCATGACGACCTCGACCCGGTTGGCGTGGGCGAGGGCCTGGGCGACGAGCAGGGAGTTGGTGACCACGGTCAGACCGGGCACGCGGGCGAGCCGGCGGGCCAGCTCCTGCGTGGTCGTCCCGGCACCGACGACGATGGCCTCGCCCTCTTCGACGAGACTCGCGGCGACATCGGCGATGGCCGTCTTCTCCGCGGTCGCGAGATGGGATTTCTGCGGGAAGCCGGACTCTCGGGTGAACCCGCCCGGCAGTACCGCACCGCCGTGCCGGCGGTCGAGGAGTCCTTCTGCCTCCAGTGCCCGCACGTCTCGCCGTACGGTCACTTCTGAGGTCTGGACGACGCGGGCGAGCTCACGGAGCGACACGGCTCCATTGGCGCGCACCATTTCGAGGATCAACTGACGACGTTCTGCAGCGAACACGAAACCGACAGTAACGTGACCGGCAGATACTTTTCAGCACTATGCGCCGAATTGCAGAAGATGCGCACAGACGGGGCCCCCAAGTGGTATGGGAGGCCCCGTCGTTGATCGTTCCCTGTCCCGCCTTGCCGGGGGTTGTCCAGATCTCCCCAGGCGGGACGGTGGGTCAGGCTTCGCCCGACGCCTTTCGGGTGTGCAACTGCCGTGCCACTTCCGCGATCGAGCCCGACAGGGAGGGGTACACGGTGAAAGCGTTTGCGATCTGTTCGACCGTCAGATTGTTGTCGACCGCGATCGAGATCGGGTGGATCAGCTCGCTCGCCTTCGGGGCGACGACACAGCCGCCGACCACGATCCCGGTACCCGGACGGCAGAAGATCTTGACGAAACCGTCCCGGATGCCCTGCATCTTGGCGCGCGGATTGCGCAGCAGCGGCAGCTTGACGACCCTGGCCTCGATCTTGCCCGCGTCGACGTCGGCCTGGGTGAAGCCGACGGTGGCGATCTCGGGGTCGGTGAAGACGTTCGAGGAGACCGTCTTCAGGTTCAGCGGGGCCACCGCGTCGCCGAGGAAGTGGTACATCGCGATCCGGCCCTGCATCGCCGCCACGGAGGCGAGCGCGAAGACGCCGGTGACGTCACCGGCGGCGTACACGCCCGGCGCGGAGGTACGGGAGACCCGGTCGGTCCAGATGTGGCCCGTGTCCTTGAGCCTGACCCCGGCCTCCTCCAGACCCATTCCGGCCGAGTTCGGGATGGCACCGACGGCCATGAGGCAGTGGGAACCGGAGATGACCCGGCCGTCGGCCAGGGTGACCTCGACGCGGTCGCCGACACGCTTGACGGACTCGGCGCGCGAGCGGGCCATGACGTTCATGCCGCGGCGGCGGAAGACGTCCTCCAGGACGGCGGCGGCGTCCGGGTCCTCGCCGGGCAGGACGCGGTCGCGGCTCGACACCAGGGTCACCCGCGAGCCCAGCGCCTGGTAGGCGCCGGCGAACTCGGCACCCGTCACACCCGAACCGACGACGATGAGCTCCTCGGGGAGCTCCTTGAGGTCGTAGACCTGGGTCCAGTTCAGGATCCGCTCGCCGTCGGGCTGGGCGTCGGGCAGCTCGCGCGGGTGGCCGCCGGTCGCGATCAGCACGGCGTCGGCGGTCAGCGCCTCCTCCGTGCCGTCGGCCGAGGTCACGATCACCTGGCGGGAGCCGTCCACGGCCTGGCGGCCCGAGAGCCGGCCGCGGCCGCGCAGAACGCGGGCGCCGGCGCGGGTGACGGAGGCGGTGATGTCGTGGGACTGGGCGAGCGCGAGGCGCTTCACCCGTCGGTTGACCTTGCCGAGGTCGACACCGACGACGCGGGCGGCCTGCTCCACGTGCGGGGTGTCGTCGGCGACGATGATGCCCAGCTCCTCGTAGGAGGAGTCGAAGGTGGTCATCACCTCGGCCGTCGCGATGAGGGTCTTCGAGGGGACGCAGTCGGTCAGGACGGACGCGCCGCCGAGGCCGTCGCAGTCGACGACGGTCACCTCCGCGCCGAGTTGGGCGCCCACCAGGGCAGCCTCGTATCCGCCGGGTCCGCCGCCGATGATCACGATCCGGGTCACAGGGATCTACGCCTCGCGCTCTCGTTCTGCCGGGGGGTCCCCCCGCTGGGGCTGCAGTGCGTACGCCATTGTCCCGCACGCTTCAAGTGCGTACCCCATTGTCCCGTACGCCGGGGGTGGTCTCGCGCCGGGGCCTCCATACGGCCCCCACCTCGGACTTCCGTGCGCACCCTCTCCCCTCCCGTACCCTCGATCCCATGTCGCTCTACGCCGCGTACGCCGGCAACCTCGACGCGCGGCTCATGACGCGCCGCGCCCCGCACTCCCCGCTGCGCGGCACCGGCTGGCTCAACGGCTGGCGGCTGACCTTCGGCGGCGAGCAGATGGGCTGGGAGGGCGCGCTGCCCACGATCGTCGAGGCTCCGCGGTCCCAGGTTTTCGTCGCGCTCTACGACATCGCGCCGATGGACGAGGACTCGATGGACCGCTGGGAGGGCGTCGGCCTCGACATCTACCGCCGGATGCGGGTCCGCGTGCACACCCTGGACGGCGAGGAGCCGACCTGGCTGTACGTCCTGAACGCGTACGAGGGCGGGCTGCCGTCGGCGCGCTATCTCGGCGAGATCGCCGACGCGGCCGAGTCGGCGGGCGCGCCGCACGACTACGTGATGGAGCTGCGCAAGCGGCCTTGCTAGGCACGCGTCGGGCCCGTGCGAGCGGCCGGTCCCGGTTCATGGCGGTATCGGCCTGGCGGAAGGTTTGTGTGGCCCCCGCTACGCCGTTCGTCGGAAACGACAAGACAACGATCGCATGTCCGTCAGCATCGTCATCTACGCGCGTAGGCATTCTCGGGCTACGCTTCTGCGCGTATGAAATCCGTCCGGGGCTCCTCCCTCGGACCCCCCTCCCCGAGGCGAGAGAGTCAGTGAACGCAACTGCCACCCCGTACGAGGCCGCCGAGGCCGCTGCCGCGCGTCTTCGCGAGCTGACCGGAATCGAGACCCACGACGTGGCCCTCGTCATGGGCTCCGGCTGGGCGCCTGCCGTCGACGCGCTCGGCGCCCCGGAGGCCGAGTTCCCCGTGACCGAGCTTCCCGGCTTCCCGCCGCCGGCCGTCGAGGGACACGGCGGCAAGGTCCGCTCGTACAAGATCGGCGCCAAGCACGTCCTGGTCTTCCTGGGCCGTACGCACTTCTACGAGGGCCGGGGCGTCGCCTCCGTCGCCCATGGTGTGCGCACCGCCGTCGCCGCCGGCTGCAAGACCGTCGTGCTGACCAACGGCTGTGGCGGTCTGCGTGAGGGCATGCGCCCCGGCCAGCCGGTCCTGATCAGCGACCACATCAACCTGACGGCCGCCTCCCCGATCGTCGGCGCGAACTTCGTGGACCTCACCGACCTGTACTCGCCGCGGCTGCGCGCGCTGTGCAAGGAGGTCGACGAGACCCTCGAAGAGGGCGTCTACGTGCAGTTCCCCGGGCCGCACTACGAGACCCCGGCCGAGATCAACATGGTTCGCGTCATGGGCGGCGACCTGGTCGGCATGTCCACCGTCCTGGAGGCCATCGCGGCCCGCGAGGCGGGCGCCGAGGTCCTGGGCATCTCCCTGGTCACCAACCTCGCGGCGGGGCTCTCGGGCGAGCCGCTGAACCACGAGGAGGTCCTCCAGGCCGGCCGCGACTCGGCCGCGCGGATGGGCGAGCTGCTGACGCGGGTCCTCGACCGGATCTGATCTCTCACCGCGCCCGTCGCACCGCTCGGCCCCAGGGGGCCGAGCGGGCTTCGGAGCGCTGCGGCGGCGCCTCCGACCGCCGGATCGGTCCCGACCCTCCGGCGGCCGGTGCCGCCGCGCGGGGCCCTCTCCCCCGCCCCTTCCCGTGACCGGGGCTCCGCCCCGGACCCCACGCCCCTACCGCGCCGGCGGGGCTGAATCTCCGGCCCGCCCGGCGTTCGAGGGCCCGGCCGCAGTCCCCCAACGGGGGGCCGGGGGCTTGCCCCCAGTTCGGGAACGGGCGGGGTGGGGAAGGGCTCCGCGCAGCGGCTCACGCCACCACCCCGCCCACCCGCACCCCGAAAGGCACACCGTGACGCAGGACGACCTCCTGGCCCGGGCCCAGACCTGGCTCGCCGAGGACCCCGACAGCGAGACCCGCGAGGAGCTCGCCAAGCTCATCGAGGCCGGTGAGACGGACGAGCTCGCCGCCCGCTTCGCCGGCACGCTGCAGTTCGGCACCGCCGGACTCCGCGGCGAGCTGGGCGCGGGCCCGATGCGGATGAACCGCTCGGTGGTCATCAGGGCCGCCGCAGGACTTGCCGCGTACCTCAAGGCCAAGGGCCAGGATCAAGTGGGCGAGCGCGCAGCGCTCTCGGACGAGGGTGGTGGTGGGCGACGGGCGGGCCTGGTCGTGATCGGCTACGACGCCCGCTACAAGTCGGCCGACTTCGCCCGTGACACCGCCGCCGTGATGGTCGGCGCCGGACTGCGCGCCGCCCTGCTCCCCCGCCCGCTGCCGACGCCCGTCCTCGCGTACGCCATAAGGCATCTGGGCGCCGTCGCGGGTGTCGAGGTCACCGCGAGCCACAACCCGCCGCGCGACAACGGCTACAAGGTGTACCTGGGCGACGGCTCGCAGATCGTGCCGCCGGCGGACGCGGAGATCGCCGCCGAGATCGCCGCGGTGCGTTCGCTGGACGACGTCCCCCGCGCGACCGAAGGCTGGGAGGTGCTCGGCGACGAGGTCCTGGACGCGTACCTGGCCCGTACGGACGCCGTCCTGACCGCCGGCTCCCCCCGTACCGTGCGGACCGTCTACACGGCCATGCACGGCGTCGGCAAGGACGTCCTGACGGCAGCCTTCGCCCGCGCGGGCTTCCCGCCGCCGGCGCTCGTCGCCGAGCAGGCCGAGCCGGACCCGGCGTTCCCGACTGTCGCCTTCCCGAACCCGGAGGAGCCGGGCGCGATGGACCTCGCCTTCGAGGCGGCCCGCGCCGTGGACCCGGACATCGTGATCGCCAACGACCCGGACGCCGACCGCTGCGCCGTGGCCGTGCCGGACGCGACGATCGAGGGCGGCTGGCGGATGCTGCGCGGCGACGAGGTGGGCTCACTGCTCGCCGCGCACCTGGTGCACAAGGGCGCGCGGGGCGTGTTCGCCGAGTCGATCGTCTCCTCCTCGTTGCTCGGCCGGATCGCCGAGGCGGCGGGCGTCGGTTACGAGGAGACGCTGACCGGCTTCAAGTGGATCGCCCGCGTGGACGGTCTGCGGTACGGCTACGAGGAGGCGCTGGGCTACTGCGTCGACCCCGAGGGCGTCCGCGACAAGGACGGCATCACGGCGGCGCTGCTCGTCGCCGAGCTGGCCTCGGAGCTCAAGGAGCAGGACCGTACGCTGACGGACCTGCTCGACGATCTGGCGGTGGCCCACGGACTGCACGCCACGGACCAGCTGTCGGTGCGGGTGGAGGACCTGAGCATCATCGCGAACGCGATGAGCGCGCTGCGCTCGCGGCCGCCGGTCCACCTCGCGGGCCTGACGGTCACGACGGCGGAGGACCTGACGAAGGGCACGGAGTCGCTGCCCCCGACGGACGGTCTGCGCTACTACCTGGAGGGCGACTACAAGGCCCGGGTCATCGTCCGCCCCTCCGGCACCGAGCCCAAGCTCAAGTGCTACCTGGAGGTCGTGGTCCCGGTCGCCGACGCGAGCGAGCTGACGGCCGCCCGCGCGAAGGGCACCGAGGTCCTCACGGCGATCAAGCGGGACCTGTCGGACGCGGCCGGTCTCTGAGCGTCGCCTGGGCGGGGCTTGTACGGAAAGGCGGGGCTTGTACGGAATCGGTTCCGTACGAGCCCCGCCTTGCCGTACAGCCCCCGCGCGATTCCCGTACGGGTGAATTCGGTGCGCCGGTCGCCCCCGGGCGATCAGCCGGTGGCGAGCAGGACGATCAGCAGCACGAGGCCCGCGACGGCCGGCGCGATGATCTCGTACGCCCACCGCACCTGCGGCTCCCCCTGGGCGCCGGGGCGGGTGGCGCAGCGCTCGGCGAGATCGCGCAGGTCGGCGACGGTCCGGTCGGCCGGGGCGAGACGGTCCTTGTCGTCCACGTGCGCGTGCACGGAGGTGCGGTTGTGCGGGTCGTCCTGTGCGGCGCGCGCCTGACGGCGGGCCATCCGCTTGCGCTGGCGCAGCGAGACGGGGACGGCCCAGAGCTGGTACTTCGTCCCGGACCGGGTCAGCACCTCGCTGGAGTACCCGGCACGGACGTCGGCCACCGCGGCCCAGGGCAGGACGATGGAGCGGAAGGGGTTACGGACCCGGAGGCGGTCCTCGTTCGCGTTCACCACGGGCCGGATCGTGAACGCCACGACGAGCGGCACGACGAACAGCAGGCCCGCCAGGGCGACCCAGGGCGCGCGCCCCTCGCCGCGGATCATCGCGTCCACACAGAACCATCCGGTCAGCCCGAGCAGCAGGACTCCGCCCGCGATGCCCATGGACGACCGGTAGACCCGGTCGGCGTAGGTCGGCTCGGCGGGCTGCTGCGGGGGCTGGGTCGTCATGGTGCCGATTCTGCCTCACCGGGTGCGGGCGGGCTCGGGCGGAGGGAGCCGCCCCGCACACCCCCCGGCGGGCCACTTGCGGAAGAGCGGGCGCACCCCTTTCGGAGGGCCCGGCGGACCCCTTCGGAAACCGCGGGGCTGTACAGGTCGCTACGCGCGTAGATATGCTCGACTGGTGACCATGCCCACCACTGCATCCGCAGCACCCGCATTTGCCGACGTAACGACGTCCGACAGTGCGCTGCGCCGCTTCCTCCACGGGCTGCCCGGCGTCGACGCCGTCGGCCTGGAGGCGCGCGCCGCGTCCCTCGGTACCCGCTCGATCAAGACCACGGCGAAGGCGTACGCCATCGACCTGGCCATCTCCATGATCGACCTGACGACGCTCGAAGGCGCGGACACCCCGGGCAAGGTCCGGGCGCTCGCCGCCAAGGCCGTCAACCCCGACCCGTCCGACCGCACGACCCCGACGACCGCCGCGGTCTGTGTCTACCCCGACATGGTGGCCACGGCGAAGGAGGCCCTGAAGGGCTCCGGCGTCAAGGTCGCCTCCGTCGCCACGGCCTTCCCGGCCGGCCGCGCCGCCCTCCCCGTGAAGCTCGCGGACACCCGTGACGCCGTCGCGGCGGGCGCCGACGAGATCGACATGGTGATCGACCGCGGCGCGTTCCTGGCGGGGAACTACATGAAGGTCTACGAAGAGATCCGGGCGGTGAAGGAGGCCTCAGGCGAGGCCCGCCTCAAGGTCATCTTCGAGACCGGCGAGCTGTCCACGTACGACAACATCCGCCGCGCCTCCTGGCTCGGCATGATGGCGGGCGCGGACTTCATCAAGACCTCGACCGGCAAGGTCGCGGTCAACGCCACCCCGGCCAACACGCTCCTGATGCTGGAGGCCGTGCGCGACTTCCGCGAGCAGACCGGTGTCCAGATCGGTGTGAAGCCGGCGGGCGGCATCCGCAACACCAAGGAAGCCATCAAGTTCCTGGTCCTGGTCAACGAGACCGTCGGCGAGGACTGGCTGGACAACCACTGGTTCCGCTTCGGTGCCTCCAGCCTGCTCAACGACCTGCTCATGCAGCGTCAGAAGCTGGCGACCGGCCGCTACTCCGGCCCCGATTACGTGACGGTGGACTGATCATCATGGCATCTGTATTCGAGTACGCACCGGCGCCCGAGTCCCGGTCCGTCGTCGACATCGCTCCCTCGTACGGCCTGTTCATCGACGGCGAGTTCGTCGACGCCGCCGACGGCAAGGTCTTCAAGACCGTCTCCCCCGCCACCGAGGAGGTCCTCGCCGAGGTCGCCCAGGCGGGCGCGGAGGACGTCGACCGCGCGGTGAAGGCTGCCCGCAAGGCCTTCGAGAAGTGGTCGGCGCTGCCCGGCTCCGAGCGCGCCAAGTACCTCTTCCGCATCGCCCGGATCATCCAGGAGCGCAGCCGCGAGCTGGCCGTCCTGGAGACCCTGGACAACGGAAAGCCGATCAAGGAGACCCGCGACGCGGACCTCCCGCTGGTCGCCGCGCACTTCTTCTACTACGCGGGCTGGGCCGACAAGCTCGACCACGCGGGCTACGGCGCGAACCCGCGCCCGCTCGGCGTGGCCGGCCAGGTCATCCCGTGGAACTTCCCGCTGCTCATGCTGGCGTGGAAGATCGCCCCGGCGCTCGCGACCGGCAACACGGTCGTCCTGAAGCCCGCCGAGACGACCCCGCTCTCCGCCCTGTTCTTCGCGGACATCTGCCGCCAGGCCGGGCTGCCGAAGGGTGTCGTCAACATCCTTCCCGGTTACGGGGAGACGGGCGCCGCTCTGGTCGAGCACCCCGACGTGAACAAGGTCGCCTTCACCGGCTCGACCGCGGTCGGCAAGTCCATCGCGCGCTCGATCGCCGGCACGCACAAGAAGGTCACCCTGGAGCTGGGCGGCAAGGGCGCCAACATCGTCTTCGACGACGCGCCCATCGACCAGGCCGTCGAGGGCATCGTCAACGGCATCTTCTTCAACCAGGGCCAGGTCTGCTGCGCGGGCTCGCGTCTCCTGGTCCAGGAGTCGGTCCAGGACGAGCTGCTCGACAGCCTGAAGCGGCGGCTCTCCACCCTCCGCCTCGGCGACCCGCTCGACAAGAACACGGACATCGGCGCCATCAACTCGGCCGAGCAGCTGTCCCGTATCCACGCGCTGGTGGAGAAGGGCGAGTCGGAGGGCGCCGAGCGCTGGTCCCCGGCCTGCGAGCTGCCGTCCGCCGGCTACTGGTTCGCCCCGACGCTCTTCACGAACGTCACGCAGGCGCACACCGTCGCCCGCGACGAGATCTTCGGCCCGGTCCTGTCCGTGCTGACCTTCCGTACGCCGGACGAGGCGGTCGCCAAGGCCAACAACAGCCAGTACGGCCTGTCGGCCGGCATCTGGACGGAGAAGGGCTCGCGGATCCTCGCCGTGGCCAACAAGCTCCGGGCCGGTGTCGTCTGGGCCAACACGTTCAACAAGTTCGACCCGACCTCGCCCTTCGGCGGCTACAAGGAGTCGGGCTTCGGCCGCGAGGGCGGTCGCCACGGCCTGGAGGCGTACCTCGATGTCTGACCGTCTTTCCGTCTTCAAGACCTACAAGCTGTACGTGGGCGGGAAGTTCCCGCGTTCCGAGAGCGGCCGGGTGTACGAAGTGCAGGACAGCAAGGGCAAGTGGCTGGCCAACGCTCCCCTCTCCTCCCGCAAGGACGCCCGTGACGCGGTCGTCGCCGCGCGCAAGGCGTTCGGCGGCTGGTCGGGCGCGACGGCGTACAACCGCGGCCAGATCCTCTACCGCATCGCCGAGATGCTGGAGGGCCGCCGGGACCAGTTCGTGGCCGAGGTGGCGGACGCGGAGGGCCTGTCGAAGTCCAAGGCGGCCGCGGTCGTCGACGCGGCCGTCGACCGCTGGGTCTGGTACGCGGGCTGGACCGACAAGATCGCCCAGATCGTGGGCGGGGCGAACCCGGTGGCGGGCCCGTACTTCAACCTGTCGACGCCGGAGCCGACGGGCGTCGTGACGGTCGTGGCCCCGCAGGACTCGTCCTTCCTCGGCCTGATCTCCGTCATCGCCCCGGTGATCGCGACGGGCAACACGGTCGTGGTGATCGCCTCGGAGAAGGCGCCGCTGCCGGCCCTGTCCCTGGGCGAGGTGCTGGCCACCTCCGACCTGCCGGGCGGTGTCGTCAACATCCTGTCCGGCAAGGCCTCGGAGATGGGCCCGCACCTGGCGGCCCACCAGGACGTCAACGCGATCGACCTGACGGGCGCGGACGCGGATCTGGCCCGCGAGCTGGAGATCGCGGCGGCGGACAACCTCAAGCGCGTCCTGCGCCCGCGCGCGGTGGACTTCACGGAGTCCCCGGGCACGGACCGCCTGACGGCCTTCCTGGAGACGAAGACCGTCTGGCACCCGACGGGTTCGCTCGGCGCGAGCGGCTCGGCGTACTAGCACCATGACGAACGGCCCCCGGGGTACCCCGGGGCCGTTCGTCATGCCCGCCCGTCAAGCCCGGCCGCGCTCCACCAGCCCCGCCACCCCGTCCAGGACGTACTCCAGGCCGTCTCGAACTGCCACGCCGCGTCGTCCTTGCGCGTGGCGCCCCGCGTGTAGCGCCGGAACGTCGGGTATCTCCCCGTCTCCATCGGGTACGAGATCTGCGGCGCGAGCGCCCGCCGTGTCTCGTCGGGGCTCACCCAGCCCTGTTCCCGCATGTACTGCGCGTACGGGAGATCCCTCTCCCCGCACCCCAGGGGGCGTCGGGGGGGACCTCCGGCGGACCGCGCCGGGAGCCGCTCCCGACACGGTTTCCGAGGCGGCCCCCGACACCGCTACGTCGCCGGAAGCACCCCCGTCACCTCACCGACCAGCGGCAGATCGTCCAGCCCCCCGCCCTTCGTGACGTGGTCCGTCACCAGGTTGGTGCCTACGGGCTTGAAGTCGGCGACCTGGGTGCCGACCCCGTTGTCCAGCGGGTCGACGCCGGTGTTCGCCAGCGGGTCGAGCTGGAGGCTCGTCAGCGGGCCGACGGCGTGGCCGGTGGCCCCGAGGGCCGCGACCGCGTCGCTGCCGACGAGCGAGTCGACCGGCAGCGGCAGCGGAGCAGCCGCCTGAGCGCCCCCGGCGCCCAGGCCGAGCACCGCCGCCCCGGCGGCCGTCGCGGTCAGCCCGGCCTTCAGCAGGGCGCCGCGGCGGGAGGTCCTGGATTCCTTGTGACGCGCCATGAGAGTCCTTCAGCGTTGGGTAATCGCGGAGCCACCGAGCGTAGTTGAGGTGTGATGCTCGATACCAACCCTCGCCCTCGGGGGTCCCCTGCCCGGGGGAATGCTTCACACTGGTGTCCCGTGAGTTCCCTACCGATCCCGACACGTGTCGTCCTGCTCGCGGGCCCCTCGGGCTCCGGCAAGTCGTCCCTCGCCGCCGTCACCGGCCTCCCGGTCCTGCGCCTCGACGACTTCTACAAGGAGGCCGACGACCCGACGCTCCCGCTGGTCGCGGGCAGCGCCGACATCGACTGGGACTCCCCGCGATCCTGGGACGCCGACGCCGCCGTCGAGGCGATCGCGGAACTGTGCCGTACGGGCCGTACGGACGTCCCCGTGTACGACCTCGCCACCAGCTCGCGCGTGGACCGCGAAGCCCTCGACATAGGCCGGACGCCGCTGTTCGTCGCGGAGGGGATCTTCGCCGCGGACATCGTGGAGCGCTGCCAGGACCTCGGCGTCCTCGCCGACGCGCTGTGTCTGCGCGGCCGCCCCTCGACGACGTTCCGCCGCCGGCTCCTCCGGGACCTCAAGGAGGGCCGCAAGTCGGTGCCGTTCCTGCTGCGCCGCGGCTGGCGCCTGATGCGCTCCGAGCGCTCCATCGTGGCCCGCCAGACGGAGCTGGGCGCCCACCCCTGCGCCAAGGACGAGGCCCTGGGCCGCCTGGCGGCGGCAGCGGCCGGCCGTCACCGGACACCGGCGGCACGTTCGTAACGACGGTCGGGACAACGAGAAACGCGGGTCGTACAAGCCCCCCCGGCTTGTCCGACCCGCGCTGTTTCCCCCGTACCCCCGTACGTCCCCCGTGTTTCCCCCGTTGCCCCCCGCTGCCTTCAGGCCACCAGCTCGCCGAAGGACTCCTCCTCGTCACGGCCGAAGCTCAGGACCTCGTCCTCGCGCAGCCGGCGCAGGGAGCGCCAGATGCTCGACTTCACCGTGCCGACACTGATGTCCAGGATCTCCGCGATCTCCGGATCCGTACGGCCCTCGTAGTAGCGCAGCACCAGCATCGTGCGCTGGAGCTCGGGCAGCCGGGCCAGGGCCTGCCACAGCACCGCCCGCAGCTCGGTCCCCCGCATCGCGTCCGTGTCGCCCGCCGTCTCCGGCAGCTCCTCGGTGGGGTACTCGTTGAGCTTGCGCCGGCGCCAGGCGCTGATGTGCAGATTCGTCATGGTGCGGCGCAGATAGCCGCCCACCGCCGCCTTGTCACTGATCCGGTCCCAGGCGCGGTACGTCGAGAACAGCGCGCTCTGGAGCAGGTCCTCCGCCTCGAAACGGTCACCGGTCAGGTGGTAGGCGGTGGCGTACAGGGAGGCGCGACGCTCCTGGACGTAGGCGGTGAACTCCGCCTCCGACAGAGACTGCCGCTCCCCCGTGACCTCCCCGTACGCCGCTCCCCCGTCAGCCACGGCGACCATGTACGGCGCCTTGTGCTGACGCCCGACGCTGCGAACGCACCCCCGCCCGTTCACCGCGCCGGACTTCTCCGGGCTCCGCACGACGACATCGTGGAGACGCGTGACTACTGCGCTCGAGGTGGTGCTGTGCAGTGCGTTCATCTCGCGCCCCCCGTCGGTTGGAGTGGGTTTCTGTCCGTGTGCCAAGAAGCTTGCCCGGCCCAGTTCATCGCGGTGTCCGCCGACTGTCACAGCCGTGTCACAGGGGCCGATGCCGCCGCACAGTCGAACTCCGATGGCTCATGGGACAGAATGGCGTCCGTGCCTTTCCTGTTGCTGATCGAGGACGACGACGCCATCCGCACGGCCCTCGAGCTCTCCCTGTCACGCCAGGGCCACCGAGTGGCCACCGCGGCGACGGGCGAGGACGGCCTGAAACTGCTCCGCGAGCAGCGTCCGGACCTGGTCGTCCTGGACGTCATGCTGCCCGGGATCGACGGCTTCGAGGTGTGCCGGCGCATCCGGCGCACCGACCAGCTGCCGATCATCCTGCTGACCGCGCGAAGCGACGACATCGATGTGGTCGTCGGCCTGGAGTCCGGAGCGGACGACTACGTCGTCAAGCCGGTCCAGGGGCGGGTCCTCGACGCCCGGATCCGGGCCGTACTGCGGCGCGGGGAGCGGGAGTCCACGGACTCGGCGACGTTCGGCTCGCTCGTCATCGACCGTTCGGCGATGACGGTGACGAAGAACGGGGAGGATCTCCAGCTCACGCCGACCGAGCTGCGCCTGCTCCTGGAGCTGAGCCGGCGGCCCGGACAGGCCCTGTCGCGCCAGCAGTTGCTGCGCCTGGTCTGGGAGCACGACTACCTGGGCGATTCGCGTCTGGTCGACGCCTGCGTCCAGCGGCTGCGTGCCAAGGTGGAGGACGTACCGTCCTCGCCGACCCTGATCCGTACCGTGCGCGGCGTCGGCTACCGACTGGACGTCCCTGCGTGAGAAGAGGGATGTTCGCGGGGCTGCGCTTCACCAGCCTGCGGCTGCGGCTGGTCGTCGTCTTCGCCCTCGTGGCGCTGACGGCCGCCGTCTCCGCCTCCGGGATCGCGTACTGGCTGAATCGTGAGGCGGTCCTGACCCGCACCCAGGACGGCGCGCTGAACGACTTCCGGCAGGAGATGCAGAACCGGGCGGCGACGCTGCCGCTGCAGCCCACCGAGGAGGACCTGCGGCGCACGGCCGAGCAGATGGCGGGCGGCAGCTCGGGCTACAGCGTGCTGCTGCTCGGGGAGCGGGCGGCGGGCAAGCCGATCATCGGGGCCTCGAACCCGGACACCTTCACGCTGGCCGACGTACCGGACGCGCTGCGGGACCAGGTGGAGACCGAGCAGCCCCTCACGGACGGCAACGCCTTTCCGTACCACCTGTTCTGGCAGCGCACACAGCGTGGTCAGACGCCGTACCTGGTCGGCGGGGCGAAGGTCGACGGCGGCGGGCCCACCGGCTACATGTTCAAGTCGCTGGACGCCGAGCGGGCGGACCTGAACTCGCTGGCCTGGTCCCTGGGGATCGCGACCGCGCTCGCGCTGGTCGGCTCCGCGCTGCTCGCACAGGCTGCCGCCACGACCGTCCTGCGACCGGTGCACCGGCTCGGCGAGGCGGCCCGGCAACTGGGCGAGGGGAAGCTCGACACCCGGCTGCGGGTCTCGGGCACGGACGAACTGGCCGATCTGTCACGGACGTTCAACGGCGCCGCGGAGTCCCTGCAGAAGAAGGTCGACGACATGAGCGCACGGGAGGAGTCCAGTCGGCGCTTCGTCGCGGACATGTCCCACGAACTGCGCACCCCCTTGACCGCGCTGACCGCCGTCACCGAGGTCCTGGAGGACGAGCAGGACTCCCTCGACCCGATGATCGCGCCGGCCGTGGCGCTTGTGGTCAGCGAGACGCGGCGGCTGAACGACCTGGTGGAGAACCTGATGGAGGTGACCCGCTTCGACGCGGGCACCGCGCGGCTCGTCCTCGACGACGTCGACGTGGCCGACCAGGTCACCGCGTGCATCGACGCCCGGGCCTGGCTCGACGCCGTGGAACTGGATGCCGAGCGCGGGATCGTGGCGCGGCTCGACCCGCGCCGGCTCGACGTGATCCTGGCGAACCTCATCGGCAACGCGCTCAAGCACGGCGGATCGCCGGTGCGGGTCGCGATCCGTACGGAGGACGGGGAGCTGGTGATCGAGGTACGGGACCACGGTCCGGGCATCCCGGAGGAGGTCCTGCCGCATGTCTTCGACCGCTTCTACAAGGCGAGCGCGTCCCGGCCGCGCTCGGAGGGCAGCGGTCTGGGTCTGTCGATCGCCATGGAGAACGCGCTGATCCACGGCGGTTCGATCACCGCCGCGAACTCACCGGACGGTGACGGCGCCGTGTTCGTCCTGCGCCTTCCGCAGGACGCCGATGCCGACGCGGACGCCGACGCGACCGACGGCGGCGAGCAGGGCGAGGTGGAGGAGAGTTGAGCCGTCTTCGCCGTACGGGAGTCCTGGCGGCGGCCGTCGTGGCCGTCGCGCTCGCCTCCGGATGCGGGATCAGGACGACATCGGTGCCCGTCGACGCGGGGCCGGCGCCTTCACGGGTGCCGTGCAGCGTGTCGGGCGACGAGGTCGCCACGCAGTCCACGGGGATTCCGGTCCAGGTCTTCCTGCTGTGCGGTTCGCAGCTGGAGGCGGTGGACCGCAGGTCGCCGTGGCCCGAGGAGAAGGCCGACGGGGACCCGGTGCGGACCGCGTCGACGCTGCTCACGCAGCTGCTCAGCGAGCCGTCGGACAGCGAGCGGGAGGCCGGGTTCTCCACGGCGGTGAAGGGGCCGCTGGTCGTCACCGGCGGCCACAAGGGCGATCCCACGGACACGCTGCGGCTGAGCAGGCAGCCGGAGGACCTGACGCCGACGGCCCTCGCGCAGAT
This sequence comes from Streptomyces sp. NPDC039609, assembly GCF_055596705.1. NCBI lineage: Bacteria > Bacillati > Actinomycetota > Actinomycetes > Kitasatosporales > Streptomycetaceae > Streptomyces > Streptomyces sp. NPDC039609. The sequence continues at coordinate 141,360 of NZ_JBVIUJ010000005.1, forward strand.
CGTCTGCACCTTCGCCCGGAGCTCGGCAGGCGCGGGCGGGGACACGGTGGTTCTCGGCGGGCCCGGCGGCTATCCGCCGCACCGCTACCGGTGCACCCCCGACTTGAGGGAACGCCCCGAGTCGGCCGCCCCGACGGTGGCGGCGCCGGAGCCGTCGGCGTCCTGAGGCGAGCCGCCGCGGAGGCTCCGGGCCTCCCGGGCCGAGCCGCCACGAAGGCTCCGGACTTCCCGGGCCGAGCCGCCACGAAGGCTCCGGGCCTCCCGGGCCGAGCCTCTCTCGTCTCCTGAAGTGAGCCGTCGCGTGGGCGGCGGAACCGATTCCGGCACGGGGCGCGTCTTGGGGGGCGTGCAGCGTCAAGGTTCGGGCGGCAATGCCGCCATGGTCGTACGCGTGGCGGGGTTCGCCTTCCTCCTCGCGCATCTGCTCCTCGTCGCCTGGGTGACACTCCGCCCACGCGACGTGGCCTGGGTGACCGCGCCGAACCTGACCCCCCTCGCCGGGATCAAGGCGGATCTGGCGCTCGGCCCGGCCGAGGCGGCCCGGCGGATCGGCGAGGGACTGCTGCTCCTGGCCCCGCTCGGTGTCCTGCTCCCGATGGCGGACGGACGGCTCCATGTGTCGCCGCTGGCCTCCCTGGCCCGTACCGTCGCCGCCGGAGCGCTGATCTCCCTCGCCGTCGAACTGCTCCAGACCGCCGTGCCGGGGCAGGTCGTGGACGTGGACTCACTGCTTCTGAACACCGCCGGGGTGGCGGTGGCCCATCTGCTCGTGGTGCCGGCGGGCCGGGCGCGGCTGCGTCGCAGGAGGGACCCCCGGGCGGGCCGGTCCCCCTCCGGGACCAGGCGGAACCGGGGTTCGGCCCTGCTGCGGGATGAGGGTTCTCAGGGGGCTACCCCGACGATTCCCAGGGTCGGGATCGCCCCGTAGACCGACGCTTTGTCCCCCCGTCCGGCGCGAGTATGGAGTCATCGGGAGCCCGACGGAGCGGCTCCCGGGAGATACCTCTCGAAGGAGCCCACCATGGCCGCACTTGCCCGCCCCCGTGACGGACGCATGATCGGCGGAGTGTGCGCAGCGCTGGCACGGCGCTTCGGCACCTCGGCCACCACCATGCGGGTCATCTTCCTCGTCTCGTGCCTGCTGCCCGGTCCGCAGTTCCTGCTGTACCTGGCGCTGTGGCTGCTGCTTCCGGAGGAGAAGTCGGCGAGCACGGCCTGGTAGGGGCACGGGAAGCACAGACGCCGATGGGGCGCGTACCCGGTCCGGGTGCGCGCCCCATCGGCGTGTGGGGTGGTGTGGGTGATCAGCCGATCGGCAGGCCGTTCAGCGGCAGGCCGTTCAGCGGCAGGCCGCCGAGCAGGCCACCGACCGGGGTGTTGCCGAGCGCGCCGGTGGCGCCGTCGAGCGGGGCGTGCTCGATGGCCTGGCCGGCAGCGGCCGGGAGGGTCTTGGCGCCCTCGCCGAGGGCGGCCTGGCCGCCCAGGAGGGACTCGCCGGCGCCGTCGGGGAGCTCGGTGAGGCCGTCGCCCAGCGGCACGGTCTGGGTGACCAGGCCGAGCGCGTCGGGGGCGGCGGGCAGCGGCGATGCGGCGGCGGCCGTGCCGGCGGCGGCAGCGGCGAAAGCGGCACCGAGAGCGGCGACACCGAGCGTCTTGGCGGCAGACTGCTTCATCAGAGAATCATCCTTGAGGATCTTGGGGATCTTGGAGCTTCGGGAAAAGCAGGATCTTGCGGGGACTGCAGAGCGGCTTTGCGAACCAGCCATTCACATGACACTCGACAAACACCGAAATGCGACCGGAGGTCACGCCTCCGGTCGCCCCGACTCCTCGTCCGGAGCCCTCCCTCGACCCGTCCTCACTCCGCCTGAGCGGAAGAACCACTGGTCGCAGCGGTCTGCTGGAACAGCCATTCGGACTTCAACTCGGCATATCCGGGCTTGATCACGTCATTGATCATCGCGAGGCGTTCATCGAAAGGAATGAACGCTGATTTCATCGCATTGACCGAGAACCACGCCATGTCGTCGAGCGTGTATCCGAACGCCTCGACCAGCAGCTCGAATTCCCGGCTCATGCTCGTCCCGCTCATGAGGCGGTTGTCGGTGTTGACGGTCGCCCGGAAGTGCAGCTTGCGGAGCAGACCGATGGGGTGCTCCGCGATGGAGTCCGCGGCTCCGGTCTGAAGGTTGGAGGTCGGGCACATCTCCAGCGGGATCCGCTTGTCCCGTACGTACGCGGCGAGCCGGCCGAGCGCCACCGAGCCGTCCTCGGCGACCTCGATGTCGTCGATGATGCGGACGCCGTGCCCCAGCCGGTCGGCGCCGCACCACTGCAGGGCCTGCCAGATGGACGGCAGGCCGAAGGCCTCACCGGCGTGGATGGTGAAGTGGTTGTTCTCGCGCTTCAGATACTCGAAGGCGTCGAGGTGCCGGGTGGGCGGGTAACCGGCCTCGGCTCCCGCGATGTCGAAGCCGACGACACCGGAGTCGCGGTAGCGGTTGGCGAGTTCGGCGATCTCCAGGGCGCGGGCGGCGTGCCGCATGGCGGTGAGCAGGGCGCCGACGCGGATGCGGTGGCCGCCGGCCCTGGCCCGCCGCTCGCCTTCACGGAAGCCCTCGTTGACGGCCTCGACGACCTCCTCCAGGGTGAGCCCGGCCTCCAGATGCTGCTCGGGGGCGTAGCGCACCTCGGCGTAGACGACCCCGTCCTCGGCGAGGTCGACCGCGCACTCGGCGGCGACCCTGAAGAGGGCATCGCGGGTCTGCATGACGGCGCAGGTGTGCGCGAAGGTCTCCAGATACCGCTCCAGCGAGCCGGAGTCGGCGGCCTCACGGAACCAGATGCCGAGCTTGTCGGGTTCGGTCTCGGGGAGGTTGTCGTAGCCCTGCTCGAGGGCGAGGTCGATGATCGTGCCGGGGCGCAGTCCGCCGTCGAGGTGATCGTGGAGGAGCACCTTCGGGGCGCGGCGGATCTGGTCCGCGGTGGGGACGTTGGGGATCTGGCTCGTCATTGCCGCACTCTAGCCCCTACGCGCGTAGAGCGCCCCTCCTCAACTCGCTTGTCGATACGTAACAGTGACCGCACGTACGGATGGCGTACACCTCGGCTTCTGAGACTGTTCTGCCATGGCGCACTCCGCACTCGTAGGGACTGCCGGCAGCCGGACACCCCGGCTCGGACGGCCCGTCGGCGCATCGCACCCCGGTTCGGCGGTGGGCGGTGTGGTCCTGCTTCTCCCGGACGGGGAGGTGACCTCCGCGCGGGGGGCCTCGGTGCGGGCCCATGCGGCGCTGCTGCCGCTGGGGCGGCGACTGGCCGCGGCGGGGCGCGCGGACGGTCTCGTGGTGCACGTGGTGCGCTATCGGGGGCGCGGCTGGAACGGTACGGACGCCCAGTTGGCCGGGGACGCGTCCTGGGCGGTGGCGGAGGCGGTACGGCGCTACGGCGACGTCCCGGTCTGTCTCGCGGGCCACGGGATGGGCGCGCGAGCCGCGCTGCGGGCGGCCGGGCACACGGCGGTCGACGCGGTGCTCGCGCTGGCGCCCTGGCTGCCGGAGGACGACGTGGCGGCGGAGCCGGAGCCGGTGCGCCAGCTGGTGGGGCGCCGGGTGCTGATCGCGCACGGCACGAACGACGCCCGGACGGATCCGGAGCTGTCGTACCGGCTCGCGGAGCGGGCGAAGAAGTCGAACCGCGACACCTGCCGCTTCGAGGTGCACTCGGACGGCCATGCGCTGCGCCAGTACCACGACGAAATCCGGGCCCTGGCCGCGGACTTCGTCCTCGGCTCGCTCTTCACCCACCCCTATGCCCGCCCGGTCGCCGACGCTCTGGCGGCCCCGCCTCCGCTCGGTCTGCGGATGCCCCTGGCGGCGGGCTTCGGCCGCGGGCCGCGCCGGTAGGGGTCACTCCGGCAGCAGGCTGCCCCGTTTGCTCAGCAGGAACTTCTTGAAGGCCGCCACCGGCGCCGTGTCCGGGTGGCCGTCGAGCCAGGCGACGCCGATCTCGCGGACGGCGCGCGGGGCCGTCACCGTGAGTTCGACGACGCCGGGACGCGGAACGGCCGGTGGCGGCAGCAGGGCGACACCCAGGCCGGCCGCGACCAGGCCGCGCAGGGTCTCGGCCTCCTCTCCCTCGAAGGCGACGCGCGGAGTGAACCCGGCCTCGGCGCACAGGTCGTCGGTGATGCGGCGCAGCCCGTAGCCGGGCTCCAGGGTCACGAAGGTCTCCTCGGCGGCCTCCGCGAGCCGTACCCGCTTGCGCGAGGCGAGCCGGTGGTCGTCGGGGACCACGAGTCGCAGGCGCTGCTCGTCGATGCGGCGGGCGACCAGATCCGGGGCGTCGGGCACGGGCGAGGTCAGGCACAGGTCCAGGTCCCCGGCCCGCAGCCGCTCGATCATCGCCTCGCCGTAGTTCTGGACGAGGGTGAAGCGGATCCGGGGGTGGTCGACACGGAAGGCGCGGATGAGTCCGGGGACGGTCTCCGAGCCCATGGTGTGCAGGAACCCGAAGGCGACCCGCCCCGCCGCCGGGTCCGCGTCCGCCCGTACGGAGTCGGCCGCCCGTTCCACCTCGGCGAGCGCCCGCTCCGCCGAGGCGTAGAAGGTGCGGCCGGCCGGGGTGAGCGAGACCGTGCGGCCCCTGCGGGCGAAGAGCGCCACCCCGAGGTCCTGTTCCAGCCGGACCAGCGCCCGTGACAGCGTCGACTGCGGCACCCCCATCTCGGCCGCCGCCCTGGTCACATGCTCGTGCCGGGCCACCGCCGCGAAGTACGCGAGCCGAGGCGCGAGCAGCAGCCCCATGTCTTCTTCGTAACTACTCGGTGACAGTCGACCCTGTGACCTGTACTCATGCACCATGGGAACGATTACAGCAGTTCCGTGCATTGGACGCATGAAATGAATCGTCCTACGTTCGAGACATGCCTTCCGCCAGTACCAAGGCGGCCGCCACCAGCACGGCCGCCGACACCCGCCTCACTCCCGGTGCCTCCGGCTACCGCCGCATGAGCTTCGCCCTCTTCGCCGCCGGACTCGCCACCTTCGCCCTCCTCTACTCCACCCAGGCCCTCCTCCCCGCGATCTCGGCGGAGTTCGGCGCCACCGCCTCCGCGGCCTCCTGGACGGTCTCCGCCGCCACCGGCGCGCTCGCCCTTCTCGTCCTCCCGCTGAGCGCCCTCTCCGAGCGCCTCGGACGGCGCACGATGATGACGTGGTCGCTCGCCGTCGCGGTGATCGTCGGACTCCTCGTCCCCTTCGCCCCGAACCTCGAGTGGCTGATCGCCCTGCGCGCGGTCCAGGGCGCGGCGCTCGCGGGTCTGCCCGCCTCCGCCATGGCGTTCCTCGCCGAGGAGGTGCGGCCGAAGGCGCTGGTCGCCGCGATCGGTCTCTTCGTCGCGGGCAACTCGATCGGTGGCATGAGCGGCCGGATCGTCACCGGCTGGGCGTCCCAGATGTGGGGCTGGCGCGCGGGGCTCCTCGCGGTCGGTCTGATGGCGGTGGCCTGCGCGGTCGTGTTCCGTCTGCTGCTCCCCAAGGCCCGTCACTTCACGCCCGGTTCGCTGAACCCGAAGGCACTGGCGAAGACGGTCCGCACCCACCTCGCCGACCCGCTGCTGATGCGCCTGTACGCGATCGGCGCACTGTTCATGACGGTGTTCGGCGCGGTGTACACCGTGATCGGCTACCGCCTGGTCGAGGCCCCGTTCTCGCTCCCGCAGGGCGTGGTCGGCTCGATCTTCCTGGTCTACCTCGTCGGTACGGTCTCCTCGGCCGCCGCCGGGAAGCTGGTCGGCCGCCTCGGCCGGCGCGGGGCGCTCTACCTGGCCGTCGGCACGACCGCGGCGGGCCTGCTGCTCTCGCTCGCCGACAACCTCGCCGCCGTCCTGCTCGGCCTGGTCCTGATCACGGCCGGCTTCTTCGCCGGACACGCGGTCGCCTCCTCCTCGGTGAGCCGTACGGCCAAGACCGGCCGCGCGCAGGCGTCGGCGCTCTACCAGTCCGCGTACTACCTGGGCAGCAGCGCGGGTGGCACGCTCGGCGCGATCGCCTTCCACTCCGGCGGCTGGGCCGGCACGGTCCTCCTCGGCCTGGTCGCGGTCCTTGGCGTCGTGTCGATCACGCTCTACGGCAGCCACAGCGCGCGGGTGGCGGCGCGCGCCGAGGCCCGCTGCCCCCGGCTCCGTACGGCTCACTGAATCCGTCCCGGATCCGTACAACCGGAAGGCTCCCCCGCTCGTCCTAAGTCTTAGGACTCAAGGGGGAGTTGGTGATCATGAACGGTATACGGAAGCGGGCGGGGATCGCCCTCGGCATCACCTCCATGGTGGTGCCGCTGACGGTCGCTCTCGGCGCGGGGACGGCGCAGGCTGCCTCGTGCAACGTGACGACGGGGCCGTACCAGAAGCAGGTGGAGAAGTTCCTGGGGCGGACGGTGGACGGGCGGCAGTCGCTCGCCGACTGCAAGGCGATCCAGGCGTTCCAGCGCACGCACGGCATCACCCCGACGCAGGGGTACGCCGGTCCGCTGACCTGGCGGACGATGTCCACGATGCTGGCGCAGAAGGCGGCCGGGAAGAACCCGAACGCGGCCAAGAAGTGCCCGACCAACAAGGGCCGGATCGCCTGCGTCGACCTGACGCGGCAGCTGACCTGGATCCAGGACGGCGCGAGGCTGAAGTACGGCCCGGTGCCCGTCCGTACGGGCAAGGACGGGACCGAGACCCGTACCGGCCTCAAGAGGATCTACTGGCGCAACATCAACCACTGGTCGACGATCTACCACGTGTCCATGCCGTACTCGCAGTTCTTCGACGGCGGGCAGGCGTTCCACTCCACCACCAAGTCCATGTGGAACCCACCGGGTTCGGGCGGCTGCGTGAACATGCGTCCGGCCGATGCGAAGGCGTACTGGAACCTGCTGAGGAACGGCGACGACGTGTACGTCTACGGACGGAAGCCCGGAACCTGACCCCCACTGTCAGTGGGCTGCGGTAGCTTCCCCTCATCGGCACAGCACCGGTGCCGGTGAGGGGCGAGTGGGGTGGACCTGCATGAGTGACCTGGCGACCGCGGACCGGAACTCCGAACTGGAGAAGTACCGCACGGAACTGACCGGTTACTGCTACCGGATGCTCGGTTCATCGTTCGAGGCCGAGGACGCCGTACAGGACACGATGGTCCGCGCCTGGCGGTCCCTCGACTCCTTCGAGGGGCGCTCGTCGCTCCGCTCCTGGCTGTACCGCATCGCGACCAACGTCTGCCTCGACTCGCTGAACGCGGGCACCAGGCGAGCCCGGCCGATGGATCTGACCGCCGCGACACCGGTCGCGCAGGCACAGCTGAACGCCCGGCCGGAGATCACCTGGCTGGAGCCGGTGCCGGACGGTCGGGTGCTTCCGTCGGTGGCCGACCCGGCGGACACGGCGGTGTCCCGCGAGACCGTACGGCTCGCTTTCGTCGCCGCGCTGCAGCATCTGCCGCCGAAGCAGCGCGCCGTGCTGATCCTGCGCGAGGTGCTGGCCTGGAAGGCGAGCGAGGTCGCGGAGCTGCTCGAGACCACGGTCGCCTCGGTGAACAGCGCCCTCCAGCGGGCGCGCGCCACGATCGCGGAGAACGAGCCGACGGTCTCGGACATCGCCAATCCGTTGGACGAGGAGCAGAAGGAGCTCCTGGAGCGCTATGTCGCCGCCTTCGAGGGGTACGACATGAAGGCGCTGACGGCGCTCCTGCACGAGGACGCGACGATGTCCATGCCGCCGTACGACCTGTGGCTGCGGGGACACGACGACATCGTGGGCTGGATGCTCGGGGTCGGCGAGGTCTGCTCGGGCTCGAAGCTGGTGCCGACCGTGGCGAACGGCTCGCCGGCGTTCGCGCAGTACCACCCGGACCCGGAGGGCGGTTACAGCCCGTGGGCGCTGATCGTCCTGGAGTTGAGGGACGGCAAGGTCGGCGGGATGGACTTCTTCCTGGACACCAAGCGGTGGTTCCCGCTCTTCGACCTGCCGGAGCGGCTGGAGGCGTAGGGCCGAAGCGGCTCACAGCAGCGTGTCCGTGAGGCCGACGAGTCCGAGGAGCAGCCGCAGCTCGGCACCGGCGCCCTGGAACCGGAGCCGGTGCCCGAGGCGCCCGGCGGCGAGCTTCAGCCGGGCCAGGGCGTTCACGGCCGCGAGATCGGCGTGGGTGAGCCCGCCGACGTCACAGACCACGTCGGTGGGCGGCCACCGTTCCAGTACGGCGCACAGCCGGGCGATCTCGTCCGGGGTGGCCCGGGCGGCAAGGGTCAGAACGAGCGGTTGACTGGTGTCCACATCTGGGAGACCCCCGTCACGGCCGGAACTCATCGGAGCGCCTAGGGTGCGGGCCATGACGGAATTGGTGATCTTCGACTGTGACGGCGTCCTCGTGGACAGCGAGCGCATCTACTGCCGGGTGGACCGAGAGGTCTTCGCACTCCTCGGAGCGGAGTTCACCGAGGCCGAGGTCGTCGATCAGTTCGTCGGCTCGTCGACCGAGATGCTCACGGCGATCGTCGAGGAGCGTCTCGGACGCCCCCTGGAGCCGGACTGGCACCGGGCCTACAAGCACCTGTACGACGAGGCCCTGGACGCGGAACTGACGGTGGTCGACGGCGTGACGGACGTACTCGACGCGCTGGACGTGCCCTTCTGCCTGGCGTCGAACGGCAGCCACGCCTCGATCCGCAGGAACCTGACGCGGGTGGGCCTGCTGGACCGCTTCGAGGGCCGGATATTCAGCGCGCGCGACGTCCCACGCGGCAAGCCCGCCCCTGATCTCTTCCTCCACGCGGCGGCCTCCATGGGCGTCCCGCCGGAGCGCTGCGCGGTGGTCGAGGACAGCCCGTACGGGGTCCAGGCGGCCCGCGCCGCGGGGATGCGGGCCTTCGGCTACTGCGGGGGTCTGACTCGGGCGGACCGGCTGACGGGTGCGGAGACGGTGGTCTTCGACGACATGCGCGAACTGCCGGGGCTGCTCGGGGTGCCTGTGGTGTGAGGCGGGGGGAACGTTCCCCGGCGCCGTGACACCGGACGAGCGGCTAGTCGATGGGGAACAGGCCGGTGTCGATCACGAGGTCGAAGGGGGCGGGAAGGTGAAGGTTCTCGCCGAATTCGACGGAGGCCAGTACGCGGTACAGGCTGTTCTTCGGCTCCCCGTAGAGCGTTGCCGTGGCCTTGCCCGAGTGCCAGCGGTCCACGAGCAGATAGAGCGGGACGCCTGCGGTGGCATAGCCGTGCAGCTTGTGGATCCGATCGTGGTTCGCGTTGTTCCGGGACGTCACTTCGACCACGAGACGGGACTCCCCTGCCGCCACGTGACCGCTGGCGTTCCGGGGCGCGGATTTGGGAATGACCGCGATGTCAGGCACGTACAGGCCGAGTCGCTCGGGGATGGTGACACCGACGGACTGATAGACGCCCCAGTCCCGGGGGATGACGGAGTAGAGCAGTCGCTGTACCTCGTCGACGGTGTCGCTGTGCTCCCACGACGGGGTAGGCGCCACGGTGATGATCCCCCTGATGATCTCCACCCGGCAGCCCTCAGGGGTGCCCGTCTCCTCCCGGATCCGGACAAGCTCGTCCCAGCCTTCGCCCAGAGAGGGCTCGGGCTCGACGGCGAGTGCGCTCATGGTGTGCTCCTCGATCGGTCGTCACCGATCCCAGCATGCCGAACGGGACCGGCGGAGGTCCACCGGTCCCGTTCACGCGAAAGCGCCATCGGCACATGCCAATGACGATCAAATGATCAGGCGATGCGGTCCAGGACGATCGGGTTCGGGGTGAACGCCGTGCCCTCCGGGGCGATGTCCCAGGCGCCGTCCAGGGACTTCAGGGCGTAGTCGAACTTCTCCGGGGTGTCCGTGTGCAGGGTCACCAGCGGCTGGCCCGCCGTGACCGTGTCGCCCGGCTTGGCGTGGAGCTCGACGCCGGCGCCGGCCTGGACCGGGTCCTCCTTGCGGGCGCGGCCGGCGCCGAGACGCCAGGCCGCGATGCCGATGTCGTACGCGTCGAGACGGGTGAGCACACCCGACGACGGAGCCGTGACGACCTGCTTCTCGCGGGCCACCGGAAGAGCCGCGTCCGGGTCGCCGCCCTGGGCCGCGATCATGCGACGCCAGACGTCCATCGCCGAGCCGTCCGCCAGCGCCTTCGCCGGGTCCGCGTCCTTGATCCCGGCCGCGTCGAGCATCTCGCGCGCCAGCGCGATCGTCAGCTCGACGACGTCCGCCGGGCCGCCGCCCGCCAGGACCTCGACGGACTCGCGGATCTCCAGGGCGTTGCCGGCCGTGAGGCCGAGCGGGGTGGACATGTCGGTGAGCAGGGCGACCGTCTTCACGCCGCTGTCCGTACCGAGGCCGACCATCGTGTGGGCCAGCTCCTGCGCGTCCGCGAGGTTCTTCATGAAGGCGCCGGTGCCGACCTTGACGTCCAGGACGAGCGAACCGGTGCCCTCGGCGATCTTCTTCGACATGATCGAGGAGGCGATCAGCGGGATCGCCTCGACCGTGCCCGTCACGTCGCGCAGGGCGTAGAGCTTCTTGTCGGCGGGGGCGAGTCCGTCGCCCGCCGCGCAGATGACCGCACCGGTCGTGTCGAGGACGTGCAGCATCTCCTCGTTGGAGAGCAGCGCGCGCCAGCCCGGAATGGCCTCCAGCTTGTCGAGCGTGCCACCGGTGTGACCGAGGCCCCGGCCCGACAGCTGCGGCACGGCCGCGCCGCAGGCGGCGACGAGCGGGGCGAGCGGAAGGGTGATCTTGTCCCCGACGCCACCGGTGGAGTGCTTGTCGGAGGTCGGGCGGGAGAGGGACGAGAAGTCCATGCGCTCGCCACTGGCGATCATCGCCGCGGTCCAGCGCGCGATCTCGCCGCGATTCATGCCGTTGAGCAGGATCGCCATGGCCAGGGCCGACATCTGCTCGTCCGCGACCTCGCCGCGGGTGTAGGCGTCGATGACCCAGTCGATCTGCTCGGGGCTCAGCTCACCCTTGTCCCGCTTGGTGCGGATGACGGAGATGACGTCCATGTGGTGCCTCTTTCTACGCGCATAGAGGGGGAAAGGAGGAGCGGCCCTTCCCATCGTGCCGGAAGGGCCGCTCCGAGGTCCTACTTGGCGAGGTGGTCGGGTCCGAACGCCTGCGGCAGCATCTCCGCCAGCGTCAGGAGCCCCTCCGGGGTCTCCAGCACGAGCTCGGGGCCGCCGAACTCGTACAGCAGCTGCCGGCACCGTCCGCACGGCACCAGCGGGCCGCCCAGGCCGTCCACGCAGACGAAGTGGGTCAGCCGGCCGCCGCCGGTCGCCTGGAGCTGCGAGACGAGCCCGCACTCCGCGCACAGCCCGAGGCCGTACGAGGCGTTCTCCACGTTGCAGCCGGAGACCACCCGCCCGTCGTCGACGAGCGCGGCGGCGCCGACCGGGTAGCCCGAGTACGGGGCGTACGCCCGGGACATGGCATCCCGCGCGACCTCCCGGAGGGCCTCCCAGTCCGGCGCCTGGGCGCTGGACGTCACTTGCCCTCGCCCTTGCGGTAGCGCATGCCGTCCGCCTTGGGCATCCGCAGACGCTGCGCCGACAGCGACAGCACCAGCAGCGTGACCACGTACGGCGTGGCGCTGACGAACTCGACCGGGACCGTCTCCGTGCCGAGGTACCAGATGAAGACGCCGACACCGATGACGGTGGCGATCGAGGAGGTGATCCAGCGCTTCTTGTACGCCTTCCACGCGGCGATCGCCACGAGGACGGCGAACAGCAGCAGGAGCAGCGCGTGCACGGACTCGCCGCCGCTGCGCAGCTGGAGCGCGTCGGCGAAGCCGAACAGGCCCGCGCCCATCGCCAGGCCGCCCGGCCGCCAGTTGCCGAAGATCATCGCCGCGAGGCCGATGTAGCCGCGGCCACCGGTCTGGCCCTCGTTGTAGATGTGCGAGGTGACCAGCGACAGGAACGCGCCACCGAGACCGGCGAGACCGCCGGAGACGATCACGGCGATGTACTTGTACTTGTAGACGTTGACGCCGAGGGACTCGGCGGCGATCGGGTTCTCACCGCAGGAGCGCAGGCGCAGACCGAACGCGGTCTTCCACAGCACGAAGAACGTACCGATCACCAGCAGGACGGCGATGATCGTGACCACCGAGAGGTCAGTGACCAGACCGCCGAGGATGCCGGCGATGTCCGAGATCAGGAACCAGTGGTGCTTCTCGATGTCGGCCAGCCAGTCGGACAGCCCCGGGATCGTGACCGAGGTGATCTCCTCGGCCGGCGGGGACTGCTTGGGGCTGCCGCCCTTCGCCGCCGCCTCGCCGCTGTTGAACCACAGCTTGGCGAAGTAGGTGGTGAAGCCGACCGCGAGGATGTTGATCGCGATACCGGAGATGATGTGGTCGACGCCGAAGGTGACGGTGGCGACCGCGTGCAGCAGACCGCCGACCATGCCGCCCAGGATGCCGGCCAGGATGCCGAGCCACGGGCTGGTCTGCCAGCCGGCCCAGGCACCGAAGAAGGTGCCGAGGATCATCATGCCCTCGAGGCCGATGTTGACCACGCCCGCGCGCTCGGCCCACAGACCGCCGAGACCGGCGAGACCGATCGGCACGGCGAGCGAGAGCGCGGCGCCGATCTGGCCGGCCGAGGTGAGGTCCTGCGCGCCGGTGATGGCCCGGACGGCGGAGAGGGCGATGAGCCCGCCCGCGACGATCAGCAGGATCCAGGGGAGCGAGAGGCGGGTGCGGCCGCCCTTGCCGCCGGCCGCCTTGGGAGCGGCGGGCGGCGGGGTGGAAGTCGCCGTGGCGGTCACGCCGACACCTCCGTCGTGTTGTTGGAACGGGCCTGGGCCGCGAGCTTCTCGCCGACCTGACGCTGCTGGCGCTTGAGGCCGTAGCGGCGGACGACCTCGTAGGCGATGACGACGCAGAGGACGATGACGCCCTGCATGACGCCGACGATCTCCCGGTCGTACTCCTCGAGCTCGAGCCTCTGGGAGCCGCGGTCAAGGAAGCCCCAGAGGATCGCGGCGAGCGCGATGCCGATCGGGTGGTTGCGGCCCAGCAGGGCGATGGCGATACCGGTGAAACCGATGCCGACGGGGAAGTCGCCGCCGAACTCGTGCGAGTCGTTGAGGAGCGTCGGCATACCGATCAGGCCGGCCATGCCGCCGGAGATCAGCATGGAGGTGACGACCATCTTCTTCACGTTGACACCGCTGGCAGCGGCGGCCGTGTCGGACTGGCCGACGGTGCGCAGGTCGAAGCCGAAGCGGGTGCGGGAGAGCGTGAACCAGTAGGCGACGCCCGCGACGGCCGCGACGACGACGAAGCCGATGATCGGCTCCGGCGTGGTCGGGAAGTCGAAGAAGTGCGAGGACTCCGGCAGCGGGGTCGTCGCGACCTTCGTACCGGCCTCGTCCAGGTGGCCGAGGCGGCCGGGCTGCAGCAGGTAGCCGATGATCGCGGTCGCGATGAAGTTCAGCATGATCGTCGAGACGACCTCGCTGACGCCCCGCGTGGTCTTGAGGACACCGGCGATGCCCGCCCACATGGCACCGACGATCATCGCGGTGATGATGATCAGCGGGATCTGGACGATGCCCGGCAGGGTCAGCGCCCCGCCGACGGCGGCGGCGAAGAAGGCCGCGAGACGGTACTGGCCGTCGACACCGATGTTGAACAGGTTCATGCGGAAGCCGATGGCCACCGCGATGCCCGCCAGGTAGTACGTCGTCGCCTTGTTGATGATGTAGACCTGGCTGTCCGACTTGATGCCGTAGTCGAACATGATGCCGAAGGCGCTGAACGGCTCCTTGCCGGTGGCCGCGAGCACCAGGGCGGTGATCAGGAAGGCGGCGACGATCGCGAGCAGCGGTGCCGCGATGCCGAGGAGCAGCCGCTCCTTGTCGAACTTCTTCATCGGGCCTCGTCCTCCGGGCCGTCGGTGCCCTCAGGGCTCTCAGGGTGCTCAAGGTGGCCGGCGGCGGCGCCGGTCATGGCCGAGCCCAACTCCTCCGGGGTGATGGTCGCCGGGTCGGCGTCCGCGACGAGCCTGCCGCGGTACATCACGCGCAGGGTGTCGGAGAGGCCGATCAGCTCGTCCAGGTCGGCGGAGATCAGCAGGACCGCCAGGCCCTCGCGGCGAGCCGCACGGATCTGGTCCCAGATCTGCGCCTGCGCGCCGACGTCCACGCCCCGGGTGGGGTGCGCGGCGATCAGCAGCTTGGGGTCGTGGCTCATCTCGCGGCCGACGATCAGCTTCTGCTGGTTTCCGCCGGAGAGGGAGGCCGCGGTGACCTCGATGCCGGGGGTACGGACGTCGTACTCGCGGACGATCCGCTCGGTGTCCTTGCGGGCGGCCTTGAGGTCGAGGATGGCGCCCTTGGAGTTGGGCTTCTCGGTGACGTGGCCGAGGATGCGGTTCTCCCAGAGGGGGGCCTCCAGGAGCAGACCGTGCCGGTGGCGGTCCTCGGGGATGCAGCCGATGCCGTCCTCGCGACGCTTGCGCGTCGGAGCGGCGGAGATGTCCGCGCCGTCGAGGGTCACGACACCCCGGTCGGCGTTGCGCATGCCCATGATCGTGTCGACGAGCTCGGACTGGCCGTTGCCCTCGACGCCGGCGATGCCGAGCACCTCGCCCTTGTGGATGGTGAAGGTGATGCCGCCGAGGACCGCGCGGACCACGCCGTCGGGGTCGACGGCGCTCAGCGACAGGTCCTGGACCGTCAGCATCGGCACGTCCGTGACCGTCGACTCGCGGGTCTCCGGCGAGGGCAGCTCGGCGCCGACCATCAGCTCGGCGAGCTGCTTGGTGGTGGTGTGCTTCGGGTCGGCGGTGCCGACCGTGGTGCCGCGCCGGATGACGGTGATCTCGTCGGCGACCGACAGAACCTCGCCCAGCTTGTGCGAGATGAAGATGACCGTGAGGCCCTCGGCCTTGAGCTCGCGCAGGTTGTCGAAGAGCGCGTCGACCTCCTGCGGGACGAGCACGGCGGTCGGCTCGTCGAGAATCAGAGTGCGGGCGCCGCGGTAGAGGACCTTGAGGATCTCCACGCGCTGACGGTCGGCCACACCGAGGTCCTCCATGAGGGCGTTCGGGCGGACGCCGAGGCCGTACGCGTCGGAGATCTCCTTGATCTTGGCGCGGGCCTTGTCGCCGATGCCGTACAGCTTCTCGGAGCCGAGGACGACGTTCTCGAGGACGGTGAGGTTGTCCGCGAGCATGAAGTGCTGGTGCACCATGCCGACACCGCGGGCGATGGCGTCTCCGGGGTTGTGGAACGTCACCAGCTCGCCGTCGACCGTGATGGTGCCCTCGTCCGGCTTCTGCATGCCGTAGAGGATCTTCATCAGGGTGGACTTGCCCGCGCCGTTCTCGCCCACGAGGGCGTGCACGGTGCCGCGGCGCACGGTGATGTCGATGTCGTGGTTGGCCACGACTCCGGGGAAACGCTTGGTGATGCCGCGGAGTTCTACGGCGTTGGGACTGCTGGGGCTGGAGGCTTTGATGACGCACTCTCCTAGGCAGGGAGCGTGAGGAGGGGAAGAGGCCGGTGCGCAGGCGCTGTCGGTGGCGAAAAATACCCTGTACGGCGCACGCTACGCGCGTAGCTTTTGGAAAATCGTTCAACTGCCCACGGGCAGACGTGTGAAGGGGGCCCGGAGTGTCGGCCGAAGCCACCCTCCGGGCCCCCTCCGACGTACGTCAGAGGGTCGTGTTGACCTTGATCTGACCGTCGATGATCTTCTTCTTGGCCTCGTCCAGCTTGGCCTGGATGTCGGCGAGGTGGCCACCGGTGGTGGTCAGCGAGACACCGTTCTCGGCCAGCGAGTAGACGTGCGTGCCGGTCGCCGGCTTACCGTCCTGGACGGACTTGATGAGCTCGAAGACACCGGTGTCGACGTTCTTGACCATCGAGGTCAGGATCGAGCCGGCGTACTTGGACAGGGCCGGGTCCTTGGCCTGGTCCGAGTCGACACCGATCGCCCAGGTGCCCGGCTTGGCGGCGACGGCCTCGATGGCACCGGCACCGGAGCCGCCCGCGGCGGCGTAGATGACGTCGATGCCCTTGTCGAGCATGCCCTTGGCGGCGGCCTTGCCCTTGTCCGGGGCACCGAAGCCGGAGAAGTCCGTACCGGTGGACAGGTACTGGATCGTGACCGAGGCGTCCGGGTTGGTGTCCTTGACGCCCTGCTGGAAGCCGGCGGCGAACTTCTTGATCAGCGGGGTGTCGACGCCACCGATGAAGCCGATCTTGCCGTCCTTGGACTTGAGGGCGGCCGCGACACCGGCGAGGTACGAGCCCTGCTCCTCGGTGAAGACGATCGAGTCGACGTTCTTCACGTCGGAGACCGAGTCGACCAGGCCGAAGGTGGTCTTCGGGAACTTCGCGGCGACCTGGTCGATGGCGTCCTTGTAGGCGAAGCCGACACCGATGACGGGGTTGAAGCCACCCTCGGCGAGGGACGTGAGGCGCTGCTCGCGGTCGGCCGGGGTCTCACCGGTCTTGGCGGTGAGCTCCTTGGTCTCGACACCGAGGTCGGCCTTGGCCTTGTCGAGGCCACGAGCGGCGGAGTCGTTGAACGAGTTGTCGCCACGGCCGCCGACGTCGTAGGCCATGCCGACCTTGATGGTGCCCGAGTCGGAACCGGACTCGGTGGACGACTCACCACAAGCGGTGGCGGTGAGAGCGAGGGCCGCGGTCACTGCGGACGCGGAAACGATCTTGGATACCCGGCGCAAGAGGAGGGTCCCTTCGAGACTGACCGAAAGCGCCTCTTCCGGCGCTGGTTTCGCGTGGATCGTAACGCGCGTAGATGTCAGTTAAAGACCCGTTCATGAGTCGTTATCGGATCGTCGCGAACGAGCCAAGGGAACGATCGGGACCGGCCGAGTCGGCACGACCGGTTATACACCTCGGGACGTCACGCGGAGCGGTGGTATCGCGACACTCCGCGCCGAGTTGGTCCGAACGGCGGAGGGGCGCGGGCGCCCCCTCCGTCGTCAGTGCGTCGGGGTTCCGTCGATCAGGGCGGCGGCCGTGAAGAGCTCGACGCCCACCGCGATGGCCCGCTCGTCCACGTCGAAGTCGCCCGCGTGGAGGTCACGGCGTGTCGTGTCGCCCGGGGTGCGGGTGCCGAGGCGCGCCATGGCGCCCGGGACGTGCTCCAGGTACCAGGAGAAGTCCTCGCCGCCGAGACTCTGCTCGGTGTCCTCGATCGCATACGGTCCGCGGCGGGCGGTCATCGCGTCACGGAGCAGTTCGGTGATGACCGGGTCGTTGACGACCGGGGGGACGCCTCGGACGTAGTTGATCGTCGACTTGGCGCGATGGAGCGTGGCGATCTCGTCGATCGCCGCGTGCACCAGGTCGGGAGCCTCGCGCCAGCTGGGCAGGTCGAGGCAGCGGACCGTGCCGGAGAGCTCGGCGTGCTGCGGGATGACGTTGCAGGCGTGGCCGGCCTCGATACGGCCCCAGGTGACCGCGAGCCCGGAACGGGCGTCCACCCTGCGTGCCAGCAGGGCCGGGACGTCGGTGGCGATCCGGGCGGCGGCGGTGACCAGGTCGGTGGTGAGGTGCGGGCGGGCCGTGTGGCCGCCGGGGCCGTCGAGGGTGACCTCGAGACGGTCGCAGGCGGAGGTGATGGGGCCGGGGCGCAGCCCGATCCGGCCGGCGTCCACCTTCGGGTCGCAGTGGACGGCGATGATCCGGCCGACCCCGTCCAGGACCCCGGACTCGATGGTGTCGGCGGCGCCGCCGGGCAGCACTTCCTCGGCGGGCTGGAAGATCAGCCGCACGGCCTGGGGCAGCAGCCCCTGCCGGTCGAGCTCGGCGAGCACGAGCCCCGCGCCGAGGACGGCGGTGGTGTGGACGTCGTGGCCACATGCGTGGGCGCGGTTGGGCACGGTGGAGCGGTACGAGACGGTCTTGACGTCCGGGATGGGCAGCGCGTCGATGTCGGCGCGAATGGCCAGCATGGGACGTCCTCTGTCCCAGGTGCCGATGTCACAGATGAGCCCGGTACCGGTGGCCAGCACCTGAGGCGCGAGTCCGGCCGCCTCCAGGCGGGCCTTGAGCGCAGCGGTGGTACGGAACTCCTGGTTGCCGAGCTCGGGGTGCATGTGCAAGTCCCTGCGGAACACGATCAGTTCGGTGCGCAGGGGTTCGGACAGCGTTCCGGGCAGAGCGACGGAGCCGGGCTCACGGGACTTCAACTGGTTCACCTTTTGAAGGGTAGGCCCCTTCAGAGATCAACTGCCCGTTGATCACGAAAACTTCAGCCCGTTAGGGGAAAGAAAGTGGGTTCACGAGGCATGACGAGCACCCCTTGTGGGTAAGCTCACCCGAATTCGAACCGTTCCGCCGCAGGGGTGGCGCGCGCCGTGAGTCGGTCCACCTCGAAGGCCGCCGTGCCCGCGACTCCCGCCAGGAAGCCCTGGGCGCGGGGGGAGACGTTTGCCTTGAGCCACTCCGGGGCGATCTCGCAGACCGCCACCTTCACGCCCGTGCCCGCGAGGGCCAGGGGCAGGGTGTGGACGACCGTCGAGGGGAAGCTGACCACCGTGCGGCCGATCGGGCCGCGTCGGGCGATCAGTTCCAGGGGGAGATCGGGCCGGACGATCTCCAGGCCGGTCTCCACCGCGATCCGGTGCAGCTTCTCCGCGCTCTCGCGGCGGTGTGCGAAGTAGCGGGTGGCGCCGTGGGTGGCGGCGAGGTCGGTGACGGCCCGCGTGTACTGGTCGGCGTCGACGACTCCCGTCTCGACCAGCGAGGTCCCGACCAGGTCCGAGCCCCGCGTCAGACGGGGCGGGCCGAAGCGGGCCCGGGTCCAGGCGAAGGTGTTCGGTGTGACGGTGGTGCCCGGCGGCGGTTCGACGGGGAGCGAGGTGAAGATCTCGACCGCACGGCGACGCGTCGGGGCCAGCTTGCGCCGGGCCGCGGCCGAGACCGGGGCGAGCACGAGTTCGCGCGGGCTCCGGCTGCTGCCGCGTCGGTGCCAGCGCACCAGCCGCTCGCCACGGGCCAGTTGGGCGGCGTACTCCATGGTGGCGGTGCCGTCGTCGACGACGGTCAGCTGCTTCGGGGCGAAGAGGGTGAGCAGCAGCTGGACGTAGCGGGAGAAGGGGTCCCCGACGATCACCCGCTCCGCCGCCCGCAGCAGCGGGGCGAGGTCCCGCAGCGTACGGGCGAGCGAGCCGCGGCCGGCGCGGGCCTCCTGCCAGCGGACGGTGAACCCGTCGTCGCGGGCCAGCTGGGCCATCCGGCGCAGCTGGCCGCGCGACATGGGGTCGGTCGGCGAGAGGACGACGAGGGTGAGGCCGGCCACGGCCTCCCCACCCCCCGTTGCGGGCATTCGTTCCGCCGGCGCGGAACGAATGCCCTCGGCTCCGGGAGGGGGAAGGCCGGGATCGCTGGGGTCCGTGGCGGTGGACCGGGCGTGTGCCCACTCCAGGACGTTCAGGAGCTGGACCGGGCTCTCGACGAACGCCAGCTGGCCGGTCATGCGGCGACGAGCCCCTGGACCCGGCGGAGCTTCTTCATCGGGCCGAGCTCCGACTCGTAGACCTTCTTGATGCCGTCACCGAGCGCGGTCTCGATGGTGCGGATGTCGCGGACCAGGCGCTGCAGGCCCTGCGGCTCGACGGACGCGGCCTGGTCGGAGCCCCACATGGCGCGGTCGAGGGTGATGTGGCGCTCGACGAAGGTGGCGCCGAGCGCGACGGCGGCCAGCGTGGTCTGGAGGCCGGTCTCGTGGCCGGAGTAGCCGATCGGGACGTTCGGGTACTCCTCCTTCAGCGTGTTGATCACGCGGAGGTTGAGCTCCTCGGCCTTCGCCGGGTACGTGGACGTGGCGTGGCAGAGCAGGATGTTGTCCGAGCCGAGGACCTCGACCGCGTGGCGGATCTGCTTCGGGGTGGACATGCCCGTCGACAGGATGACCGTGCGGCCGGTGTCGCGCAGGGCGCGCAGCAGCTCGTCATCGGTGAGGGAGGCGGAGGCGACCTTGTGGGCCGGCACGTCGAACTTCTCCAGGAAGGCGACGGCCTCGGTGTCCCACGGGGAGGCGAACCAGTCGATGCCGCGCTTCCTGCAGTGCTCGTCGATGGCGCGGTACTCGTCCTCGCCGAACTCCACGCGGTGGCGGTAGTCGATGTACGTCATGCGGCCCCAGGGGGTGTCGCGCTCGATGTCCCACTGGTCGCGCGGGGTGCAGATCTCCGGCGTGCGCTTCTGGAACTTCACGGCGTCGCAGCCGGCGTCGGCGGCGACGTCGATGAGCGCGATGGCGTTCTCGAGCTCGCCGTTGTGGTTGATGCCGATCTCGCCGGTGACGTAGACGGCGTGGCCCGGGCCGGCGGTCTTGCTGCCGAAGGTACGAGTGCGCGTGTTCATATTCTTGCCGTTCCTTACGAGTTGGGGGTGTCGAGCTCGGGTCCGAGAAGCCAGGCCGCGATCTCGCGGACGGCTCCGGAGCCACCGGGGGTGAGGGTCACCGCACGGGCGGCGGCCCGTACGGAGTCGTGCGCGCTCGCCACCGCGACGGGCCAGCCGACGAGGTGGAAGCACGGGAGGTCGTTGACGTCGTTGCCGGCGTAGAGGACGCGCTGCGGGTCGATGCCCTGTTCCTCGCACCACTGCTTGAGGGCGAGGTCCTTGCGGTCGATGCCGTGCAGGACGGGAATCTTGAGCTTGCGGGCGCGGGCGGCGACGACGGCGTTCTGCTCGGTGGAGAGGATCAGGACCGGCATTCCGGCGCGGCGCAGGGCGGCGATGCCGAGGCCGTCGCCGCGGTGCGCGGAGACGAACTCGTGGCCCTCGGAGTCGAGATGGACCCGGTCGTCGGTCTGGGTGCCGTCGAAGTCGAGGACGACGGCGTCGATCTCGTCGAAGCGCGGGGACACGGGGGTGTCGAGCAGCGGCGCGAGCGCGCGGGCGCGGGCGAGGTCGTGGGGGTCGTCGATCTCCAGGACCCGGGCGGGGTCGGTGACGACGAGGGCGGTGTGGCCGAAGAAGCGGTGCCCGTGGGTACGGAAGCCCTCGGCGGTCATCGCGTAGACGGCGCCCGTCTCCAGGTACTCGGCCTCGCGGTCCTGCCTTCGGGGGCGGTGCGCCTTGTCGTGGTTCACGCCGTGGGCGCCCTCCGAGCCGCCGGTGCCCGCGCCCGCGCTGCCTGCGCGCCACAGGAAGCCGTGGGTCGGGGCCGCGGTGAAGGCGGTGTCGGCGCCGCCGGTGGTGATCTTCTCGGCGGTGCCGTCGACCTCTTCCGACGTGAGGAAGGGGCTGGTGCACTGGACGAGGAGGACCACGTCGACACGGCGGCCGTGGGTGGCCTCGAAGGCGTCCATCGCGTGCAGGACGGCCGATTCACTGGTGGCCGTGTCGCCGGCGATGGCTGCCGGTCGGTGGACCGCCTCCGCGCCGGCCGCGCGGGCGGCGGCCGCGATCGCCGCGTCGTCCGTGGAGACGAGGACGTCGGTGACCAGTCGGGCGCCGAGGCAGGCGCGGACCGCGCGGGAGACCAGCGGGAGGCCTGCCACCGGGGCGAGGTTCTTGGCGGGGACGCCCTTGGAGCCGCCCCGCGCCGGGATGACGGCAAGCACGGTCGTGGTCATCAGAGTTCTCCAAGGCGGCGGATGACGGGGGCCACGCGCTGGACGCCGTGGCGGTACGCGCCCCGCGCCGCCTCCCGGACGATCCGGCGCAGCCCGCTGGCGCGGGGTTCCGGCGCGGTCACGTCGAGGCGGTGGCGGGCGAGGATCCCGGGCAGGTAGCCGGGGGCCGTCTCCGCTGTGTAGTAGGGGGTGATGGGGGGCAGCGCGGGTCCGGCGAGCAGTGCGGCGACCCGGTCACGGGACGCGTCGAAGGCCTTCTCGTACGAACCCCCGGCGGCGACGCCCTGCCGCGAGAGCCATTCCTCGTCCGCCTCCGGGCGCACGTCCGTGTCGAGCCGGTCGAAGGAGGTCAGCAGTCCCGAGCCGATGAAGTGGTGGTTGCCGAGGACTTCGCGCACGCCCATGTCGGTGAGGATCGCCGTGGGGATCCGTCGGTGGAGCGCTTCGAGCGCGGCCGTCGAGGAGACCGTGACCAGCAGGTCGGTGCGGTCCAGGACCTCACCCATGTGCCCGTACACCAGGCGGAAGTTGGACGGGGTGTCCAGATCGCGCACCAGCCTCTGGTACGGCAGCTCCTCCAGGTGGGTGGTGTGCTCGCCGGGCTTGGAGCGGAGCTTGAGCAGGACCTCGCGACCCGGGTGCAGCCTGGCGTGTTCGACGAGCCTGCGGAGCAGGTACGTACGGTCGGCGCGGGTCACCGGCACGGAGGGCTGGGCGGCGAAGACGAGGGTGTCCCGGCCCGCCTCGGGGGCGTAGGGCGCGCCGCCGAGGAACGGCAGCGCGGCCTCCACCACCGAGGAGGCGTCGGCGCCCACTCCTTCGTACACGGCGCGGAAACGTTCGGCGTCGTGGCGGGAGTTGGCGAGGACGACGTCCGCGCCGTGGCGCAGGAGCAGTCCGTCGGCGAGCTTCTCGTAGACGACGCCGACATAGCCGGTGACGATCACCGGGCGTCGTTCCAGGCCCAGATCGGCGATCCCCTGGAGGACCGCGCGGACCGTGCCGCCGACGAGGGAGAGCACGACGAGGTCGTACGCCCCGTCCTTCACCTCGCGGAGGAACTCCGCGCCCGTCACCTCGCGCGGGGGCGTCGTGGACACCCCGGTCTCGGCGAGTTGGCGCGCGGTGGGCGTGGCCCGGCCGCGCAGGACGAAACCGGTGGGCTCGGCGGCCGTGATGCGGCGTGCGGTGAGCGCGCCCCATTTCCACCGGGTGTCGGAGTCGGCGAGTACGGCGACGCGTACCGCTTCTTTGGTACTTGCTGGCACGTCGAGGACGCTAGAGAGGCATTCCGTTTCCCGGCCCAACTGGGCCACAACAAACGGTGAACAGAGCCCTTCCCGCTTCTGAAAATGGGCGGGATCGGGGGCGGTTAAGGCGCCCGCCTCTTTGTGTTCACCGAACATCTCTCTGTCGGTCAGAACGAATGCCGGGGCGGCGCCTAGCGTCGGCCGGGTGGTCAAGCTCTCCGTCGTCGTGCCGTTCTACAACGTGCAGACATATGCCCCCGACACCCTCACAAGCCTGCGCGCGAACGCCCGTGAGGACTTCGAGTTCCTTCTTGTCGACGACTGTTCGACGGACGCGACCCCGGAGCTCCTCGAACGGGCTGTACGCGAGGTTCCGGGGGCGGTCCTCATCAGACACGCGCAGAACGAGGGGCTTGCCACCGCGCGCAACACCGGACTCGACGCGGCCCGTGGACGGTACCTCGCCTTCCTCGACGGGGACGACTGGCTCGCGCCCGGCCATTTCGCCCGGCTGGTGACGGCCATGGACGAGCTGGAGTGCGACTTCCTCCGTACCGACCATGTGGTGTGCACGGGGCGGAACCGCTCGGTCCGCCGGTCCCCCGTCGGGCGGCGCGGCGAGGTGCTGCGCCCGCGCGACGCGATCCTGCCCGCGGACCGGACGACGTCGGTGGACTATCCGTACGCCTGGGCGGGGATGTACCACCGGCGCCTGCTCGACCGCGGGCTGCTGCACTTCACGCCCGGGCTGCGGACGGCGGAGGACCGTCCGTGGATCTGGAAGCTGCACAGGGAGGCGGATTCCTTCGCCGCCGTCAGCACACTGGGGATCTTCTACCGGCGCGGGGTGCCCACCTCGCTCACCCAGATAGGAGATGTACGGCAGCTGGATTTCATCCGCGCTTTCGACCAGGTGATCGAAGAAACGGCGAAGGATGTGGACGCGGAACAGCTTCTCCCGAAGGCTGTCCGTACCTATTGCGCTCTTATTTCGCACCACATTTCGTCGGTCGAACGATTCGAACCGGCCGTGGCGAAGAAATTGCGTTCGATGAGCGCGGCCGCCCTGCGCCGTATGCCGCAGGACGTGCTCGGTGACGCACTGGGCTCGATGGACGAGCAACGGGCGGCCGTGCTGCGCAAGCTGCGCCGCCGCCGCGTGGGCGTGAGCTCGCTGCCCGCCCCCTCGGCCTCGGAGGCAGCCGCGTGAGAACCACTCAGATCTTCTACGCCTCGACGCTCTACGGCGCGACGACGCTGGCCGCCGCCCTGGACAGCGGCTGCTTCGGCCCTGCCGACCGGCGTCTGCTGCTGGTCGGCAACAACGCGGCGGTGCCGGAGACGACGCCGGCGCTGGACGAGATGCCCGGCTTCGAGCGGCTGCGCGGCCGGTTCGACGGCGTGCTGTCGTGGAACGAGGCGATCTCCCCGCTCCACCCCTCCGGCTGGACGCCGCGGGCGGACGACCTGCCGATGCTGGAGCGCCATCTGCGGCTGCTGTGGGAGCTCGGCGACGACCGGGTCGAACTGGCCGTGGAGTCGGTGCAGGTCGCGCCGGCCCTGACGATCGCCCGGCTGTTCTCCGAGGCTCCGCTCGATGTGTACGCCGACGGGCTGATGAGCTACGGCCCGACCCGCAACAAGATCGACCCGCTGGTCGGCGAGCGGGTGCGCCGGCTGCTCCATCTCGACCTGGTGCCCGGGCTCGCGCCGCTGCTGCTCGCGGAGTTCGGGGCGACGGCCGTGGTGGTACCGACGGAGGCCTTCACGAAGGTGGTCGCGGAGCTGGCGGATCCGCCGGGTCCCGGCCCGGAGGAGGAGGGTCCCGCACTGCTGCTCGGCCAGTATCTGGCGGCGCTCTCCCTGCTCACTCCGGCCGAGGAGGAGGAGCTGCACGTACGCATGGTGCGCGGCGCGATCGCGCGCGGCCACCGTCGGCTCGTCTTCAAGCCGCACCCGACGGCGCCGGACGCCTGGACGCGGAGGCTGGCCGCGGAGGCGGCGGCGCTCGGTGCCGAACTGACCGTGCTCGACCGGCCGGTCCTCGCGGAGGTGGTGTACCGGGAGCTGCGGCCCGCGCTGGTGGTCGGCTGTTTCTCGACGGCTCTGATGACGGCGCAGGCGTTCTACTGGATCCCGGTGGCCCGGGTCGGCACCCGGACGGTTCTGGACCGGCTGACCCCGTACCAGAACAGCAACCGCGTGCCGCTCACCCTCGTCGACGCGCTCGTCCCGGACCTGGAGGGCGACACGCCCGACGAGCGGCTGGAGCACAAGGGGCTGGACGACGAGGGGCTGGCGGGTCTGGTCGCGGCGGTCGGGTTCGCGATGCAGCCCAAGGTCCGTGTGGATCTGCGGGGTGCGGCGGCGCGTCATCTGTCGGGTCCGCTCGCCGAGCGGACCCGGCACTACTTCACGCGCCGCCGGCTCACCGTCCTGGGTCTTCCGGGCGGCCTCCCGGTCCCGCGTCACCCGCAGGTCCGCCGGCTGGCCCGCCGCGCGCTGCGTCTGAAGCGGGCCCTCGCGAAGTGACGGAGGGGGGTGGGGCCCGGGCCCCACCCCCCCCTCCGTACCGCCAGGCGCAGAACCGCCAGGCGCCAGAACCGCTAGGCGCGGACGACCGGCTCCTGGAGCTCCGTCACCCACTTCGCCCTGTCGTCCGGGCACTCCAGATACAGCTCCCTGGCATAGCCCGCCGAGCGGTAGCCGTGGGCGTCGATCCAGGTGGCCAGGGTCTGGACGGTCGGCAGGAGGTCTTCCATCGGACCCCGGTGGACGACCGTGGCCGCCTCCTCCAGGCCCGGCAGCACGACGATGTCGACGCCGTCCGGCGCGGTCCCGGCCGGGATCGTCATCCCCGCGTGCACGACGATCGAGCCGTCGCCGCGGCCGGCGTCCTCGTAGTACGCGATCCCGGGACCGAACCCGGTCACGCCCGCGGCCTCCAGGGTCGCGCACAGCCGCTCGTACAGCGGCTGGATGACCGGGCCGATCTCGCCGGTGCCGAACCCGGCGGCCTCCCCGCTCAGCTCGGCGAGCCGCACCGGCGGAACCTTCTTGATCACGACGTCCTGCGTGGACATGTGTCCCTCGCTCTCGATGGCCCGGAGCCGCGCGCCGACCTGTGCCAGCCGTCCCGCCGCCTCCGCCAGGGCCGTCTCCAGCTCGGCCTGGCGCAGCCGCAACATGCCGCGCAGCTCCTCCGCGCCGAGCTGCTCGTCGAGGATCGACCCCACCTGTTCGAGGGTGAAGCCGAGCTCCTTGAGCGCGATGACGCGGTTGAGGCGGGCCAGCTGGCCGGCCTCGTAGAAGCGGTAGCCGCTGTGCGGGTCGACATGGGCCGGGCGCAGCAGTCCGATGGCGTCGTAGTGGCGCAGCATCCGGACCGACACCCGCCCGTGCCGGGCGAAGTCTCCGATGATGAACATGACGTCTCCTACGGAACGGCCTCACACGGTGTCAGGGTCAAGGCGGTGCCGCCGAGGGGTCAGGCGGTGCTGCCGAGGGACAGCTTGGCCGCGAAGCCGAGGAAGAGAGCGCCCGCCGCCGAGGTCGCCCCGGCCGAGAGCCGCCTGCGCCGCCGGAACGCGGAGGCGAGCCGCGTCCCGCCGAATATCAGCATCGTCAGGTAGAGGAAGCTGCCGAGCTCGAGGAGCGTGCCGAGCACCAGGAAGGGGAGGGCCGGGTAGGCGTATCCGGGGTCCACGAACTGCACGAAGAAGGAGATCAGGAAGAGGATCGCCTTCGGGTTGAAGAGGCTGATGATCAGCGCGCGGCGGTACGGGTTCTCCCCGGGTGCGGCCGCAGCCGCCTCGGGCTCCTCGGCCGTCAGCTCGCCGCGGGTGCGCCACATGCTCCACGCGGCCCGCAGCATGCCGATCGCCATCCAGGTCAGATAGCCCGCGCCCGCGTACTTCACGATCATGAAGAGCAGGGGCGTGGTCTGGAGCAGCGAGGCCGCGCCGAGTGCGGCCAGCGTCATCAGGACGGCGTCGCCGGTGAAGACGCCTGCGGCGGCCTTGTATCCGGTCCGGGTGCCCTTGCGGGCGGCGACGGACAGCACGTACAGCGAGTTCGGCCCCGGCAGCAGGATGATGAGGGCGAGGCCCGCGAGATAGGTCGGCAGATCGGTGACTCCCAGCATGAAACGGAGTCTCGCACGTGGGTACGACAGTCCGCCTTCATGCTTCGCGATGCGGAATCGCCTGGCGCGAAGCGGAATCGCCTAGAACGCGTCGGACGGCGTGTACGTGCCCCAGACCTCCCGCAGCGCGTTGCACACCTCGCCGACGGTGGCCCGCGCCTTGAGCGCGGCTTTCATCGGGTACAGGACGTTGTCCGTTCCCTCGGCCGCCTTCTTCAGCCCGGCGAGCGCCGCGTCCACGGCCGCCCGGTCTCGTTCGGAGCGCAGCGTGGCCAGCCGCTCGGCCTGCTGGGCCTCGATCGCCGGGTCGACGCGCAGCGGCTCGTAGGGCTCCTCGACGTCGACCGTGAAGCGGTTGACACCGACGACCACCCGCTCGCCGCTGTCCGTCTCCTGCGCGATCCGGTAGGCGGAGCGTTCGATCTCGTTCTTCTGGAAGCCGCGCTCGATCGCGTTGACCGCGCCGCCCATGTCCTCGACCTTCCGCATGAGCTCCAGCGCGGCGGCCTCGACGTCGTCCGTCATCTTCTCGACGACGTACGAGCCGGCGAACGGGTCGACGGTGGCGGTGACGTCCGTCTCGTACGCGAGTACCTGCTGCGTCCGCAGCGCCAGGCGCGCGGACTTGTCCGTGGGCAGGGCGATGGCCTCGTCGAAGGAGTTGGTGTGCAGGGACTGTGTGCCGCCGAGGACGGCGGCGAGGCCCTGGACGGCGACGCGCACCAGGTTGACCTCGGGCTGCTGGGCGGTGAGCTGCACACCGGCGGTCTGGGTGTGGAAGCGGAGCATCAGCGACTTGGGGTTCTCCGCGCCGAACTCCTCCTTCATCACCCGCGCCCAGATCCGGCGGGCGGCCCGGAACTTGGCGACCTCCTCCAGGATCGTCGTACGGGCCACGAAGAAGAAGGAGAGGCGGGGCGCGAAGTCGTCCACGTCCATGCCGGCGGCGACGGCGGTACGGACGTACTCGATGCCGTCGGCGAGGGTGAACGCGATCTCCTGCGCGGGGGAGGCGCCGGCCTCGGCCATGTGGTAGCCGGAGATCGAGATGGTGTTCCACTTCGGGATCTCGGCCCTGCAGTACTTGAAGATGTCCGCGATCAGCCGCAGCGAGGGCTTGGGCGGGAAGATGTACGTGCCGCGGGCGATGTACTCCTTGAGCACGTCGTTCTGGATGGTGCCCGTCAGCTTGTCCGCCGGGACGCCCTGCTCCTCGCCGACGAGTTGGTAGAGGAGCAGCAGCAGGGCGCCGGGGGCGTTGATGGTCATCGACGTGGAGACCTTGTCCAGCGGGATCCCGTCGAACAGCACCCGCATGTCGTCGATCGAGTCGATGGCCACGCCGACCTTGCCGACCTCGCCGTGCGCGATCGGTGCGTCCGAGTCGTGGCCCATCTGGGTCGGCAGGTCGAAGGCGACGGACAGGCCCGTCGTGCCGTTGGCGATGAGCTGCTTGTAGCGGGCGTTGGACTCGACGGCGGTGCCGAAGCCGGCGTACTGGCGCATGGTCCAGGGACGGCCGGTGTACATCGACGGGTACACACCGCGCGTGAAGGGGTACGAGCCCGGCTCGCCGAGCTTCTCGGCGGGTGCCCATCCGTCCAGGGCGTCCGGTCCGTAGACCGGCTCGATGGGGAGACCCGACTCCGACTCGCGCGCCATCTGCTGTGCCTCCCGGTAGACCTGCTCCGCGGTATCGACCCTCGCGGCGGACTGTAGCGGCGGCCCCGCGACGTGTGGAGCGCCGCACGCCGGGACCTTCCTCACAAGCATCCTCCGTACTTGCGGCAGGTGCGCAACCAAGCGGGCATGGGAAGCATCCAATAGGTACACAGACACATTCCGGGGGGCTTCCGATGCGCCGTTCGTCCGTCATACCCAGAGCACTCTTGGCCGTGGCCGCCGTGGCACTCGCCACCAGCTGTACGGCCCAGGCGGCCGGCGGCGGGGGCACGTCGCCGTCGACGACCGCCGCTCCGTCGGCCTCGTCCTCGGCGCCGGCCCCGACCTCGCCGACGGCCGAGCCGAGCGGTACGCCGACGACGGACGACAAGCCGTCCACCACGCCCAGCTCCTCCCCCACCTCCACGCAGCCGGCCGTCAAGGTCCTGATGAAGGACGGGGACGAGAACGCGAAGGTGCGCGAGTTGCAGGCCCGGCTGCGCCAGGTCGGCTACTTCGACCGCGCGCCCACCGGCTTCTTCGGCACGATGACGGGCGGCGCGGTCAAGGCCTTCCAGAAGAAGCGGGGGCTGCCGCAGACGGGCTCGGTCGACGAGACCACCTGGGAGCGGCTGCTGGGGATGACGCACAAGCCGACGGCGGACGAGCTCAAGCCGTCCACCACCAACAAGCTGGACAAGCCGGACGCGCGCTGCATGACCGGCCGTGTGCTGTGCATCAGCAAGGAGAGCCGGACGCTGGCCTGGATGATCGACGGCAAGGTCGTCTCGTCGATGGACGTCCGCTTCGGCTCGGAGAACACCCCGACCCGCGAGGGCACGTTCCAGGTCGACCGCAAGGTCCGCCAGGACTGGTCGAAGCTGTACCACACGCCGATGCCGTACTCGATGTACTTCAGCCGTGGCCAGGCCGTGCACTACTCGTCGGACTTCGCGGCCCGCGGCTACAACGGGGCCTCGCACGGCTGCGTCAACGTCCGGGACAAGACGAAGCTCGCGGCGCTCTTCGACCAGGTGAAGGTCGGCGACAAGGTCGTCGTCCACTGGTAGGGACGCGGGAGGAGAAAGGGCGCGGGTGGGACCGGGGGAACGTGTCCCACCCGCGCCGGGTGCGCGGAGCCGAAGGTACGGGGGGAACCCCGGCTCTCTGCGCGGCCGATGACCAGTCGGCTCACTCAGTACTGCGCCGACGGGCCGAAAAGTGTTACGCCAGGTCCCGGGAGCGGTCGGAACGATCGCCGCGACCGGTGTTCCGGCCGCCGTCGCGGTGGTTCCCACGGCTGTCGTCACGGTCGTCGACGCGATGGTCTCCCCGGCCCTTGCCGCGGTTCTCGTGGCGGCCCTTGCCGCCGGTGCGGGAGGGGGCTCCCGCTCGCTCGCCCTCTCCGGAGGAGCCGTCGTCGCCCTTGCCGTCGCCCTTGCCGCCCGAGGAGTCGGTGGACGGCTCCCTGGTGGCGCCGCCCGTGGCGCCACCGGCCAGGACGCGGTCGCAGTAGCGCCGCACCGTCTCGCCCGTACGGACGGAGTCCGTGAGCCTGCGGTGGGCGCTGTCGTCGAGGCGCCCGGCACGGTAGTCCTGGCACGCCTTGACGATCTTGGCGGAGAGACTGTCCCGGTCCCGGTCCGCGGGGTCCGTGGTCTTCCCCGGCTCGGGGGTGCCGTCGTTCCCGCCCGAGCTGCCCGTACCGCCGGCGCCGGGCGTCGCCGGGGGCGGGGAGAGCGAGGGGGACGCGTCCGGCGTCGGTTCCTCTCCCGAGGGCGGCGTCGACGGCGTGGCCGTACCGAAGCCCTCGTCCGGGGAGTCGACCGGCTCGGGTATCTCCACGGCCGAGACGGAGCCGGCCGGAGCCGGCCGGTCCCGGTCGTCGAAGGGCAGGATGCCCGTACCGGACGCGACGGCGACCCCGCCGACGGCGACGGCGGCGACCGCGGCGGCCAGTCCGTACCGCAGCGAGCGTCCCCACTGCCGGGCGGCGGGCACCCG
This sequence comes from Streptomyces sp. NPDC039609, assembly GCF_055596705.1. Taxonomy (NCBI): domain Bacteria; kingdom Bacillati; phylum Actinomycetota; class Actinomycetes; order Kitasatosporales; family Streptomycetaceae; genus Streptomyces; species Streptomyces sp. NPDC039609. Next base: position 172,040 of record NZ_JBVIUJ010000005.1, read on the forward strand.
CCCGAGCCGTACTCCGCCGAGCTCGGTGGCGCCGGGCGCGAAGACGGCCGGGGCCGTGGCGAGGGAGCGCTCGGCGGTGGCCTTGCGGAAGGCGGCCAGGGCGGCCTCCTCCCCGGGGAGTTCGGCGTCCGCCGGTACGGCGAGGGGCAGGAACCGGGCCGCTGCGAGGGCCTCGGCGAGACGCTCGACCTGCTCACGGGCGTGATCGCCCACGGCGTCGACCGGCTCGCCGCGGAGCAGCCGCTCCGCGGCCTCCTGGTCGAGCCACTGGTACCGCTCGTCGGCCATCACATGTCCTTCTGCGTCCGCGCACGCGATTGCGTCACACCACCGGGGGCCGACGCCCCCGGTCTGCGACCGCGCTGCGGCGGTACACCCCCGAGCGGGGTTCCGCTTCCGTCGCCCTCGGCGTGGAGGAGTTCGGCGAGGCGCTTGAGGCCTCGGTGCGCGGCGGTCCGTACCGCGCCGGGGCGCTTCCCCAGGGTGTCGGCGGCGCTCTTGGCGTCCAGGCCGACGACGACCCGCAGGACGACGGCCTCGGCCTGGTCCTGCGGCAATTGGGCGATCAGATTCATGGTGTGGCCGGTGGCCAGTGCTTCCAGAGCCTCGTCCGCGGTGTCGGAGTCGGCGGGCTTGTCGGTGAGTTCGGTCTCGTCTCCGGTCGCGGCGGGGCGTCTGCCCCGCATCCGGATGTGGTCCAGGGCGCGGTTGCGGGCGATACGGGCCGCCCAGCCCCGGAACCGGTCCGCGTCGCCGCTGAAGCGGTCGAGGTCGCGCGCGATCTGGAGCCAGGACTCCGAGGCGACGTCCTCGGTGTCGGTGTCACCGACGAGCGTGCGTATGTAGCCCAGGAGCCGGGGATGCACGGCGCGGTACACAGTACGGAAGGCGTCCTCGTCCCCGTTCTGCGCAGCGAGCACCGCGGCCGTCAGCTCCGCGTCGTCCCCCAGCAATCCCCACACCTGTTCGTCATCGCGGCTGGTCGTCACCGCAGCACCAGCCGGCGCGCATCAGCACGCTACGTCCTTCCCCGTCGCCACGTCCATGTTCGTCCGGTCTTTGTACAACCTGCAACCTTCTAGGGGTGCAGGACGGTGTGACAGAAAACGCATCCATGGCGCTGTAGGGAGTACGGGGCCGTGCTGCGGCTCCGGCGGACGGCGACCGGGGCCTCTCCTGTGGGGGGTGGCGGCCCCGGTCGTCCTCCTTTTCGCCCATTTTTCAGGGCTTTTGACCCTTCGTCTGCGGGCGGTTCACCTCCGGGGGAGGCCGACGCGCTGCGGCAGGGAACCGCACCACCGTCCGCGTACCGGCAGCACCGATCGCCAGTCGTCCCGCCGTCTGGTGCGGCGCGCCGCGTACCCCTCGGTCTCCCGCGCCGCGCGGAACGCTTCGCGCGCCCTGGCCTCGCCCGCGTCGGCACCGTCCTGTTCGCCCCGCAGCGCCGCGCCCAGCGCAGCGGCCAGCGGGTCCGGTTCGCGTGTCATGTCCCATCCTTCCGCCGTCGCGGCGGCTCCACGGCGGCGAGCAGTCCCGCCAGTCTCCTCAGACCCCGGTGGCCCGCGGTGCGGACCGCCCCGGGTCGTTTGCCCAGGACGCGTGCCGTCGCCGGCCCGTCCAGGCCGACGACGACCCTGAGCAGCACGGCCTCGGCCTGATCGCGCGGCAGGCTGCGGACGAGGGCGAGCACCTGCTCCGTCGACAGCCTCTCCAGGGCGGCGGCCGCCGTGTCGTGACCGCCGGGCAGTTCCAGTACGTCCTGTTCGAGCAAGGACGTGCGGGGCCGCCGGCTCTGGCGGCGCAGATGGTCGAGCGCCCGGTTGCGGGCGATCGCCGCGGTCCAGCCGCGGAATCCCGCCCCGTCGCCGCGGAACCGTCCCAGGTCCCGGGCGATCTCCAGCCAGGCCTCCGATGCGACGTCCTCGGCGTCCTCGCCGACCAGGCCGCGTACGTACCCGAGCAGTCCGGGGTGCACCAGACGATAGGCCTCGGCGAAGGCGTCTTCGTCCCCGCGCTGCGCGCGCTCGACAAGGATCCCCAGTTCCGCGTCGTACGCGCCCACGCTTCCCTCTTCGTGCCGACTCGGCACCGCACACCGTGCCCATGTCCCCCCATGGGGCAGGGCGCGACGCGCCGTCCCCCTCCCTTCAGCGCGCGGGCCCGGAGAAACGTCACTGGTTCACAGGCAGCGCACAGGCGACCTGGTCCGCCCTTGCAGTAGCAGACAGAAGCGCTGTACGGATTCCTCCGGACCGGCCTCGAATCGGTTGACGACCTTTCCGAGCGGGCTCCAGGCCAGCCCGTCGGGCATCCGTATCCCGACGGGCTGGCGCAAGAGCTCCCGCTGCCCCTCGTCGACGTCGACCCACCGCGCACCGGCCCGGCGCACGATCACCTCGCCGGTGTACGCGCCGAGCTCCTGGAGGACACGGTCGACCCGGTCACGGTCGGGCCGGTCGCGGCGCAGCCCGTCGACGATCAGGTCGACCAGGCGGAGGCCGGCCACGGAGGAGTCGAGCGGGAGCCGGCTCCCGACCGTGAGCCGTTCGACATGGGTCACGTAGGCGCGGATTCCGTCGGCGGACGGCACGACGGGCGCGGGTTCGGATTCCCGGTACATGCCCAACCAAGCGACCTGTGGGGCGCACGTGTCACAGGTGACGGAGGTGGCGCTGGTCGCATCGCCGGGTCATGGGCTGCCCGCGGTCACACCGTCGGACCGGCCGCCGCTCCCTGCTCCTTCGGAGCGGCGAACCAGCGCCAGGAGGTGCGCCGTTCACGCCCGGGGAGTTCACCCCTGCCGGTGGCCCACAGCAGGGTCGGCCAGCGGTCCGTGTCCGTCGGGGCGTCGGGGAAGAGCCGGCCGAGCACCTGGCCGCAGAGGCCGGCCGGCGGGTGGAACGGGACGCCGAGGCCGGTGGCGATGTCATGGGTGTGGACGAGGGTCTCGACAATGCCCATGGCCGCGAAGCCCTCGGCGTCGGAGAGACCGAAGCAGTGGTACGCGCGCCGGTCCGCGGGAACGGTGCGGACCACGGCGGTCAGCATCGCGCCGCAGGACTCCAGTACGTGGAGCAGCCCGGTGGTCCCGGCCTTGGGGTCGGCGTACGTGACGTTGGCGGGGCCGCCCTCACGGCGCCGCTCCCAGAGGAAGGGCACCTCGGTGTCGAGCGCCGGTGCGTCGAGGCCGAGCTGGGCCGCGTAGGCGAAGAGGTCGTCGGCGAGGTGCTCGACGGTCTCCCAGCAGCTCCAGGTCAGGGCGCCGGCGGGGTGCTGCCAGTCGGCGGCGGTGGTCGTGACCGCGGCGCCGCGCAGGGTGGTGAGGGAGAGGCGGACGGCGTGCTGGAGGTCGTCGGCGGTGATGCCGGGTGCGGTGGGATCGCTCGTCGTCGTCATGGCGATCATCATGGCGCCCGTCGAACTGTCAACCGACGGTTGACACCCGGGGACTGTCAACCTAGGGTTGCCTCTATGACGAAACCAGTCGGCATGACCATCCCCGTCCGGCTCGACGACCTCATCGAAGCGATCAAGAAGACCAACACCGACGCGCTCGACCAGCTGTCGAACGCGGTGATCGCGGCGGACCATCTCGGCGACGTGGCCGACCATCTGATCGGACACTTCGTCGACCAGGCCCGGCGCTCCGGCGCCTCCTGGACCGACATCGGCAGGAGCATGGGCGTCACCCGCCAGGCGGCCCAGAAGCGCTTCGTCCCCAAGGACCCGGACGCGGAGAAGATGGACCCGAACGCGGGGTTCAGCCGCTTCACCCCCCGGGCCAGGAACGTCGTGGTCGCCTCCCAGAACGAGGCGACGGCCGCCGGAAACGCCGAGATCGGCACCGGGCACGTGGCCCTCGGCCTGCTCGCGGAGCCCGAGGGCATCGCGATGCACTGGATCACCGCGCAGGGCGTGACGCCGGAGGCGCTGCGCGCCGCGGTCACCCCGACGCTGCCCGCGGCGGCCGAGGAGGCACCCGCGCTCACCCCGTACGACGCGGCGGCGAAGAAGGTCCTGGAGCTGACCTTCCGCGAGGCGCTCCGGCTCGGCCACAACTACGTCGGCACGGAGCACATCCTGCTGGCGCTGCTGGAGTTCGAGGACGGCGACGGCGTCCTGACCGGCCTCGGCCTCGACAAGGCGCGGGCGGAAGCGGACATCGCGGCGGCGATCGACGAACTCGCGGTGAAGCCGGCGGAATGACGGCGGAGGAACGACGGCCGTGGCCGGGGCCCCGAAGGGCCCCGGCCACGTGTGCATACGAGACCTACCGGGCGGTGCGGGCCGGCTGAGGCGCTCCCGAACCGACATGGGCCCCGTTCGCCGTTCCGACGGACGCGGGCCGCCGTCGGCGGTCGGACAGCAGGGCGGTCACGGGCGGTGTCGCACCTCCCGGACGGCCTCAGGCCGTGCGGGCCCGGCGGGAGACGACGGCGCGGAGCACTCGGCCGCCCTCCGTGGAGAGCTCGCGGGCCCGGCGCAGTCCCGTCGGCCCGTGCGCGACCGATTCGAGGACGGTCTCCTGCCGGCGCAGCTCGCCCGCGAGGAGCGGCCCCGCGCCGGCGCCGTCCCCGGCCCGGCAGCGCTCGATCGACTCGTCGGTGACCTCGGCCGCGTCGTACCGGCCGTGCAGGGCCAGCGCGGTGACGGAGCATTCGGAGGCCCACTCGCGCAGCGGCTCCTCGGCCCACTCGGCGGGCGCGGCGTCCAGCATCTCCCGTACGAGCCCGGCCGCCGCCTCGCCCCCGGCGTCAGCGCCCAGTTCGACCCGGGCCTTGGCCATCGCCTCGCCCCAGGCCCCGCCGTCGCCGCGCGCGACCGCTGCCCAGACGGGCCGCAGCACCTCCCCGCCCTCGGGGGCGAGCAGCGGCAGACACCGGTCCAGACAGGCGAGTCCGGCGGCCGCCAGACTCCGCTCGTCGGCCCGGTCGATCAGTTCCAGCAGGCTCATGCATGCCTCCCGTTGCGGACGCAGTACTTCCCCTTACTGCGCCGCTTGGCGCGATTACGTCACTGCGCGGCCGGAATCATGCCAGTGGCCTTGCGGTGTTGCATAGAGGTCAAACGCCGGACAAAGAGGATCGCGAGGACGGCGGCGACGATGTCGAGGGCTGCCCACGCCATGAGCAGCCGGGCCCCGGCCGCGAACTCGGCGGCCTGGTCGGCGTCGTCGTACACCGCGCTCGCGAACATCCCGAGGAGCACGGAGAGGATCCAGAGCGTCCACCACCAGTTGAGCAGGGTGAGCGGCTCCTCCTTGCCGTCGCCGTACGGGTCCCGGCGGCTCGCCCGCCACGTGCCGGCCGCGACGGTCCGCGGCCACCAGAAGTTGGCGATCGGCACGAACCAGGCGCCGATGGCCCAGCCGGGGCCGCCCCGGTGGAGGTCGGGAGCGAAGACCCCGGCGTTCCGCCTGACCCGGAAGAACCAGATGATGAAGACGACCTGGGTCGGCAGCGACAGCAAAGCCTGGACCCACGTCGTGGCATCGACGCCCAGGTGAGTGAAGCCCGTCGCGTCCGGACCGTCGGCCATCAGCAGCCACACCTGAAGTGCCGAAAGGATGAGGAACACGTCCGACAGGACCATCGCCGCGAGCAGCGCCACGACGGCGTACGACAGACCAACGGGATTGCGGAGCATGACGGAGCGGACCCCCCACCGGCGAACGACGCCCCTCCCCGAGGCGCCGGGGCAGCCGGACGGCTGCCGCGCTGCGGGAGCGTACCCCCGCCGGATCAGCCCACCTTCGTCGCCAGCGCCCTGAACTGCTCCCAGCTCATCGTCGGCTTCCGCTCGTCCCACAGCTTCTGCGCCGTCGCCGTCAGCGGCATCCGGATCCCGTCCGCCACCTGCGCCTGCGTCTGCGACCGGGACAGGTCGCACCAGACGGCGAACCGGCCGCCCAGGATCTGGGGTCCGTACCGCGCCGGGACGGGGGTCGTGCCGCGCAGCACGAGCGGGGTCCACTGCTCGTAGATCCGGCGGCCGGTGGGGTACGTGAACTGGTTCGGCTCGCCGAGGACGTAGTACAGGAACTCGTCGTTGAGGTTCACGACCTTGCGGCCCTCGGCCAGATACTCCGTGGGCGGCCGGGCGCCGATCTCCTTGCCGGTCCAGTACTCGACCTCGATGTCCTTGTCGGCGGTGACGACCCCGCCCCGGAAGAAGCCGTCGTTCCAGGCCTTCGGCGTCTGCTTCGCGGCGCGCACCACGGCTGCGCGGTCGTTCATCCAGCCCTCGGTCAGGTCCTGGACGCCGGCGCCCGGGCCGTACTTCTCCCGGGCCGCGCTCGCCAGCTGCGGGTAGGAGGCGGCGGGGTCGCTGACGGTCAGCGCCTGGTACTCGTCGGCCCCGATATGGAACCACCGGCCGCCGAACAGCGCCGTGTACTCGCGCAGCAGGTCGTCGATGAGCTCCGCCGACTCCGGCTTGGAGATGTCGATCGCGCCCTGCCGCGGCACGCCCTGCACATTGCGCAGCTGGAGCTGCGGGTAGGCGCGCAGTACGGCGCCGAGGTGTCCGGGCGAGTCGATCTCGCCGAAGACGTCGATGTGCAGGCGTTCGCCGAGGGCCAGGATGCGCTTCACCTCCACCGTCGTCAGGTGCGGATCGGTGACGATCTCGGGGTGCGAGGTGGACTCGATGCGGAACGCCTGGTCGTCGGAGAAGTGCAGACCGAGCTGGTTGAGCTTGAGGTCGGCCATCTCCCGCATCCGGGCTTCGATCCACTCCGCGGTGAAGTGCTTGCGGGCGATGTCCAGGTTGAGGCCGCGCTGGGGCTTGGCCGGCGCGTCGGTGACGACGCCCTCGGGCATCGCGCCGGAGCCCTTCACCGACTGCTTGAGGGTCCGGGTTCCGTAGAAGACACCCGCCTGGTCGGGGCCGGCTATCCGGACCCGGTCGTCGCGGGTGGTGAGCGTGTACGACTCGGGGGCGCCCTTCCCGCCGAGCGCCAGCTCGACGTCGCCCGCGCGGGCGGCGACGGCACCCCGGTACGCGATCTTGAGCTCCCCCGCGAGCAGCCGCCCCTCGTCGGCGAGCCCCTCGCTGCCCTGGGCGATGACGACGCCGGCCTCGGGCGTGGGGCGCCAGCCCGGGCCGCGGGCCGCCTCGTGGTCGCGGACGGCCGGGACGGTGAGCGGGGCGGTGGAGAGCGGGTACGTCCGGGTGGGCGTGGGGCTCGGCTCCGGCGCCGCGCTGGTCACGGACGTCGGCGTTCCGGCTCCGGACGTGGGTCCGCCGGGGCCGGAGGACGAGCCGTCGGAACAGGCCGTCACGGTGACCAGTGCCACCGCGGCCGCGAGGAGTGTGGGGCCCACCTGGGGCCCTCGTATGGCGTACCGCATCACTGGGAATCCTCCCTCAGGGAGTGAGGTAGGGCCATTCGGGGGCGGGCGGCGACGCCGAAACGTCACGCGTACGTTCCGAAACTCTCCCTTCCGGGTGAAAATCGCGCATCCGTCGGACAGTTCCCCCTGCCCGTCGATAACGTTGCGTCACACCCACCCCACCTTTCCCGGAGTCCACGCTGACCAGCGACACCCGTGCCTCTTCCCGGAACCTGGGCTCCGCCGCCACTGCCGCGATACCTGCCCAGCACGCCAGCCCCCGCCACCTCGCCGGTCTCAGGCGCTTCAACGTGGCCCCGGCCGCAGCCGCCCAGGAGCTGCTCCTCTCCTGCTGCCACAGCCGCCGCTGGGCCGAACGGGTGACCGCGCACCGCCCGTACCCCACCCTCGACGCGCTGCTCGCCGCCGCGGACGAGGCCGGTTACGACCTGTCCGCCGCCGATCTCGACGAGGCGCTGGCCGCCGAGTGCTCCGCCGCGCCGCACCCCGACGCCCCGCCCGCGGCGCACACCGCCCTGCGGGCCGCGCACGCCGCGTACGAGAGCAGGTTCGGGCACGCCTTCGTGATCAGCCTCGACGGCGTTCGCCCCGGTGAGCGCCTCGACCAGGTCCTCGCCGGCATCCGGTCACGGCTCGGCAACGAACCGGAGGAGGAGCGGGTGATCGCCGCCGACGAGCTCCGCCGGCTCGCCCGCTCCCGCCTCACATGCGGAATCGCCGCCTCGTGATTCCGTCCGGAATACGGCGATTCCGGCCCAGGCGATAGTCCGTCCGTGCATCTTTGATCACACCTATGGACCCCGCGCGAGCGAACCGACAAGTCGTCGCTACGATGACCGGGGCCGGTGGACCGTACCCGGCCGGGTCAGACCGACACTGAAGCCGGCCGACCCTGATCCCCGCTCCCGGAGGGTTTTTCCGTGCCGGCTGGAACGCTGTACCGCGGCCGGGAAGGAATGTGGTCCTGGGTGGCTCATCGAGTCACCGGCGTCCTCATCTTCTTCTTCCTGTTCGTACACGTGCTGGACACCGCTCTCGTCCGCGTCTCCCCCGAGGCGTACGACGACGTGGTCGCCACGTACAAGACGCCGATCGTCGCACTCCTCGAGTACGGCCTGGTCGCCGCCATTCTCTTCCACGCGCTGAACGGCCTCCGGGTCATCGCCGTGGACTTCTGGTCCAAGGGCCCGCGCTACCAGAAGCAGATGCTCTGGACCGTCGTGGGCATCTGGGTCGTGCTGATGGCGGGCTCCATCTACCCCGTCCTCGGCCACGCCGCACGTGAACTGTTCGGGAGCTGACGCCAGACATGTCTGCTGACACCACTTCCGCGATCGGTCCCGTCGAGGGCGCGGCCCACTACGACGTGGACAACCCGGCCCCGTACATCGAGGCCCCCCGCAAGCGCACCGGCAAGACGCCGCGGGCGACCCGAGGCAACTTCGAGATGGCCGCGTGGCTCTTCATGCGCCTCTCGGGCATCGTCCTCGTCGTCCTGGTCCTCGGCCACCTGCTGATCCAGCTCTTCCTCGACGGCGGCGTCTCCAAGATCGGCTTCGCCTTCGTGGCCGGCCGCTGGGCGTCCCCGTTCTGGCAGGTCTGGGACCTGCTGATGCTCTGGCTCGCCATGCTGCACGGCGCCAACGGCCTCCGCACGGTCATCAACGACTACGCGGAGCGGGCGAACACGCGCCTGTGGCTCAAGGGCCTGCTGTACACCGCCACGGTGTTCACCATCCTTCTGGGCACGCTGGTGATCTTCACCTTCGACCCGAACATCCGCTAGGCACGGGGCTGAGGTAAACGTCATGAAGATCCACAAGTACGACACCGTCATCGTCGGCGCCGGCGGCGCCGGCATGCGCGCCGCCATCGAGGCGACGAAGCGCAGCCGCACCGCCGTGCTGACCAAGCTCTACCCCACCCGCTCCCACACGGGCGCCGCGCAAGGCGGCATGGCCGCCGCGCTGGCCAACGTGGAGGAGGACAACTGGGAGTGGCACACCTTCGACACGGTCAAGGGTGGTGACTACCTGGTCGACCAGGACGCCGCCGAGATCCTGGCGAAGGAGGCCATCGACGCCGTCCTCGACCTGGAGAAGATGGGTCTGCCGTTCAACCGGACCCCGAACGGCACCATCGACCAGCGCCGCTTCGGCGGTCACTCCCGCAACCACGGCGAGGCGCCGGTCCGCCGGTCCTGCTACGCCGCGGACCGCACCGGCCACATGATCCTCCAGACGCTGTACCAGAACTGCGTCAAGGAGGGCGTGGAGTTCTTCAACGAGTTCTACGTCCTGGACCAGCTCATCGTCGAGGTCGACGGCGTCAAGAAGTCCGCCGGTGTGGTCGCGTACGAGCTCGCCACCGGTGAGATCCACATCTTCCAGGCCAAGGCCGTGATCTACGCCTCCGGCGGCACGGGCAAGTTCTTCAAGGTGACCTCCAACGCGCACACGCTGACGGGTGACGGCCAGGCGGCCTGCTACCGGCGCGGTCTGCCGCTGGAGGACATGGAGTTCTTCCAGTTCCACCCGACGGGCATCTGGCGCATGGGCATCCTGCTGACGGAGGGCGCCCGTGGTGAGGGCGGCATCCTCCGCAACAAGGACGGCGAGCGCTTCATGGAGAAGTACGCGCCGGTCATGAAGGACCTCGCGTCCCGTGACGTCGTCTCGCGCTCCATCTACACGGAGATCCGCGAGGGCCGCGGCTGCGGTCCCGAGGGCGACCACGTCTACCTGGACCTGACGCACCTTCCGCCGGAGCAGCTCGACGCCAAGCTCCCGGACATCACCGAGTTCGCCCGTACGTACCTCGGCATCGAGCCGTACACGGACCCGATCCCGATCCAGCCCACCGCGCACTACGCCATGGGCGGCATCCCGACCAACGTCGAGGGTGAGGTCCTGGCGGACAACACCACCGTCGTCCCGGGCCTGTACGCGGCCGGCGAGGTCGCCTGCGTGTCGGTGCACGGCGCCAACCGTCTGGGCACCAACTCGCTGCTCGACATCAACGTCTTCGGCAAGCGCTCCGGCATCGCCGCCGCCGAGTACTCCGCCAAGCACGACTACGTCGAGCTCCCGGAGAACCCGGAGTCCCTGGTCGTCTCGCAGATCGAGAAGCTGCGCAACTCCACGGGCAACGAGCGGGTGGCCGACATCCGTCGTGAGCTCCAGGAGACGATGGACGCCAACGTGATGGTGTTCCGCACCGAGCAGACGATCAAGACGGCCGTCGAGAAGATCGCCGAGCTGCGCGAGCGCTACGAGAACGTGTCCATCCAGGACAAGGGCAAGCGCTTCAACACGGACCTCCTCGAGGCGATCGAGCTGGGCAACCTGCTCGAGCTGGCCGAGGTCATGGCCGTCTCGGCCCTGGCGCGCAAGGAGTCCCGCGGCGGTCACTACCGCGAGGACTACCCGAACCGCGACGACGTCAACTTCATGCGCCACACCATGGCGTACCGCGAGGTCGGCGAGGACGGCTCCGAGACCGTCCGTCTCGACTACAAGCCGGTCGTCCAGACCCGCTACCAGCCGATGGAGCGTAAGTACTGATGGCTACCCCCGTACTGGACAAGGTCGAGGCGGAGTCCGCCGCCTCCCCGTACATCACGATCACGATGCGCATCCGCCGCTTCAACCCCGAGGTGTCGGACGCGTCGGTCTGGGAGGACTTCCAGATCGAGATCGACCCGAAGGAGCGTGTGCTCGACGCCCTCCACAAGATCAAGTGGGACGTCGACGGCACGCTGACCTTCCGTCGCTCGTGCGCGCACGGCATCTGCGGCTCGGACGCGATGCGGATCAACGGCAAGAACAGGCTCGCCTGCAAGACGCTGATCAAGGACATCAACCCCGAGAAGCCGATCACCGTCGAGGCCATCAAGGGCCTCACGGTGATGAAGGACCTCGTGGTCGACATGGAGCCCTTCTTCCAGGCGTACCGGGACGTCATGCCGTTCCTGGTCACCAAGGGCAACGAGCCGACGCGCGAGCGTCTGCAGTCGGCCGAGGACCGCGAGCGCTTCGACGACACCACCAAGTGCATCCTGTGCGCCGCGTGCACGTCGTCCTGCCCGGTCTTCTGGAACGACGGCCAGTACTTCGGTCCGGCCGCGATCGTCAACGCGCACCGCTTCATCTTCGACTCGCGTGACGAGGCGGGCGAGCAGCGCCTGGAGATCCTGAACGACAAGGACGGCGTGTGGCGTTGCCGCACGACGTTCAACTGCACGGACGCCTGCCCGCGTGGCATCGAGGTCACGAAGGCGATCCAGGAAGTGAAGCGTGCGCTGATCACGCGTCGCTTCTGACACCTGGTCACTGCGGGGAAGCCCGCTTCTGTACGCTCAGCGTGCAGAAGCGGGCTTTTTCGTCAGCGGGCTTTTCACAACGGAGGACGGGGAGAGATGAGCGAGCCGAACCCCTACAAGGACAGCGGCGAGTACCAGTGGGGTCCCGACCAGCAGGCGGGGGCGCCCGGTTACGGGTATCCGCAGCCGGTTCCGGGGCAGCAGTACCAGCCGACGCTGCCGGGCGTTCCGGTGCCGCCGCAGCACGCGCCGGCGGTGCACGGCGGTGGAGGTGCGCCGGTGCTGAGCCTCGGCGACATCACGGTCGTCGGGGACCAGATCATCACTCCGGCCGGTGCGATGCCCCTCAAGGGCGCGGTGTGGAACGCGATGGACATGTCGCGGACCGAGGAGAAGATGCCCACGGTCGCGATCGTGCTGGCCGTCATCTTCTTCATCTTCTGTCTGCTGGGCCTGCTGTTCCTGCTGATGAAGGAGAAGACGACCACCGGCTTCATCCAGGTCACGGTGACCAGCGGCGGCCGGCACCACGCCACGATGATCCCCGCGACCGGCCCTGACACCATGCACCGGGTGATGGCGCAGCTCAACTACGCGCGCTCGCTGAGCATGTAGGGGTCGACTCGGGCAGTGGCACGCCGCTGCCCGGCGTCAGGGGCCGGGGAGGGGATCCCTTCCGGGTCGGGTCGGGGGCCGGCCAGGGTCGCCCCCGATGGGCCGGACGATCATCCGGCCGGATTCTTGATCCATGACGAACTCACGGATCAGCACGTCGGGTTGGGCGATGACGGCGGCGGCCGGGGCCGCCCTCGTCGGCGTCCTCGCAGCGACCGTACCGGCCACGGCGGCGACCCCGGGCTCCCGCGCCGGGGCATCGGCGGCGCCCCTGGCCGTGGACCAGGAGGTGGCCCGGGTCATCCGGATCGCGCAGGCCGGCTTCAAGGGATACGAGGAGCATCCGAAGAGCCGTCCGGTGCCTCTGCCGCAACCATGACGCGGCGGAGCAGGTCGTTGAGGACGGTGCGCTCGTCCTCGTCGAGGACGCCGAGGAGGCGGTACTCCTCGTGACCGAGGACGTCCATCGCGCCGAGCCAGGTCTCACGGCCCGAGGCGGTGAGTTCGACGACGACGCGGCGGCGGTCGGTCGTGGACTGGGTGCGGCGGACGAAGCCGCGCTTCTCCAGGGCGTCGAGGCGGCCGGTGACCGAGGCGGGGGCGAGGTCGAGATCCTGGGCCAGTTCGGAGGGTGCGGCGCTGCCGCCGCGGCCTGCGAGCTTGTGGAGGGTGTCGAACTCGTACCGCTCCAGGTCGAAGTCCACGAGGGACTGTTCGCGCACCCGCCGCAGGTGGACGGAGAGCTTTTTCATCCGGGTGACCGCGCCCTCCACGACCGGGTCGAGGCCGGGCAGCACCGGCTGCCACTGGGCCACATGCTCGTCGGTCCAGTCCCGCTGCGTCGGCCCCGAGGGCTCGGTCGACTCCATGGGTCGATCGTACGTCGCCCTCCAGATCCCTTCGACACCAAATATTTCGTTGACGAATTATTCGCTACCGAAATACTGTCGTGGTCATGCCCACCGTCCCTTCCGACACCGCACCCGTGTCCGTGCCCGCACCCGTCCCCCACCCGCTGCGCACCCGCTCCTTCCGACTGCTCTTCGCCGGCCGCGCCCTGTCCCTCCTCGGCGACGCCGCCATCCCGGCCGCCCTCGCCATCGCCGTCTGGGACGCCACCGGCTCGTCCTCCGCGCTCGCGCTCGTCCTGGCCTGCGCGATGGTCCCCAAGCTGCTCCTGCTGCCGGTGGGCGGAGTCGTCGGCGATCGCTTCAACGCCCGTACGGTCGCCCTGACGACCGATCTCGTCCGCTGCGCGACCCAACTCCTCGTCGGCGCCCAGCTGCTGAGCGGTGAGCCTTCCCTCTGGGTCATCGCCGGCGCCGAGGTCCTCGGCGGCGCGGCCGGCGCGTTCTCGATGCCGACCGGGTCGCCCCTCGTCAAGGGAACCGTGGCCCCGGAAGCGCTTCAACGCGCCAACGCCGCCATGGGCATCGCCCACAGCGCCGGCCGCATCGGAGGGCCGGCCCTCGCCGGCACGCTGATCCTGACGGCGGGCGCCGGGTGGGCGTTCGTCCTGGACGCGGCCACGTTCGCGATCAGCGCCGCACTGCTCCTCGCCGTAAGGGTGGAGCGGGTGCCGATCCCCCGCCGCTCGCTGCGCGCCGACCTCAAGGAGGGCTGGCAGGAGGTCAGGTCCCGCGACTGGTACTGGACCAGCCTCGTCGGCCACGGCGCCTGGAACGGCGCGGCCGCCGTCCTGATGACCCTCGGCCCGTCGATCGCCGTCACCCGGCTCGGCGGCAGCGGGGTGTGGTGGGCGCTCCTCCAGACCGGCGCGGTGGGCCTCCTCCTCGGCTCGCTGCTCGCCCACCGCGTGCGCCCCCGGCGCCCCGTCCTCACGGCGAACCTCGGCCTCGCCACGTACGCCCTGCCGCTGCTCCTGCTGGCCCTGCCCGCGCCCGCGCCGGTGACCATCGCCGCGTACGGGATCGCCCAGGCCGGCCTCGGCTTCCTCTCCCCCGTCTGGGAGACCGCCGTCCAACAGGCGATCCCCGCCCATGCCCTGGCCCGTGTCACCTCCTACGACTGGCTGCTCTCCCTGGCCGCCATGCCGCTCGGCTACGCCCTGGCCCCCCTCGCCGCCTCGGCCTGGGGCCCGGAGGTCCCGCTGATCGCCGCCGCGGTGGTGGTGGGCGGCTGCTGCCTGGGGACGGCACTGGTGCCGGGGGTACGGAAGTTCGGCTGAGGGGGCGGGGTCCGCGGCGCGCCGTCCAGGGCCGTCCCCGCCGTTCCGGATGTCAGTGGCGCCCCGTACCGTCACGGGCATGGTGGGGACGACGAGTCTGGAAGTCAGGCTGTACGAGGCGGGGGTGCGGCAGCGGACCCAGGGGGGCACCGCTGTCCAGGAGCTGCTCCAGGGGCTGTCGCCCGACGAGCTGCGCAGGGCCGCCCTGTGGATCCACCGGAACCAGTGCCGGGCGGGCGCGGACCCGGTCACCGACTGGAGCGTGTCCTGGCTGGCCGGGCGGCCGCTCGGATGGTCGGTGTCCCAGGCGGAGGAGCTGCTCGAACGGCTCGTGGGCGTGATGGCCATGGTCGATCCGATGCAGCTGCTCCAGGAGTACGGTCCGCTGATGCGGCTCCCGTTGGCCGCCGTCCTCGAGGTGGGCGGGTGCGACCGGGCCCTGATGCGGGCCGCCCGCAAGGCCTCCCTGTCGGCCTGGGGCGATCAGGGGGAGGGTTCGGAGAACGCCACGATACGGGAGGCTCTGGACCGGCTGATCGGCCCCGAGGCGCCCGACGCCACCGGGCTGCCGTCGGCGCTTCTGAACGACGAGGACGCCTACGGGCCGCGCATGCGCGCCGAGTACCCGGAGTTGCTCGCGGCGGCCGGCGTGCGGGCGTTCCTGGAGCACTGCGCGGCGCTCGGCACGTCCCGGCCGACCCGGAAGTGGCAGAAGGCCGCCGGGGAGCTGCTCGCTGCGGCGGAGCCCGGCGACGAGCTGGTGCGGGCGCTGCTCGACGGGGTCGCGGTGCAGGCCGAGCACGCGGTGGTCGCGGCGCATCCCATGGGCGTCCACCGCGAGCCGGGCCTCGTCGGCGAGAGCAACGAGGCGGTCGTGCGCGGGGCCCTGTGGGCGGCATCCGGGCTGACCGGCCCCTGGGTGGTGCCCACCGTAGGAGCCGTGGCGCTGAACGCCGGCACGGGCACGGGCGGCTCGGGCGGGATCTGCCGCAGCGCCAAGCTCGCCTCGGCCGGCGTCGCCGTCCTCGGAGCCTGCGAGGGCGAACGGGCCGCCGACGCCGTCCAGTGGCTCGGGCGACTCAAGGGCAAGATACGCAACAGGGCGGTCGCCAAAGCCATCACGAAGGCCCTGGAGGCCGTGGCCGGGCGGGCCGGGCTCACTCCGGGGATGCTGCGGGAGCGCGGGGTGCCGACCCACGGGCTCGACGGGCGGGGGATGCGGGAGGAGGCGCTCGGGGAGTACACCGCCGTGCTCTCCGTGCAGGAGCCCGGCGTGGCCTCGCTGTCGTTCCGGGGGCCCCAGGGCAGGGTGCTGAAGTCGGCGCCGAAGGCGGCCCGGGAAGCGTACGGCGAGCGACTCGCCCCGCTCCGCGTCGCGTTGAAGGAGCTCAGGGCCCTGCTGGCAGTGGAGCGGGCCCGGCTGGAGGACCACCTGGCGGCGGGGACGACCTGGCCGGCGGAGGACTGGGAGCGGTATTACATCGACCACCCGGTCACCGGTTCCGCCGCCCGTGTGCTGCTGTGGGAGGTCGCCCCGGACGCCGGCGAGCGCTGGACGGCGGGTGTGCCGGAGCGGACCGGCGGCGGCTGGGCGCTGGCCGGTGCGGACGGCACGGCGATCCCCGTCTCCCCCGGATCCCGGCTGCGCCTGTGGCATCCGATCCGCGCCGAAGCCGAGGACGTGGCCGAATGGCGGGCCGAGCTGACGGAGCGGGAGCTGCGCCAGCCGTTCAAGCAGGTCTTCCGCGAGGTGTACCCGCTCACCCCGGCCGAGGTGGCGACCGGTTCCCACTCCAACCGTTTCGCCGGGCACATCCTGCGCTACGGCCAGGCGCGCGCCCTGATGGCCGAGCGCGGCTGGACCGGAGGCCACCTGGGGTACTTCGGGGAGGGCGGCTCCTCCGAGATGGTGCGGGACCTGCCGCGCCCCGGTGATCTGCCGGTCGACGAGGGGGTGTTCTGGCGGGCCCGGTTCTTCCTGGAGCCGGGCGACCTGGGCACCTCCGCCGGCGGGGTCGCCGTGCTCTGCTCCACCGACCAGGTCCGCTTCGAGCGCCGCGCGGCCCCGGCCGGGGCGCGAGGCCTCTGGGAGCGGGTGGCACCGGCCGACGTACCGGCGCTCGTACTGTCGGAGGCGCTGCGGGACGTCGATCTGTTCGTGGGGGTGGCGTCCATCGGCGCGGACCCGGACTGGCGGGACCGCGGTGAGGAGCGGGCGTACGACGGGTACTGGGAGAGCTGGTCGTTCGGCGAGCTGACCGCTGCGGCCCGGATCCGCCGCGAGACGCTGGCCCGGCTGCTGCCGCGCACCGGGATCGCCGACCGGACGGAGCTGACGGAGCGGTTCCTGCGGGTCCGGGGCGAGTTGCGCGCGTACCGGATCCATCTGGGCTCGGGGAACGTTCTGATGGAGCCGGAGGACGCCCCGCTGCACATCGAGGCGGACCGCTCTCCGCAGGCCCCGGAGAGGGTGTTCCTGCCGTTCGAGGAGGACGGCGGGATGCTGTCGGTGATCCTCTCGAAGGCGTTCCTGCTCGCCGCCGACGGGGGGATCACCGACCGCACGGTCACTTCACGGATACGTCGGGGGCTCTGACCTCCTCCAGGAAGCCGGCGAGCAGCGCGCTCGTCTCCTCCGGGCGCTCCAGGGCGGGAAGGTGGGCCGCCCACTCCAGTTCGACGTGACGGGCGCCGGGCAGCAGCGTCGCGAGACGGGCCGACATCTCCCGGAAGTCGGGCACGTCGTGGGCACCGGAGACGACCAGGCACGGCATGTCGATCTCGGCCAGCTCCGCCGATGCCACACCGGCGTCGACCGGGCGGAACTCCTCGGGGGCGGCGAGCTGTACGTCGAAGGCGCGCCGCTGCATCACCCGTACCCGCTCCCGCGCCCCGTCGTCGGCCTCCGGGCCGAGCCAGGTGTCGACGTTGAGCGCGACCGCCCCGTCCAGGTCGCCCGCTTCGAGCAGCTCGTCCTCGCGTCGGCCCCAGGCCCGCAGTTCGTCGCTCGGGTTGAAGTCGGGTATGCCGGAGCAGAGCAGCGCGAGCGCGGAGACGCGGCCGGCGTGGCGGACCGCGGTCTCCAGGGCGACCTCGCCACCGAAGGAGGAACCGACGAGGGCGGCGCGTTCGACGCCGAGGGCGTCGAGGAGTTCCACGACGTCGTCGCAGTGGGTGTGCGGGCGGTCGACCGGGGTCTCGCCGAAGCCGCGGAGGTCGCAGCGCACCACGCGGTGCCCGGCGGCGGCCAGCGCCGCGAACTGGGCGTCCCACATCCTCCGATCGCAGACGCCGGAGTGGAGCAGGACAACTGTGGAAGGGCCTTCACCGGCCACGTCATGAGAGAGCATCAGGCGTCACCTTAGGCGCCCGGTCCCCCGATCTCCTACGGGTTTCCCCACCCCCTTCCCGACCCTCCCTTGAACATGTTCAAAAGAGGGTCTACAGTCATGACCGCCAGCTTTTGAACGCGTTCAAGGGAGCGTGGGGCATGGACCTCACTGTCGTCGCGTACATCGTCTATCTGCTGATCAGCGTGGCTCTGACCATCTGGGTCGCCCGCACCCTCAGCCGCAACGGAAGGATCTTCCTCGCCGACGTCCTGCACGGGAACGAGAAGCTCGCCGAAGCCGTGAACCACCTCCTGGTGGTCGGGTTCTACCTCGTCAACTTCGGCTTCGTCGCGCTCTATCTGAGCCAGGACGAGGCCGTGGCCGACGCCCGGTCCCTCTTCGAGGCCCTCTCGGTCAAGCTCGGCGTGGTCCTCCTCGTCCTCGGCGTGATGCACCTCGGCAACGTCTACGTCCTCAACAAGATCCGTCGCCGGGGCGTGATGGAGCGCGAGCAGGTCCCGCCGGTGCCCCCGCAGGGTTGGACCGAACAGTCCGGCCGCGGCGGCCCCTGGGCACCGCCCGCCACCGGTGCGGGCGCCGGCGCCGGAGCGTGAGCCGGCCATGACGACGCCGATCGGACGACCGACCACACCCGTACACCGCCTGACCGTGCTGTACGACGCCGACTGCTCGCTCTGTGTCCACCTGCGGCACTGGCTCCTCCGGCAGCGGCAGCTGGTCCCGCTCGACCTCGTCCCGGCCGCCTCCCACGAGGCCCGGCGCCGCTTCCCGGACCTCGACCACGACTCCACCCTGAGGGAGATCACCGTGATCGGGGACCGGGGGCAGATCTACCGCGCCACCTCCGCCTGGATCGTCTGCCTCTGGGCCCTGGCCGACCACCGGCCCAAGGCCCACTGGCTGTCCACCCCGGCCGGACAGCCCTTCGCCCGGGCGACCGTCCTCGCCGCCGCCAAGTGGCGCGAGGCGATCAAGGGGGCCTCCTGCGAGGACGGGCGCTGCGAAGTACCCGGCCCGCCCGGCTAGGCTCGGGCACTGTGAAGGACGTGAAGGAAGAGAAGCCCGCCGAGCAGGCTGCCGAGCCCGCCCCGCAGCCCGCCAAGGCCGCGAAGAGCGAACAGACCCGCACGCTCATCCTCGAGACCGCGCTCCGGCTCTTCAAGGAGCGCGGCTACGACAAGACGACGATGCGGGCCATCGCCCAGGAGGCCGGGGTCTCCGTCGGCAACGCGTACTACTACTTCGCCTCCAAGGAACACCTCGTCCAGGGCTTCTACGACCGGATCGCCGAGGAGCACCAGACGGCCGTCGAGGGAATCCTCGACAGCGACGAGAAGGACCTCACGGCCCGCATCCGCGGGGTCCTCCTCGGCTGGCTCGACATCGCCGAGCCGTACCACGAGTTCGCCGCCCAGTTCTTCAAGAACGCGGCCGACCCGGACAGTCCGCTCAGCCCCTTCTCCCCCGAGTCGGAGGGCCCGCGCGAGGCGGCCATCGAGGTGCACCGCAGGGTCATCTCCGGTGCCTCCGTCAAGGTCGACCCCGAACTGGCCGAACCGCTCCCGCAGTTGCTCTGGCTCCAGCAGATGGGGCTGGTGCTGTTCTGGGTGTACGACCGCTCCGAGGGCTGCGCCAACAGCCGCCGTCTGGTCGAGCGGCTCGCACCGGTCACCGCCCGGGCGATCTCACTCTCCCGCTTCCGGTTGCTGCGTCCCCTGGTGCGCGAGACGCACGACCTCCTCGCCGACTTCATGCCGACGGCGGCGGGCATGGCGGCCTCGGGCAAGCCCAAGCGGGCGGTCCCGAAGGCGAAGACGCCCAAAGCGAAGGACTGACGCACCGCCCACGCCGAGGCCCCGAGTCGTAGGTCGACTCGGGGCCTCGGCGTGAGAGCGGGAGGTCAGATCCAGCTGAGTTCCCACAGCCGCCAGATGCCGGTGCCGTCGGTCAGGTACTGCGAACCGGCGACGTCCTCCGTGGCCAGGACGTAGTCCTTCTTCTGCCACAGCGGCACCAGGGGCACGTCCGCGGCCACCTCCGCCTGGATGGACTCGAAGTCGCTGGAGGCCGCGCCCCGGTCGCTGTACTGCTGCGTGGCGGAGATCAGCGAGTCGATCTTCCTGCTCGCGAAGCCGTTGTGCATCGCGTTGTCCGACCCGACGAGCGGAGCGGTGAAGCTGTCGGAGTCCGGGAAGTCGGGGAGCCAGCCGACGGGATACGCGTCGTAGTCGCCCTTCACGTACGCCTTCTGGAAGTCCTTCCACTCCGCCTCGACGAGCTTCACCTTGAACAGGCCGGTGGCCTCCAGCTGCCGCTTCAGCTCGGCGGCTTCGGCGCCGTAGGTGGCGTCCTTGCGGTAGCCGATGGTGAAGGAGACCGGGGTCTCGATGTCGGCCTTCTCCAGGAGGCTCGCGGCCTTCTGCTTCGACGGCTCGGGATACCTGTCGTAGAACGCGGTGCTGTGGCCGTTGAAGCCCTGCGGGATGAGCGAGTACAGCGGCTCGACCGTGCCGTGGTAGGCGCCGGTGACGATCGCCGGACGGTCGATGACGGCGGCGACGGCCTGCCGGACCGCCTTCTTCGCCATCGGCGACGGGGACTTCACATTGAAGTAGAGATTGCGGATCTCGGCGGTCTGCGCCTCGGTGATCCGGGCCGAGTCCTTCTCGCTCCCCAGCTTGGAGAGGAACTCCGGGGGCATCTGCCGGTGCGTGACGTCGACCTGCTTGGTGTTCCACGCGGAGGCGAGCTGCTCGGACTCGGTGAAGTACCGGACGACGACCGGGCCGCCGGTCTTGGTGAGCGCGCCCCGGTAGTTCGGGTTCGGCTCCAGACGCGCGCTCTCGCCGGGCTTGTACTCCTTGAGGACGTACGGCCCCGAGCCCACGACCGTGGTGCCCTCGCGCAGCTTCTTGGCCGGGTACTGGGTGCGGTCGACGATCGAGCCGGCGCCCGTCGCCAGCTTCAGCGGGAACGTGGCGTCCCGGCCACTCAGATTGAAGGTGACGATCCGGCCGTCCGCCACGACGTTCTTCAGGGTCGGGAAGAGCGGAGCGGGACCGACGTCCGCGTTGATGCCCAGCATCCGGTCGAAGGAGAACTTGACGTCCTCGGCCGTGACCTTGCGGCCGTCGGCGAAGGTGAGGTCGTCACGGAGCTCGCACCGGTAGGTGGTGAGCCTGGTCCCGAGGAACTTGCAGTTGTCGGCGGCGTCCGGGACGGGCGTGGTGAAGCCCGGCTTGAACGTCAGCAGCGACTGGAAGACATTGCTGTACATCGCCCAGGAACCGGCGTCGTACGCGCCCGCCGGGTCGAGCGAGGTCACCTCGTCGGTGGTGCCGACGGTGATGGGGTCCTTCCGGACGTCGTCGGAGGGAAGAAGCTGCCAGCCCCCCACCCCGGCGGCCACCACAACTCCACAAGTGATGAGGATCCGCAGACGGACCGTCGACCGCATCGCCGTGCTTCCTTTTTTCGTGCCCACCCCTGGCGCGGCGGCGCCCAGCCGTGCCGCGATGGCGCCACCCAATCACACGTATTTCACATGTGGAAGAGTAAACCTTCACACTGCACGCATATGTCCGGGATAGAGGGACTTACGCCCCTGCAACCCGTCCTGTGACGCCCCGGCCACGCCGCTGTCAGGCCTGCTGTCACGCCTGTTTGGAAGCCAGCTCCACGAGGGTGATGTCGGAGGGCGCGCCCACCCGTACGGGGGGTCCCCAGGCACCGGCGCCGCGGGAGACGTAGAGCTGGGTGTCGCCGTACCGCTCCAGACCGGCGACCGTCGGATTGGCGAGGTCGGCGAGGTAGTTGCCGGGCCAGAGCTGGCCGCCGTGGGTGTGGCCGGAGAGCTGGAGGTCGACGCCGTGACGGACGGCGTCGTGGATGACGATCGGCTGGTGCGCGAGCAGGACGGAAGCCTTCGCGCGGTCGCGGTCTCCGAGCGCGGCGGCGAAGTCCGGGCCCTGGCCCTCGCTCTCGCCCGCGACGTCGTCGACCCCGGCGAGGTCGAAGCCGGCGGCGATCTCCACGCGTTCGTTGCGCAGGGGGCGCAGGCCGAGCTCGCGGACGTGGTCGACCCAGGCGTCGGCGCCGGAGAAGTACTCGTGGTTGCCGGTCACGAAGAACGAGCCGTGCCGGGCCCGGAGCCGGGCGAGGGGCTCGGCGGCGGATCCGAGGTTCTCGACGGTCCCGTCGACGAGGTCGCCGACGATGGCGATCAGGTCGGGCTGGGTGGCGTTGATGGTGTCGACGATGCGCTGACTGTGGGCGCGGCCCAGGATCGGACCGAGGTGGATGTCGGAGACGACGGCGATCCGGTAGCCATGGGCGGCGCGCGGCACCTTGGCGAGCGGCACGGTGACCCGCTTGACGCGGGGCCCGCGCAGCACCCCGTACGTCCCGTATCCGACGGTCCCCACCGCGGCCGCGGCAGCGGCCCCGCCGACGACCCGCGACACGAACAGCCGCCGCGACACGGCGGTGGCGCCCGAGGGACCGGTCGCACCGGCGGTACCGGCCGCATCGGTACCGCCGGGGGTCCCGGCCCCGTCCTCCGGCGCGGTGGACACGTCCGTGGCGGCGGGGACCTCGGCCTGCGGTCCGGTCGGCGACGGCTCGGCGTCGACCTCGGTCAGCAGCCCGCCGGCCGGTGCGGGGGCACTCCCGCCCGCCGTGGCGACGGGGCCGCCCGCCGGCTTCCCGACGCGCGATCCGGTGGGCCCGGAGCCCGTGGGTTCCGGCGCGGACGCCGTCCCGTTCCGGCCCTCGCCGGCTGCGGCCGCCCCGGCGTCGCGGCGCTCGAGCCACCGCCGCAGGAGCGGGCGTGCCGCCTCGCCGACCACGAGGGCGAGGGTCACGTAGAGCAGCAGGGCCAGCCAGAGGAAGCCCGGCCAGGACACCACCTGCTGGAGCCAGAACGGGGCTCCGGCCCGACCCGAGGTGAGGGCGGCGAGCGACAGCACGGGCAGGACGAACGCGGCCGCCGTCCCCACGCGCCGTGCCGTGCCCCCCGCGACCGTCACATCACGGACCAGTCGCTTCCACACGTACCAGTGGACCCCGCCCAGCAGGCCGAGGACCACGACCAGCACCAGCATGAAGACGAGCACGCGCCCCAACCCCTATCCGCGCCGCAATGCGCGCACGCCACGCAACCCGATCACGCCGACCACCGTCCCCAGGACAAAGGACGTGATGGCGAGCAGCAGATGAACCCAGAAGTAGGCCGTCGGGTCGCCCGCGTCGTCGAAGGCGAGACCGCTCCCGTCGTTCCACAAGTTCTTGACGAAAGTGATCCAGATGAACCAACTCCACACCCCGAACGCGAGCAGGAACCAGGAGACGGGACGGCTGAGCTTCATAGCCCCAGTATCACCGCCCGTCCCACGGTCTCCACGGCCGGGGCGTCCGGGCGGAGAGCCCGGGGGCGAACCGCCCCGCAGGTGCGGTCCCCTGACGCATACCTGTACGTTTTCGATCGTGTCTGCCTCGAAGAAGACCGCTTGGGCGGTCACTGCTGCCGCACTGCTTCCCCTTGTCTCCGTTTCGCCGGCCCACGCGGACAACAAGGAGGACCAACAGCCCAAGCCCCCCGCTGCCATGGCCTCCGTCGGCGGCAAGCTGCTCGGCCTGCCCGGGACCCAGGTGAAGCTCGGCACGGGCGCCCCGGTGCTTCCCAAGGAGCTGACCGGGCGGTCCTGGATCGTCGCGGACGCGGAGACCGGCGACGTGCTCGCCGCGCACAACTCCCACTGGCCGCTCGCTCCGGCCTCCACGCTCAAGATGCTCTTCGCGGACACCGTCCTGCCGAGGTTCCCGAAGACCACGAACCACACCGTCGACCCCAAGGAGCTCGCCGGAATCGGCTCGGGCTCCAGCCTCGTCGGCGTCAAGGAGAAGCAGACCTACACCGTGCACGACCTCTGGCTCGGTGTCTTCCTTCGCTCCGGCAACGATGCCGTGCGGGTGCTCGCCGAGATGAACGGCGGCATCCCGAAGACCGTGAAGGACATGAACGACCACGCCGCCGAGCTCCAGGCCGTCGACACCCAGGTCGTGTCGCCGGACGGGTACGACGCCCCGGGCCAGGTCTCCTCCGCGTACGACCTCACCCTCATCGCCCGCAGCGGGATGCAGAAGGCCGACTTCCGGGAGTACGCGGCCACGGCCCGCGCCAAGTTCCCCGGCGAGCAGAAGCCGGGCAAGAAGCGCGAGACCTTCGAGATCCAGAACACCAACCGGCTGCTGACCGGCGCGCTCGGCGTCGCGCCGTACCAGGGCATGGCGGGCGTGAAGAACGGCAACACCACGCACGCCGGCTCCACCTTCACCGGCGTTGCGGAGCGCAACGGCAAAGTGCTGCTCGTGACGGTGATGAACCCGTCCTCGAAGGAGCAGCACGCGGTCTACATGGAGACCGCCCGGCTCCTCGACTGGGGCTTCGCGGCGTCCGGGAAGGTGACGCCGGTCGGCCAGCTGGTGCCGCCGAAGTCCGCCCGTACGAACCAGGGAACCGAGAACGACGGTTCCACCCCCGCCCCCGGCAAGAACGCCCCGGGCACGGGTGCCGCCGAGAGCTCGGCGGCCGGAGGGAGGGCCGGCGGCGTCGGGGTCGCCCTCGGCGTGGCCGGCGGCGTCCTCGTCGTGCTCGCGGGCGCGGTCTTCCTCGTCAACCGTCGCTGGCCGCTGCCGGAGCTGGTCGGCCGTCGTCCGAAGCCCCGCGAGGGCGTCGACGACGAGCCGACTCACTAGCCCCGGTCGCGGTCCAGGCCGCGCAGAACAGCAGCAGCTTCGCGGTGAAGTTGATCCAGAGCAGCAGCGCGACCGGGACGCCGAACGCGCCGTACATCGACTTCCCCGCGACTTCCCGCATGTAGCCGCCGATCAGCAGCTTCAGCAGCTCGAAGCCGATCGCTCCGATCACCGCAGCCACCACCAGGCGGCGGCGCGGCGGGTGGACGGCGGGAAGCAGCGTCAGCAGGTACAGCAGGACGAGGAAGCCCGCGACGGCGGCGACGGCGACGGAGGCCACCTGGAGCAGGATTCCGGTGGCTCCTTCGCCGGAGATCCCGACCCGGTCGGCGCTCCAGCCGACGGCGGTGGAACCGAGCCAGGACGCGGCGAGCGAGCAGAGCCCGACTCCTCCGAGTCCCAACAGCACGAGCGCGTCCTTGCCCTTGCGCACGAAGGGGTTGCCCTCGTCCTCGTCGTCGAGCCCCCACACCGCACGCAGACACTCCCGCATCGAGCCGACCCAGCCGATGCCGGTGAAGAGCAGCAGCGCGCCGGCGACGAGGCCGATCGTGCCCGCGTTGTCCACGAGCCCGCCGATGTTGAGCTGGTCGGAGATGCCGGGGACCTGGTCGGAGACCTTGTCCTCGATCTTGTCCAGCTGCTCCTTGCTGAGCAGCGCGGCGCCGATCGCGGCGGCGACGGCGATCAGGGGGAAGAGCGCGAGGAAGCTGATGAAGGTGATGGCGGCGGCGAGCCGGGTCCAGTGGGCGGCGTCGAGGGTCTCGTACGAACGCCAGGCATGGGTCCGCATGAGCCGGGCGACCCAGGGGCCGATGACGGGGAGCTTGGTCAGCCAGTCCATGTCGTTCGCATACCCCTTGATCCACCAGTTGATCGGAATGTGAGCGTCCGGGCCTCAGAATCGCAGACACATCGCAAGAACCCTGCCCACACCGGACCCTGACACCGTGTCGGCGACGGCGGGGCATCTCTTCCGATGACCATGCGATCACCCATTTCGCCGAACTACGGTCAAACAGCGATCAAGCACATACAGGGCGATACGGTCACCTCCATGGCCGCCGAGAGCGACACCCCGTCGAGCCCCCGCCGGCCGGGGCCGCACCGCGCCCGCCGGGGTCACCCCACGGTCCGTGGTCGCCTCGGACCTCTCCCGTCGTCTCGCCCTCCGATTGCTCTCCGAGGAGTTTGATCGTCATGAAGGACGCCTTCGGCACCCCGCAGTCCCTGCTTCTCCTCGGCGGCACCTCCGAGATCGGGCTCGCCACGGCCCGCCGGCTGATCGCCCGCCGCACCCGTACGGTCTGGCTCGCCGGGCGCCCCTCCCCCGCCCTGACGGCCGCCGCCGACTCGCTGCGGGTGCTGGGTGCCGAGGTGTACACCGTCCCGTTCGACGCCCTCGACCCGGAGTCGCACGCGGAGCGACTCGGCAAGATCTTCACCGAGGGGGACATCGACCTGGTGCTGCTCGCCTTCGGGATCCTCGGCGACCAGGCCCACGACGAGGCCGATCCACTCGCCGCCGTCCGGGTCGCGCAGACCAACTACACGGGGGCGGTCTCCGCCGGGCTCGTCTGCGCGGCGGCGCTGCAGGCGCAGGGGCACGGCTCACTGGTGGTGCTCTCCTCCGTGGCCGGGGAGCGCGCCCGCCGTGCCGACTTCATCTACGGCTCGTCCAAGGCCGGTCTCGACGCGTTCGCGCAGGGGCTCGGGGACGCCCTGCAGGGAACGGGGGTGCATGTGATGGTCGTGCGGCCGGGGTTCGTACGGTCCCGGAAGACGGCCGGTCTCGAGGCCACCCCACTGGCGACCACGCCGGAGGCGGTCGCGACGGCGATCGAGCTGGGGCTGCGGCGTCGCTCGGAGACGGTGTGGGTGCCGGGAGCGCTGCGGATGGTGATGGCCGCGCTCCGGCACGTGCCGAGGCCCGTCTTCCGGCGGCTGCCGGTGTGAGGCCCCGGTGTCAGCCGGCGGCCGGGGTCGGGGTGTCGACCGGGGTGCCCTGGGCGGGGACCGCGGGGACAGTGCCGCAGCCGCCGAACTCGTACGTGTGCAGCTTCCGCCACACCCCGTCCGGCCCCTGCTCGTAGAGCGCGAAGGACGAGCAGGTCCAGGCCGCCTCGAAGTCGGTCAGCTCCTCGTACGCCCGGTCCATCGCCTCCTCGGAGATGCCGTGCGCCACGGTGACGTGCGGGTGGTACGGGAACTGCAGCTCGCGCACGAGCGGCCCGGACTCGTCCCGGACCCGCTCCTGGAGCCAGGAGCAGGCGGAGACGCCCTCGGCGAGCATGACGTACACGACCGGTGACAGCGGGCGGAACGTTCCGGTGCCGCTCAGCCGGACCGGGAAGGGGCGGACGCCGGACGCGACCTCGGCGAGGTGAGCCCGGATCGCGGGCAGCCGCTCCTCGTCGACCTCCGTCGGTGGGACGAGGGTGACGTGGGTGGGGATGCCGTGCGCGGCGGGATCCCCGAAGCCCGCGCGCAGCTCCTGGAGCAGGCTGCCGTAGGGCTCCGGGACCGCGATCGAAACGCCGAGCGTTACGGTCCCCACGTCGTTCTCCTCCGTCGTCGGTCTTCTCAGGTCGATGGGTGGTGCAGCCGCCAGTGTGCGGCCTGCACCACCCTTGAGGCCAGGGTCCTTGGACTCAGTGCTTGGCGGGCAGGAAGCCCACCTTCTCGTACGTCTGCGCCAGCGTCTCCGCGGCGACGGCACGCGCCTTCTCCGCGCCCTTGGCCAGGAGCTGGTCCAGCGTCTCCGGGTCGTCCAGGTATTCCTGCGTACGGGTGCGGAACGGCGTGACGAAGTCCACCATGACCTCGGCCAGGTCGGTCTTCAGCGCGCCGTACATCTTGCCCTCGTAGCTCTGTTCCAAATCGGCGATGCCGGTCCCGGTGAGCGTGGACATGATGGTCAGCAGGTTGGAGACGCCGGCCTTGTTCTCGGGGTCGAAGCGGATGACCGTGTCGGTGTCGGTGACCGCGCTCTTGACCTTCTTCGCCGTGATCTTCGGCTCGTCGAGCAGGTTGATCAGACCCTTGGGCGTGGACGCCGACTTGCTCATCTTGATCGTCGGGTCCTGCAGGTCGTAGATCTTGGCCGTCTCCTTGAGGATGTACGGCGCCGGGATCGTGAACGTCTCGCCGAAGCGGCCGTTGAACCGCTCCGCGAGGTCGCGGGTCAGCTCGATGTGCTGGCGCTGGTCCTCGCCGACCGGGACCTGGTTGGCCTGGTACAGGAGGATGTCGGCGACCTGCAGGATCGGGTACGTGAAGAGACCGACGGTGGCCCGGTCTGCGCCCTGCTTGGCGGACTTGTCCTTGAACTGGGTCATGCGGGAGGCCTCGCCGAAACCGGTGAGGCAGTTCATGATCCAACCGAGCTGCGCGTGCTCGGGGACGTGGCTCTGGACGAACAGCGTGCAGCGCTCGGGGTCGAGCCCGGCGGCGAGCAGCTGTGCGGCGGCGAGCCGGGTGTTGGAGCGCAGCTCCGCGGGGTCCTGCGGGACCGTGATCGCGTGCAGGTCGACGACCATGTAGAAGGCGTCGTGAGTCTCCTGCAGGGCAACCCACTGGCGGACCGCGCCGAGGTAGTTGCCGAGGTGGAACGAGCCTGCGGTGGGCTGGATTCCGGAGAGCACACGGGGAACGTCAGAGGCCATGCTCACCATTCTCTCAGGTGCGGGCGGCGATCCCGGACTGGGAACCGATCGCGTTCTGCCGGTGTATCAAAGGTGTGAGGACGCTGGAGGGGGGCCGGGTCGTCGTAGACACAGCCGAGGCCGCGGTGATCGCACGGGTACGCGCCGGGGAGGCGGAGGCGTACGCGGCGCTGGTCCGCGCGCACACGGCGGTCGCGCTGCGTGCGGCGGTGGCGTGCGGGGCGGGGGCGGAGGCCGAGGACGTGGTGCAGCAGGCCTTCTTCAAGGCGTATCGGTCGCTGGGGCGGTTCAAGGAAGGGGCCGCGTTCCGGCCGTGGCTGCTGCGGATCGTGGTCAATGAGACGAGGAACACAGTGCGCTCGGCGGGTCGGCAGCGGGCCGTCGCGGGGCGGGAGGCGGAGCTGCTCGCGGGCGAGCCGCTGATACCGGACGGGGCGGACCCGGCGGTGGCGGTGGAGGAGGGCGAGCGGCGGCGGCAGCTGCTCGCGGCGCTGGACGGGCTCGGTGAGGACCACCGCCAGGTGGTGATCCACCGGTATCTGCTGGAGCTGGACGAGGCGGAGACGGCCGAGGCGCTGGGCTGGCCGCGGGGGACGGTGAAGTCCCGGCTGAGCCGGGCGCTGAAGAAGCTCGGACTGGCATTGGAGGGAGGTGACGAGCATGACGGACGAGGGGCTCCCGGATGAGCTGCGTGACCTCGGACGGCATCTGAGGGTGCCGGACACGGACGGGGAGACCATGGCCGAGCGGGTGCTCGCTCAGCTCCTGGCGGAGCAGGTGCCGGCGCCCGCGGCCCCGCGGCGGCGGTTCGGCCGGCCCAGGTTCGGGTGGCTGCGGTCGGGGTGGCTGCGCGGGCGGTGGAAGGCGCTGCTCGCGGCCCTCTCCGGGGTGCTGGTGGTGCTGGTGCTCACGCCGCCCGTCCGGGCGACGGTGGCGGACTGGTTCGGCTTCGGCGGGGTGGAGGTGCGGTACGACCCCGGGACGCATCCCGGCCCGGGCGCGGCGGTGCCGGAGTGCACCGATCCGGTGTCGCTGGAGGAGGCCGGGCGCAGGGCCGGCTTCACGCCGCTGATACCGAGCACGCTCGGCCCGCCCGACGCGGTCTCGGTGACCGGCTCGGCGGAGCCCGGGCGGGCGGTGATCACCCTGTGCTGGCGGGAGGACGGCGGTCGGACGGTCCGGCTCGACGAGTTCCCGGCGCGGCTTCCCATGGCCTTCGGCAAGCAGGTCCAGACGCATCCGGAGTGGGTCGATCTCCCGGACGGCGCGGAGGGCTACTGGTTCGCCGAGCCCCATCTGCTGCGGTTCCCGATGACGGACGTGAGCGGGAAGGAGTGGACCCACTCGATACGCACGGCGGGCCCCACGCTCCTCTGGACGAGAAACGCGGGAGCCCTGACCCTGCGACTCGAGGGCGAACCCTCCCTGGAGAAGGCCCGCCGCATCGCCGAGTCGGCGGGCTGAGCGGACGGCCCGCCCGGGACCGGACCGGCCAGGACCGCCCCGGACCCGACCCACTCGGACCGGCCGGGACCGGACCGGACCGCCCCGGGCCCGACCCACTCGGACCGGCCCGTGTCGGACCGGCTCGCGTCGGACCGGCTCGCGTCGGTCCAGCCCGGGATCACCGTCCGGGGTCAGACCGTCCGGGTCAGACCGTCCGGGTCAGACCGTCCGGGTCAGACCGTCCGGGTCAGACCGTCCGGGTCAGACCGTCCGGGTCAGACCGTCCGGGGTCAGACCGTGCGGGATCAGGCCGGGAGGCCGGGGGCCGGGAAGGACGCCATCAGGGCCGCGACCTCGGCGCGGATCGTGAGGAGCGCGTCCTCGTC
Organism: Streptomyces sp. NPDC039609; assembly: GCF_055596705.1. Lineage (NCBI taxonomy): Bacteria > Bacillati > Actinomycetota > Actinomycetes > Kitasatosporales > Streptomycetaceae > Streptomyces > Streptomyces sp. NPDC039609. Next base: position 202,125 of record NZ_JBVIUJ010000005.1, read on the forward strand.
ACCCGAGCCCGCCGCCGCGACGCCCCGGTCGATCCAGTCGGCGACCTGGGTCATGTGCTCCGTACCGAGACCGCGGGAGGTGAGGGAGGGGGTGCCGATGCGGACGCCGGAGGGGTCGAAGGGCTTCCGGGGGTCGTAGGGGACGGTGTTGTAGTTGACGACGATCCCGGCCCGGTCGAGGGCCTTCGCGGCGACCTTGCCCGGGACCTCCTTGGGGGTGAGGTCCATCAGGATCAGGTGGTTGTCGGTGCCGCCGGAGACGAGGTCGAAGCCTCGGGCGAGCAGGGCCTCGGCGAGGGCCTTGGCGTTGGCGACGACGGCATGGGCGTAGTCGCGGAAGGAAGGCTGGGCCGCCTCGCGCAGGGCGACGGCGATGGCGGCGGTGGTCTGGTTGTGCGGGCCGCCCTGGAGGCCGGGGAAGACGGCCTTGTCGAGGGCCTTCGCGTGTTCCTCGCGGGACATCAGCATCGCACCGCGGGGGCCGCGCAGGGTCTTGTGGGTGGTGGTGGAGATGACGTCGACGTGGGGGACCGGGGAGGGGTGGGCGCCGCCCGCGATCAGGCCGGCGATGTGGGCGACGTCGGCGACGAGCACGGCGCCGGACTCACGGGCGATCTCGCCGAAGGCGGCGAAGTCGATCGTGCGGGGCAGCGCCGTGCCCCCGCAGAAGATCACCTTGGGCCGCTCCTTGAGGGCGAGCTCGCGGACCTGGTCGAAGTCGATGAGCCCGGTGTCCTGGCGTACGCCGTACTGCACGCCCCGGAACCACTTGCCGGTCGCGGAGACGCCCCAGCCGTGGGTGAGGTGGCCGCCCATCGGCAGGGCCATGCCCATCACGGTGTCGCCGGGCTCGGCGAAGGCGAGGTAGACGGCGAGGTTGGCCGGGGAGCCGGAGTAGGGCTGCACATTGGCGTGGTCGACACCGAAGAGGGCCTTGGCGCGCTCGATGGCGAGGGTCTCGACCTGGTCGATGTTCTGCTGGCCCTCGTAGTACCGGCGGCCGGGGTAGCCCTCGCTGTACTTGTTCTGCAGGACGGTGCCGGAGGCTTCGAGGACGGCATGGGAGACGTAGTTCTCGCTGGGGATCAGTCGCAGGGTCTCGGCCTGCAGCTGCTCCTCGGCGCCGACGAGCGCGGCGAGTTCGGGGTCGGTGGCGGCGAGGGCGGGGTGCGGGGTGGTGTCGTTCATGGCGTTCCTCCGGGCGTTCGGCGGATCCCGGGGTACGGCTCAGATCGACTGGGCGGCACCACACGGGAGGTTCGGTTTCCCGAAGATGCCCAGGCGGGCGGCATCTCGTGTGGTCTGCCGCGCACGGCTCCCCCGGGGTCGCTTCCCCGTACGCCAGTCGCCGTGCGTGTTTCCAGCCTAGCGGGCGCGCCGTCACCCAGGTTTCTTCGTGCGGCATCCGAGCGACGATAGAAAAAGGGGCCACACCCGCCCCAGCCCGCAGGACGAACGGAGATCCCGTGTCGAGAACGCAAGACGCGATCGCTTCCGCGGAGGCGCACAGCGCTCACAACTACCACCCCCTGCCCATCGTCGTCGCCTCGGCGGACGGGGCATGGATGACCGACGTCGAGGGCCGCCGCTACCTCGACATGCTCGCCGGGTACTCGGCACTCAACTTCGGGCACGGCAACCGGCGGCTGATCGATGCCGCGCGGGCGCAGCTGGAGCGGGTGACGCTCACGTCGAGAGCGTTCCACCACGACCGGTTCGCGGAGTTCTGTACGCAGCTCGCGGAGCTGTGCGGCAAGGAAATGGTCCTGCCGATGAACACCGGCGCGGAGGCCATCGAGACGGCGGTGAAGACCGCGCGGAAGTGGGGGTACGAGGTCAAGGGCGTGCCGGACGGGCACGCGAAGATCGTGGTCGCGGCGAACAACTTCCACGGCCGGACGACGACGATCGTCAGCTTCTCCACGGACCACGAGGCCCGTGACCACTACGGTCCGTACACCCCGGGTTTCGAGATCGTTCCGTACGGCGATCTGACGGCGATGGAGCGTGCGGTCACCGCGCACACCGTGGCGGTGCTCCTGGAACCGATCCAGGGCGAGGCGGGGGTCCTGGTGCCGCCCGCCGGATATCTCCGCGGGGTGCGGGAGTTGACCCGTGAGCGGAACGTGCTGTTCATCGCGGACGAGATCCAGTCGGGCCTCGGCCGGACCGGGCGGACGTTCGCCTGCGAGCACGAGGGCGTGGTGCCGGACGTGTATGTCCTGGGCAAGGCGCTGGGCGGCGGTGTCGTCCCGGTCTCGGCGGTGGTCGCGGACCGTGATGTGCTCGGGGTGTTCCGACCCGGCGAGCACGGGTCGACGTTCGGCGGGAATCCGCTGGCGTGCGCGGTGGCGCTGGAGGTGATCGCGATGCTGCGGAGCGGGGAGTACCAGCAGCGGGCGGCCGAGTTGGGCGAGCATCTCCACGCCGAGCTGGGGCTGCTCGTGGGCGGGGGCGCCGTCGAGGCGGTGCGCGGGCGCGGGCTGTGGGCCGGTGTGGACATCGTGCCGTCCCGGGGCACGGGCCGGGAGATCTCGGAGAAGCTGATGGACCGGGGCGTACTGGTGAAGGACACGCACGGTTCGACGATCCGGATCGCACCGCCGCTGGTCATCAGCAAGGAGGATCTGGACTGGGGTCTGGAGCAGCTGCGGGCGGTGCTCTCGGAGTGACACGGCGCCCGCCCCGTCGTGCGGGCGCCGTCGTCGGCGGAGCGGTCAGAGGATGACGTGCGGCAGGAAGCGGGCGTACTCGTCCGTGATCAGGCCCGCGGACTCGCGGATCCCGAGCCCCGCCGCCTCGTCCTCGACGACCCATGCGCCGAGCACGACACGGTTCCCGTCGAAGTCGGGCAGTGGGGCCAACTCCTGGTAGCAGCAGGGCTCCTCGCGCAGCACGGCCGGGGAGCCCTGCTCGTGGACGGTGACGCCCGCGCCCTCGCGGCCGAGCAGCGGCTTGGCGACGTAGCCGCCGGTCGCGGCCAGTTCGCGGGGGCCGTCGAGGTAGGCCGGCAGCAGGTTCGGGTGGTCCGGGTAGAGCTCCCAGAGGATCGCGAGCAGCGCCTTGTTGGAGAGCAGCATCTTCCAGGCGGGTTCGATCCAGCAGGTCGTGCCCGTACCGCCGCCGTTGTCGAGGGTGTCCAGGACGTACGGGCCGAAGCGGTCGGTGGTCAGCCACTCCCACGGGTAGAGCTTGAAGCAGCTGCGGATGAACCGGAGCCGGTCGTCCACGAACCGCCCCGAGAGCCGGTCCCAGCCGATCTGTTCGACCGACAGCGCCTGCGTGTCGAGCCCGGCCTGCTGGGCCGTCTCGCGCAGATACGCGACGGTCATCAGGTCCTCGCCGAGTTCGTCCCCGTCGGAGTGGACGAAGTGCAGGGGACCGGGCGGCAGCAGCTTCGCCTGGCGCTTCCAGGCGTCGACGAGCCGCTCGTGGAGCGAGTTCCACTGGTCGGCGCCGGGGAAGCGCTCCTCCATCCAGAACCACTGCGGGCTGGCGGCCTCGACCAGGGAGGTCGGGGTGTCGGCGTTGTACTCCAGCATCTTGGCCGGGCCCGTACCGTCGTAGCGGAGGTCGAACCGTCCGTAGAGGGAGGGCAGTTCGGCCCGGCGGCGCCAGGACTCGGCGACGAGGGAGCCGAGCCGGGGGTCGGTGAGACCGAGATCGGCGAAACGATCCTGCTCGACGATGTGCGCCGCCGCCACCAGACACATGGCGTGCAGCTCCTCGACGACCTCCTCCAGCGCCTCGACCTCGGGCAGCGTGAAGGAGTAGTAGGCGCTCTCGTCCCAGTACGGGCGCAGGGAGTCGTCGGGGTAGCGGGTCAGGGGGTAGACGAGCCCCTGCTCCTCCACCGTCTGCTGCCACCCCGGCCGGGGGTCGATCGTGTGCCGCTGCATGTCGTACGGTCCGTCCCGCTCAGCCGCCGCCGGAACCGGAGCAGCCGAAGCCGCCGGTGTCGACGGCCGTCTTGTCGAAGCTGCCGCCGCTGACCCTGTTGTCGCTCACGCTGCCGCCGTAGTAATACGAACCGCGCGTCGAGCTGCCACTGCCGCTGCCACTGCTGCTCTCGCATTCGTAGCTCGGCAGTTTCTCCCGGGTCAGCGGGTCGACGCACCGCCGGTCCGGCTCGGAGCCGCAGGACGTGATCGTCGCCGCGAGCACCCCCATACCGCCGAGCACGACCGTGCTCGACCTCAGCCTGCGCATGTCAGTCCTTCCGATCACGTGGTCAGCGACCGCACAGTTTAGGCCGCTGTCCGAACGCCCTCGCACTAGAGTCCCTTTGTGCTCTTGGGGATGATTTGCGCGCTCGGATCGTCGCTCTGCTTCGGCATGGCGTCGGTGTTGCAGGCGCTCGGCGCGCGGGCGGCGACGCCCGGGACGGGCGCCGGCGTCGACGTGGCGCTGCAGTTGCGGGCGATGCGGCAGTGGCGCTATCTGGCCGGGCTCTCCCTGGACGGGATCGGGTTCGGGCTGCAGATCGTCGCCCTGCTGACGCTGCCGATCTACATGGTGGGGGCGGCGCTCGCCGCGAGTCTGGCGGTCACGGCGGTGGCCGCCTCGTGGCTGCTCGACGTCCGGCTGCACCGGATGGAGTGGGCTGCGGTGGGTGTGGTGTGCGCGGGGCTCGCGATGCTCGCCCTCGCCGCGGGCGACGAGGGCGAACAGAGCTCGTCGGAGGCGCTGCGGTGGGCGATGCTCGCGGCGGCGTTCGGGGTGCTGGGGCTCGGCGCGGTCGCCGGACGGCTGCCCGGCAGGCCGCGGGCGCTGGCCCTCGGCCTCCTCGCGGGCTTCGGCTTCGGGGTGGTGGAGGTGGCCGTTCGGCTGATCGACAGCTGGGACCTCGCGAACCCCGCGGTGTACGCGCTGCTCCTGGGCGGCGGGACCGCGTACGTACTGCTGACCTCGGCACTCCAGCGGGGCTCCGTGACGACGGCGACGGCCGGCGCGGTCCTCGGCGAGACGATCGGCCCGGCGCTGGTGGGCGTGATCTGGCTGGGCGACCAGACGCGCGAGGGCCTGGGCTGGCTGGCGATCCTGGGCTTCACCGTCGCCGTGGCCGGCGCACTGGTCCTGGCCCGCTTCGGCGAACCCCCGACCCCGGCGCCCGGACCGGAACCGTCGGGACCCCCGACGGACGGCTGACGGCGAGCCCGTCAGGGCAGGACGCGGCACAGCGCCGCCAGGGCGCCCGCCCAGGCGCTGTCCGGGGGCGTGCCGTAGCCGACGACCAGGCCGTCCTTGGTCGTCGGGACGTCCGGGTGGCGGAACCGGTTGAGGCCGAGGAGTGCCAGGCCCTGCCACGCCGCGGAGCGCAGGACCGCGGGTTCGAGGCCCGGCGGGAGTTCCAGGACCGCGTGGAGGCCGGCCGCGATGCCGCTCACCCGGGTCTCCGGGGAGTGCGCGGCCACCGCCTCCACCAGCTCGTCGCGCCGCCGCCGGTAGCGCAACCGCATCGCCCGGACATGCCGGTCGTAGGCGCCCGAGGCGAGGAACTCCGCGAAGGTCAGCTGCTCCAGCGAGCTGGACACCCAGTCCACCCGCCCCTTCGCCGCCACCACCTCGTCCACCAGACGCTCCGGCAGCACCATCCACGCCAGCCGCAGCCCGGGGGCCAGGGACTTGCTGGAGGTGCCCATGTAGACGACCCGCTCGGGGTCGAGACCCTGGAGCGCGCCCACGGGCTGGCGGTCGTAGCGGAACTCCCCGTCGTAGTCGTCCTCCAGGACGAACCCGCCCGATGCCCGCGCCCAGTCGATCGCCGCCACCCGCCGGTCGGGGTGGAGCGCGGCGCCCAGCGGGAACTGGTGGGCGGCCGTCATCAGCGCCGCGCCGACACCCTTCATCCCGGCCAACCCCTCGGTCCTGGTGCCGAGTTCGTCGTACGGAAGGGAGGGCAGCCGCAGCCCGGCTCCACGCAGCAGCTCCCAGTGCGCGTCGAGCCCGTACGACTCGACGGCCACCTCGCGCACGCGGCGGGCCCGCAGCACCTGCCCCATCAACATCAGCCCGTGCACGAACCCGGCGCAGATCACGATCCGTTCCGGCTGCGCGTGGACGCCTCGCGCCCGGGCGAGGTACTCGGCGAGCACGGTGCGCAGTTCGATCCGGCCACGCGGATCGCCGTAGCCGAACGCCTCGTGGGGCGCGGCCGTGAGCGCGCGCCGGGACGCCTTGAGCCATTCGGAGCGCGGGAAGGACGCCAGGTCGGGCGAGCCCGGCTTCAGGTCGTACGTCGGCCGGGCTGCGGCCGGCCGGGCCGCCGTCACCGGGGGCCGTGCGCCCGCCCCGGCCGCCCGGCGCGGCACGGCCCGCTGGGCGACCCGTGTCCCGGAGCCCTGCCGGGCGGTCAGCCACCCCTCGGCGACCAGCTCGGCGTACGCGTCGGCGACGGTGTTGCGGGCCACGCCCAGGTCCGCCGCGAGCGAGCGGGAGGACGGCAGCCGTACGCCCGCCGCCAGGCGCCCGCTGCGCACCGCCTCCCGCAGGGCGTCCATCAGCCCCGTCCGCAGACCCGTGCCGCGCAGCTCCAGATGGAGGTCGGTCCCAAAAGTGGCCCAGTCGTTCGCCATGGAAATGGACCATACTCCTGTGCCATCCCGGCCGTACGGTGATGACCATGACGACCACCACGACGAACGACACCGTGACGACCGAATACGCCCACGAGCACGCCCCCCGTCTCAACCTCGCCGAGCAGGTCCCGGAGTTCTACCGGGCGATGATCCGGCTGGAGCAGGCGGCCGCGAAGGACGTGGACCCGACCCTCTACCACCTGATCAAGATCCGGGCCTCGCAGATCAACCACTGCGCGTTCTGCATCGACATGCACGCCAAGGACGCGCTGGCGGAGGGCGAGTCGGTCGAGCGGATCGTCCAGCTGTCGGCGTGGGAGGAGTCGCGGCACTTCTACACCGAGCGCGAGCTGGCCGCGCTCGCGCTGACGGAGGCCGTCACCGTCCTCACCGACGGCTTCGTCCCCGACGAGGTGTACGCGAAGGCCGCGGCCCACTTCGACGCGACCGAACTCGCCCGGGTCATCGCCGCCATCACCGTCATCAACGCCTGGAACCGGATCGGCGTCAGCACCCGGCTGACGCCCGGCCACTACACCCCCGGGCAGTACGCCAGGTGACCCCCGCGTCCCCCGCCGACGTGCTGCGTGCCCTCCACTCCGGGCGCGCGGCGGACGATCCGCTGGTCGTGCCGGGTCCGTGGGACGCGGCCAGCGCGCGCGTCTTCGAGGAGGCCGGCTTCCCGACGCTCGCCACACCGAGCGCGGGAATCGCCGCCGCTCTCGGACACGAGGACGGCGAGACCCCGCCCGAGGAGATGTTCGCGGCCGTGGCGAGGGTCGTGCGGGCCGTCTCCGTACCGGTCACGGCCGATCTGGAGGACGGCTACGGCCTGGCTCCGAAGGAGCTCGTGGCACGGGTCCTGGAGACCGGGGCGGCCGGGGTGAACCTGGAGGACACCAGCCGCTCCGGCGGGCTCAAGGACCCGCGGGAGCACGCCGCCTGGCTCGCGGAGGTACGGGCGGAGGCCGGGCCGCGGCTCTTCCTGAACGCGCGCGTGGACACCTATCTGCGCGGGGTGGACGATCCGGCCGCCACGATCGAGCGGGCGCGGCTCTACACGGAGGCGGGCGCGGACTGCGTGTACCCGATCAAGGCGCCCGCGGCCCATCTCCCGCTGCTGCGCGCCGGGATCGACGCACCGCTCAACGCGCTGGCCCTGCCCGACGGGCCGTCGCCCGCCGAGCTCGGGCGGCTGGGCGCGGCCCGGATCACCTTCGGCCACGGCCTGTTGCTGCGCACCCTGCGGGGCGTCGCGGAACTGGCGGGAGAGCTGGCCGGGTTCGGACGCCCGGCGTGACGGGGCCGAGCGCCGCGGAGACGACTCCGCCCCCGGTCGCGGACGACCGGGGGCGGAGAGGGAACAGCCGGCTCAGGCTCAGATGAGGCCGAGTCCGCGGACCGCGTCGCGCTCCTCGGCCAGCTCCTGGACCGAGGCGTCGATGCGGGCGCGGGAGAACTCGTTGATGTCCAGGCCCTGGACGATCTCGTACTTTCCGTCCGTGCAGGTGACGGGGAACGAGGAGATCAGGCCCTCCGGGACGCCGTAGGAGCCGTCCGACGGGATGCCCATGGAGGTCCAGTCGCCCGCGGCGGTGCCGTTGACCCAGGTGTGGACGTGGTCGATCGCGGCGTTGGCGGCCGAGGCGGCCGAGGACGCGCCACGGGCCTCGATGATCGCGGCGCCGCGCTTGGCGACGGTCGGGATGAAGGTGTCGGCCAGCCACTGCTCGTCGTTGACGACCTCGGCGGCGTTCTTGCCGGCGATCTCCGCGTGGAAGATGTCCGGGTACTGGGTCGCCGAGTGGTTGCCCCAGATGGTGAGGCGCTTGATGTCCTCGACGGACGCGCCGGTCTTGGCCGCCAGCTGCGAGAGCGCGCGGTTGTGGTCCAGGCGGGTCATCGCGGTGAAGCGCTCGGCCGGGACGTCCGGGGCCGAGGCCTGGGCGATCAGGGCGTTGGTGTTGGCCGGGTTGCCGACGACGAGGACCTTGATGTCGTCCGCGGCGTGGTCGTTGATGGCCTTGCCCTGCGGCTTGAAGATGCCGCCGTTGGCGGCGAGCAGGTCGCCGCGCTCCATGCCCTTGGTGCGCGGGCGGGCGCCGACGAGCAGGGCCACGTTCGCGCCCTCGAAGCCCTGGTTCGGGTCGTCGAAGATGTCGATGCCCTTGAGCAGCGGGAAGGCGCAGTCGTCGAGCTCCATGGCGGTGCCCTCGGCGGCCTTGACACCCTGCGGGATCTCGAGGAGGCGCAGCTTGACCGGCACGTCCGCGCCGAGCAGGTGGCCGGAGGCGATGCGGAAGAGCAGCGCGTAGCCGATCTGGCCGGCCGCGCCGGTGACGGTGACATTCACGGGAGTGCGGGTCATGGCGATCTCCGTAAGACAGCTGGCGGTGGGGGTCCCTGCCCCTGATGCTGGACACCTCTCCTGATCGACGATCGATCGGTCGACCCGATGTCTCGACGTGAAGAGATATCCAGCGGTCAGGCTATCCGACCCGGGACCCGCTCAACCCCCACCCCCTTGTGGTCCGGCTCACTGCCACCCGACTGCCTTCGCACCGCGCCGCGGCGCGGTCACCGCTCGCCCGGCACCCCCGCCGCACCGCGCCGCGGCGCGGTCACCGCTCGCCCGGCACCCCCGCCGCGCCGGGCCGCTGCGCTGTCACCCCTCGCCGGTGCACTCCTTCGCCCCGCTCTTCAGCGTCGCGCAGGCCGTCGCGTCCGTGCCCTTGGCCACGGCGACCATCGGCGTGTACGCGTCGGCGTCGGCGTCCACCACCGCGTTCTGGCTGGTACCGGCGGCGGTGATGCGGACGGTGTCGCCGGGGCCCGCCCCGGTGATCCGCGCCCAGGCGGCGCCGCACGTCCTGCTGTACCTCACCTCCACCTGGCCGGCGGTGCCGACCCTGGCGCGGGAGACGGTGGTGGCAAAGGCGCCGCCGCAGCCCATCGCCTCCGGGTCCTGGCCCGCGCAGCCGGCTCCGGCGCATTTCACCCCTGCGGGGAGGGTGGTGCTGGGCGGCGCGCTCGGGGTCGCGGTGGGCGTGCCGCCGGCCTTCTTCCCGTCGTCGCCGGTGGAGCCGCCCCCGAGGTCGGTGAGGAGGACGGCCGCGGCGATGACGAGCAGGGCGCCGAGGACGCCGGTCAGGATCAGGGCGGCGCGGCGCGGGCGTGAGGCCCCGGAGGGCCGCCGGGGCGGCGTGGGGGCGGGTGGCGCCGGTCCGGCGGGGGCCGTGGTGCGCCGGGCGGGCGTCGGGCCGCCGTCGCTTCCGCCCCTGGTCTCGGTCGAGGCGTTCGCGCCGGAGGGGCCGGGATCCCCGAGGGCGGCGCGCGCCTGCGAGATCCGCAGGGCCTCCATGGTCAGGTCGCGGCGCAGTTCGGAGCGGCTCCAGGCACGCTCGGCGAGCTCCCACATCGTCGTGAGATGGCCGGTGTCGGTGCCGGTCACCTCGGCGAGCGCGACGACGGCGCCCCGGGGCGCGAGGAGCCGTCCGTTGAGATACCGCTCCCATGAGGTCTTGCTGTAGCCGGTACGGTCCGCGACGGCGGCGATGCTCAGTCCGCTGCGGTCGACCAGGCGTCGTAGCTGACTCGCGAACTCGCGTATCTGTGGGTCGAGTTCGTCCGGCAGCGCTTTCCAGCGAGGCATGCGCGTTCCCCCCTTGTCCCCCTTTGTGTCCCCCTAGAAGGATGCTCCGGGCCAGGATGGCAGTTCCCGGGGCAGGAGCGCACGGGTGCATACGAATCGGGCGTGCGCCCCCGGGGCGTAGCGGAATGGTCACTTCCGTGCCACAAGGCGCTGACGAACCTTGAACCACATTGGCACGTACATGACGCTCGAACGGAGGCGGCGCCCGTCCTCCCTCGGGGGAGAGGACGGGCGCCGCCGTTCCGTCGTGGGGCTAGGTGACCGTGAGGTGGAGGACGTCCTCCAGGAACGGGATCCTGAGCCAGGGGTTCGGCTGCACCATGAGCGCCAGCAGCACGATGAGCCCGCCCATGACCCCGTACGTGACCATGTCGGTGAACCGCGACCGTACGGCGAGCATCCCGACGGACGGCAGCGCGCGCCGCAGCCCCGCGCCGGTGAGCAGCGCCACGCCGACCAGCATCGTGCCGACCCGGAACGACTGCGCGAACAGATCCGTCCCGACGATGAACAGTCCCAGCGCGGTCAGCCCGAGCACGGTCAGCAGCGGCCACTGCCGCGCCGGCGCGGGCGCCCCGACGGGAGCGGCCCGGCCGCCGCCCTCGGGCCGCGCGGTGTCCGTGGTCATGGCGGGCGGACGCCGCGACCGCCCGGGGGTGGTCGCTGCGGCGTCCTTGGCGGACGGCTCGGCGGGGTCCTCGACGGGGGCTGCGGACTCGGCGGAGGCGTCCGGCGCCTCGCCCTCCGTCCGGCCCTCGGTCCGGCCCGCGTCCACGTCCTCACCCGGGCCCTCGGCGCCCGCGGCGCCCTTGGCGCTCACGCGCGAGGTCATCGTCAGAGCGCCGCGGCCGCGCGCTCCGCGGCCTCGACGACGTTGACCAGGAGCTGCGCACGGGTCATCGGGCCCACACCGCCGGGATTCGGCGAGATCCAGCCCGCGACCTCGGAGACACCGGGGTCGACATCGCCGAGGATCTTGCCCTCGCCGTTGCGCGAGACACCGACGTCGAGCACGGCGGCGCCCGGCTTCACGTCCTCGGCCTTGATCAGGTGCGGTACACCGGCCGCGGCGACGATGATGTCGGCCCGCCGCAGATGCGCCGCCAGGTCACGCGTACCGGTGTGGCACTGCGTCACCGTCGCGTTCTCCGAGCGCCGGGTCAGCAACAGCGGCATCGGACGCCCGATGGTGACACCGCGCCCCACGACCACGACCTCCGCGCCGTTGATCTCCACGCCGTGCTCGCGCAGCAGCTGGATGATGCCGTACGGGGTGCAGGGCAGCGGCGCCGGCTCGTTCAGCACGAGACGGCCGAGGTTCATCGGGTGCAGACCGTCGGCGTCCTTGGCCGGGTCCATCAGCTCCAGGATGCGGTTCTCGTCGATGCCCTTGGGGAGCGGAAGTTGGACGATGTACCCGGTGCACGCCGGGTCCTCGTTGAGCTCGCGTACGACCGCCTCGATCTCGTCCTGCGTGGCGGTGGCGGGCAGCTCACGCTGGATGGAGGCGATGCCGACCTGCGCGCAGTCGCGGTGCTTGCCCGCGACGTACTTCTGGCTGCCCGGGTCGTCGCCGACCAGGATCGTGCCGAGGCCGGGCGTGACGCCCTTCTCCTCGAGGGCCGCCACACGGGCGGTCAGGTCGGACTTGATCGCGGCTGCGGTGGCCTTGCCATCGAGAATCTGGGCGCTCATGGCCCCATCCTCCCGGATGACCCCTCGCTTGTTCCAATTCGGCCGTACACCGCCCTGCGCCAAGCGAACGGAGAGGTTGCACTTGCACAACTCCCGGCATTCCGACTGGACAAAAAGTCGATGCTACGACGACGATGACCGCGCAGTGCCGCGGGCAGTGCCGGGGGGCAAATCACTCAAAAGCCGTGAGAAGTACCTCCGCGCGGGCCGCGTCGTCCCCGCACAACCCACGGAGGAAACCCGCGATGAGCTTCGGCGAACCGAACAACCCCTACGGCCAGCCGCAGGGACAGCAGCCCGGATACGGTCAGCCGCAGGGCCAGCAGCCCGGATACGGCTACCCGCAGCAGGCTCCGCAGGGTGTGCCCCCGCAGCAGTACGGCTACCCGCAGGCTCCGCCGGTCCAGCAGCCGTATGGCGTGGGCGGTTACCCGGGCGCGGCCATGGAGATGCCGGGCGGGGTGAAGGCCGTGCGCGTGATGCTCTGGGTCCTCGGCATCCTGCAGGCCCTCTTCGGCGTTCTCGCCATGGTGGCCAGCAGCTGGTTCGCCGAGCAGATGGCCAGCTCCGGCGAGCTGGACGCCCAGGGCCAGGACGCCGTCGACGCCCTCGCCGTGATGATGGTCGTCTTCGGCGTCATCGGCCTCGCGTTCGGCGTGTGGGCCATCGTCATGGCCGCGAAGATCAAGTCCGGTGGTAACGGCATCCGCATCTCCGGCATCGTCTACGGCTCCCTCGTGACCCTGGGCAGTGTCGTCAACCTGATCGGCATGAACCCGTTCGCCCTGGTCAGCCTCGCGATGGGCGTCCTGATCATCGTCTTCCTCGCCAAGACCGAGGGCGCGGCCTGGTTCAAGCGCAACACGCAGCAGTACTGATCCACTCACGCGAAGGGGCCCGGTTCCACCAGGAACCGGGCCCCTTCGCGTACGTACACGCGACACACGCCACACACATCACACGCGGCGCAGCACCGCGAACTGTCCCGCCCGCGTCGACACCTCGTACCGCGCCTCCGGGTGCAGCGACGCCGCCAGCTGGACCGGGTCCGTCACCGGCTGGGACCAGCCCGAGTCGAGGTCGAGGGCGAGGTAGTCGGGGCTGACGCCCTTCGCGCCGCCCACCCAGTAGACGGTGCGGTCCGCCGTGAGGTGGGCCATCAGCGTCACATTGGTCTCCACGCTCGCCCCCTCCGGGACCGCGTCCACCGCACGCCTCGCGTCCAGCGTCCGGCTGTCCGTGGCGTACGTCTCCGAGCGGAGCAGCTCCCGCAGCGGGAGGTCCAGGGCGATCACGATCGAGACGGCCGTGACGACGGGGACGGCGACCTTCCCGTACGCGACGAGCCAGCCGCGCGGCGAGGTGCGGACGGCGCGCACGGCGTCGACGAGCGCGAGGAAGACGACCGGCATCAGGATGGCGCTGTAGTGCCAGATCATCCCCCAGTGGTTCGGATCCTGGGAGAGGAAGCGCCAGCCGAGCGTCGGCAGCACGAGCAGCATCAGCGGGGAGCGCAGGGCGAGGAAGCCGGTGATGCCGATGAGGAAGAAGAGCATCTCCCACTTGACGTCGGAGCCGAGCGACGAGAGCACGGCGTGCGCGAAGGAGACGTCGGCCCCTTCGTTCGACTTCTCGATCTTGGCCCAGTAGTCGTACTGGCCGACCCGGCTCGCCGCGGGGATCAGGACCAGGACCGTCAGGGCGAAGAAGGCGGTGCCGAACGCGGCCACGGCGGCACCGAGGCGCTTCTGCCCCCGCACGAAGAGGACCGCGCCGACCATGGCGACGGTGAGCCCCATGTCCTCCTTGACCAGGACGAGGGGAACGGACCATGCGACGGCGGCGGTCCAGCGCCCCAGGAGCAGGGCCCGGCAGGTCAGCGCGAGGAGCGGGACGGCGAAGGCGATTTCGTGGAAGTCGGACTTGACCGCTTCCTGGAGGCCCCAGGACAGGCCGTAGGCCACGGTGAGGCCGAGGCCGGCCGCGCGGCTGCCGAGCACCTGCTGCGCGGTGCGGCCGACGACGACGGCGGAGGCGGCGAAGAGCGCGGCCTGCGCGAAGAGAAGGGCGAGCGGGGAGGACCAGATCCAGTACAGGGGCGCGAGAAGTGCGGTGACCGGACTGAAGTGGTCCCCGAGTATGAGGAAGCCCGGGCCCTTGATGTCGACGACCGGCGCCCGGAACTCGGCGTAGGCCCTGACGGACTGGTTGAAGATCCCGAGGTCCCAGGAGGGCGTACGGAACTGCTCGTACTGCACCCAGGAGTAGAGGAAGTACAGCGCGCAGAGCACGGCCGCCGCGAGGACGTACGGCCGCAGGGGCGCTTCGGAGGGACTGTCGTCCGGCGGTCCGGCGCCGGTCTCCGGGGCGGACGTCTCCGCCGCCGCCCCGTTCTGTACATCCAACACCGCGCCCCCACCTAGCAGCCGCCGACAAAAGAGCAACCCATTAGACCAGAGAGGGCGCGACCGACGGAATCACCGGTCAAACCCGCACGGAAGGGGAAACCCGGAAAGTAGATCAAGGGAGTGTGATGCGGGTCACATTGACCGGAGTTGGAATTCGCCACTCCACTCCCATGCACCCCCTACCTGTCCGCGATTCCCACTGGCTGCACACGAAGAGGATCTACGCGCTCACGCATTCATCATGAGCGGAATCGTTCCATCACGCTGCGATATTTCGGCCACCTCGCATTGACGCTGGCCCGAACTCGCCCCGCGGAGCCAAAAGTTCCGTCCGAGGCCGTCAAACGCCGTGCTAGCTTCCTCGACCGGCAAGACCAGTTTTTCCCACTCACTGGCACGTGAAAGGAAGAGCACATGGTCCTGCAGCAGAGTCATGGCCGCCGTTCTCGGCGCCGCCGCCGCGGCCGGTATGACGATGGTCGCCTCGGCTCCCGCCCAGGCGGTCGACCGGAACTGCTACGACGGCAACTTCTGTGTCTATCAGGCAAGCAGCTTCAGTCAGTCGTACCCCATGTACCGCTTCAACATCGCGGACTCCAACTGGGGCTCCGGCCAGCCGGAGATCTACGACAAGGACAGCTCCTGGCGGAACCGGTGGAGCGTGACGGTGAAGGTGTACGCCCTCAGCGAGTACCGCACGGTGAACACCTGCTTCAACCCCGGCTACGAGCTCCACCAGGGCGGCTCCTCGCAGAACGACAACGGCCGCTCGCACAAGTACGACGGCACCGGCTGGTGCTGACGCTCGACTGAGAGCCGCCCGGCCGTCCGAGGCCCGGCACTCCGGGCCGCCGCCGCCCTGGCCGCCGTCGTCGGATGCAGCTCCGGCTCCGGCACCGGCCGCGACGAGGCCGGCGGCCCCTCCGGCGGCCCGGCCGCCGCACCCGACTCGGCGAGCGCCGCCAAGGCCACGTCGGCCTTCGCCTCCGCCAAGGAACTCGCCCGCCAGGTCGGTGCGATGGAGCTGCGGATCACCAAGAAGTGCATGGCCGCCCAGGGGTTCACCGTCCACCCGCCGGACCCGGTCGCCTCGCCGGAGGCGGAAGGCGACAAGGCCCCCGAGGGGCGCGTCTCGCCCACCACCGAGCAGGCCGCCCGGAACGGCTACGGCGCCGCGCCGGACGCCGGGGGCGAGCAGCCGGAGAACTCCACGCAGGAGCAGCCCGGCGCCTGGCGCGACCTGCCCGACTCGGAGAAGCAGCGGTACACCCTGGCCAAGAACGGGGCCCCCGACCAGGTCGTCAGCTACGAGACCGGGGAAGGCAAGTTCGCCTCGCCGAGCGGCGGTTGCATCGGAGAGACCCGGAAGAAGCTCTACGGCGACATGCCGAAGTATCTCCGCCTCATGTGGCTGACCGACAACGGAATGCGCCACGAGGCCGGCCGCCGGGCGGAACAGTCGGACACATTCCTGAAAGCCGTCGGAAGCTGGTCCTCCTGCATGGAGAAAGCGGGATACGGAGGGCTGAAATCTCCGACCGATGCGGTGAAGAAGGCCAAGGACTACTACGGCGGAAAAGACGCCGGAAAGAATCTTGACGCGGCGGCGGTCGAATCCGGCCGAAAGAATGAGATCGCCCAGGCGAAGGCCAACGCGAGCTGTGCCGACACCTCGAAGTACGACACGGTATGGCGCACCGCGAATCAGCGGGCTCTGAGCGCGCTTTACGTCAAGAACGAGGCCGACCTCGCCGCCTATCAGGAAATCCTGACCGAGGCTCAGAAGAAAGCCCAGAAGATACTGGAGTCCTGAGGTGGAGATCAGCGGCGGGAGCCATGCCTCGGACGAGGACTCCTGCGGCGGCGAGGTGGTCCCCGGCCCACGGCGCCGCTGGGCCCGGGTCGCGGCCACGGTCGGAGTCGTCGTCGCGCTGGCGGCGAGCGGCAGCGCCTGGCTCGCCGCCTCCCAGGCCCGTACGCCCGAGCAGCGCGCCGCCTCGGCCGCCGCCCCGCCGCGCTCCAGCGTCACCGTGCCCGCGGAGGCGGGCCCCCTTGTCGACCGCAGGACCTGGGACGGCACGCTGACCCGCAGCAGCAACCTGGTCGTGCGCGGCCCGAGTCGAGCGAGGGCGCGGCCCGGCAGGTCGTGACCCGGCTCTCCCTGAAACCCGGCGGGAAGCTCGCCAACGGGTCGCTCGGGGCGGAGATCTCCGGCCGTCCGCTGTTCCTCCTCGAAGGAGCGTTCCCGGCCTATCGCGATCTCGGCGAGGGAATGCAGGGCCCTGACGTACGCCAACTCCAGCAGGCATTGGGGCAGTTGTACGGAACTCCCGCCACCGGCACGTTCGACGACCGCACGGCCCGGGACCTGAAGCGGCTGTACAGGAGCGCGGGATACCGGCCTCTGCCGGGGGCCGAGGGTGGATCCGCCGACGGCACGGTCGGGAAGACGGGCGGCAAGACGGGCGGGAGCGGGACGGACGGTGGGCCCGTCGGCGGGACCGGAGGCGGCACCGGAGGCGGCACCGATGCGAGCGCCGGCTCGGAGGGATCGGGCGGGATCGCCGGGACCGCCGGGACGCCGCCGCCCCGTACCCGGACCGTCGTCACACTCCCCATGGCCGAGGTCGTCTTCATGGGCTCGCTCCCGGCGACCGTCGGCGAGGTCTCCGGCCGTGTCGGCGTGAACGCCTCGGAGCCCCTCTTCACCGTGACCGGTGGCCGCTGGCAGATCAAGGTCCCGGTGTCGGACACGGCCCTGCCCGACTTCACCTCCCTCCCCCAGGGCACGCGCGCGAAGGTCACCGGCGCCCGGCTCGACGGGGCCGTGCTCCGGAGCGCGTACGAGAGGGTGTCGACCGGGAGCCCCCGCCACGCGTACTTCGACGTCACCGGCGCAGTGCCGGACACGGCGCTCGGCAGCCCGGTGAAGGTCGAGGCGGTCCGCCGCAGCAGCTCGCCCGACTCCCTGATCGTGCCCGTCTCCGCACTCTGGACCGACCCGGCCGGGCTTGTCTCGGTCACCGTCGTCCAGGGCGACAGGCGCCGGCACGTACCGGTCGACGTGGGTCTCACGGTCGGCGGCCGGGCGGCGGTGACCGGCACCGATCCCGCGCTCGCGAAGGGCGCGCAGCTGCTCGTCGGGTACGCGTACCGGGAGGCGGGCCTTGGCTGACGGAGCCGTACCCGGGCAGCGGGTGGTGATCTCGATGCGCAGGGTCTCCAAGACCTATCCGGCGGTCACGCCGGTGACCGCGCTCAGCGACGCGACGCTGGAGATCCGTACCGGCGAGATGGTCGCCGTCACCGGGCCCTCCGGCTCCGGCAAGTCGACCCTCCTCAACATCCTGGGCCTCCTCGACACCGCCACGGGCGGCACGTACGCCATGGACGGCGTCGACGTCCGAACGCTCGGCGAGCGGGAGCGGACCCGGCTGCGGGCGACCCGGCTCGGGTTCGTCTTCCAGTCGTTCCATCTGGTGCCGTACCTGAACTGTCTGCGCAATGTGCAGCTGCCGCTGGTGCATACGCGCCACCCGCGCGCCGACCGCCGGGAGCGCGCCGAGCGGGCACTGCGGTCGGTCGGGCTCGGCCACCGGATCTCGGCGCGCCCCACGACGCTCTCCGGCGGCGAACGGCAGCGGGTCGCCCTGGCCAGGGCAGTGGTGCACGAGCCGTCGGTGCTGCTCTGCGACGAACCGACCGGGAACCTGGACTCGGCCAACACCGACCAGGTGATGACCTTGCTGCGCGGACTCGTCACCCCGGAACGCACGGTCGTCGTGGTGACCCACGAGCGGGACGTGGCGGAGCGGGCCGACCGCGAACTGAGGGTCGTGGACGGACATGTGGTCTGAGCGGCCCGGAAAGCGGGAGCAGGAGCGAACCGGGAGGCCGAAGCGGGAGCGGACCGGGAAGCAGGAGCGGACCGGCAGGCCGAAGCGGGAGCGGACCGGGAAGCAGGAGCGGACCGGCAGGCCGAAGCGGGAGCGGACCGGGACCGCCTTCACGGACGTCGTCGTCCAGGCGGTGCATGCCGTCCTCGGGCGCCGGCTGCGCTCCGTCCTGACCGTCCTCGGCATCGCGCTCGGCATCGCCGCCGCGCTGGCGAGCGCCGGCATCACGGCGAGCGCCGCGGACGCCGTGTCCGGCCGCTTCGACGCGCTGAAGGCGACCGCCGTGACCGTCCGCTTCCACAACGAGGCGGCACGGCCGACGACCGCGGCGGCGGTACGGGCGCGGAAACTGAACGGCGTACGGTCGGCCGGGCTGCTCTGCACCGCCGACGAACGCCCGACGGTCTCGGCCCTCGGCCGCGGATACGACTGGGCGACACCGCAGGAGCTGCGCGTCCTTGCCGCCGACGAGGCGCCCTCGCGGCCCTCGGTGTCACCGCCCGTTCCGGGCGGCTGCCGGACGCGGGGCACATGGCGCGCGGCGACGCGGTGGCGCTGGTGGACACGGTGGCCGCCAAGGCGCTCGGCCTTGACGCGCTCCTCGAATAGACCCCGGAGGCGGCCCCCTCGGTCCATCTCGCCGGCCGGCCCTTCACCGTGATCGGCACCTTCCGGGCCCCGGCCGGGGAGGCCCGGCTGACCGGCAGCGTGATCGTCCCGTACACCTCCTGCGCGACGGACGGCGGAGTCCTGAACCGCCCCCAACAGGCGGCCGGGAGCGATCACCTGGTCTTCGGCGCCACCGAGGCGGTCCTGCGCACCGAACCGGGCGCCGCCCAGCAGGTCGGCCTGGAGGCCCCGCTGGCGCTCCACCCGGAGGGCCCCGACCGGCTCGCGGCCATCGTCCCGGCCGATCTCGGGACCTTCCGCGGCGGCGTGGAGAGCGAGACGCGGGCCTTGTTCCTCGGGCTGGCCGGGGTGTCCCTGCTGATCGGCGCACTCGGCGTCAGCAACACCACGTACGTCTCCGTGGTCGAGCGCCGCTCCGAGATCGGACTGCGCCGTGCGGTCGGCGCCGGCCGGGCGGCGGTCTCCGCCCAATTCCTCGTGGAGTGCGGGCTCCTGGGGCTGGTGGGCGGAGTGCTGGGGACCGCCGTCGGGGTGGATGTGACGGCGGGTACGGCGCTGGCGAAGGGCTGGCTGGTGGTCCTCGACCCCCGGCTCACCGCCGCCGGGCCACTGCTCGGCCTCGCGGTGGGCATGGCGGCCGGGGTGTACCCGGCGCTCGCGGCGTCCCGCATCGCGCCCGCGGAGACCCTGCGCGGCTGAGCTTCCCGTACGGCAGAAAAGACGGCGCCCCCTGTCGCAGGGGGCGCCGTCCTCGTATCAATGGATGACGTGTCAGTGGAAGAAGTGGCGCGTGCCCGTGAAGTACATGGTCACGCCCGCCTTCTTCGCGGCCTCGACGACCTGCTCGTCCCGCACCGATCCACCCGGCTGCACGACGGCCTTGACGCCCGCCGCCGTGAGGATCTCCAGGCCGTCCGGGAACGGGAAGAAGGCGTCCGACGCGGCGTACGAGCCGCGCGCCCGCTCCTCGCCCGCGCGCTCGACCGCGAGCTTCGCGGAGTCGACGCGGTTGACCTGGCCCATGCCGACGCCGACCGAGGCGCCGTCCTTGGCGAGCAGGATCGCGTTGGACTTGACCGCGCGGCAGGCCTTCCAGGCGAAGGCGAGCTCCGCCAGCTCCTCGGCGGACAGGGCGTCGCCCGTCGCCAGGGTCCAGTTCGCCGGGTCGTCGCCCGCGGCCTGGAGACGGTCGGTGACCTGCAGGAGCGCGCCGCCGTCGATCGGCTTGACCTCGACCGGGTTGGCCGGGGCGCCCTCGGCCCGCAGGACGCGGATGTTCTTCTTCTTGGCGAGGATCTCCACGGCGCCGTCCTCGTAGCCGGGGGCGACGACGACCTCGGTGAAGATCTCGGCGACCTGCTCGGCCATCGCGACGGAGACCGGACGGTTGACGGCGATCACGCCGCCGAACGCGGAGAGCGGGTCGCAGGCGTGCGCCTTGCGGTGCGCCTCGGCGACGTCCGCGCCGACGGCGATGCCGCACGGGTTGGCGTGCTTGATGATCGCGACGCAGGGCTCGGTGTGGTCGTACGCGGCCCGGCGCGCGGCGTCGGTGTCCGTGTAGTTGTTGTACGACATCTCCTTGCCGTGCAGCTGCTCGGCGTCGGCCAGGCCGCCGGTGCCGTCGACGTAGAGCGCGGCGCCCTGGTGCGGGTTCTCGCCGTAGCGCAGCACGTTGGAGCGCTCGTAGGTGGCGCCCAGGAAGTCGGGGAAGCCGGAGTCGTCGGCGGCGGCGTAGTCGTCGGCGAACCAGGAGGCGACCGCCACGTCGTACGCGGCGGTGTGCTGGAAGGCCTCGGCAGCAAGGCGCTTGCGCGTGGTCAGGTCGAAGCCGCCGCCCTGGGCCGCCGCGAGGACGTCGGCGTACCGCTCCGGGCTCGTGACCACGGCCACGGAGGGGTGGTTCTTGGCGGCGGCGCGGACCATCGACGGGCCGCCGATGTCGATCTGCTCGACGCACTCGTCGGGAGTGGCGCCGGAGGCGACGGTCTCCTTGAACGGGTACAGGTTCACGATCACCAGGTCGAAGGGCTCGACGCCCAGCTCGGCGAGCTGTTTGCGGTGGTCCTCCAGGCGCAGGTCGGCGAGGATGCCGGCGTGCACGCGCGGGTGGAGCGTCTTGACGCGGCCGTCCAGGCACTCGGGGAAGCCGGTGAGCTCCTCGACCTTGGTGACCGGGACGCCGGCCGCGGCGATCTTCGAGGCGGTGGAGCCGGTGGAGACGAGGGAGACACCCGCCTCGTGCAGGCCGCGGGCCAGCTCCTCAAGGCCGGTCTTGTCGTAGACGCTGACGAGTGCGCGGCGGATGGGGCGCTTCGTACCTTCGGCGGTCACGGGATTGTTACCTTTCGTCCCTCAATGCGGTAGCCGTGCCGGGCCAGACGCCCCACGACCTCGACGAGCAGTGAGCGCTCGACTTCCTTGATGCGCTCATGGAGAGCGTCTTCATCGTCCTCGTCCCGGACCTCGACCACGCCCTGGGCGATGATCGGGCCGGTGTCGACGCCGTCGTCGACGAAGTGGACGGTGCATCCGGTGACCTTCGCGCCGTACGCGAGTGCGTCCCGCACTCCATGGGCACCGGGAAAACTGGGCAGCAGCGCCGGGTGGGTGTTGACGACCCGACCGCCGAAGCGGGCGAGGAACTCCTTGCCGACGATCTTCATGAAACCGGCCGAGACGACGAGGTCGGGCTCGTACGCGGCGGTGGCCTCGGCCAGGGCGCGGTCCCACTCCTCGCGGGTCGTGTGGTCCTTCACCTTGCACACGAAGGTGGGCAGTCCGGCGCGTTCGGCGCGCTCCAGGCCGGCGATGTGGTCGCGGTCCGCGCCGACGGCGACGATCTCCGCCCCGTACCCCTCGGGGTCGGCGGCGATGGCGTCGAGCAGGGCCTGGAGGTTGGTGCCGGACCCGGAGACCAGGACGACGAGGCGGGCGGCGGCCACTCGGTCACTCTTTCCGTGGTGTTTGTACGGTCGCACAAAGGAATCGTGCCTCCGAATACGGGGAACCCTACGAAGGGCCCGACCGTCAGCAACGATACCGGCACACCGGGCGGCCCCCACGGGACGGGGGCGTGGCCGGGGGGTAGCGTCAGGGTTCGACGACACTAGAGACACCAGTTGACACGGCAGTTGAAACAGCAGTTGAGACAGCAGTTGCGACGACAGAGGGAAGACGTTCAGCAGATGCCGGAACGCCAGTCCACGGACGACAACAATCCGTTCGCGCCGCCGCCCGAGGGGCAGCCGGACCAGCCGTGGCAGCCACGGCGGCCGGAGGGCTCGGACGACGACGCGTCGTCCGGCGACTCCGGAGGCTCGGGCGGCTCGGGCTCGGGTGGCTCCCGAGGCCGCTGGAGCAGCCGCCAGCCGGGCCGCTCTTCCGACGGCTTCGGCCGCCGCCCCGACCGCCAGGGAGGCCCGGAGCAGGGCCAGGGGCCGAATCCGAAGTGGGACCCGACGGACCCCGCGCAGCGGCGGGCACGGTACGCGCTGCTCGCGGGCATGTGGGCCTTCTTCTTCGCCATCTTCGAGATCCGGGAGCTGGCGCTGCTCCTGGGCGCGCTCGCCCTGTACTGGGCGATCAGCGCGCTGCGCGCCAAGCCCAAGGCGCCGCCCTCGGATCCCTCCACGCCGCCGGCACCGGCCACCCCGGCCACCGGCCTCCCGGCGCGCGCACAGCGCACGGCGGCCATCAGCGGCCTGGTCGCCGCGGTGCTCTCGCTGCTGATCGTCGCGGGCGGTTTCACGATGCAGCTCGTGTACCGCGACTTCTACACCTGTGCCGACGACGCCCTGACCAAGTCCGGCCAGCTGGCCTGCAACGACCTGCTGCCTGAGCCGCTGCGCGAGGTCTTCGGGGTGCAGGAGTAGACAGGACCGCCTAGTCCTCTCGGGGCGCCGGATGGTGCGTCTCCGGCGCCGGGGGTGACTCCGGCGCCGTCGGCGTCTCCGGGGCCATGGGCGTCTCCCGGGCCGTGGGCGTCTCCGGGGCCGTGGGCGTCTCCGAGGCCGGCTGGGACGGCGGTGGGGGCGGCGGGGGCGGCGGGGTCTGTTCCCAGGCCGCCGGGAGGTAGCCGTACGGCTCGAACCCGCCCTCGCCGTCCTCCCCCTCGGCGAGCGGCTCAGGTACGGGCGCCGGCACGGGCACGGGCACGGGCTTGGGTGCGAACGCGGGGGCGGCGACGGACGCGAGCGGTACGGGCGCCGGCACGAGGGCGGCCCGCTCCGGCTTCGAGCCGCGCCGCATCCAGACCCGTACACCCAGGGCCGCCGGCACTCCCAGCGCCGCGCACCACAGCACCGCCGCCGCCCCCGTCTGCCACCACACCGGGCCGAACGCGGACAGCCGGCCCACCCCGAGGGGGCCGCCCGCGAGCGCCGCGAGGAGCGTCACCACCGCGCCGCACGCCCAGGCCGCGACCAGGGCCGTCAGCGCCGCCTCCCGGCCCGTCCAGGTCCGCGCCGACCGCCCCACGGCCGCGCCCAGGAGCAGCACCGCGACGAGCGGGACGACGGCGGCGGTCCAGTGCGGCCAGGTGCCGGGGCCCTGCGCCGGCAGGGCGGCGAGCAGCGGGAAGGGCGGAACCGCGGCGGTGCCCGTGAGGCCGAGCGGCGTCGCCGTGGCACCCGCGCCGAGCGCGAACCCGGGCCCGAGACCGTACGACGCGGCCCACACAGCCGCGTTCGGCAGCAGCGAGGCGGCCAGGAGCAGGACCGAGACCTGCCCGGTCCACTCCCCCGCGAGCCCGGCGAACGAGTGCTGTGCCCCGTTCGCGTGCCAGACCAGCGAGACCCCGAACAGCGCCGCGCCTCCCCCGAACAGAGCAACGAGCGCCGTCCCGGCCGCCCGCAGCGCCACGGTCGCGTGTTCCTGTTCCGGCAGCGGTCGCCCGTTGGCCGTCCAGACGCCCAGGCCCGCCGCGGCGGCGGCCGTCGTGGGCAGCCAGAGGGCTGCGGTCAGCGGGTCCGCCGGGAGCGGACCGTTCGCCGCGTAGACCACGACACCGGCCGCGACCAGCAGATATCCCCCGCACACCGCGGTCATCGCGCCGCCCGTGGAGAGCCTGGGCCCGCCCCCCGCCGACTCCAGGGTGTCCCGTGCGGCCCGGTGCGCGAGCCAGCCCGGCAGGGCCATGAGCAGCAGCGGGGTGACGCCGAGGGGCGCGGGCACCCCGGTGAGGGTCTCCGCGCGGACGAGGTCCACTCCGTGGGCGAGCAGCCACAGCCCGGCGACCGTGTGCAGGGCCTCGCCGGGCCCGCTGTCGGGGTACGGCGAGCTGATCCACGCCGCCATGACGAGTACGGCCAGCGCGCCGAGCCCGAGCCCGGCCGCCACCCCGCCACGTCCGACGGCGGTCGCCAGCGCGGCAGAGCGGCCGCCCCGGACCCGGGGATCGGCCGTCGACAAGGGGGTGTGCTCGGTCAGGTGGGTCACGCGCCCATGCTCCCAACGACACGCGCTTTTCACGCGTAACAGGCAAACCGCCGTTGTGTCGCTCAAGATACGTTTATGTACTTTTCCGCCCGGAGTAGCTCTGCGGGAGGTAGTCGCCCATGAGTCCGTCGAGTCGGGGTACAGCCGATTCCCTCTCGCTGCCGTCTCCGAAGGAGCGGCGCCGTTTGCGTGAGGCCCTGGGCCTGAGCGAGGAACACGTGGCCGACGCGATGGGCGTCTCACGGGCAACGCTCCGTTCCTGGGAAACCGGCCGCACGGAGCCACGCGGCCGAAAGCGAGAGGCGTACGCCAAGCTCCTGAGCGCCCCCGAGGGCGCTGTCACGCCCCCGAGCACCCCACTTGCGTCACCCACGCCGGCCCATGTGCGGACCGCAGGGGAGACAGAGCCGGGAATCGCCCCCGAGGCCGACGCCGGCTCGACACCCCGGCCCGTGTCGACGCCCGGGCCGGGGACAACCTCCGATACCGCCTCTCCACCGAGGCCCGCGTCCGTGCCGGGTACGGACTCCGAGGCGGCCGACTCCGGGACCGCGCCCGGGCTTACGGACCACGGGGTCGCCGCCCCGTCCGAGGTCGCCCCCCGACCCGAGGCCACGTCCGGGCCGGGGACGGACTCCGATGCGGCGTCCGGCTCCGGGACCGCGCCCGGGCTTACGGACCACGGGGTCGCCGCCCCGTCCGAGGTCGCCCCCCGACCCGAGGCCACGTCCGGGCCGGGAACGGGTTCCCAGGCGTCGCCCGAGTCCAGGGACGACACGGCCGGTCCGGGAGCGGGGTCCGGCGTCGGCGGCCGCACCAACCCCCGGGCCACGCCCGCCCGGGCCTCGGAAACTCCCAGGCCCGGCAAGCCCGCCGCGGCGCCCGCCGCGCCGCCGGCGAGTACCCGCCCCAAGGCCGCGGCCAAGCGGGCCGCCAAGCCTCCCAAGACCCCGGCGCCCGCCGGACCCGGCCTCGGCCTCGGACGGAGGCCCTCCCGGCCCGTCCGGTCCGGCGCCCCCGCCACCCGATACCCCCAGGAGCGGCAGAAACCGGTGGAGACCCTCCTCGCACCCGAACCACCCGCGCCCCCGGCCACACCCCCGGTGGAGCCCACCCTCACCCCCGAGGAGGCCTTCGACGCGCTCTACGCGCACGCGGCCCCCGGTCTCGTCCATCAGACGTACCTGCTGACCGGCCGTCGTCGGCTCTCCCAGGAATCCGTCGAGCGCGCCTTCCACCAGGCCTGGGAGAACTGGCCCGAGGTCGCGGTGGACCGCGACCCCGTCGGCTGGGTGCGGGCGGCCGCGTACGAGTACGCGCTCTCCCCCTGGCACCGGTTCCGCCGCGCCCACAAGCACCCCGACGCGCCGCCCATCGAGGCCGGGCGCCGGGCCCTGCTCGCGGCGCTGCTCGAACTGCCGCCGCCGTACCGCCGTACCGTCCTGCTCTACGACGGACTCGGCCTCGACCTGCCCGAGACGGCGGCCGAGACCGAGGCGAGCACCCCCGCAGCCGCCAACCGGCTGCTGCACGCCCGTACCGTCATCGGGCAGCGCGTGCCCGAGCTCGCCGACCCCGACGCCCTGCACGAGCGGCTGGGCGCCCTGGTCGCCGAGGCGCCGACGGCGAGGCTCGCGGAGGCCGAGAGCGTACGGTCGGGCAGCGAGCGGCGCTCCCGGCTGTGGACGCGGGCGGTGGTCGGTGTGACGGCGGCGCTCATCGGCGTGACGGCCTTCACTGCCGCGACCGCGCCGACGCAGTACCTGCCGGTGAACCACCCGGGCGAGACCGTCAACGGCGTTCCCGTCCGCGGCGGCTCGCAGAAGCTCACCTCGGAGGACAAGCAGCTGCGCGACAAGCTGCGCTCACAGCCGCACCACGGTCCGGAGCGGCTGATCCCCGAGCCCGAGTAGCCCCAGGAGCCCGTGGGCGCAGACGCGGCGGCGCAGACGCGAGTGGGCCCCGCCCCTCCCGGTTTCCCGGGAGGGGCGGGGCCCACCTGTGCGGTTCAGACGGTGCTTCAGCCCGCGAGGATCGCGCGCGCCAGCTTGGCCGTCTCGGTCGGCGTCTTGCCGACCTTGACGCCCGCGGCCTCGAGGGCCTCCTTCTTCGCCTGGGCGGTGCCGGAGGAGCCGGAGACGATGGCGCCGGCGTGGCCCATGGTCTTGCCCTCGGGCGCGGTGAAGCCCGCGACGTAGCCGACGACCGGCTTGGTGACGTTCTTCGCGATGAAGTCCGCCGCACGCTCCTCGGCGTCGCCGCCGATCTCGCCGATCATGACGATCAGGTCGGTCTCGGGGTCGGCCTCGAACGCCGCGAGAGCGTCGATGTGCGTCGTACCGATGACCGGGTCGCCACCGATACCGACGGCGGACGAGAAGCCGATGTCACGGAGCTCGTACATCATCTGGTACGTCAGCGTGCCGGACTTCGAGACCAGGCCGATGCGGCCCGGCTTCGTGATGTCGCCCGGGATGATGCCGGCGTTGGACTGGCCCGGGGTGATGAGACCGGGGCAGTTCGGGCCGATGATGCGGGTCTTGTTGCCCTTCGACTGCGCGTACGCCCAGAAGGCGGCGGAGTCGTGGACGGCGATGCCCTCGGTGATGACGACGGCCAGCGGGATCTCGGCGTCGATCGCCTCGACCACGGCGGCCTTGGCGAAGGCCGGCGGGACGAAGAGGACGGAGACGTTGGCGCCCGTCTTCTCCATCGCCTCGGCGACGGAGCCGAAGACCGGGACCTCGGTGCCGTCGAAGTCGACGGACGTGCCGGCCTTGCGCGGGTTCACGCCACCGACGATGTTGGTGCCGTCACCCAGCATGAGCTTGGTGTGCTTCATGCCCGTGGCACCGGTCATGCCCTGGACGATGACCTTGCTGTCCTTGGTGAGGAAGATAGCCATGGTGTGCTTGACCTCGTCCCTTACTTCGCAGCCGCGAGCTCGGCGGCCTTGTCGGCCGCGCCGTCCATGGTGTCCACACGCTGCACGAGCGGGTGGTTCGCGTCCGACAGGATCTTGCGACCCAGCTCCGCGTTGTTGCCGTCGAGGCGCACGACCAGCGGCTTGGTGACCTCTTCGCCCTTGGAGGCGAGGAGCTCCAGGGCCTGGACGATGCCGTTGGCGACCTCGTCACAGGCGGTGATTCCACCGAAGACGTTGACGAACACGGACTTGACGTCCGGGTCGCCCAGGATGATCTCCAGGCCGTTCGCCATGACCTCGGCGGAGGCGCCGCCGCCGATGTCGAGGAAGTTGGCCGGCTTCACGCCGCCGTGGTTCTCACCGGCGTACGCGACGACGTCCAGGGTCGACATGACCAGGCCGGCGCCGTTGCCGATGATGCCGACCTCGCCGTCGAGCTTGACGTAGTTGAGGTTCTTGGCCTTGGCGGCAGCCTCGAGCGGGTTGGCTGCGGCCTTGTCCTCGAGCGCCTCGTGGTCGGGCTGACGGAAGTCGGCGTTCTCGTCGA
The DNA here is from genome assembly GCF_055596705.1 of Streptomyces sp. NPDC039609. Taxonomy (NCBI): domain Bacteria; kingdom Bacillati; phylum Actinomycetota; class Actinomycetes; order Kitasatosporales; family Streptomycetaceae; genus Streptomyces; species Streptomyces sp. NPDC039609. Next base: position 229,896 of record NZ_JBVIUJ010000005.1, read on the forward strand.
GAGACACCTTGCCGTCCAGGGCCAGGATGTCGCCGGAGGCGACCTTGGCCAGCGGGTTGACCTCGACGAGGAGCGCGTCCTCGGCGACGAAGGTCTTCCACAGGGTCACGAGGACCTCGGCGACCTTCTCGGCCACCTCGGCCGGGAACTGCGCCAGGGCCACGATCTCGCGGGCCTTCTCGATGTCGACACCGGTGTTGGAGTCGACGGGCACCTTCGCGAGCTTCTCGGGGGTCGTCGCGGCGACCTCCTCGATGTCCATGCCACCGGCGACGGACGCCATGGCGAGGAAGGTGCGGTTGGTGCGGTCGAGGAGGTACGAGACGTAGTACTCCTCGAGGATCTCCGGAGCGGTCTCCGCGATCATCACCTTGTGGACCGTGTGGCCCTTGATGTCCATCCCGAGGATGTCCGTCGCGCGGGCGACGGCCTCGTCCGGGGTGGCGGCCAGCTTCACGCCGCCGGCCTTGCCGCGGCCGCCGACCTTCACCTGCGCCTTGACGACCGACTTGCCGCCAAGACGCTCGGTGGCCTCGCGCGCCGCCTCAGGCGTGTCGATGACTTCACCGGCCAGCACCGGTACACCGTGCTTGGCGAAGAGGTCCCTCGCCTGGTACTCGAACAGGTCCACGCGCGTCCGTCCCTTTTCTGATGATCGCGGTTCGTTGTCTGCGTGGGCGTGCCGCGAAGGGCAACGTGACTGCGCTGTCACAAGGGAGGCGTACACGGTGTCCGTGGACGCGGCATGTCCGTCTCGCAGGTTATCCCCGAGGGACGTGGGTCCCTAAATCGCAGATCACAACGGAGCGGTGATACGGGTCACAGATCGTAGGGGAAGGAGGGCGGTCCGTAGGGGGCCCCGAGGGTGGCCTCGGGGTCCACGGCACAGGTGGGGACAGGGTGTTGTGGACCTCACGACGCGCCCGGACGCGGGGTGAGGGGGCCGCGGGCCCGGTTGTGACATGGGCCTCAGTACGCCCGGACACGGCCGTCGGGTGGCGACGGGGCTACGGAATCCGCAGCGGTCACGGCGTGTCCGGCACCGGGAGGGGGCGCTTCTCGATCGCCGCCGCCATCACCTCGGGGAAGAGGTCCGGGGTGCAGGCGAAGGCCGGGGCGCCGAGCGCGGCGAGGGCGGCCGCGTGCTCGCGGTCGTACGCGGGAGCGCCTTCGTCGGAGAGCGCGAGCAGGGCGACGAACTGCACGCCCGACGCCTTCATCGCCGCGACCCGCTTCAGCATCTCGTCGCGTATGCCCCCTTCGTAGAGGTCGCTGATGAGGACGACGACGGTGTCGGCCGGCCGAGTGATCTGCGACTGGCAGTAGGCCAGAGCGCGGTTGATGTCGGTGCCGCCGCCGAGCTGGGTTCCGAAGAGGACGTCGACGGGGTCGTCGAGCTGGTCGGTGAGGTCGACGACCGCCGTGTCGAAGACGACGAGCCGGGTCGCGATCGAGCGCATCGAGGCGAGCACCGCGCCGAACACCGACGCGTAGACGACGGAGGCCGCCATCGAGCCGGACTGGTCGATACAGAGGACGACGTCCTTCCTGACCGACTGCGCCGCCCGGCCGTAGCCGATGAGCCGTTCCGGGACGACCGTGCGGTACTCCGGGAGGTAGTTCTTGAGGTTCGCGCGGATCGTGCGGTCCCAGTCGATGTCCCGGTGCCGGGGGCGGCTGATCCGGGCCGAGCGGTCGAGCGCGCCGGTGAGTGTGGCCCGGGTGCGGGTCGCGAGGCGCTTCTCCAGGTCGTCGACGACCTTGCGCACGACGGCGCGGGCGGTCTCCTTGGTCGTCTCGGGCATGGCCTTGTTGAGGGAGAGGAGCGTGCCGACGAGATGGACGTCGGCCTCGACGGCTTCCAGCATCTCGGGCTCCAGGAGCAGGGTGGACAGGCCGAGCCGCTCGATTGCGTCGCGCTGCATGACCTGGACGACGGAGCTGGGGAAGTACGCCCGGATGTCACCGAGCCAGCGGGCGACGGAGGGGGCAGAGGCGCCGAGGCCGGCGGAGCGGTCGCGTCCGGTGGAGCTCTTCGTGCCGCGTCCGTAGAGCGCGGTCAGTGCTCCGTCCATCGCCGAGTCGGTGCCGGCGAGGGAGCATCCCGTGCCGTCCGCCTCGCCGCCTCCGAGGACCAGGCGCCAGCGGCGTAGCCGCTCCTCGTTCCCGGTTCGGGGTTCGGTACCGGCACCTACGTGTGTGCCGGTACCGACCCCTCTTGCGTAAGCGGTTCCGTTTGCGGTTCCTGTTCCGTTCATCGGGCCGCCCCTTCCGGCTCGTCATGTCCCAGCAGCAGCCGCAGGACCGGCAGCACTCCGTCGGCCCGCTCCTCGTCGAGGCTCGCGGCGAAGCCGGGGGTTCCGGCCTCCGGTCGGCTCGCGGTGGCGGACGGGCCGCGTGCGACCAGCTCACCCAGGGTGCGCCGGACGCCCGGCTCGTACGCGGAGAAGGTGCGCCGCAGCAATGGCAGTACGTCGGTGAAGGTGTCGCCCGGGACCCCGGTCAGCCAGTCGTCGACCAGGGTGAGCAGCCGTTCGTCGTGGACGAGGATCATGCCGCCTCCGGCGGCGCCGCCGACGAAACCCTCGATCCAGGCGGCGGCATCGGCGGGGGCCGTCCCGGGGGACAGGGCGAGGCCCATGAGCCGTGCGGCCTCGTCCTCGTCGAGGCGCCCCTCGTCGAGGAGCAGCCGGGCGGCGCGGCCCCGGAGGATCCCGGGCACGGTGTCGCGATCGGCGAGCTTGCGGAGCACTCCGGTCCAGCGGTCGGATCGTTCCGTGCTGTCGGGGAGGAGTCCGAGGGCGCCGTGGACCGCGTCGAGATGGCCGCGCATCTCGGCGGCGGCATCGGCGTCGAGTCCGGCGCAGGCCGGGGGGAGGCCGACGCAGATCCGTTCGGCGAGCCCGGCGGCGACCTCGCCGAGCGCGGCGGCGTCGGTGGCGCGGACGTCTCCGTAGCGCAGGGAGCGGGCTAGCGCGGGCAGGGCCTGGGCGAGGTGCCCGACGTCGGAGTCGAGCGCTGCTCGGTCGGCGAGGGCCGTCATGACGACGGTCAGGGCCTCGCCGAGTCCGGCGAGCAGGCACTGCTCGGCGAGCGCGGTGACCTCGGCGAGTGTCGTGGCCTCCAGGGCGCGGGCCTCGGCCTTGGCGGTGGCGGCGGAGTCGACGGTGGTGCCCCAGACTCCTGCCTCGGCGACCCGGACGTGCAGCTCCGGCTCCCAGCGCAGCCGCCAGCTCTCCCGGAACGTGCCGGTGCTGCCTCGGCCGGCGACGGGCTCGCCCCAGCCGATGCCGAGCAGCCGCAGCCGGTGCAGCAGTCTGCTGCGGGCGGCGTCGTTCTCCTTGCGCAGATCGAGTTCCAGTTCCCGTTCCTGCGCCTCCGGCTTGAGGCGCAGCCCGCGCTGGAGCCGGGCGAGGTCGCGCTGGAGCGGTACGGCGGGGGCGTCGGCGGGGACCTCGCCGAGGACGTCGCCGACGACGAGACGGTCGCGGACGAGGTCGAGCGGGACGTCGGAGCCGTCGCACATGACGGCCCGTACGGCGTCGGTGGTCTCGCCGAGCCCCGCCAGCGGCCGGCCGCGCATCGTGGCGAGGGTCTCGGCGAGCCGTACGGCCTCGATGACATGCGCGGAGGACACGATCCGGTCCTCTTCCCTGAGGAGGCCCGCGACCCTGGTCATCCAGCGCTCGACCGGGCGGTCGGGGGCGGCGAAGAGGTGTCCGTACCAACCGGGCGCGTCGATTCCGGCGCCGTACCCCGAGCGGCGGGCGAGCCTGCGGTGGGTCCACGGCACCCACGTCATCTCGGTCTTCACCTTGGGCAGGCCCTTGAGCAGGGCTCGGTCGGCTCCGACGGTGGTCTTCCGGGCCAGCGCGGGCACGTGCCAGGCGCCGCAGACGACGGCCACGGAGTCGCCGAACTCCTTGCGGGCGGCGCGCAGCTGGAGTCGCATGTACGCCTCGCGGATCAGGTCGCGGGCGTGACCGCCGTCGCCGTGTGCCTCGCGCAGGGCGCCCATGGCCTCGGCGACCGCCGCGAAGGGAGCCGCGGGGTCGGCGGGCGCGATGGTGCCGCGGAGCTCGATCACGTCCTCCCACCAGCGCTCGGGGTCGTCGTAGCCGGCGGTCCGCGCGAGCTCGCCGATCGGGTCGATCCGCAGCCCCTCGTCCGTCTCGTCGCCCGTGGTCCCGGTGGCGTCGGCGGCTGCGGTGGCGTCGGCGAGGCTGTGGGCGGCGGGAAGGTCGATGAAGCGCACGGCGGAGCCGTGGGACAGGGCCCAGCGGATCGCGACCCACTCGGGCGAGAACTCGGCGAAGGGCCAGAACGCGGCGCGTCCCGGGTCGTCGACGGCGTGGGCGAGCAGCGCGACCGGTGGCCGCATCTCTTCGGCGGCGGCGAGCGCGAGCAGCCCGTCCGCCTCGGGCGGCCCCTCGATCAGCACGCACGCGGGCTGCGCCGCGTCGAGCGCGCCGCGCACTCCGCGCGCGGACCCGGGGCCGTGGTGCCTGACCCCGAGCAACAGCGGCCCGGACTCCCCTTGTCCGTCGCGTCGCCCGCCGGCCGGCGCGGCCGCGCCCGTAGCGCGCCGCTCCGTCGCCGCGGGCCTGTCCGGTGCGGCCGCGCGGCCCACGGGGGCCTCGCCGGCCGTCACCGCCGCGGGCGTCGTCACGCGCTCACCTCGCGGCAGGCGCGGTAGAAGTCCTTCCACCCGTCACGCTCCCGGACGACCGTCTCCAGGTACTCCTGCCAGATGACGCGGTCGGCGGCCGGGTCACGGACGACGGCGCCGAGGATGCCGGCCGCGACGTCCGCGGGGCGCAGGATGCCGTCGCCGAAGTGGGCGGCCAGGGCGAGGCCGCCGGTGACGACGGAGATGGCCTCGGCCGTCGACAGCGTCCCCGAAGGGGACTTGAGCTTCGTACGGCCGTCCGTGGTGACCCCGTCGCGCAGTTCGCGGAAGACGGTGACGATCCGGCGGATCTCCTCGACCCCCTCGGGGACGGCCGGCAGGTCGAGGGAGCGGCCGATCTGGTCGACGCGGCGCGCGACGATGTCGACCTCCGCCTCCGGGGTGGCCGGCAGCGGCAGCACGACGGTGTTGAAGCGGCGGCGCAGCGCGCTGGAGAGGTCGTTGACCCCACGGTCGCGGTCGTTCGCGGTGGCGATGAGGTTGAAGCCCCGTACGGCCTGCACCTCTTGGCCGAGCTCCGGCACGGGCAGGGTCTTCTCGGACAGGATCGTGATGAGCGTGTCCTGCACGTCCGCGGGGATGCGGGTGAGCTCCTCGACGCGGGCGGTCAGGCCCTGGGACATCGCGCGCATGACGGGGCTGGGCACGAGCGCGTCCCGGCTGGGGCCGTGGGCGAGCAGCTTGGCGTAGTTCCAGCCGTAGCGGATCGCCTCCTCGGGCGTCCCGGCCGTGCCCTGCACCAGCAGGGTCGAGTCGCCGCTGACGGCGGCGGCGAGGTGCTCGGAGACCCAGGTCTTGGCGGTGCCGGGCACGCCGAGCAGGAGCAGCGCCCGGTCGGTGGCGAGGGTGGTGACGGCGACCTCGACGATCCGGCGCGGTCCGACGTACTTCGGTGTGATCACCGTTCCGTCCGGCAGCGTGCCGCCCAGGAGATAGGTGGCGACGGCCCATGGCGAGAGCTGCCAACGGACGGGCCGGGGACGGTCGTCGGCGGCGGCGAGCGCCTTGAGCTCGTCCGCGAAAGCGTGTTCGGCGTGCGGCCGCAGGGCCTCGGCGCCGGATTCGATGCCGGTGTCGCCGCCGGGTGCGACGCCGGATGCCGTGATGGTCGGAGCGGCCGCCCCGGTGACGCTTCCGGCACCGGGAACGGCGCTCTCGATGGTTTCGGGCACGGTCATGGATCCCCCTCCAGATCGTTCGACCTGATGTGTGATCCACCGTGCACCATGCCACTGACAATCGGCCGTCGCCGCAGGTCGGAGGCTAAGTCCGCACGTCCGTACGGGAGTCAGCCGGCGATCGGGGAGACCGCGACGCAGCCACCGGCCATCGCCTGCTCGCCCTTCGCCTCCTTGATGACCTTGCCCTTGTGGATGACCTTGCAGGTGAGGCCGGCCGCCGGGTCGAGCGAGAGCGGCATGACGGCGGGCGGCATGATGCCCTTCAGCGTCACCGTCTTCGTCCACGGCGTGGTCGGCTTGGTCTCCTTCTCGAGCTTCGGCTCCATGGCCGAGCCGCTGCCACCGTGGAACTCGATCGACTCGATGTTCTTGCCGGTGACCTCGTACGTGACCTCGTAGGTCTCGTTGACGGCCTTGTCGACCTGGTCGGCGGCCTTGTCCGCGGCCGAGCAGGCGCCGAGACCGAACGCGAGGCCGGTGACGGCGAGGACCGAGACGGCGGTGCGGATGGTGCGCTTCATGAGGTGTCCCCCAGGGAGTTCTGTGGTTGTCCCCCGCACACAATCGTAAAGGGAAGGTAAAGTCAAATACCTTGCCCGGTCGGTCGCGAGCGCACGAAACAGCAGGTCAGGATCATTGTCAGTGGGGCCCTCTACCGTCGTGCACATGGATACACAGGGGGTGCGCTGGACGGCGGATCAGGTGCTGGCTCTGGCTCCTGACGACGCCTCACGCAGAGCGGGGAGCAAGCTCGGCACGGCCGGGCCGTGGTCGGGTACGGGCGGCAGCGGCGAGGGGGCCGTCTGGGGCCTGTGCCGGGGCAGCGGCAGCACGCCGTACCGCACGGTCGTCGACATCACGGGCCCGGCGTATTCGTGCAGTTGCCCCAGCCGGAAGTTCCCGTGCAAGCACGCGCTGGGGCTGCTGCTGCTCCGGGCCGCGGACGGTGTGGACACGGGGGGCGGCGACGCGCCGGACTGGGCCGAGCGTTGGCTGGAGGGCAGACGCAAGCGCGCCGAGGGAGTACGGGCGCGCGAGGCGGACGGCTCCGGCCGGGCGGGGGCCGCCGATCCCGAGGCCGCGCGCCGCCGGGCGGAACGCCGGGCGGCCCGGATCACCGCGGGCGCGGAGGAGTTGGAGCAGCGCCTCGCCGATCTGCTGCGCGGCGGCCTGGCCTCGGCCGAGCAGTCCGGATACGGCCTGTGGGAGGAGACCGCGGCCCGGATGGTCGACGCCCAGGCTCCCGGACTCGCGGGCCGTGTCAGGGAGTTGGGTGCGATTCCGGGCTCGGGGCCCGGCTGGCCGGTCCGGCTCCTGGAGGAGTGCGCGCTGACCCACCTCCTCGACCGCGCCTGGCTCTCCGTGGACCGGCTCCCCGGCCCGCTGGCGGCGACCGTCCGCACCCGGGTGGGCCTGCCGGCTCCGACGCAGGGCGTGGCGGTGCGGGACCACTGGATGGTGCTCGCCCAGTACGACTCCACGGACGGCAAGCTGACGACACGTCGCATCTGGCTGTACGGCAGGGAGACCGGGCGCACGGCGCTGCTCCTCTCCTTCGGAGCCATGGGGCGCGCACCCGAACTGGGCCTTCCGGTGGGCGTGACGGTCGACGCCGCGCTCACCCCGCAAGCGGGTGCTGGCGCGCTGCGGGCCGAGCTCGGCGAGCTGTTCTCGGCGCCCGCCCCGCTCGACGTCCCGCCCCGGGGCGGCACGGTCGGGGACGCGCTCACCGCCTACGGCCGCGCCCTGCGCGAGGACCCGTGGCTGGACTCCTGGCCGGTGACGCTCGCCGATGTCGTTCCCATACCGACGGACCATGGCTGGCAGCTCGCCGACGCGGCGCCGGTCGCGGGCGGCGGCGAGGCGCTGCCGCTCAGCGCTCCCGCGCTCGGGCGGCCCGGCCTGTGGCGGCTCGCCGCGCTCTCCGGAGGTGGGCCGGTGACCGTCTTCGGGGAGTGCGGGCACCGCGGGTTCACCCCGCTCGCCGCCTGGTCCGCCGACGCCCCCGGCGAGACGGTCCCGCTCCACTGAGTCCGCACGACCGCCCGACGACAGTTTGGAGGACCTCGATGGACGCCTGGGAAGAACTCGTCACCTCGGCGCTGCTCGGCACCGACCGCCGGCCGCCCGCGCTCCCCAAGACGGTGGCCGGGGGCGCTCCCGTCGCGCTGCTGGACGCCGCGGCGCTGCACACCGTACGGCGCAGGGCGGGGCTGCGGCCGGGACCTGCCGCCCCCGCGCCGGAGCCCGCGCCCGCGGACGCCCGCAGGCCCCTGCCCGAGCCCGCCCGCCACCGCCTCACCCAGCTCCTCGCGGGCCGCGCCGCGGCCGCGCCGTCCGGGGGGCGGCGCGGAGCCGCGCCCGACCTCGCCGAGCTGCTCCCGCAGTGGCTCGCCGCCGCCAACGACCACGGCTACAAGGCGCCCGCCTCTGCCCTGCCCGCCCTCCTCGACGCCGCCCGCGCCCGTACCGATCTGCGGCCCCAGGCCCTCGCGCTCGCCGGGCCGCGCGGGCTCTGGCTGGCCCGGCTGAACCCGGAGTGGAAGTTCGCCCTGCGCGGTGCGGGAGGAAGTTCGGCGCTCCCCGACCCCCGGGACGCCGAGGCGGTCCGGGCGCTGTGGGAGGAGGGGCTGTTCGCCGAGCGGGTCGCGCTGCTCGCCTCCGTACGGACCGAGGACCCGGCGGCCGCCCTGGAGCTGCTGCGTTCCACATGGGCGGCCGAGCGCGCCGAGGACCGGCTGATGTTCCTGGACTCGTTGCGGGCCGGGCTTTCCGGCGCGGACGAGGAGTTCCTCGAGGCCGCCCTGTCCGACCGCAGTCGCAATGTGCGCTCCACGGCCGCCGAGCTGCTCTCCGCGCTGCCCGACTCGGCGCTCGCGGGCCGCATGGCGCGACGCGCCTCGTCCTGTGTCTCGCTGGACCGTACGAAGGGGGCCGAGACCGTCGTCGTCGAAGCCCCGCACGAATGTGACGAGACGATGCAGCGGGACGGGCTGCTCCCCACTCCGCCGGCGGGCCGCGGCGAGCGGTCGTGGTGGCTGGGCCAGCTGGTCGAGTCGGCGCCGCTGTCGTGCTGGCGGGCGCGGTTCGGCGGGCGGGCACCCGAGGAGATCGTCGCCCTTCCGGTCGCCGACGACTGGCAGGGGGAGTTGCACGCCGCCTGGTGCCGGGCGGCGGTACGGCAGCGGGACGCCGACTGGGCCCGGGCCCTGCTGGGTGCCCCGGCCGCCCCACCGGCGACCGGCCCCGGCATCGCGTCTCTGGCGGAGCGGGCGAAGCTGCTCTCGACGCTGCCTGACGAGGAGCGGGCCCGCTGGGTCGCCTCGTTCATCGCGGCCCACGGCCTGTCGGAGGCGTTCCAGCTGCTCGGCGTGTGCACGGTGCCCTGGGCGGAGCCGCTCGGCGGGGCGGTGATCGACGCTCTCGACATCGCACGCGAGGCGGGCAGCTACCCCTGGAGCTTCAGCGGTGTGATGGGCCTGGCGGAACGCTGTCTGTCCCCGGACGCGGCGCCCCAGCTGGATTCCCTGACCGCCCTCCCCACAGAACCGGAGGATGCCTCCCCAGGAGCCGGCAGCTACTGGTCGGAGGCTTTCCAGCGCTTGGTGTCGACCTTGCGCCTACGGGCGACGATGCGGGCGGAACTGGAGGCGTAGCCGGACTGCCGCGGCGGCTCGCACGAGCGCGGCGAGGGTACTGCCATACGGGCTGCCGCGCCGGCGACAGGCCGGCGCGACCGACGCAAGCACCGGCGGCCAGGTGACGGCTTGGCGGCACGGAGGCCGGCGCGGGCGGTGCGAGCACCCAACCGCCCGGCGACGACGCGCCGGCGGGCCGGGGCTGACCGTGGGCCACACCGGATGGGCCGGGCGACAGCCCTGTGGGTGCGGGTCACACCCGCCCCTTCGGGCCGGGCAAGCCGCCCGCAGGCCGGCTCCACAGGCACCAGGTGCCACCCCAGTGCGGGATGGGCCGGGCGGCGGTCCGGGGGACGGCGCGGTGCACCCCGCCCAGCGCGCCCGCCCAGTCGTCCCGCCCCGCCCCGCAGGGCTACGCGGCGATGCGGACGTTCGCGTTCACCCAGGCCACGATCGACGCCGTCGTCGCGCCCGGCGTGAAGATCTCTGCCACACCCTTCTCCTTCAGCGGCGCGATGTCCGCGTCCGGGATGATCCCGCCGCCGAAGACCTTGATGTCCTCCGCGTCGCGATCCTTCAGGAGCTCCAGGACCTTCACGAAGAGTGTGTTGTGCGCGCCGGAGAGGATCGAGAGGCCGATGGCGTCGGCGTCCTCCTGGATCGCCGTGTCCACGATCTGCTCCGGCGTCTGGTGCAGCCCCGTGTAGATGACCTCCATGCCGGCGTCACGCAGTGCCCGCGCGATCACCTTGGCCCCGCGATCGTGGCCGTCGAGACCCGGCTTGGCCACCACCACGCGGATCGGACCGGTCACACCCATCACTGCCTCCACATGCGACCCCCGCGCGTCTTTGCCGGGGAGGTGAACGAACGTTATCGCCAGCATCCCGCACGTGACCGTTTCGCGGTGGCCGGGGAGGGGGAAATCACACGGTGGGACATTGTTCGCCTGCGCCGGACCCTCCCGGGCCCGCCACACCGGGCCCACCAGCCTCAATAGGGTCGTGCGCAAGGGAGCCGCTACGGGGTTGTCGTACCTCCGCGCCGTCATGGGCACGGAGGTACGACACACCCCACTGCCGTATCGGCGCCCGCGTGCCGTTCGGGAGGTCGCCGATGGAGCTCACCAGGCTCACCAAGGTCACGACTGCACTGAAGGCCAACGCCCTGGAGCTGGCGATCCTCACCGGCCATCTGATCCTCTACCCCTCCGGCATCGCCGCCGAGCGCCCCGCGCCCGCGTCGGAACCGGGGACGGGCACCGGGCGGCCGGTCGTCCTGCTGCACGGCTTCGTCGACAACCGCTCGGTCTTCGTCCTGCTGCGCCGCTCACTCGCCCGGCACGGCCGTCACCCCGTCGAGTCGTTCAACTACTCTCCGCTCACCTGCGACCTCCGCACCGCCGCCGAACTGCTCGGCCGCCATGTGGAGGAGCTCTGCGCCCGCACCGGCCACCACGAGGTCGACCTCGTCGGGCACAGCCTGGGCGGCCTCATCGCCCGCTATTACGTACAGCGCCTGGGCGGTGACGCACGGGTGCGCACGCTGGTCATGCTCGGCACCCCGCACTCCGGCACCGCCGCAGCGCCCTGGGTCGGCGCCCACCCCCTGATCCGGCAGATGCGCCCCGGCTCCGATGTGCTGCTGGAGCTTGCCGAGCCCGCGCCGGGCTGCCGTACGCGCTGGGTCAGCTTCTGGAGCGATCTCGACCAGGTGATGGTCCCGGTGGAGACCGCGCGGCTCGACCACCCCGATCTGCTGGTGCACAACGTGCGCGTCAGCGGGATCGGCCATCTCGCCCTGCCGGTGCATCCGACCGTCGTGGCCGGAATCCGGGACGCCCTCGACGCCGAGGATCCGGCCGCCACGCCGGGAGCCGAGCCCGGGGCCGCGTCCGTGGCGTGAGCCCCGCGCCCCCGCCCCGGCGCGCGACCCGGCGTACATCCCGGCACACAGATGCCTGACGACCCGCCAGAAGGTGTCTGTTCTTCGAACGTTCCTCGAACACAGAGCCAAAGCTCTGCCCCTGGATCACCGAAACACGGCCGATTGCCCGTTTCCTGCGGACCCAAAACCCTCGGAAGATTGTCGCTTGCGTATACCGCCGGGTACAGTCGCGCCACTGCTTAACCCCGGGACACCCCTCTGCGGGCCCGCCCCGGACTGGTCCTGCCGCCGAGGCGAGAGAGAAGTTGGTGAACGACCAGCACCCCCACGCCGGGTACGTCGGAGACGACGCCCACAGCACCGGCGGCTTCGCCACCGACCCGCTCTTCGGCGCCCTCCCGGGCCAATACGACGCGGGCCACAGCGGCCAGTACGACACCACTCAGTGGAGCGGCAGCCACCAGTGGGACGCCGGCACGTACGACACCTACGTCGCACAGCAGCCGATGACGCAGCAGTACGACACCACCGGCCAGTACGACGTCTCCGGTCAGTACGACGCCACGGGTCAGTGGGACGCCACCGCCTGGAGCGAGGCGCAGCAGACCGGGCAGTACGAGACCGCGCACTTCGCCTCGTACGACACCACCGGCCAGTGGACGGCCCCCGCCTTCGAGACGGGTACGTACGACGCCACCGCCTGGAACTACGCCGCGCCGGAGCAGGACCTCCTGGTCGCCGACCCCGTCGTTCCCCAGCAGTACACCCCCGAGTACGAGTTCGTCCCCGAGCAGCCGGGCGAGCACCGGCCCGAGTACGCCACCCAGCCCGAGCACGCCGAGCACACCGCGCAGTTCGAGGTCCTCACGCAGGACGACTCGTACGCGGACTCGTATGCGGACACGGACATGGACGCGGACGGGTACACGTACGAGTACGTCTACGAGCCCCCGGCGGAGTCCGAGGAGCCGGCCGTCGAGAACGCGGAGTCCGCAGTCGGCGCGGCGGCCGTCGCCGCCCGCCCGGTGCGCCGTTCCTCCGGCGGCAGCCGAGGCCGTCGCCGTACGCCCGCCAAGCGCTCCGCGCTCCTGACCGTCGCCGTCCCGTCCGCCTGTGTCATGGGCGTCGCCGGGATCGCGGCCGCCTCGGTCGGCGGGCTCGCCGACGCGGGCGACACCAAGGACGACACGACGGCGCTCGCCGCCGCCGACCCGGCCTCGGTCAAGCCGGTGGCCGCCAACAACGAGCTGGACACCCAGCTCGCGGCGCTCAGCGCCGACGCCCGCGACTTCGGCGACCGCGCCAGCCGCACCCAGGAGCGCATCGACCTCAAGCTGCGCCAGGAAGCGGAGAAGAAGAAGCGCGAGGAGGAGGCGGCCCGCAAGGAGGCGCTGCGTCCCAAGTTCGCGCTTCCGGTGAAGCTGCACGAGCTCAGCGCGCGCTACGGGCAGGCGGGCGTCAACTGGATGTCCGTGCACACCGGTATCGACTTCCCGGTGCAGTACGGCACGAAGGTGATGGCCGCGACCGACGGCACCGTCCGCACCCAGTACAACAGCGCCTACGGCAACATGGCGATCGTGACCGCCGCGGACGGCACGGAGACCTGGTACTGCCACCTCAGCAGCACCAAGATCCGCAGCGGCAAGGTCAAGGCCGGTGACGTCATCGCGTACTCCGGCAACTCCGGCAACTCCACCGGTCCGCACCTCCACTTCGAGGTCCGGCCGAACGGCGGCGCGGCGATCGACCCCGAGGCGTGGCTGCGCAGCCACGGCCTCAGCCCCACCGGCTGACGCCTCCGCACACGAACGACGAGAGGGGCCCCGGCCGACGGCCGGGGCCCCTCTCCTGTCGTCGGTCCCTACAGCTTCTCGACCGGCGCGTACCGCAGCAGCAGCCGCTTGGGCTTCTCGTCGCCGAAGTCGATCGTCGCCTGCGCGTCGGCGCCGACGCCCGTCACCTGCATGACCGTGCCGAGGCCGAACTGGTCGTGCGTGACCCGGTCGCCGACCTGGAGCGCGATCACCGGCTTGTCGGTGGTGCGGCGGGTGGCAAAGCCCGAGGGGCCCGAGCGCGCGCGGGAGGAGGAGAGCGAGGAGGTGATCCCCGAGGTCGGCCCGGCGGGCTTGACCATGGGACCGGTCCGCTTCCATTCCAGATACGTCGCCGGGATCTCCTCCAGGAAACGCGAGGCCGGGTTGTACGACGGTTGGCCCCAGGCGCTCCGCATCGAGGAGCGGGTCAGATACAGCCGCTCGCGGGCGCGCGTGATGCCCACGTACGCCAGCCGGCGCTCCTCCTCCAGCTCCTTGGCCTGGCCGAGTGCGCGCATGTGCGGGAAGACTCCGTCCTCCATGCCGGTCAGGAACACCACCGGGAACTCGAGGCCCTTGGCGGTGTGCAGCGTCATCAGCGTGATGACTCCGGACCCCTCCTCGTCCTCGTCGGGGATCTGGTCGGAGTCGGCGACGAGCGCGACCTTCTCCAGGAACTCGGCCAGGGTGCCGGTCTCCTCCTCACCGCGCTCCTGCTCGAACTCCAGGGCCACGGCGGCCAGTTCCTGGAGGTTCTCGATCCGGGTCTCGTCCTGCGGGTCGGTGGAGGCCTGCAGCTCGGCGAGGTAGCCCGTCCGTTCCAGGACGGCCTCGAGAACGACCGCCGGGCCGGCGCCGGAGTCGACGACCGTACGGAGCTCCTCCATGAGGGCGTTGAAGCGCTTGACGGCGTTGGCGGAGCGGGCCGCCATGCCGTACGCCTCGTCGACCCGCTTCAGCGCCTGCGGGAAGGTGATCTTCTCCCGGAGGGAGAGGGCGTCGATCATCGCCTCGGCGCGCTCGCCGATGCCGCGCTTGGGCACGTTCAGAATGCGGCGCAGCGGGACGTTGTCCTCGGGGTTGGCGAGGACGCGCAGGTAGGCGAGGACGTCGCGGACCTCCTTGCGCTCGTAGAAGCGCACGCCCCCGACGACCTTGTAGGGCAGGCCGACGCGGATGAAGATCTCTTCGAAGACTCGGGACTGGGCGTTGGTCCGGTAGAAGACGGCGACGTCGCCGGCCTTCGCGTCACCCGCGTCCGTGAGCCGGTCGATCTCGTCGGCGACGAACTGGGCCTCGTCGTGCTCGGTGTCGGCGACGTAGCCGGTGATCTGCGCGCCCGCGCCCGCGTTGGTCCACAGGTTCTTGGGGCGGCGGGACTCGTTGCGCTCGATGACGGCGTTGGCGGCGGAGAGGATCGTCTGCGTCGAGCGGTAGTTCTGCTCCAGCAGGATCGTCGTCGCGTTCGGGTAGTCCTCCTCGAACTGGAGGATGTTGCGGATGGTCGCGCCGCGGAAGGCGTAGATCGACTGGTCCGCGTCACCGACGACGCACAGCTCGGCCGGCTCCAGGTCCTCGTAACCGGTGCCGACCAGCTCCCGTACGAGGGTGTACTGGGCGTGGTTGGTGTCCTGGTACTCGTCGACGAGGACGTGGCGGAAGCGGCGGCGGTAGTGCTCGGCGACGTCCGGGAACGCCTGGAGCAGGTGGACCGTCGTCATGATGATGTCGTCGAAGTCCAGGGCATTGGCCTCGCGCAGCCGCGCCTGATACATCCGGTACGCCTCGGCGAGCGTCTTCTCGAAGCCGTCGACGGCCTGGTCGGCGAAGGTCTCCTCGTCGATCAGCTCGTTCTTCAGGTTCGAGATCTTGGCGCTGAAGGACTTCGGCGGGAACTTCTTCGGGTCGAGGTCCAGGTCGCGGCAGACCAGCGCCATCAGGCGCTTGGAGTCGGCGGCGTCGTAGATCGAGAACGACGAGGTGAAGCCGAGCTTCTTCGACTCGCGGCGCAGGATGCGGACACAGGCGCTGTGGAACGTCATGACCCACATGGCGTTGGCGCGCGGGCCCACGAGGTGCTCGACGCGCTCCTTCATCTCGCCGGCGGCCTTGTTGGTGAAGGTGATCGCCAGTATCTGGCCGGGGTGGACGTGCCGGGTGGCCAGGAGGTGGGCGATGCGGTGGGTGAGCACCCGGGTCTTGCCGGAGCCGGCGCCCGCGACGATGAGCAGCGGGGTGTCGGTGTGGACGACGGCGGCGCGCTGCTGTTCGTTCAGCCCTTCCAGGAGCGCGGCGGCGTCCACGACGGGGCGGGCGGCTCCGTCGCGGTAGTACGCGTCCCTGGCCGGAGGCGCGTCGAAGCGCCCCTCGAAGAGGTCGTGCGGGACCTCCTCCGCGGCCGGGGCGCCATGCGGGTGGTGCTCGTCGTCCTCGGGCGGGGGCGGAGGCTCCTCCGAGGAGTGGTTCTGGAGGCTCGCCAGGAAGCTGTCGTCAAAGAGGCTGCTCATCGCACTCACGAGTCTAGGCCGCCGCACTGACAGCCCGCTGCCACCTCCCGAAGTGACCGGATTCTTACGGAGGGTGACAGTCCGCTTCAGGTCACGAAAATGTATCGGGCATATCGAACATCGGCCTTCACAGCGCCCCCACGAATTGGCTAGCGTGCTCGCCCAAGCAGCCCGTCCCCTCCGGCGGCGAATCGCGCCGAGCGGGCAGCCCACGCCGAACCCGGCCCTGTCTCCAGCCAGTTGGGCCTGCACATGTCGGCGGCCACGGAAGGAGATGCCGGTCTTGGCGTCCCATCGCAAGCCGCGCAGCACACGTCCGCACTCCCCCGCCGTCGGGGTTACGACGGCCGCCATAGCCTCCGTAACACTGCTGTCCACGCAGAGCGCCCAGGCCGCCCCCGCCCCGCCGAAGCCGACGGTGGAGGAGATCCAGAAGAAGGTCGACGACCTCTACCGGCAGGCCGGCACGGCGACGCAGGAGTACAACCGGGCCAAGGAGGCCACCGACCAGCAGCGTCGCAAGGTCGACCGGATCCTCGACGACGTGGCCAAGCGGACGGACTCGATCAACGAGTCCCGCCGCGCGCTCGGCTCGTACGCGGCGGCCCAGTACCGGACGGGGGCCGTCGGCCCGACCGCCGCGCTGATCTTCGCCGACAGCCCGCAGTCGTACTTCGACCAGACCCACCTCATGGACCGGTTGTCCGAGCGGCAGCACAGCGCGGTCGCGGACTACGAGGGCAAGCGCGCCGAAGCGGCGAAGCAGCGGGCCGAGGCGACGAAGAGCCTGGAGAGCCTCACCGACTCACAGGCGACGCTGCGCGCGAGCAAGCAGAACGTCCAGGGGAAGCTGGCCGAGGCGCGGACCCTGCTCGCCAGGCTTACGGCCGAGGAGAAGGCCCGGCTCGCGGAGCTGGAGCGCAAGCGCCAGGCCGAGGCGCGGCGCAAGGCGGAGGAGCAGGCGAAGGCCGAGGCCGCTGCGGCGGCCCAGGCGGCCGCGGAGGCCGAGCGGCGCAGGCAGGAGGAGGCAGCCAAGGACAAGCCCGAGCCGCCGGCCACCGGCGGGACGAGCGGCTCGACGTACGCGGCGAAGGCGGAGAAGGCCCTGGCGTTCGCCCGGCAACAGATCGGCAAGCCGTACGTGTGGGGCGCGACCGGCCCGAGCTCGTACGACTGCTCGGGGCTGACGCAGGCCGCCTGGAAGTCCGCCGGCGTCGACCTGCCGCGTACCACCTGGGACCAGGTGGAGGTGGGGACCCGGGTCGCGACGGCGGATCTCCTCCCCGGCGATCTCGTCTTCTTCTACGACGACATCAGCCACGTCGGCCTGTACATCGGCGGCGGCAAGATGATCCACGCACCGAAGCCGGGTGCCAACGTCCGCGAGGAATCGATCTACTACATGCCGATCTACGGGAGCGTCCGCCCGGCCTGAGCCGGCCTCGCCGGGTCCGGAGCCGGCCTCATGACGTCCGGAGCCCGCTTCGTCACGTCCGGAGCCGGCTCCGTCACGTCCAGAGCGTGGCGATGAAGATGTTGGCCACGGTCAGGCCGCCGACCGCGCCGAAGAGGCCCTTGGAGACGTTCTCCTCGTCCCGCTTCACGTACACGAGGGCGAGGATGACGACGAGGACCGCCATCTTGATGCCGATCTTCACGTTGTTGACGGCCTGGTCGTCCGCCTGGTTCAGGCCGACGAGAGCGACACCGGTGACCAGCATCGTCAGCGCGCCGTGCAGCATGGCCGGCACGAAGCGGGCCGTACCCGCGCCCATCGCCTTCATCTGGGTGAGGAATCCGCCGAGAAGTGAGGCGATTCCGATGATGTGCAGGGCGACGAAGACATTGATGAGTACGTCCATGGGGCGGAGCCTAACCGGGCCGTAGCACCGCTGTTCGGCCGGGTCCAGCCGGTCCGGCGCATCGGTCACGGGCGGGCCGGATCAGGGCACCCATCCGCCGCCCACCCGGGAAGCGAACGGTCCCGGAGCGCCAACTGGCGCCAATAGCGGTCAACTCCCCTCCCCGCCGTCACGCCGAGGTTTAGCGTCCTCCTCCAGGTGGCCGGCTCCCCACCACCGTCGGTTCTTCCGGCGGCAGTCGGCCGCCCCCGCCGAGAAATCCGGCGGTGGGCCGTCTCCCCTGTGCGGTCCATCGCCGGACCCGGTGGGCATCGCCCCCCACAGGGAGAGGATGTGACCCGCCCTCGTGGCAGCTCACCGCAAGCCCAGGAACTCACCCCTCGGTGGCCAGGCGGCACGGACCGCCGCCACGCTCGCCCTCGCCTCCGCGGCCACGGCGACACTCTTCGAGGGCTCCGGGCAGGCCGAGCCCAGGCTCACCCCCGCGCAGGTGAAGGCGAAGGTCGACCGGCTGTACCAGGAGGCCGAGGTGGCCACCGAGAAGTACAACGGGGCGAAGGAGAAGGTGGACGAGGCACGGGGCGCGCTCGACCGGCTGCGCGACGAGGCCGCCCGCAGGACCGAGCGCCTCAACACCGCCCGCGACGCCCTCGGCTCGACGGCCGCCGCGCAGTACCGTTCCGGGGGTCTCGATCCCGCCGTACAGCTCGCCCTGACCTCCGACCCGGACGAGTACCTGGCACGCGCCGCGCTCGCGGAGAAGGCCGGGGAGCGGCAGGCGACGGCGATCACCTCGGTACGGCGTGAGCTCACCGGGATCGCGCAGCTGCGCGCCGAGTCGACGGAGCGGCTGACGCAGTTGCGTGGACACGAGGCCGAGCTGCGGCGGCAGAAGACTGCCGTGCAGGGCAAGCTCGAGGAGGCGCGGACCCTGCTGGCCCGGCTGACCGCGGAGGAGCGGGCGCGGTACGACGAGGCGGCGACCCGTTCGGGACGGGGTGGTGACGGCTCCGGAGGGTTCGCCGAGGCGGGGGACCGGGCCGACCGGGCCGGCGAGGCGCGCGGCCCGGTCACGGCGCCGAACGGGCGGGCCGCTCAGGCGATCTCCTTCGCCAGGGACCAGCTCGGCAAGCCGTACGTGTGGGGGGCGACGGGCCCGTCGGGGTACGACTGCTCGGGCCTGACGCAGGCGGCCTGGCGCTCAGCCGGAGTGTCGCTGCCCCGCACGACATACACGCAGATCAACGCCGGGCAGCGGGTGTCGCGCTCCGAACTGGCCCCGGGTGACCTGGTGTTCTTCTACTCGGGCATCAGCCATGTCGGGCTGTACATCGGCGGCGGGCAGATGATCCACGCGCCCCGGCCGGGCGCTCCGATCCGGGTGGCACCGATCGACGAGATGCCGTTCGCGGGAGCGACACGGGTGCTGTGAGGGCGTAATCCCTTGACCTTTGGATAGTGGCGCTATCTACTATAGGTAGTGCCACTATCCAATCGTGGAGAGGACACGCCATGCCCACGCTCCCCTGGACCGTCCCGAATCAGGCCCGCGCCGGCACCGAGGCGCAGGTCATGGCCTCCCGCTTCGAGGTGCGCTCCCTGAAGGACGTGCCCCGGTTCTTCCTTCGATCGCTCAGTGCCTGGCGCCAGGTGAAGTCGGCGCCGGGCGCCCTGGGCGCCTCGTTGATCGCCCAGCCCCTGAAGCGGACCTTCTACACCCTCTCGGCCTGGGAGGACCGCAACGCCCTGTACGCCTACGCCCGGGCCGAGCCCCACCGCTCGATCATGAGCGGCCTGCGCGCGACGATGCGCGACTCCACCTTCACCTTCTGGGAGGTGCCGGTGGAGCGACTCCCGATCGACTGGAGCGAGGCCAAGCGCCGACTCGCCGAGGAAGCCACGAAGAAGGCGGGCTCCTAGGGGTGTCTTGCCGATCGGTCGCGAGCCCGGCCCGATCGGCAAGACACCCGCTGGGGCTGTTCGCGCCTCAGACCAGTCGGCGGGCGGTCGCCCAGCGGGTCAGCTCGTGGCGGTTGGACAGCTGGAGCTTGCGCAGGACCGCCGAGACATGCGACTCGACCGTCTTCACCGAGATGTAGAGCTGCTTGGCGATCTCCTTGTACGCATACCCACGGGCGATCAGCCGCAGCACCTCGCGTTCCCGCTGGGTGAGCCGGTCGAGGTCCTCGTCCACCGGCGGGGCGTCGGTGGAGGCGAAGGCGTCGAGCACGAAGCCGGCCAGGCGGGGGGAGAACACCGCGTCGCCCTCCTGGACGCGGAAGATCGAGTCGACCAGGTCGGTGCCGGTGATCGTCTTGGTGACGTAGCCGCGGGCGCCGCCCCGGATCACGCCGATCACGTCCTCCGCCGCGTCGGAGACCGAGAGGGCCAGGAACCGTACCGGGTCCTCGGGCGCCGACATCAGGCTCGCGCAGCGGCGCAGCACCTCGACTCCGCCGCCGCCCGGCAGGTGCACGTCGAGCAGGACGACCTCGGGGCGGGTGGCGGTGATCACCGTGACCGCCTGGTCGACGTCGGCGGCCTCGCCGACCACCTCGACCCCGGTCACATCGGTCCGGCCGATCTCGGCCTGCACGCCCGTGCGGAACATCCGGTGGTCGTCGACGAGCACGACCCGTACCCGGCGCTCCACGGTCTCCGCCCCCGTCGTCCCGGTTCCGGTCTCGTCGCTCATGCGTCCGCCCTCTCCATCTCAAGCTCCACTTCGGTGCCTCCGCCCGGCACCGACCGCAGGCGGGCCGAACCGCCGTTGCGCTGCATCCGGCCGATGATCGATTCTCGTACGCCCATCCGGTCGGCGGGAACGGAATCGAGGTCGAAGCCGGGCCCCCGGTCCCGCACGGAGACGAAGACCGAACGGCCCTCCACCTCCGCGTAGACCTGCACCGCCCCGCCCTCGCCACCGTACTTCGCGGCGTTCACCATCGCCTCGCGCGCGGCCTGCATCTGTGCGACCAGTTTCTCGTCGAGCGGGCAGTCGCCCACGACGACGACCTCCAGCGGGACACCGTGCTTGTCCTCGACCTCGGCGGCCGCCCGCTTCACCGCCTCGCCGAGGGTCTCGGGCTCCTCCCCCTCGTCCTTGCCCGTGCCCTCCGGCTTGTACAGCCAGTTCCGCAGCTCCCGCTCCTGGGCTCGGGCGAGTCGGCGCACCTCGCCGGGCTCGTCCGCGTTCCGCTGGATCAGGGTGAGTGTGTGGAGTACGGAGTCATGGACATGGGCCGCGACCTCGGCACGCTCCTGGGCGCGGATACGCATGGTCCGCTCCTCGGAGAGGTCCTGCGACATCCGCACCAGCCAGGGCCCTGCGAGCAGGGCGATACCGGTGAGCACGGCTATCGCGGCGGTCAGTGCCGTGCCCAGCTGGGCCGCGGAGCCGCGGACCACCATGAAGACGGTCAGCCCCATGCCGACCAGGGCGACTCCGGCGAAGCCGCGGGCGAGTTGCAGGGTGCGCCGGCGGCGGCCGGTCTCGGTCCAGCTGGCCCGACGGGCGTTGTCCGCCTGCCGCCAGACGAGCACCACGCCGACACCGATCAGGAGCGTCGGCCAGACATAGCGGTCGGTCCGATTGCCCCAGTCGATGTTCCCCGCGAAGATCGCGGCGCCGATGGCGAGCGCGATGAGCGCGAAGACCTGGCCGCGGTCCGGCTTGCGCAGCCTGCGCCGGCCGTCGGCGGTGGTCTCGAAGACGGGCCGGGGCGTGGAGCGGCCGCCGACACCGAGCGGGACGACGATCCAGAAGACCGCATACAGCAGGGCGCCGAGGCCGTCCGCGAGGAGCAGGGCCGCGAACAGGGCGCGGACCCAGACGACGGGCAGCCCCAGATGTCCCGCGAGGCCGCGCGCGACACCGCCGAGCCACCGGCCGTCAGCGCTCCGATAGAGCTTGCGCACGGGCGGTTCGTCGGTCTCGGTGACACGGGCGGTTGCGGGCATGAACCGATCGTCACACGTCCGGTCGGGCGTGGACATCAGGGTCTGCCCTGAGATCGCCCCCAGGACGCGGCCCCTAGGAGTTTCTCGGGGTGGACCGCCTGCGGAATATCAGGGTCGCGCCAGGGTCGGCCCCGGTGCCGCGGCGGGGCACCGGCCGTCACCATGGACGCATGACGAGTTCGACGCCTTCTCACCACGAGGCCCCGCCGTCGGCGGAGGCCCCGCCGTCGGCGGAGGCCCCGCCGTCGGCGGAGGCCCCGCCCGTCGCGCCCCTGCGGCGCTCGCGGCGGCACAAGGTCGTGGCCGGAGTGTGCGGCGGCCTCGGCCGGCACTTCGATCTCGATCCGGTGATCTTCCGGATCGCGGTGGGCGTGCTGTCCGTGACCGGCGGCATCGGGCTGATCTTCTACGGCTTCGCATGGCTGCTCCTCCCGCTCGCGGGCGAGGAGGAGAACGAGGGCCGCAGGCTGCTCTCGGGCCGGGTCGACGGGGCGGCGCTCGCGGCCGTGCTGATGGCGCTGGTGGGCTGCGGCATCTTCCTCTCGATGCTCGGGAACGGCGGGACGCTGGCGTTCGCGATGATGCTGTCGATAGCGGTGTGCGGGGCGGCGGTCTGGTCCCAGCGGCGTATGCAGGCGGTCGGCGGTGATGCCGAGGGCCGGATGGACGCGGCTACGGCGCAGGCCGTCGCGGAGGCGCCGCCTGAGGCGAAGGCCCCACCGCTGGTGGAGTTCCCGTCCTGGTGGAAGGACCCCATAGTCAAGGACGGCTCGACCGGCAGGATCGCCGTCGGCTATCTCTGGGGCCCGCACGGCGTGGTGGACAAGGACGGCCGGCTCGAGAACGGCGAGATCCCGGTGCCCGGCAGCCAGTGGGGCACGGACGGACCGGCTGCCGGCCGACGGCCCACCGCCTCGGCGGTCCGGCGCGGGCCGCGCTCCATCGGCGGCCCGGTCTTCCTGCTCGCGCTGCTGGCCGGCGGCCTGGGCACGGGCCTGTCCTGGGACACGAATCCGCTCGGCACCGCCCTGCAGATCGGGCTGGTCGCCGCTCTGGGCGTGTTCGGCCTCGGCCTGGTGATCAGCAGCTTCCTGGGCCGGACCGGGTTCGGCACGATCTTCCTGACCGTGGTCACCGCGGGCCTGCTCGCGGTGGCGGCGGCGCTGCCGAAGGAGATCTCCACGGAGTGGGTCCGTACGACCTGGCAGCCCGCGTCGGTCGCCGCCGTACAGCCGCGCTACGAACTGGGCACGGGCGTCGGCACGCTCGATCTGTCCCGTCTCGCGGTCCCCGCCGGGAAGACGGTCGGCACCGAGGCCGAGGTCGGGGCAGGAAAGCTCGAGGTGATCGTCCCGAAGGGCGTCACGGTGAAGCTGCGGGCCCGGGTGGGTCTTGGCGATCTCCAGCTGCCGCAGCAGGCCCCCGGCGACATCGACATCGCGCCCGACCGCGACGTGACCCGGACGCTCGCCCCGCCGAAGGGCACCGCCCCGGCGGGCACGGTCGACCTCTCGCTGGAGGTCGGTCTCGGACAGGTGGAGGTCACCCGTGCTGCTTCATGAGTTCCGTCCCGGCCGGCTGATCGCCGGCGCCACCGCCCTGGCGCTCACCGCGATGTACGCGGGCGACGCCTCGGGTGCCTGGACCACCCCGTGGTACGAGGTGGTCCCGGTCCTCTTCGGCGGCCTGGGGACGGCCGCCCTGGCGACCTGGGTCGCCTACCGGGTACGCCGTCGCTCCCCGAGAACGGCGTCGAGCGAGAAGTACGCGGCCCCGGCGAGCACGAGCGGCAGCCAGGACATCAGGTAGGCGAGGTCGTTCCCGTAGTAGTACGGGTTGACCTGCCAGCTCACCGTCAGCCAGAGGCTCAGGGAGATCAGCGCCCCGCCGAGCGCGGCCAGCCGGGCGAACAGGCCCACCAGCGTCCCGATGCCGACGGCGAGTTCGCCGAACGCGATGGCGTAGCCGAATCCGACGGGGTTCTTGAGGGCCATGTCCACCATGGCCGGGATGGCCGAGGTGTCCCGGACGCCGCGCATCATCTCGCCGATGGACCCACTGCCCGTGTCGGACATGAAGGCGGAGTCGGTGAGCTTGTCGATCCCGGCGTAGATGAAGGTGATTCCGAGGAAGAGCCTCAGCGGCAGCAGGGCGTACCGCGAGCCGGTCTCCTTCCAGCCGGCGAGCCGGCCGGATCGGCCGTACCCGCCGTTCCCGTACGTCCCGGTCGCCCTGTGCATTCGTTCTGACATCGTCGGCCTGCCTCTCCCGCGCCACTGTCCGTCCGCAGAACCGATTGTCCTCGGACCCCCTGTATGGGGATACGCGAGGAACACGTGGGGAGTTCAGGCGAGCCCGATCGGCTCAGTCGACGACGTCGATCGTGACCCGGTTGGTCTCCACGCCCGAGGCAGTCACCACCCACACCTCGACCTGCCCCGGCTCCACGTCCACGGGCAGCGGGACGGTCAGGGAGGTGTCCGTGGGGTTGGCGAAGCCGCCCGGCACGGGGACCAGCGGGACGTGCGCGTGGACGGATCCGATGCGCACGACCAGTCGGGTCAACGGGTCCGGTCCTGCGGCACCGGCCGGGACGAAACCGGCCCCCCGGATCTCGATGTCGTCACCGGTACGGATCGGTGCGTCCAGGTCGCCCGCCTCGCGGGAGCGGACGACGGAGAAGAGGGCCGGCCGCCCGCCCTCGACGCACTTCGCGGCGAGATAGCCGGCCGCCGCCACGGCGACCAAAAGGACCAGGGACCAGGGCAGGCCGGGCAGCCGGTCGGGTTCGCGGCCGAACCGCACGGCGCCGAGGACGAGGACGGCGCCGGACACCAGGACGTACGCGAGGTCCGTGGGGCAGGCGCGTCCGTTGTCGTCGCAGACGAGGTCGGCGGCGCGGGGGCGGTCGGCGCGGACCTTCTGCAGGCGCTGCCCCATGACCCGTACCCACACGATCCGGCGGGTGGCGACGGCGACCGCCGACGTCAGGGCGAAGACGGTCAGCAGCCCGGCGCCGCGGGAGATTCCGAGACCGGTCCGGTCGGCGCCGGTGACCAGGCGCAGGGCGAGGAAGAGCACGGCGTAGACGGCGAAGAGCAGCCAGCCGGCCGCGACCGCGCGGGAGGTGGAGAGCCGGTTGTCCTCCCCGATCAGCGGGGCGAGGACCCCGCCGCGCGCTCGGTGGGCATGGGCCGCGCCGGTCAGCGGGACGGCGAGGAGGAGGGCGGCGACCAGGCCGGCCGTGCGCGCGCCGGTCCAGCCCGCGCCGATCGCGGTGAGCGCCTGCCCGAGGAGCAGGGCGAGGACCGCACCCCACACGGCGCCGAGGGTGGCCCGGCGGACCCGCCGGAGCCAGGCGTCGCCGGCCTCGCGGTCGCGCGCGGCGACGGTACGGGCCGACTGGGCGAGTTCGTCGGAGACCCACTGCCGGGAGGCGACGGGCGAGTGCGCGAGGGCCGCGGGCACCCCGTGGCCGGCGGCGAGCTCGTCCCGTCGGGCGAGGAAGGCGGCGACGGCACGTCGGTGACCCGCGCGCCCGCCCTCTGCGCACCCCGCGTGGTCACCGCACTGTCTCGCCTCTTGCACCGCCACGGCGTTCACTTCCCGATTCGTCCGTCAACTGGCCGTTGAGTCCAGGGAATTGTGTCGCACCGGAGAGCCTCTCGACTGCTCCGAGCGCCCCGCGCGAGAGTGATTGAACCGTCATCACATTGACGTAAGGACAGTTAAGGCACGTCACAGCCACGTTCTACGACAGCAGTTCGGGCTCCGAACCACTGATCCTGCGCCACAGCGGCTGGTAGTTGATCCACGCGGCGAGGTCGGTGCCGAGCTGTTCACGGGTGGCCACCGCCTCCCGGTGGCCGATCTGGACCGCCTTGCCCGCGGTCCGCGCGGCCAGCTGCACCTGGGCACACCGCTCCATCGCGATGAACCACCAGGCGGCCGCGTCGACCGAGGACGCTACGGTCAGCAGCCCGTGGTTGCGCAGCACGATCGCCTTGTACGGGCCGAGGGCTGCAGCGATCCGCCGCCCTTCCTCCCGGTCGACGGCCACCCCGGTGTACGCGTCGTAGAGCGCGTGGTCCTGGTAGAAACCGCAGGCCTCCTGGGTGATCGGCTCGATCAGCTCGCCGAGGGCCGCGAGCGCCCGCCCGTGGATGGAGTGGCTGTGCGCGACGGCGACGACATCGGGCCGGGCCCGGTGGACCTCGGCGTGGACGGCGAAGGCGGCCTGATTCACGGGTGCGCCGCCGAGCACGACCTGCCCGTCGCCGTTGACCAGGACGAGGTCGCTCGCGGTCAGCTCGTCGAAGGGCGCGCCGAAGGGGTTCACCCAGAAGCAGTCGGCGTACTCGGGGTCCCGGGCGGTGACATGACCGGAGACGCCCTCCTCGTACCCGAACCGTCCGAAGAGTCTGAGCGCGCCCGCGAGTCTCTGCTTGCGGTACGTCCGCTCCTCCTCGACGGTCCCGTGGACGGGAGGCATCGCGACATGGAGCCGATCGGCGGGTACGGGGGCCGGTGTCTCGCTCATGCGCGGGAAGGTAACGCCGGACCGTGCAACTGACCAGAGAGATCACACACCGAAGACGCGGAGACGCCGAGATGCCGAGACACCGAGGCACCGAGGCACCGAGGCACCGAGGCACCGAGGCACCGAACACGACGAAACCGCCGCCCCCGGATGGTGGGGGCGGCGGCTTCACACGCGTACGGGAGCTACCGGAGGTACTACTCCCACTCGATCGTGCCCGGCGGCTTGCTCGTCACATCGAGCACCACACGGTTCACATCGGCGACCTCGTTGGTGATCCGGGTCGAGATCTTCGCCAGGACGTCGTACGGCATCCGCGTCCAGTCCGCCGTCATGGCGTCCTCGGACGAGACGGGGCGCAGGACGATCGGGTGGCCGTAGGTACGGCCGTCGCCCTGCACGCCCACCGAGCGCACATCGGCGAGCAGCACGACCGGGCACTGCCAGATGTCGCGGTCGAGGCCGGCCGCCGTCAGCTCCTCGCGGGCGATGGCGTCGGCCTCGCGCAGCAGGTCCAGGCGCTCCTTGGTGACCTCGCCGACGATACGGATGCCGAGGCCGGGGCCGGGGAACGGCTGGCGCTGGACGATCTCCTCCGGCAGGCCGAGCTCCTGGCCGACCATGCGGACCTCGTCCTTGAAGAGCTGGCGCAGCGGCTCGACGAGCTCGAACTCCAGGTCCTCGGGGAGGCCGCCCACGTTGTGGTGGGACTTGATGTTCGCGGTGCCGGTGCCGCCGCCGGACTCGACGATGTCCGGGTAGAGCGTGCCCTGGACGAGGAACGCGACGTCCTCGCCGTGTCCCGCCGACTCGGCGACGATCTCGGCCTGCGCCTGCTCGAAGACGCGGATGAACTCACGGCCGATGATCTTGCGCTTGGTCTCCGGGTCGGAGACGCCGGCGAGCGCGGTGAGGAATCGCTCCTGCGCGTCGACGACCTTCAGGTTGATGCCGGTCGCGGCGACGAAGTCCTTCTCGACCTGCTCGGTCTCGTTCTTGCGCATCAGGCCGTGGTCGACGTAGACGCAGGTCAGCTGGGAGCCGATGGCCTTCTGCACGAGCGCGGCGGCCACGGCGGAGTCGACGCCGCCGGACAGACCGCAAATGGCGCGCTTGTTGCCGACCTGCTCGCGGATGGCCGCGACCTGCTCGTCGATGACGTTGCCGGTCGTCCAGGTCGGCTCGATGCCGGCGCCCCGGTAGAGGAAGTGCTCCAGGATCTGCTGGCCGTGCGTGGAGTGCAGCACCTCGGGGTGGTACTGGACGCCGTACAGCTTCTTCTCGTCGTTCTCGAAGGCGGCGACCGGCACGACGTCCGTGGAGGCGGTGACGGTGAAGCCCTCGGGGGCGGCGGAGCAGGCGTCGCCGTGCGACATCCACACGGACTGCTCGGTCGGGGTGCCCTCGAAGAGGGTCGATCCGGCCTTGGAGACGTGCAGCGGCGTCCGGCCGTACTCACGGGCGCCCGTGTTGTCGACGGTGCCACCGAGGGTGGTCGCCATCAGCTGGAAGCCGTAGCACATGCCG
This sequence comes from Streptomyces sp. NPDC039609, assembly GCF_055596705.1. NCBI lineage: Bacteria > Bacillati > Actinomycetota > Actinomycetes > Kitasatosporales > Streptomycetaceae > Streptomyces > Streptomyces sp. NPDC039609. The sequence continues at coordinate 257,505 of NZ_JBVIUJ010000005.1, forward strand.
AAGACGGGGACACCGGCCTCGAAGAGAGCGCGGTCGAGACGCGGGGCGTTCTCCGCGTACACGGAGGACGGGCCGCCGGAGAGGATGATCGCCTTCGGGTTCTTGGCCAGCATCTCGGCCACCGGCATGGTGGACGGGACGATCTCGCTGTAGACCCGCGCCTCACGGACGCGTCGGGCGATGAGCTGGGCGTACTGGGCGCCGAAGTCGACAACGAGGACTACGTCCGGGTTGGTGACGTCGGGCGCGGCAGCGGGAGTCGCTGATGACACTACGGCGGCCTTCCGGCGGTAGGGAGGGGGTCCCCCGAAGGGGGCTATTTGTCGATTCTACCGGCGCGCCGGAGTCGCTTTTCGTCTCACCATCCGAACCCGGCTTGGCCCGGCCCCCGGGCGGGGGTCCATACTGTCGCCATGCGCACGCTCACGACCTTCGTCTTTACCTATGGCACCGGCCCGACCGGCTGCCATGGTCGTGTTGCTTAGCTGACAAGCGACTTCCCAGGCGCCCCGGGCCGACAAGGCCCGGGGCGTTCTGTCGTTTCCGGGCGATGTCGCTCCGGGGCATCCGACAACGACACCCGAGGAGCCCCACCATGACCGCCATGACCCACACCGAGAAGACCGGCGCCCGCACCGACGAGGCCGCCGCGCTCATCGGCGACGCCCGCGAGCGCATCGACGCCCTCGACGACCGGATCATCGGCCTGATCCAGGAACGGATGGCCGTCTCGGCCGTGATCCAGGAGGCCCGGATCGGCTCGGGGGGCCGCCGCGTGAACCTCGCCCGCGAGATGGAGGTGCTCGGCCACTACCGGGACGCGCTGGGCAAGCCGGGTACGGCGCTGGCGATGACGATGCTGGAGCTGTGCAGGGGCCGTATCTGAGCGTGTGGACCGGGGTGCGTTCACGTCCCCGAGTGCACGCGGACCGGGGGCGGGGTGCGTTCACGTACCCGAGTGCACGCGGACCGGGGGCGGGGCGCGTTCACGTACCCGAGTGCACGCTCGCGGATCGACGTGCGCTCGCGTATCCGAGTGCGTCACCGCATCTGAGTTCGGGCCCGCTCTCACCCGTACGGCGCGTGACCGGCTCCCACACCCCTTCGTTGGTCCCGTTGTCCGTGCCAGCCAGGGGCGGGCCCGAAAAAACCACGCGTGGCTTCGCTGGGGCGTGTGACGTACCGCAAGTACGTCGTGGGACCTCGCCCCAGCGCGCGTGACCGGACGGCAGGGGACAGCAGCCCGGTCACCCAGAAAGGGCGGTCGGCCCCGGGGACGCCCGGGGCCGACCGCAACCGGTCAAGACGGATGCCCGGCCGCACCCGTCCAGCACGATGCGAGACACCCACACCCCACCCCCTGTCCCACCGCACCTCCTCACCACACACGCGGCGCAAACCCCCGGCGCCGCTCCCCTCGGCACCGCCGCTGCCCTGACACCGGTGCCGATCTCCAAGGGCCCCGCCGCGCGACCGGAATCGCGCAGCGGGGCCCTTGCGCATGAAATCTCCGGCGTGACGCGCGTCACATGACATTTCCGTCCGTCGCCTACAACCAATCCCCGTGGCCACAGGTCATGTATGCAGCACCACCCAGAAGCTGGAGAGGCGCTGCACTCGGAGGGGGGTGCAGCGCCTCTTCCATGTCCTGCTTCTGTCGCTACGACTTCTTCGGCGGGACGGCCGGCATTCCCAGGAACGGCAGCTTCAGCGCGCCGAAGGCGTCCGCCGGGACCGCCGGGGCCTTCGGGGCGACCGCCGTCAGGCGCGCGTACTCCGCCCCCTGAGCCGGCCGCGGGTCCTCCTCGCCCTTGTTCGGCCAGAAGGACATCGCACGCTCCGCCTGGGCCGTGATCGTCAGCGAAGGGTTGACCCCGAGGTTGGCCGAGACGGCCGCTCCGTCGACGACCGAGATGCCCGGGTGTCCGAAGAGCCGGTGGTACGGGTCGATGACACCGGACTCGGCATCGGCGCCGATCGGGCAGCCGCCCAGGAAGTGCGCGGTGAGCGGGGTGCCCATCAGCTCGCCGATGTTGGAGCCCGCGAAGCCGTTGATCTCCTCGGCGAGCAGGGAAGCCGCCCGGGTCGCCTCCGGGATCTGGTTCGGGTTGGGCGCGCCGTGGCCCTGGCGGGCCGTGAGGAGACCCTTGCCGAGGCCGCCGGGCTTGCGGAAGGTCGTCAGGGAGTTGTCGAGGGACTGCATGACGAGACCGATGATGGTCCGCTCCGACCAGCGGCGGTTGGAGAGGGCCCGCATCGCGAGCGTGGGGTGCTTCGCCATCTGGAGGAGCCAGTTCCGTACCCGGTGCGCGCCGTAGGGCACCTGGAGGATCGTCATGCCGCCCATGGCGTTGGAGCCCTTGCCGTAGCGGACCGGTTCGATGTGGGTGTTCTCGTCCGGGTGGATCGAGGAGGTGATCGCGACTCCGCGCGTGAAGTCGGCCTTCTCCGCGCCGTGCTTCTTGCGGTAGCGCCGGTCCGTGGTCTGCGCGCCGACCAGCGCCTCGGAGTTGGTACGCGTCAGATCGCCCAGCCGGCCCGAGATCCGGGGCAGCAGCCCGGTGTCCTTCATCCGGTGCAGCAGCGACTGCGTGCCGTACGTGCCGGCCGCGACGACGACCCGGTGGGCCGTGAAGGTCCGGCCCTTCCCCTTCTTCTTGTCGTCGGTGGGCAGGGTCTTGACGGCGAAGCCGCCCCGCGAGTCCTCGGTGAGGGCGACGACCGAGGTCATCGGGTGGACGACGGCGCCCGCCTTCTCGGCGAGGTAGAGATAGTTCTCGTTGAGGGTGTTCTTGGCGCCGTGGCGGCAGCCCGTCATGCACTCGCCGCACTCGGTGCACGCGTTGCGGGACGGCCCCACACCGCCGAAGTACGGGTCGGCGACCTCGGTGCCGGGCTTCGCCTTGGCCGTACCGTCGGCATCGTCGCCGTCGCCGAAGAAGACGCCGACCGGTGCCATGTGGAAGGTGTCGCCGATCCCCATGGCCTGCGCGGTGGCCTTCAGATGGACGTCCGAGGGGGTCGTCGTCGGGTTGAGCCGGACGCCCAGCATCCGCTTGGCCTGGTCGTAGTAGGGCGCCAGCTCCTCCTGCCAGTCTGTGATGTTCTTCCACTGCGGGTCGTTGAAGAACGGCGCGGGCGGTACGTAGAGGGTGTTGGCGTAGTTGAGCGAGCCGCCGCCCACGCCGGCTCCCGCCAGCACCATGACGTTGCCGAGCAGGTGGATGCGCTGGATGCCGTAGAGACCGAGGGCCGGGGCCCAGAGGAAGTTCTTCAGGTCCCAGGAGTTCTTCGGCAGATCGGCGCGCCTGAAACGACGGCCCGCCTCCAGGACGCCGACCCGGTAGCCCTTCTCCGTGAGACGCAGGGCCGTGACCGAGCCGCCGAAGCCGGAGCCGACGACGATGACGTCGTAGTCGTACGTCTCGTCCTCTTCCTGCTCCCGATTTTGGGATGGGGGTACCGCGGTCATGGCTCTCCTCGTACGAAAAGGTGCGGAATCGGGCAGTGCTGTCAGCGCAGGCGCAGGGCCTTCATCGCCTTCAGGGACAGGCTCATGAAGGCGGCGTACTTCTCGTCGTCCATCCCGAAGGAGGGTGCGAGCGGGATCAGCCGCTGCTGGGCCACGGTCTGGGCCTCGGTGAACTTGAGGATGCCCTCCGAGCCGTGGCGCCTGCCGAGCCCGGAGTCCTTCATCCCGCCCATCGGTGCCTGGACGCTGCCGTAGGCGGGCGCGTAGCCCTCGTTGATGTTGACGGTGCCGGTGCGCAGCCGGGCGGCGACGGCGTGGCCGCGTCGCGAGTCCTTCGTCCAGACCGAGGAGTTGAGGCCGTACGGAGTGCCGTTGGCCAGCTCGACGACCTCGTCCTCGTCCTTGAAGCGGTAGATGGAGACGACGGGGCCGAAGGTCTCCTCGGTGCAGACGGCCATCGGGGCCTCGACGCCGTCGAGGATGGTCGGCTCGTAGAAGAGCGGGCCGATGTCGGGGCGGGCGACACCGCCGGCGACCAGCTTGGCGCCCTTGGCGACGGCCTCCTCGACGTGCTTGGTGACCGTCTCCAGCTGCCGCTCGCCGACGAGCGAGCCCATGTCGGCACCGTAGGAGAGGGAGTTGCCGAGCCGCATCGCCTTGGTGCGGGCGGCGAAGCGGGCGACGAAGTCGTCGGCGACCGACTCGTGGACGTACAGGCGCTCGATGGAGATGCAGAGCTGTCCGGCGGAGGAGAAGCAGGCGCGGACGGCACCGGCGGCCGCCTTCTCGATGTCGGCGTCCTTGAGGACCAGCATGGCGTTCTTGCCGCCGAGCTCCAGGGTCACGCCGACGAGCCGGGCCGCGGCGCCCTGGGCGACCTCGCGGCCGGTGCGGGTGGAGCCGGTGAAGGAGACGTAGTCGGCGTGCTTGACGACCTCGGGGCCGACGACCGGTCCCTCGCCGATGACGACCTGGAAGACCTCGGCGGGCAGCCCGGCCTCGATGAGCAGGTCACGGGCCCACAGGGCGGTCAGCGCCGTCTCGGTGTCCGGCTTCATCACGACCGCGTTGCCCGAGACGAAGGCGGGCAGCGCGTCGCCGACCGACAGCTCCAGGGGGTAGTTCCAGGGCGCGATCTGGCCGACGACGCCGCGCGGCTGGCGCAGCTCGGTGACCTTGGTGAGGGTCGGTACGACACCGGTGTGGTGCTTGGGGCGCAGGTAGGAGGGGGCCTTGCGGCCGTAGTGGCGGGCGGCGACCGCGACGGCGAGGACCTCTTCGTGGGCGTGCAGACGGGCCTTGCCGGTCTCCAGCTGGATGAGGTCGAGGACCTCCGCCTGGCGTTCGAGGACCAGGTCGTGGAAGCGGAGCAGGACGGCCGCGCGGGCCTTGACGGGGGTCGCGGCCCAGGCGCCCTGGGCGACGCGGGCGCGGGCGAACGCCTCGGCAACGTCCTCGGGGGTGGACTCGGGCAGCTCGGCCAGCTTCTCCCCGGTGAACGGGGTGTGGTTCGCGGTGCGGCCGGAGCCGACGACTCCGCGGGTGAGCTGGGCGACCACCTCCGGCGTGACCACGTCGGCGGCGGTGCGGGCACCGGCCGGCGAGGGCGCGAGGGGGTTCGTGCCGGTGGCGGCGGGGGCCGGGGCGGTGAGTGCCTGCGAGTCCGTCATGAGGGCGAGAGTAGGCCGCATTCCGGTCTTTGGGTACCCGTCGGTAACGCGTTTTCACCGGGTGCGCACAATCGCGCCAGCGATCGCTGGCACATAAGCCCTGATCAGGGGCTTACGGCGGCGGGAGGGCGATTTCGCGGATTTCCGGCCCGGTCAGTCGCCCGGCGCCCGCCAGTGCTGCAGGACGATGTCGAACTGTTCCCGGGTGGTCTCCCAGCTCGACTCCGGCGAGGCCATGTAGATGGCGTACTCGGTGCCGTCGTCCGTGAAGTACAACTGGTCGATGGCGTGCCTCGGGCCCGGGAACTCCTGCTTCTCGTACCAGGTGAACTCCCATCGGGCGGAGCGGACCTGGTCGCGGTAGGTGTTCTGGTTCAGCTTGATCCGCTTGTAGTTCATGCGCTTCTTGAGCGTCTTCTCCAGGTCCAGCACGTGCATGTACGGGTTCTCGAAGTCGGGCGTGGGGTCGATGCTGATCCGGATCCGGTGGCGTCCGTTGTCCGGCGTGTAGTCGATGCTGTCGCCCTCCGTCTGGCGCTTCCAGCCCTTGGGCACCGCCAGGCTGAAGCCCTTGAGGTCCTCGACGCGGTGCCAGCCGGCCGGGAGGGCGTCCTTGGCGGGCCTGGTCACCTCGGGCTGCGCGCTGTGACCGGTGCCCCCGTCCTTGCCGCCTCCGCCGGAGTACTGCAGGGCGGCGAAGACGGCTCCGCCGGCGACCACGCCGGCGAGAACGGCCGCCAGCACCGCCGACCGCCACCGACCACGGCCCTTGGGCTCGGGCGCTCCGGGCCGGGGCACGAGGGTGGGGGTGGAGACGGGGGTGGCCGTGGGAGCGGGGTCGTGCTGCGCCGGGAGCTGAGCGGTCGCGGAGACCAGCTCCTGCGGGCCCACCCGCTGCGTCGGTACGTATGCCTGCGCGGCCTGGGGGGTACGGCCCTCCATGGCGTCGAGCAGCATCCGCTCGGCCTCGTCCGCACGCGGGCGGTCCGCCGGGTCCTTGCGGAGCAGGGCGACGATGACGGGGGCCAGCGGGCCGGCCTTGCCCGGGTGCGGCGGCTCCTCGGTCACCACGGCCTGCATGGTGCTGATGGGCGAGGTCCGCCGGAACGGGGAAGTCCCCTCCACCGCCGTGTACAGCGTCGCGCCCAGCGACCAGAGGTCGGAGGCCGGGCCGGGGTCCCCGCCCCGTACCCGCTCGGGCGCCAGATAGTCGATGGAGCCGACGAGTTCACCGGTCCGGGTGATCGTGGAGTCGCCCTCGATCGCGGCGATGCCGAAGTCGGTGAGCAGGACCCGGCCGTCGCGGGCCAGCAGGACGTTGCCGGGTTTGACGTCGCGGTGCAGGACGCCCGCGGCGTGCGCGGCGCGCAGGGCGCCGAGGACGTGCAGGCCGACCCGGGCCGCCTCGCGGGGCTCGAGACTGCCGGCCTCCTTCGCGGCGTCCGCGAGCGAGGGCCCGTCGACGTACTGCATCACGATCCACGGCCGGTCGTCGTGCTCCAGCACGTCGTGCACGGTGACCACGCCCGGGTGCGTGATCCGGGCCGCGGCCCGGGCCTCCTTCTGCGTACGGGCATGGAGAACCAGCCGGTCGGCCTCGGCGACGAACCGACCCGCCGTCAACTCCTTGACCGCCACCACCCGGTGCAGTACTTCGTCGTGCGCCCGCCAGACCTTGCCCATGCCACCACGGCCGATGGTCTCGGCCAACCGGTAGCGACCGGCGAGCAGGAGCCCCGCCGCGGTGTCCGCACTCTGTGAATGTTCCACTGTCCCCCGCCTGTTCCTTCGGATTCCAGGTTACGGAGGGAGAGACGGGGTACGGAACATCGGGGCGGGCAAAGGAACAGCACTGTGACCAGGCCGACGGGGACCAGCGGTTTTCAGCCACGTTTGTGAGGGTCGTCCCGCCCGGAATCGGGGCCTTCGGTGCGAGGTCAGCGCGTCGCCCGGTACGCCTTCACTGCCTGGTCGTAGATCTCCGACACCTTGTCCCGTTCGCTCTCCGGACCGATGACCTGCACCACGTGGTAGCGCCCTTCGTGGATCAGGGCGAGGTTGCGGACGAAGACATCGCGCCCGGTGGTGTCCTGCCAGGTGAACTGACCCACCGCCATGGCCTGCTGGCCGACATCGATCCTGCGCAGCCCCGAGGCGCTGGACCAGGAGGAGTCCCGCCACGGCTGGAGCTCGCGCTCCTTGGTGCGCTGGTACGCCATCGGGTCGGAGCCGTTGGCCTGCACGGTGTCCCGGCCGGGGACGACGATGAGGGTGAAATCGCCGCCGGTGTAGCGAACCTGTCCGGCGTCGTTGATCGGGCTGCGACGCCACTCCTTGGCGACACCGATCTGGAAGCCCTCCGGGTCCTTGCGCAGGGTGTACCCGGCGGCGAGGGCGGGTGTGCTGGGGTCGGCGGGCGGCGGGGTCGTCTTCTCGGCACTCGGCCTGGGGCTCCGAGTGGTGGGCGGGGCGGACGGGCCCGTGGGCTGCAGTCCGGCGGGCCGGTTCGAGGGGCGGCCGGCGGGCTGTTCGCCCTCGGCGCCTTCCTTGGGCATGAACATCACGGCGTACGCGACCGCGCCTGCGAGCAGCAGGAAGACGAGGAGCAGGAGCGTACGCCCGAGGGAGCGCGGGGAACGGGCGCCGCCGGTCGTGCGCGGAGCGCGGGGGGCACGCGGTGCGCGCTGCGGGAGCTCCTCGTGGAAGTACTCCTGGCGGAAGTCGTGACGCTGCTCGGCACGACGAACTTCCCGGGGGTCGGGGCGGTGTTCCGCACGGCGGTCGGGGCGTACGCCTCGGGGCTCCTTGCCCTTCCGGTGGCGATGGCGGCCACCGGCCGCTCCTCCGCGGCGCCTGCGCACCAGCTCACCGCGTCGGCGCACGACGGGCAGACGGGTCGCGTCCACGGCGGGCAGCGGCACGATCCCCAGGCCGGCCTCGGGCTCCGGGGCCGACCGTACGAGGGAGCGCAGCCAGCCGCTCAGCTCCTCGAAGTCGGGCCGCTCGGTGGGGTCCTGGCGCAACAGGGACTCGACGACCGGGCGCAGCGGGCCGCACTCCTCGGCGAAGGCGGGGGGCTCGGCGCAGACGAGCTGGACGAGCTCGGCGGCGTTGTCCTCGGGGTACGGAGCGTGGCCCTGGACCGCGCGGTAGAGCAACGCGCCGAGCGCCCAGAGGTCGGTGGCGGGGCCGATGGGCGGGGCGAGCCGCCAGTTCTCGTGGACCGGTCCCGCCTGTTCGGGCGCCCAGCGTTCGGTGACGGCGCCGACGACCGCGATCCGGGCCTGGCGGGCCCGCTCGCCCGCGAGGCGGGTGGCCGGGCCGCGGTAGACGCTCGCGGGACCGGTCGCCTCGGCATCGCCCCAGCTTCCGGAGGCGGGTGCCGGTACGGGTACGGGCGGCTTGGGGGCGGGCGCGGGGGTGTAGCCGGCCGGGAGGGCGGGGAGCGCCGGGCCGGGAGTGGAGCCGCCGCCCGCGGGGACGGGGCCGGAGCTGTCGCGCGAGGCATGGGGGCCGTCGCTCCAGGATCCGGCGAGCAACGCGCGCGGCGGCTCGCCGCCTTCAGTCCCGTACCCCTTCCGGTACGGGGCCGGGTACTCGTCGTCGGTGTCGTCCTCGTCGTCCTCGTCCGCTGCCTGGGACCACCACTGCGGCTCCGGGCTCAGGCCCTGGGCGGGAGCCGTGGGAAGCGCGGGCGCCCCTTCGGGGTCGGGCTCCGGCTCGGGGGTCGGGCGCTGGACCGGGACGGCCCCGGTGTCGCCGGTCCGCGCCGCGGCGCGCGCCCCCGCCCGGTAGGCGGCGATGGCACCCGCGCGGGCGGCCCGTACGTCTCCCGCGGCCGGTCCCGCTCCCGGCAGTTCGGGTCGCGAGCCCGCCTCGATCTCCGCACGTCCACGTGCGTCGGGGACGACCGTGTCCGGCTCGGGTTCCCCCTCGGCAGAGGGCCCGACCGCGGGTCGATCCCCGTACGAGGGACCGACCGCGGGTCGCTCCTCGTACGGGGGCCCGACCGCGGGTCGCTCCTCGTACGGGGGCGGGTGGCCGGCACCGGCCCCGCGCTCGTCCTCCTCGGCCGGCGGCACCGGTGCGTAACCGCACAGGGCCTCCTCGGCCGCACCGGCCGCCAGGCCGGTCAGCACCACGCGGCCGTCGTCGCAGACGAGCACGGTCCGGGCGGTGATGTTCCGGTGGGTCCAGCCGTGCGCGTGGAGGGCACGCAGGGCGGTCAGCACGTCGGAGCCGATCTCGGCCGCGCGGTACGGGCTGAGCGGGCGCTCGGCGAGCAGCGCGGCCAGCGGCCTGGCCCCGACCAGTTCACTCACTATCCACAGCGAGCCGGCCTCCGCGAACACGTCGAAGACCTGGTCGAGGCGCGGGTGGTCGGGGATCTGCGCGGCGGCCTGCGCCGCCTCGACGGCGCGCCGCACCGCGGGGTCGGCCGGCCTGCGCGTCGCCCCGCCGTGGTCGCGGTCCGGCCGGTAGCCGGAGCCGTCCGCGTCGAGGAACTCGGCGTCGACCACCTCGGGCAACGGCACCTGCCGCACGCGGACTTCCTGCCCGCTGTAGGTGTCGAAGGCTCGCGTCTCCACGAGCTCGTGCGCGTCCGAGGGAGACAGAGGCAGGCGGTAGCGCTCGGCGAGCACCCTTCCCGCGTAGTCGTCCACGACGCCTCCCCACCGAGCGCGCTGTCCCCCTGGCCCCACCTACCCCGTGGGATCCCGTTCAGCTCCTTGGATCCCACGGATCGCGCGAAACCGTCAATTCCGGTCCGGGCCTGTGCAGTTAACGACTCTGTTCGACTGCGTACGGTCCGCGACCTCTCACGATACGTGGCGCCGGTCAGTCCTTGGGGCTGAACGTGGCGAACGCCGTGTCCCGCAGCGTCTTGCACGCGGGGGCGTCCCATTCGTCCGCCTTGCAGCTGATCATGATCGAGTAACCGCGCTTGGCGTCCACCTTGAAGCCCCGGTTCAGTACCCGGACCTTCATGCCCTTCTCGGTGCGCTCGAACTCCCAGTCGGCGACGGTCGGGTATCCCTTGTACGAGACGGGCGTGATGCCGATGTGCCGGTATCCGTTGCTGGTGGCGGCGACGCCGACCATGGCAGCGGACCACGCACTGGCCGCGTCGTCCTTGGGGCTGCTGTTGAAGTCGACCTGGACACGCGGGTAGCCACCGTTGGCGTTGAATATCCCGCCCGAGTTCCGCCCGGCGATGCCGTTGAGCCGGAAGGAGGTCGGCATCGCCATGGTGAAGTGGAACCGGTCGTTGGTCACCATCGTGTAGCCGGCGGGCAGCTGCGCGCCACCCGTTCCGGGCGCGGCGGTGTCCGGCGCCCCGGAGGGCGTGCCGCTCTGCTCGCCCGAACCGGAACCGGAGCCCGAGCCATCGGGCTGGTCACCGCCCTGCTGGTCGGGGTTCGGCGTCGTGCCCTGGTTCTGGCCGTCGCCGTTCCCGGCCGTGGCACCGGCCGAGGTCACCTTGTCCCCGGTGCCCTTGCCGCCGCCCTTGTTGTCCTTGCCGTCCTCGTCGCCGTTCAGCGCGACGGCCAGGATCGTGCCGAGGAGGGCCAGGACCACGACCGCGGCGATGATCACCAGGGTTCGGCGAGGCACGACGTCCGTGAGCGAGGCCCGCGGCTGCGCCGGCCGGTTCCCGCCCTGGAGCGGGTCCGGCTTCGGCTTGGCCTTCTGCTCGGGCTTCGCAGCGACGGCCGCGTTCCGTACGGACCTCAGCGCCCCGCGCATACGGTCGGCGGCCGCCTCGGCGCCCTTCTCCTTCGTGGAGGACGGGGCGAACGGCGGCGTGGGCGGGACCGGCGGAAGCGGCACCACCCGGGTGGCCTCCGGCGACGGCTCGGGCTCGGGGACGGGTGCGTCGAGCACGGCCCGCAGCAGCACCCGGGCACCCGCGTCGTCGAGGCGCTGGGCGGGGTCCTTGGCGAGCAGGCCGTAGATGACCTTCTCCAGGAGCGGCCCCGCGTTCTTCGGCGGATCGACGGACTCCGTCATCACGGCCGTGAGCGTCGCGATCGCGGAGCCCTTGTCGTACGGCGGGCTGCCCTCGACGCTCGCGTACAGCAGTCCGCCCAGCGACCACATGTCGGCGGCGGGGCCGGGCTTGTGGCCGCGGGCCCGCTCGGGCGAGATGTACGAGGGGGCGCCGACGAGCATGCCGGTGGAGGTGATCGACGGGTCGCCCTCCACCTGGGCGATGCCGAAGTCGGTGAGGACGACCCGGCCGTCCTCGGCGATCAGCACGTTGGACGGCTTCACGTCGCGGTGCAGGATGCCCTCGCGGTGCGCGGAGCGCAGCACGTCGAGGATCGCGAGGCCGACCTCGGCGGCGCGGTGCGGGGTGAGCGTGCCGTCCTCGCGCACGGCGTCGGCGAGGGACTTGCCCTCGATGAGCTCCATGACGATCCAGGGACGGTCGTCCTCGTCGACGACGTCGTAGACGGTCACGGCGCCGTTGTTACGGATCCGGGCGATGGCCTTGGCCTCGCGCAGGGTCCGGGTGATGAGGCGTCGCTTCTCTTCCTCGTCGATGCTGTTGGGGAACCGCAGTTCCTTGACGGCGACGGTGCGTCCGAGGGTCTCGTCGACCGCACGCCACACCGTGCCCATGCCACCGCGCCCGAGCACCACGCCCAGCCGGTACCGCCCGGCCAGCAGACGCCCCTCGGCCGTCGCCGTCGCGCTCCCCACCGCCCCGGAGCGCCCCGCGCCCCCGGCCTTCTTGAGCACAGGCGCATCGGCCTTGGGCGCGTCCTTGGGCGCCGCGTCCTTGGGCACGTCCGCCTTGGGCACGTCCGCCTTGGGTGCGTCGTCCTCGGCCGCCTTGTCCTCAGGCGCCACGGCCTTGGGCACGCCGCCCTTCGACGCAGCGTCCTCGGCCGCCCCGCCCTCGGGCTTCGAGCCGGCCTCGACCCCTGCCGTGCCACCGGTCCCGGCGGACTCGGCCGACGTGGCCGAATCCTTACCGGACGTCACATCCGGCTCCGCCTCACGCGCCGCTGGAACCACACCTCGGTCGCCGTCGGTTCCGGCACCCGCTGCGGCGTCCCGCCGAGGGTCCCGCGCCGTGTCCCGCGACTGCTCCGCCTCCGACATGCGTCCCCTCTGCGATCCCTGATCTCCGCCCGCGTCCGCCGCTTCCCGCGCGATGCGGTAACCCACCCTGGAAGAGAGCTCATTGTCTCTCACTCAGGGACCGATACCGATCCCGGGTCCGCACTCCGAGCGGACGGCCCCGGAGGAAAGCGCTCCCACCATGGCACCCGACGCCGAGGCGCCCCTCTCGGGTTCCCCGTCCGTACGAACAGAATGCCGCAACCTCCCCCAAGGAGCCCCACCTGAGGACCACTTCTGCCGGTGCGTCAGATCGGAACGATGTCCGGAGCTCCGAGCCGAGCAGCGTCCGCCGTCAGGTCGTCCGGCTGCCGCTGCGACTCCCGCTCCGCCTCCACCCGCTTGTCGTAGTGCTCGATCTCCTTCTCGATCTGGTTCTCGTCCCAGCCCAGCACCGGCGCCATCAATTCCGCGCACTCCCGGGCGCTGCGCGTCCCCCGGTCGAAGGTCTCGATCGAGATCCGGGTGCGCCGGGTCAGTACGTCGTCGAGGTGCCGGGCGCCTTCGTGGGAGGCCGCGTAGACCACCTCGGCGCGCAGATAGTCCTCGGCCCCGGTCAGCGGTTCGGCGAGACTCGGGTCGGCGGCGATGAGCTCCAGGATCTCCTCCGTCAGCGCCCCGAACCGGTTCAGCAGATGCTCGACACGCACCACATGAAGGCCGGTCCGCGCGGCGATCCTGGCCCGCGCGTTCCACAGCGCCTTGTATCCCTCGGCGCCCAGGAGCGGGATGTCCTCGGTGACGCAGGCCGCGACCCGCTGGTCGAGGGCGTGGACGGCCTCGTCCACGGCGTCCTTGGCCATCACGCGGTAGGTCGTGTACTTGCCGCCGGCCACCACCACGAGGCCGGGGACCGGGTGCGCGACGGTGTGCTCGCGCGAGAGCTTGCTCGTGGCGTCCGACTCACCCGCCAGCAGAGGCCGCAGCCCTGCGTAGACCCCCTGGACGTCGTCCCTGGTGAGCGGCACCGCCAGGACGCTGTTCACATGCTCCAGGAGATAGTCGATGTCGGCGCTGGACGCGGCCGGGTGGGCCTTGTCCAGGTCCCAGTCGGTGTCCGTCGTGCCCACGATCCAGTGCCGCCCCCACGGGATCACGAACAGCACGGACTTCTCGGTCCGCAGGATCAGTCCGGTATTCGAGTGAATCCGGTCCTTGGGCACCACCAGGTGGATGCCCTTCGATGCCCTTACATGGAACTGCCCCCGCTCCCCGATGAGCGCCTGGGTGTCGTCCGTCCACACCCCGGTCGCGTTCACGAGCTGCTTGGCCCGGATCTCGTACTCCCCGCCGGCCTCCACGTCCTGGACGCGCGCTCCGACGACCCGCTCGCCCTCGCGCAGGAAGCCGATCACTCGCGCGCGGCTGGCGACCTTCGCGCCGTAACTCGCGGCGGTCCGCACGAGCGTGGCGACGAAACGGGCGTCATCCATCTGGGCGTCGTAGTACTGCAACGCCCCGACCAGGGAGTCCTTCTTCAGACAGGGCGCCACCCGCAGTGCGTTGCGCCGGGAGAGATGGCGGTGGATCGGAAGGCCGCGGCCGTGGCCCGAGGAGACGGACATCGCGTCGTACAACGCGACGCCCGAGCCCGCGTAGAGCCGCTCCCAGCCCTTGTGCTGCAAGGGGTAGAGGAAGGGCACCGGCTTCACCAGGTGGGGTGCGAGCCGCTCCAGGAGCAGCCCGCGCTCCTTCAGCGCCTCCCGTACCAGCGCGAAGTCCAGCATCTCGAGATAGCGCAGGCCGCCGTGGATGAGCTTGCTCGACCGGCTGGACGTGCCGGACGCCCAGTCCCGGGCCTCCACGAGGCCGGTCGAGAGGCCTCTCGTGGCCGCGTCGAGCGCGGTCCCGGCGCCGACCACTCCGGCGCCCACGACCAACACGTCCAGCTCGCGCTCGGCCATCCCCGCGAGCGCTTCGGCGCGCTCGGCGGGTCCCAGTGTCGCTGTCCTCACCGCTGCCTCCCGTCGTCCCCCCGCGTGGTCGGGCTCACAGACTCGATTCTGTCCCGGCCCTCCGACTTCAGCCACCGCCTGTGGATAACACTCGGCAACCTTCGACCCCGCAATGCCACATATCGGTCATATTTACGCCTAGTCTGACATTGCGCTCAACCCGTTCTGTCCACCGGGGTTGCGCATCTCGTCCCCTCCGGCTACTGGGAAGGACGGCCCACCCTTCATGCCCGCTGATCTCGCCGTCATCGGCCTCGGCCACCTCGGACTCCCCCTCGCCCAGGCCGCCATCGCCGCCGGCATCGACACCATCGGCTACGACACCGACCCGCGCCCCGTGACCGAACTCGCCGCCGGCCGCCCGCCCGTCGACGGCTCGCTCTCCGCGTCGGAGATCCGCCGGATGCTCTCGGGGGGCTTCCGGCCCACGACCAACCCCGCCGAACTCGGACGGGTCCGCACGGCCGTCATCTGCGCCCCGACCCCACTCGGCCCCGACCGCACACTCGACCTGACCGCCGTCGCCGACGCCGCCCGCGCCCTCGCCGCCAAGCTGCGCCCCCACACGACGGTCCTGCTGGAGTCACCCGTCCCACCCGGCACCACCGAAGGTGTGCTGCGGGACCTCCTGGAGGAGGGCTCGGGGCTGCGCGCGGGACGCGACTTCCACCTCGCGTACTCCCCCGGCCGACTCGACCCCGGAAACCGTGCCCAGGGCTTCGCCGGCACCCCCAAGGTCATCGGCGGCCTCACCTCCGCCTGCCAGGAGTCCGCCGCCGCCTTCTACGGCCGGCTCACCGACAAGGTGGTACGCGCGCGTGGCCCGCGCGAGGCCGAGACCGTCAAGCTGCTCGAGACCAACTTCCGGCACGTCAACATCGCCCTCGTCAACGAGATGGCGGTGCTGTGCCACGAACTCGGGGTCGACCTCTGGGACGTGATCCGCTGCGCCGAGACCAAGCCTTTCGGCTTCCAGGCCTTCCGTCCCGGCCCCGGGGTGGGCGGCCACGGCGTCCCCGTCGACACCATCGGCACCCACCGCCCCCTCCGCATGGTCGAACTGGCCGGCCAGGTCAACGAACGGATGCCGCAGTACGTCATCCAGCGCTGCGCCACCCTCCTCAACGAGCACGGCAAGTCGGCCCGAGGCGCGCGGGTCCTTCTGCTGGGGATCACGTACAAACCCGATCTCGCCGACCGTCAGGGCTCGCCCGCCGACGAGATCGCCCGGCGCCTGGTGGACCTGGGCGCGGTGATCAGCTACCACGACCCCCTTGTCCCGGACTGGCGTGTCCGCGACCTCCCGGTCCCCCGCGCGGACTCGCTCTACGAGGCCGCCGCCCACGCCGACCTGACGGTCCTTCTGCAACACCACCGCACCTACGACCTCCAGGGCCTCGCGGTGAAGGCCCAACTGCTGCTGGACACCCGCGGCGCCACGCCGGCGGGCGCGGCGCACCGCCTCTGAATTACCGGAGGCGGCGTGTCGGAGCGGACTGTTAGTCTCCGGTCTCTTCGGTCGCACATCCGTGCGCACGTGTCCCTGGGGGGATCAGCACCAAGTCTCAGCCCGTTCCGCCGCCCGGCAACCCCTTCGCCGACGGCGCCGCGCCCACCCCGTACCCGGCCGCCCCGCCGCCGGCGCCGGCACGCAACAACGTGGGCCTCGGCCTCGTCGCCGCCCTGGTCGCGGCTCTCGTCGGCGCGGGCCTCTACGGCGGTCTCGCCGGGGCCGTCGACCGGGAGATCGGCTACGCCGCCGTGGGCGTCGGCCTCCTCGTCGGCTTCGCCGCCGGCAAGGTCGGCGGCGCCAACCCGGCCCTGCCGGTCGTCAGCGCTGCGCTGTCCCTCGGGGCCGTCTACCTCGGTCAGCTTCTGGCGATCTCGATCATCGTCGGCAAGGCGCTGGACACCTCCGCCACCGACCTCATCTTCAACGACTTCGCTCTTCTGACGGAGGCCTGGAACGAGAGCAGTGACTTCATGACGCTCCTGTTCTTCGCGCTCGCCGCGTTCGCCGCGTTCGCGGGCACGAAGAAGGGCGCCCGGTAACAGCGCCCACGAAGAGGGGCCCCGCACCACCCGGTGCGGGGCCCCTCTTCGTACGACGGAAGAACGTCAGCGCTTGTGCTGCGCGTCCGCGACCGTGACCTCGACGCGCTGGAACTCCTTGAGCTCGCTGTAGCCCGTCGTCGCCATCGCGCGGCGCAGGGCGCCGAAGAAGTTCATCGAGCCGTCCGGGGTGTGCGACGGACCGGTGAGGATCTCCTCGGTCGTGCCGACGATGCCCAGGTCGACCAGCTTGCCTCGCGGCACGTCCTCGTGGACGGCCTCCATGCCCCAGTGGTGGCCCTTGCCCGGCGCGTCCGTGGCACGGGCCAGCGGGGAGCCGATCATGACCGAGTCGGCACCGCAGGCGATCGCCTTCGGCAGGTCGCCGGACCAGCCCACGCCGCCGTCGGCGATGACGTGGACGTACCGGCCGCCGGACTCGTCCATGTAGTCGCGGCGGGCCGCGGCGACATCGGCGACCGCGGTCGCCATCGGGACCTGGATGCCGAGCACGTTGCGCGTGGTGTGCGCCGCGCCGCCGCCGAAGCCGACCAGGACACCGGCCGCGCCGGTGCGCATCAGGTGCAGGGCCGCGGTGTACGTGGCGCAGCCGCCGACGATGACCGGGACGTCGAGCTCGTAGATGAACTGCTTGAGGTTCAGCGGCTCGGCCGCGCCCGAGACGTGCTCGGCGGAGACCGTGGTGCCGCGGATGACGAAGATGTCCACGCCGGCGTCGACGACGGCCTTCGAGAACTGCGCGGTGCGCTGGGGGGAGAGCGCGGCGGCGGTGACCACGCCCGAGTCGCGCACCTCCTTGATGCGCTGCCCGATCAGCTCTTCCTTGATCGGGGCGGCGTAGATCTCCTGCAGACGGCGCGTCGCGGTCGCCTCGTCCATCTCCGCGATCTCGTCGAGCAGCGGCTGCGGGTCCTCGTACCGGGTCCACAGACCCTCGAGGTTCAGCACGCCCAGGCCGCCCAGCTCACCGATGCGGATCGCGGTCTGCGGCGATACGACCGAGTCCATGGGGGCGGCCAGGAAGGGGAGCTCGAAGCGGTAGGCGTCGATCTGCCAGGCGATCGAGACCTCCTTCGGGTCCCGGGTGCGCCGGCTCGGTACGACGGCGATGTCGTCGAACGCGTACGCCCTGCGGCCGCGCTTGCCGCGCCCGATCTCGATCTCAGTCACGATGTGTGGCCTTTCCCTCTACGTCTGCGCCTACCAGTATCCCCGACACAAGCGCGTGGGGCGGTTCCGGCCACATGCCGGAACCGCCCCACGCGTCGCGCTCTGTTACTTCCTGCTGTAGTTCGGCGCCTCGACGGTCATCTGGATGTCGTGCGGGTGGCTCTCCTTGAGGCCCGCCGAGGTGATCCGGACGAACCGGCCGTTCGCCTGAAGGTCAGGAACGGTACGGCCGCCGACGTAGAACATCGACTGACGCAGCCCGCCGACCAGCTGGTGGACGACCGCGGACAGCGGGCCGCGGTACGGCACCTGGCCCTCGATGCCCTCGGGCACGAGCTTCTCGTCGGAGGCGACGCCCTCCTGGAAGTAGCGGTCCTTGGAGAAGGAGCGCTGCTCGCCACGGGACTGCATCGCGCCGAGCGAACCCATGCCGCGGTACGACTTGAACTGCTTGCCGTTGATGAACATCAGCTCACCCGGGGACTCCTCGCAGCCCGCGAGCAGCGAGCCGAGCATCACCGTGTCGGCACCGGCCACGAGGGCCTTGGCGATGTCGCCGGAGTACTGCAGGCCGCCGTCGCCGATGACCGGCACGCCGGCCGCCTTCGCGGCGAGGGACGCCTCGTAGATGGCGGTGACCTGCGGGACGCCGATACCGGCGACCACACGGGTGGTGCAGATGGAGCCGGGGCCGACACCGACCTTGATGCCGTCCACACCGGCGTCGATCAGCGCCTGGGCGCCGTCACGGGTCGCGATGTTGCCGCCGATGACGTCGACGGCGGAGTTCGACTTGATCTTGGCGACCATGTCGCCGACCAGCCTGGAGTGACCGTGCGCGGTGTCGACGACGATGAAGTCGACGCCTGCCTCGATCAGCGCCTGGGCGCGCTCGTACGCGTCACCGGCGACACCGACGGCCGCGCCGACGAGCAGGCGGCCTTCCTTGTCCTTGGCCGCGTTCGGGTACTTCTCCGCCTTGACGAAGTCCTTGACCGTGATCAGGCCCTTGAGGATGCCCGAGTCGTCGACCAGCGGCAGCTTCTCGATCTTGTGGCGGCGCAGCAGCTCCATGGCGTCGACGCCGGAGATGCCGACCTTGCCCGTGACCAGCGGCATCGGGGTCATGACCTCGCGCACCTGGCGGCTGCGGTCCGTCTCGAAGGCCATGTCGCGGTTGGTGACGATGCCGAGCAGCTTGCCCGCCGCGTCGGTCACCGGGACACCGCTGATGCGGAACTTGGCGCAGATCGCGTCGGCCTCGCCGAGCGTCGCGTCGGGGTTCACCGTGATCGGGTCGGTGACCATGCCGGACTCGGAGCGCTTCACCAGGTCGACCTGGTTCGCCTGGTCGGCGATCGAGAGATTGCGGTGCAGGACACCCACGCCGCCCTGTCGCGCCATGGCGATCGCCATGCGGGACTCGGTGACCTTGTCCATCGCGGCGGAGAGCAGCGGGATGTTCACCCGCACGTTCTTCGAGATGTACGAGGAGGTGTCGATCTGGTCGGGCGCCATGTCGGACGCGCCCGGCAGCAGCAGCACGTCGTCGTATGTGAGCCCGAGTGTCGCGAATTTCTCGGGCACTCCGTCGACGTAGACAGTCATGACACCTTCCCCAAATGGCCTTGATCGGTGCGGATGTCCATGCTAACGGGCCTCGACGGTGTCTCATTCCACGATCAAGATCAGAGAGCAGCTTTGGACGTTCGTACGTATACGTGAGGGCCACCCGCCCCCGCCGACCCTTACTGCTCGGCCAGTGCGCGCAGTCGGCTGAGCGCGCGGTGCTGCGCCACCCGCACAGCCCCCGGAGACATCCCGAGCATCTGCCCGGTCTCCTCCGCGGTGAGCCCGACTGCCACCCGCAGCACCAGCAGCTCCCGCTGGTTCTCCGGCAGATTGGCCAGCAGCTTCTTGGCCCATTCGGCATCGTCGCTGAGCAGCGCACGTTCTTCCGGGCCGAGGGAGTCGTCGGGCCGCTCCGGCATCTCGTCGGAGGGCACGGCCGTCGAGCCCGGGTGCCGCATCGCGGCCCGCTGCAGATCGGCGACCTTGTGTCCGGCGATGGCGAAGACGAAGGCCTCGAACGGCCTGCCCGTGTCCTTGTAGCGCGGCAGCGCCATCAGGACGGCGACACAGACCTCCTGCGCGAGGTCCTCGACAAAGTGGCGAGCATCACCGGGCAACCGGTTCAGCCGCGTCCGGCAATAGCGCAGGGCGAGCGGGTGCACACGCGCCAGAAGGTCGTGCGTGGCCTGCTCGTCGCCCTCGACGGCACGGTGAACGAGTGCACCGATCACCGTGGTCTCGTCGTCGCGCATCGCTCCATGGTGCCTTGACGCCTGAGAATTCGCGGCACCGCGTTCGTAGTTGTGCACCGAAGCGTTATGAGTAGGCGCGCTGGAACTCATCTCCTGCGCCCTCCCCTCCCGCTCGATCGACTCGTCCCCGAGGAACTCCACACCCTCAAGGATGCGGCATCCCGCGCGTAAGTGACACAAGCTGCTCCACAGCGGGCCCATAAGCGGTTCCACACGGGGAAACACAAGCAGCTCCACCGCGGGGGTGGAAGCCGTTCCACCGCGGGACCGGGAGCAGCTCCACCGCAGGGGCGGCAGCCACTCCGCACGGGGACGCACGCCGCCCCTCAGCGGCGGCGCGGGCTGCCCCACAGCGGGACCCGTGCCGGGATACGAGCGCTCCCGCCGGGCCCACCAACGTGCTCCGCAGCGCCGATACGAGCGCTCCCGCCGCGGGGCCGGACTCCGCTGCCGCAGCGGGGACACGAGGCCGCCGCGGCAGGGCTTCGACTAACGGACCAGACCCCAGCGGAAACCGAGGGCGACGGCGTGCGCCCGGTCCGATGCGCCCAGCTTCTTGAACAGACGTCGGGCGTGGGTCTTGACCGTGTCCTCGGAGAGGAAGAGCTCGCGCCCGATCTCCGCGTTCGACCGGCCGTGGCTCATGCCCTCCAGCACCTGGATCTCACGCGCGGTGAGCGTCGGCGCCGCACCCATCTCGGCCGACCGCAGCCGGCGCGGCGCGAGCCGCCAGGTCGGATCGGCGAGAGCCTGGGTGACCGTGGCCCGCAGCTCGGCGCGCGAGGCGTCCTTGTGCAGATAGCCACGGGCACCGGCGGCGACCGCGAGCGCGACACCGTCCAGGTCCTCCGCGACCGTGAGCATGATGATGCGGGCGCCGGGGTCCGCGGACAGCAGCCGGCGGACGGTCTCCACGCCGCCCAGACCGGGCATGCGTACGTCCATCAGAATCAGGTCCGAGCGGTCCGCGCCCCAGCGGCGGAGGACTTCCTCGCCGTTGGCCGCGGTGGTCACGCGCTCCACGCCGGGCACGGTCGCGACCGCACGGCGAAGAGCCTCTCGGGCAAGCGGGGAGTCGTCGCAGACGAGGACGGATGTCATGGCCGCCCTCCGCAGCTGATGCGCGTCACCTTGAGCCTCCAGGGCTGGTACGTATCGTCACCTGTGCGGTTGACGCTCTCGGACACCTGCCCGAGCGCTTGTTCCTTCAACCGCCTCCGCACACTCAACGACGGTCACTCGAAAGAGTTACGGGCCGGACGGCCGCCTTCGGCACTCTACGTGAGGGAGCGTGTGCGGAGGAGAGCCACGCAGGTCACCCGCCCACCACCCGGAAGCTATGCCCCATTTAGCGGGTTTTCTTCCCTTTTTGCGGTGTCTGTGGCTAGATTCGCAATGAGTCATATTTACATCTACTTAGATAGTAGTTGTACGGTCGGGTCGTGCCCGTGAGAGCGGGTACGCGAGACCCATGGGGGGCGAAGGGCCCCCGGATCATCAGCCATCCACCCGCCCACCTATCCGTTCGACACGGTTTCAAGGGGACAAGCGCAATGGCAGATTTCTCCCGCCTTCCCGGACCCAACGCCGATCTGTGGGACTGGCAGCTGCTCGCGGCCTGCCGCGGAGTCGACAGTTCCCTGTTCTTCCACCCCGAGGGAGAGCGCGGCGCGGCACGGAGTGCGCGTGAGAACTCGGCGAAAGAGGTCTGCATGCGGTGCCCTGTACGCGCGGAGTGCGCGGCACACGCACTCGCCGTGCGGGAGCCCTACGGCGTCTGGGGCGGCCTCACCGAGGACGAACGCGAAGAGCTCATGGGACGAGCCCGCAACCGCCTGATCACGGCATCGGCATCGAGTTCGGCAGGCGTGGGGCGCGCCTGAAGGTCTGAAGGAACGTTTCTGCACGTGCAGGGAACGGGCCGGGTCCGCATCCCACCCGGCCCTACGGAGCCGCACCGCACGCGGCCCGGGGGCGTGCGGTGCGGACGGAGCGCGGTGCGCCCGCGGGCACATGCGCGCGTGACCAAGCGCGAGAGTCGCTACGCGTGCGTGGTCGCGCAGAGGACTCGTCCGACCGCGCAGAGGACTGGCCGCGCAGAGAAATCGTGTGGCCTCACGGACGACATGTGCGCCCGCCCCGTGCTTGTACGGCCGCCCCGCCCGGTGCTTGTACGGCCGCGGGGACGCGGCTCACGCGCGCGTGGCCGCACAGACCCAACTACGCGCGCGTGGCCGCGCGGGTCAGCTCGTCGAGCGTCGCCGCGACGGCCGGGACCTGGGCCAGGTCCGGCAGCGTGAGGGCGACGATCTCTCGCTCCACGGCCGGCTCCACCACCACGGTCCGGGCACCCTTGGGGCGTACGGACTCGATGGCGAGCGCCGGCAGCACGGCGACACCCAGCCCGGCCCCGACCAGTCCGACCACGGCCGGGTAGTCGTCGGTCGCGAAGTCGATGCGCGGGGTGAACCCCGCCTCCTCGCAGACGTCCACGAGCTGGCGACGGCAGCGCGGGCAACCCGCGATCCAGGACTCGCCGGCCAGTTCGGCGATGCCCACCGACTCGGCGTCGGCGAGCCGGTGCGCCTCCGGCACGAGGCCCACCAGGCGGTCGGCGAGCAGGGGACGGACGACGAGGTCGTTCCACTCGTCGGGGCCCGCGCCGTAGCGGAAGGCCAGGGCCACGTCGCAGTCGCCCTCCCGCAGCATCTCCACCGAGCGCGGCGGCTCGGCCTCCACGAGCGAGACGCGGGTGCCCGGGTGGGCCGCGCGCAGGGCGGCGAGGGCGGTGGGGACGAGGGTGGAGCTGCCGCTGGGGAAGGAGACGAGCCGGACGCGGCCGGCGCGCAGGCCCGCGATGGCAGCCACCTCCTCCTCGGCTGCCGTGAGGCCCGCGAGGATCCCCGAGGCGTGCCTGACCAGGGCCTCGCCCGCCTGGGTGAGCCGCATTTCGCGGCCGGTCCGGATCAGCAGGGGCGTTCCGGCAGAGGATTCGAGCGCCTTCATCTGCTGGCTCACAGCGGGCTGGGTGCAGCCGAGTTCGCGCGCGGCGGCGGAGAAGGAGCCGGTCGCGGCGACGGCGCGCAGGACGCGGAGATGACGGGCCTCGATCATAGGTCGAGCATAAGCGAGTCTTGGACCTCGCGGCGAATATTCCATCCCGACTTTGAGGAGAGGTGGCCTAGGGTGCCCGACATGAAGCTGATCAGCGTGAATGCCGGACGGGCCCAGGCCGTGCCGTACACCGACTCCCCCTCGGGAATGTCAGGCATCGACAAGCGTCCGGTCGAGGGGCGGGTACGGGTCGAGGCGCCGAGCGCGCGCGGGGTCGGGGCGAGCGGGCTCGCCGGGGACACGGTGTGCGACCTCCGCTTCCACGGCGGCGACGACCGGGCCGTGACCGCCTTCGCGCGGGAGGACATGGATCTCTGGGAGCGCGAGCTGGGTCGGCCGCTGGCCAACGGCTCGTTCGGCGAGAACCTCACCACGCTCGGGCTCGATGTGAACGGCGCCCTGATCGGGGAGCGTTGGCGGATCGGTTCGGACGTGGTGCTCGAAGTGACGGGCGGCCGCATTCCCTGCCGTACGTTCGAGGGCTTTGTCCAGGAGAAGGGGTGGGTCCGCCGCTTCACGCAGTCGACCGCCGGCCCGGGCGCGCTGCTGCGGGTGATCGAGCCGGGCGAGATCGCGGCCGGAGACGCCGTGACGGTCGTACACCGGCCCCCGCACGCGGTCACGGTCGCGCTCCTGCACCGGGCCGCGACCACCGAACGCGCGCTGCTGCCGAGCACCCTGGTCGCGGCCGAGTGGATGGAGTCGGGCCTGCTCCGGGTCGCGCGCACGTATGCGGAGAAGTACGGCACAGGCGCGTAGATCGGCCTCCCGAGCCGGGCATCGGGGCCGTGAAGGATGATTCCAGGGCGCTTCGGGACAGGCCCGGGGGCCGCGGAAAGACCCGTACGCCGCACGCTCACGCGTGGCACTAACGTGCCGCGTATGACGACTGCATTGATTACGGGCGCGACAGCGGGCATCGGGGCCGCGTTCGCGCGGAGACTGGCGGCGGACGGTCACGATGTGGTGCTCGTGGCCCGCGATGTGAAGAGGCTGCGCGAGCAGGCGACCGAACTGCACGACCGCCACGGCATCGAGGCCGAGGTGCTGGCGGCCGATCTGGCCGACGAGAAGGGCATCGCGGCCGTGGAGGCCCGGCTCTCCGATGCGAGACAACCCGTGGACCTGCTGGTGAACAACGCCGGTTTCGGCAACAAGGGCCGGTTCCTGGAAGTCTCCATGGCCGACGAGTTGAAGATGCTGACGGTGCACTGCGAGGCGGTGCTGCGGTTGACGTCGGCGGCGGCGGAGTCCATGCGGACGCGCGGTCGGGGCGGGGTGGTGAACGTGGCCTCGGTGGCCGCCTTCGTCCCGCGTGGCACGTACGGGGCGTCGAAGGCGTGGGTCGTGCAGTTCACCCAGGGCGCGGCGCGGGATCTCGGGGGTACCGGGGTGCGGCTGATGGCGCTCTGCCCGGGCTTCGTCCGGACGGAGTTCCACGAGCGAGCCGGGATGGGGACGGACAACATCCCGGGCTGGATGTGGCTCGACGCGGACAAGTTGGTGGCGACGGCGCTGGCCGATCTGGCACGGGGCAAGACGCTGTCCATCCCGGACCCCCGCTACAAGGCACTGATGGGTGTGGTGAAGCTGGCGCCCCGCGGCCTGCTCGGAGGGGTGTCCTCCAAGGCGGGCCGCAAGTACGGACCGAAGTGACGCGTGCCCGACGCCGGTCCGGGCACTGAACCGGGGCCGGTCCGGGGCTGCTCGACGCCGGGCCCTCGTACGCCCCGGTTTTCGGAGCCGACGCCGCCGACACGTCGTTTCCGAACCAGCGTCCGTCCCGTGCGCGAGGGCCGCGGGGGCGGCGAGGGCCGGTGTGCTGCGCGGGGTCACCCGTCCTCCGGATCGAGGACCATTCGGGCCGTGGTTCCGTTCTGCCAGGTCACGTGCAGCGTGCGGCCCGTGACCTGGACGGCTGCGAGGGTGGACGCGGGCGCAGGTGCGGGCTCGGCCGTGAGCGAGGCGAGCGTGACGAAGAGGCTCTCGGGGCCGCTGGTGGAGCCGTGCAGTGCTGCGGTACGGGTGTCCGGGCCGCCCTGGAGCGTGGCGCCGGTGGCGAGTTCGACGGGCTCGACCGCGGGTGGAAAGCCGTGGACCGGGTGGAGTTGGGCCGTGGGGCCCTCGGGGGTGGTCGCCCAGCCGGTCTGGCGTACGGGAGTTCCGTCGGGCGCGCCGAGGACGAGGTGGGCGCGGACCTCGGCGCGGCCGTGGGCCAGGGTCGCGGAGACGATCCGGATGCCGGGGAGCGGGGTGTGCAGGGAGGCGGCCCAGCCGGGGCCGGTGCCCAGGGGGGTCGCGGGGCCGCGCCGGGTGACCCTGCCGTCGAGGACCAGGGCGAAGTGGTTGTCGGGCTGGTCGGGCGGGGTGGTGGGGCCGGTGCGGGTGGAGTAGGCGTAGCGGGCGTAGCCGGAGTCGTCGGCGCCGGACGGGTCGCTGCTCACATGGTTGCTGCCGTGGTTGTGGAGGCGGACGAGTCCGTCGGCGGCGGTGGACTGGATGAGCAGCCCGGCGGGGGCGACGGGGCGCACGGTGTCGGCGCGTTCGGCGGGGAGGGGTTCCTCGGGGTCGGTCCAGGCGGGGTGGTCGGCGGGGAGGAGCAGGCCGAGGAAACCTTTGGCCGCCCAGTACGGGGAGGCGGGGCCGGAGTAGCTCTGGATGACGGGTTCGTACGGGCCGTGCCAGCCGAGGGTGAGCAGGCCGTGCTCGTCGGTGGCGCCCCGGTCGAGGAAGTACCGGAGTGTGCCGGAGGCGAGGCGGCGTGTGGTGCCGGGGGTGAGCGGGGTGTGTCCGGTGAGGGCCCCCAGCCAGGGGGCGGCCGCCGCGGCGAAGCGGTAGGTGAGGGAGCGGCCGTACGGGAGGGGGGCGCCGTCACCGCCGAAGAGGTGGGCGTAGTCGTCGAGGTGGCGCCGCAACCGGGGGCCGTAGCGGTCGAGGAGGTCCCGGTCGCCGGCGAGGTGGGCGTGCAGGACGGGGTAGAGGTGCAGGGCCCAGGCGTTGTAGTGGTCGAAGGCGCGGTTGTCTCCGTCGCTGTACCAGCCGTCGCCGAGGTGCCACTTCTCGATGCGGTCGAGGGAGCGGTCGATGGTGGCGGCGGCGCGGTCGGTCTCGATTCCGGCGTCCTGGAGGAAACCGGCGACGGTGAGGCCGAAGAGCCACCAGTTGTTGTCGACCGGGGAGGGTTCGAGGGCGGGCAGCAGCCACTCGACAACGCGCTGCCGGGTGCCGTCGTCGAGGCGGTCCCAGAGCCAGGGGCGGGTCAGTCGCAGGCCGAGGGCGACGGAGGCGGATTCGACGACGGCCTGGCGTACGTCGGTGAGGAGCGGCCAGGAGTCGGGGCCGTCGCCGCCCGGGGCCTCCGTGCCGGCGGCGAGGCCCTCGGCGTGAAAGCCGAGGTGGCCGTGCGGGTCCTCGCCCCGGGCGCCCGCGACGCGGAGTGCGGCGAGGAGGAACGTACGGGCGTTGCCTTCGAGGCCGTCGGAGCGGGCGCCGGACCAGCTGGGCCGGGGGCCCGGGAGGTCGAGGAGTCCGTGGCGGGGCGAGGCGTACGGCCGTACGGCGAGGAGGAGACGGTCGGCGGTGTCCTCCCAGTGGGCGCGGGTCCAGCCGGTGAACGGACTGAGCTCACGGTTCTCGGGCGGCGTGGGCATGATGCTCCCTGAGGCGGACTTCGGCGTCGCCGGGAATCATGAACGCGCCTCGATCGAACGTCAACAGTTCCGACCGAATGATCGAACAACCTTCGATTCGATCATTCGGCGTGAGAAGGTCTGACCACAAGGCCGGCGGAGCGCCGGACCACCCACCACCGCAAGGGGGAGACACGCCGTGCGCGAGAGTGCCGCCGAACGACACGACCGACTGCTGGCCCTGGTGCGCGAGCGCGGTACGGCGCGCGTCGCCGACCTGGCCGCGCTCCTCGGGGTCTCCCCCGTCACCGCCCGCCGCGATGTCGAGGCGCTGGCGACCAAGGGCCTGCTCGACCGGGTGCACGGCCAGGTCTCCTGGCCCGAGCGGCCCGAACGCTCCGAACGCTCCGAACGCCAGGGCGATCCGGGCGCCCGGCGGACCGGCGAGGGTCTGGTGCTCGGGCTGCTCGCGCCCTCCGCCACGTACTACTTCGCCGAGGTCATCCGGGGTGCGCACGAGGCCGCGGCGCGGGCCGGGGCCCGGCTGGTGCTGCGGATCTCGGACTACCGCCCGGAGGAGGACCGCGCGCGCACCGAGGGCCTGCTCGCGGCCGGCGCCGAGGGCGTGCTCGTCGCGCCCGGATGGCGTGGGCCCGAGGACCGGCAGGCGTACGGGGACTGGCTGGCCGAACTGCCCGTGCCCGCCGTGCTCCTGGAGCGCCGGGCCGACCCCGGCACGCCCCTCGACGCCCTGGACCGAGTGGTCTCCGACCATGGCCACGGCGTCCTGCTCGCCCTGCGCCACCTGCTGGAACTGGGCCACGGCACCCCGCTCCTGGTGGCCCGCGGCGACAGCCCGACGGCGCTCGCGGTGCGCGCCGGGTACGCCGAGGCGCTGGGCACCCTGGGCCTCGGGGCGCCCGGCCCGGTGATCGATTCGGTACCGGCCGATCAGGACCCCGAGGGCTTCGAGCGCGCCGTACGGGCCCTGTACGAGGCGGTGACCTCCGGCCGGGTGAGCGCGGCCCTGGTCCACAACGACGTGGACGCGATCGAGATCGTGCAGCGTCTGGCGGACCTGGGGGTGAAGGTGCCGGAGGATCTGGCGCTGATCGCGTACGACGACGAGGTGGCCGCGCTGGCCGACACCCCGCTGACGGCGGTCGCCCCGCCCAAGCGCCAGGTCGGCAGGCACGCCACGGAGTTGCTGGTGGAGCGGCTGACGGAGGCGCACGAGGCCCCCGACGAGGAGCCGGCGCGGCGCCATCTGAGCCTGCTGCCGCGGCTGCGCGTGCGGGCCTCCTGCGGTGCCCCCTCGGGAGTTCGGTCGATCTGATCGATTGGATCCTTTTTCGATCAATCAATCTTTCGCTCTTGACTTCGCTCATAAACGGTCACAGGATCACGGCCACACACCCCGTGTCGCCCCCGTCCTTCAGGAGCCGTGTCGTGAGCCGTACTTGGAGCAGAACGTCCCGTGTCATAGCCGGTACCGCCACCGCCCTCGCCGTTCTGACGGCATGCGGCGGCGGTGAAGGCGGTACCGACGCCGCGTCGAACGGGCCCGTCACCATCACCTTCTGGGGCTGGGCCAAGGGGTCCAAGGACGTGGTCGACGCGTTCAACGCCTCGCACAAGAACATCCAGGTGAAGTTCGAGGAGATCCCCTCCGGCAACGCCGGCGGCTACGCCAAGATCTCCAACGCCGTGAAGGCGGGCAACGCGCCCGACCTCGTCTCCATCGAGTACCCCTCGCTCCCCGAGTTCGTCAGCTCGGGTGCCCTGCAGGACATCGGCGGCGAGTTCACCGAGGCCGACCGGGGCAAGCTGCTTCCCCAGGCGGTGGAGCTCACCACCCTCGGCGGCAAGACCTGGGCCGTCCCCTTCGACGCCGCGCCGCAGGCCTTCTTCTACCGCAAGGACCTCTTCGCCAAGTACAAGGTCGAGGTCCCCACGACATGGGACGCGTTCAAGGCGGCCGCGGAGAAGGTGAAGAAGGCCGACGCCAAGGCCCGTATCGCCACCTTCTTCCCCGACGACCCGACCACCTTCGAGGCGATGGCCTGGCAGGCCGGCGCCCAGTGGTTCAAGGCCGAGAACGACACCTGGAAGATCAACACCACCGACCCGGCCACCACCAAGGTCGCCGACTACTGGCAGGGCCTGATCGAGGCCGACCTCATCCACAAGAACGCCTCGTTCAGCCCCGAGTGGACCGGTTCGCTCAAGAACGGCACGACCGTCGGCTACCTCGGCGCCTCCTGGGGCGCGGGCGTCCTCAAGGGCACCCTGCCCGAGCAGAGCGGCAAGTGGGCCGTGGCGCCCATGCCCAGCTGGGACGGCAAGCCCGCGAGCGGAATCCTCGGCGGCACCACCTTCGCCGTGACCAAGGACAGCAAGAAGACCGCGGCGGCCGTCGAGTTCGCCGAGTGGATGGCCACCACCGAGGCCGGCGTCAAGGCCCGTATCGCCTCCGGCACCTCCAGCGCCTTCCCCGCCGCGGCCGCGCTGCGCCCGGTCGCCAAGGCCGCCTTCGACGCGAGCTACTACGGCGGCCAGGACATCTACGCCCTCTTCGAGCGGTCCAGTGCCTCCATCAACCCGAACTGGACCTGGGGCCCCACCACCGGCACCACCAACCTGGCCATCAAGGACCAGTTCGGCAAGGTCACCAAGGGCGGCCCGACGATCGCCGACGCGATCAGGACCGGCCACGAGGCGACGGTCGCCGAGCTCACGAAGCGCGGCCTGAAGGTCGAGGGCTGACCGGATGAACGCCCGCACCCGTGCCGCAGCGTTCCTGCTGACCCCCTTCTTCGCCCTGTTCGTCGCGGTGATGGTCGTGCCGATCGGATACGCGGTCTGGCTCAGCCTGTTCACCGAGAAGCAGTCGGGGCTGGGCTTCGGCGGCACCGAGACCGTCTTCAGCGGGCTCGACAACTACACCGCGGCACTGGGTGACCGGGCCTTCCTCGAGGGCTTCGGCGTACTGCTCGGATACTGCCTCTTCTACATTCCGCTGCTGCTCGCCGGGGCCCTCGGCCTCGCCCTCCTGCTCGACTCGGCGCTCGCCCGCGCCCGCCGCTTCTTCCAGCTCGCGCTCTTCCTCCCGCACGCCGTCCCCGGCATCATCGCCGCGCTGATCTGGGTCTACCTCTACACACCCCAACTCAGCCCGGTCGTGAAGGCGATGGAGGCCGGCGGCATCGGCTTCGACTTCTTCTCGCCCGAGGGCGCACTTCCCTCCATCGTCAACATCGCGCTGTGGGAGTGGCTCGGCTACAACATGGTGATCTTCTACGCCGCCCTGCAGGCCATCGACCGCTCCGTCCTGGAGGCGGCCACCGTCGACGGCGCGGGCTCCTGGCGCATCGCCTTCAGCATCAAGATCCCGCTGATCCGCGCCTCGCTCCTGATGGTCTGCCTCTTCACGGTCATCGGCTCCCTCCAGCTGTTCACCGAGCCGCTGATCCTCAACAAGGGAACGGGCTCCGCCGTCACCTCGACCTGGACGCCGAACATGTACGCCTACACCGCGGCCTTCGACCGCAACGACTACGGACTGGCCGCCGCCGCGTCCGTCCTGCTGGCCCTGACCGCGGCGCTGCTCTCCTTCGCCGTCACCCGACTGACCGGCCGCCGGAAGGGGAAGCGCGCATGAGCCCGTCCCGCACCCGCCCCACGAACGTCTGGCTCTCGAAGACCGCCGTCAACGGCGCGCTCGTCCTCGCCGTCGTCTACATGCTCTTCCCGCTCGTCTGGCTGCTGACCGCCGCCACCAAGGACGCGGGCGGTCTCCTGGCCGGCAACGCCTTCTCCTTCGAGGGCTTCGACCTCGGCGGGAACCTCTCGCGCCTCGCCGAGTACAACGACGGCATCTACTTCCACTGGTACGCCAACAGCCTGCTGTACGCGGGTCTGGGCGCCCTCGCCTGTTCACTGGTCAGCGTCGCCGCGGGCTACGCCTTCGACAAGTACCACTTCCGGGGCAAGGAGAAGCTCTTCGGCCTCGTGCTCCTGGGCGTGCTCGTCCCCACCACGGCGCTCGCGCTGCCCATGTACCTCCTCGCCAGCGAGGTGGGCATCGTCAACACGTACTGGGCGGTGCTGATCCCCGTCCTGGTCAACCCCTTCGGGGTGTACCTCTCCCGGGTCTTCAGCTCCGGCTACATCCCGGACGAGGCGCTGGAGGCCGCCCGTATCGACGGCGCGGGCGAACTGCGCGCCTTCTGGTCGATCGGTCTGCGCATGATCATGCCGGGCTTCGTGACCGTCTTCCTCTTCCAGTTCACCGCCATCTGGAACAACTTCTTCCTCCCTCTGGTGATGCTCTCGGACCAGAAGCTGTACCCGCTGAGCCTCGGTCTGTACGCGTGGAACAGCAACGCCCACGCGGAACCCGACTTCTACCCCCTCGTCGTCACCGGATCCCTGCTCGCCGTCGTCCCCCTCGTCGTCGCCTTCGTCTCCCTGCAGCGCCACTGGAAGGCCGGTCTGACCGCCGGCAGCGTCAAGTGAGGAGCCCGGGTTCCACGATGCGCCCCGCCACCGACAACCGCCCGCCCCTCCTTCTCTCCATGGGCCCCGGCATCGCCGAACGGCTGCTGACCGACGCCCACCGCGCCCGCCTCACCGCCCTGACCCGCACCGACCCCCACCTCGTCGCCCAGGACCTCACCGCGCCCGGCCCGCGCGTGGCCGCCGCCCTCGCCGAGGCCGAGGTCCTCCTCACCTGCTGGGGCGCGCCACCCCTGACGGCCGCCGTCCTGGACCGCGCCCCGCGCCTGCGGGCGGTCGTCCACGCGGCCGGCTCGGTCAAGCACCATGTCACCGCGGCCTGTTGGGACCGGGGCCTCGCCGTCACCTCGGCGGCGGCGGCCAACGCGCTGCCCGTCGCCGAGTACACGCTCGCGGCGATCCTCTTCGCGGGGAAGCGGATCCTCCCCTCGGCCCTGCGGTACGGGACGGTCCGGACCGACGACGCCTGGACGGCGGAGTCGGCGGCCTGGGGCAACTACCGACGCACGGTCGGTCTGATCGGCGCCTCCCGGATCGGCCGCAGGGTCATCGACCTGCTGCGTCCCTTCGACTTCGAGGTGCTGCTGTACGACCCGTACATGGAGGCGGCCGAGGCCCGCGCGCTCGGCGTGCAGCTGGTCGACCTCGACACGCTGTGCGCACGGAGTTCGATCGTCTCCATCCACGCGCCGCAGCTCCCCGCCACGTACCGGATGATCGGCGCGCCGCAGCTGGCCTCGATGCCCGACGGCGCGACCCTGATCAACACCGCCCGCGGCTCCCTGATCGACGAGTCGGCCCTCCTCCCCCACTTGCTCCGAGGCCGCCTCCACGCGGTCCTCGACGTCACGGACCCGGAACTCCCACCGCAGGACTCACCGCTCTGGACGCTGCCCAACGTCCTCCTCACCCCGCATGTGGCGGGCTCGCTGGGCAACGAACTGCACCGGATGGCGGACCAGGCACTGGAGGAGGTGGCGCGGTACGGACGGGGGGAGCCGTTCGCGGACCCGGTTCAGGCAGGTTCGCTGGGCCGGTCGGCCTGACTGCCGCCAGGGCCCCGGACGGCCCTGGTCCTAGACTGGAAAGATCCCACCCGGTCCGGGAGGCGTCATGACATTCGTACAGATAATCGATTGCAAGACCAGCCGGTTCGACGATCTGAACCGGCTCATGGACAAGTGGGTCGAGCAGACCAAGGGCAAGCGGACGGCCAGCCACAGCGTCATCGGCAAGGACCGCTCCGACTCCGACCATCTCGTGGAGATCGTGGAGTTCCCCTCCTACGAGGTGGCGATGACCAACTCGCAGCTTCCCGAGACCGATCGCATCTTCCGGGAGATGGTCGCGCTCTGTGACGAGATGCCGACGTTCACGGACCTGGACATCGTGCGGGACATCCAGCTGTACAAGTCGAACTCGCGCCGGTTCTTCGAGCTCATCTCCTCCGAGGACGAGCTTCCGCCGCTCGACGAAGTGCTCGCGGAGGGGTACCACGACCACGATCCGACCAACGAGCAGGACGTCATCGGCATGGACGCGGTCCGCCGCCAGGTGGAGATGTGGCGCGGCGGCTTCGACTTCGCCTTCACGATCCACGACCAGATCGCCGAGGGCGACCGGGTGTGCACGCGGTGGACCTGGCTGGGCACCCACACCGGCGACTTCATGGGGCTCCAGCCCACCGGCATGAAGGTCTCCATGACCGGCACGACCATCCACCAGTTCCGTCAGGACGGGAAGATGGCGGAGGGGTGGTGGCAGTACGACCTGCTCGGGCTCATGGGGCAGCTCGGCGCCGTGGAGGGGTAGCGGATACCGAGATGTTCCCGGGAAACCACCGAGGCCCGGTGTCCCCGCGACGGGGACACCGGGCCTCAGCTCTCAGCTACGTGCCTCAGTGGGAGTGACCGTGGCCGTGGCCGTGGCCCGCGTCCGCCGGCTCCTCTTCCTTCTTCTCCACCACGAGGGTCTCGGTGGTGAGCAGCAGGGAGGCGATCGAGGCGGCGTTCTCCAGCGCGGAGCGCGTCACCTTCACCGGGTCGATGACGCCGGCCTTGACCAGGTCGCCGTACTCGCCGGTCGCGGCGTTGAAGCCCTGGCCCTTGTCGAGCTCCGCCACCTTCGAGGTGATGACGTAGCCCTCGAGGCCGGCGTTCTCGGCGATCCAGCGCAGCGGCTCGACGGCGGCGCGGCGGACGACCGCGACACCCGTGGCCTCGTCGCCGGTCAGGCCGAGGTTGCCCTCGAGGACCTTGACGGCGTGGACCAGAGCGGAGCCACCACCGGAGACGATGCCCTCCTCGACCGCGGCGCGGGTCGCGGAGATGGCGTCCTCCAGACGGTGCTTCTTCTCCTTCAGCTCCACCTCGGTGGCGGCGCCGACCTTGATCACGCACACGCCGCCGGCCAGCTTCGCGAGGCGCTCCTGGAGCTTCTCGCGGTCCCAGTCGGAGTCGGTGGACTCGATCTCGGCCTTGATCTGGTTGACGCGGCCGGTGATGTCCTCGTGGTTGCCGCCACCGTCGACGATGGTGGTGTCGTCCTTGGTGATGGTCACGCGGCGGGCGGTGCCCAGCACGTCCAGACCGGCCTGGTCGAGCTTGAGGCCGACCTCCTCGGCGATGACGGTGGCACCCGTGAGGGTGGCCATGTCGCCGAGCATCGCCTTGCGGCGGTCGCCGAAGCCGGGGGCCTTGACGGCCACGGCGTTGAAGGTGCCACGGATCTTGTTGACGACCAGGGTCGACAGGGCCTCGCCCTCGACGTCCTCGGCGATGATCAGCAGCGGCTTGGAGGAGCCGGCCTGGATGACCTTCTCGAGGAGCGGCAGGAGGTCCTGGATCGAGGAGATCTTGCCCTGGTGGATCAGGATGTACGGGTCGTCGAGGACGGCCTCCATACGCTCCTGGTCGGTCACCATGTACGGGGACAGGTAGCCCTTGTCGAAGGCCATGCCCTCGGTGAAGTCGAGCTCCAGGCCGAAGGTGTTGGACTCCTCGACGGTGATGACACCGTCCTTGCCGACCTTGTCCATCGCCTCGGCGATGAGCTCGCCGACCTGCTGGTCCTGCGCGGAGAGCGCGGCCACGGCGGCGATGTCGGACTTGTCCTCGATCGGACGGGCGGTCGCGAGAAGCTCGTCGGAGACGGCCTTGACCGCGGCGTCGATGCCCTTCTTCAGGGCGGCCGGGGAGGCACCGGCGGCGACGTTGCGCAGACCCTCGCGGACGAGCGCCTGGGCGAGCACGGTGGCGGTTGTGGTGCCGTCACCCGCGATGTCGTTGGTCTTGGTCGCCACCTCCTTCACCAGCTGGGCACCGAGGTTCTCGTACGGGTCCTCGATCTCGACCTCGCGGGCGATCGTGACACCGTCGTTGGTGATGGTGGGAGCGCCGAACTTCTTGTCGATGACGACGTTGCGGCCCTTGGGGCCGATCGTCACCTTCACCGTGTCGGCAAGCTTGTTGACGCCGCGCTCAAGGGCGCGACGGGCGTCCTCGTCGAACTTCAGGATCTTCGCCATGGGAGCGATTCAGCCCTCTCGGAATTCGTGTGCAACTGGTGAAACGAACTGCGCCCCGGACGCCCGGTGCGGGGTCAGGGGCGCAGCTCAAGCATCGGGTTCGATACTTCGGTGAATTACTTCTCGACGATCGCGAGCACGTCGCGAGCCGAGAGGACGAGGTACTCCTCGCCGTTGTACTTCACCTCGGTGCCGCCGTACTTGCTGTACAGCACGATGTCGCCGGTCTTCACGTCGAGCGGCAGGCGCTCGCCGTTCTCGAAGCGACCCGGGCCCACCGCGAGGACGACGCCCTCCTGGGGCTTCTCCTTCGCGGTGTCCGGGATGACCAGGCCAGAGGCGGTGGTCTGCTCGGCGTCGAGCGGCTGGACCACAATGCGGTCCTCGAGCGGCTTGATGGCAACCTTGGAGCTGGTGGTCGTCACGATCCGACCTCCCCCTTCGGAGATCTCACGGGGCTAACTGTCTGAGGTGGCGACCAGGTGGATCCGTCGTCGCGGGTGCCGGACCTGCCCGTCGCTGTGTTGGCACTCTCCAATGGGGAGTGCCAGAGCCGAGACTATGACTGCGATTAGCACTCGGTCAAGCGGAGTGCCAATGCAGTGCGGTGTGGCGATTCGGTCTCGGTACGGGCAACGGCACTACGGAGCCGATGGTTCCGTACGAGTGTGCGGGCATGGACACCTCCAGCCCGCCGGTGCGCACCGGCGCCGACGTCACGTGCGGACTGCTGCTCCTGGTCCTGGACGGCGTGATCTCCCTCTGCGCCGCCCTCTTCCTGGCCCTGCGGGGCTGGAGCGGCCCGCCCGGTCCACAGAGCTCGGCGCCACCCCCGATGGACTGGACGCCGGTGATCACCTTCGGCGTGATCACCGGCGCCGTACTCCTGATCGCGTGGGCGATGCTGCGTGGCGGCTGGGCCTGGACGGCCG
Source organism: Streptomyces sp. NPDC039609 (assembly GCF_055596705.1). NCBI lineage: Bacteria > Bacillati > Actinomycetota > Actinomycetes > Kitasatosporales > Streptomycetaceae > Streptomyces > Streptomyces sp. NPDC039609. Next base: position 293,019 of record NZ_JBVIUJ010000005.1, read on the forward strand.
GAGGCCAGTTCCTCGCGGCGGGGCTGCTCTGCCTCGTCACCCTGCTCATCGCGGCGGAGGAGTGGACGACGGCACATCCCGAGGCCGCGGACACACCGGCGTCGGCTACCTCACCGCTCCCGCCGATGTGGACGACGGCACATCCCGAGGCCGCGGACACACCGGCGTCGGCTACCTCACCGCTGCCGCCGACAGGCGGTGCCGGGCAGAGCGCTTCCGTCAGGCACGGCTGAGGAACCCGACCGTCGCGCGTCCGCTGCGGCCTCACCGGCGCCACAGACCCCGGCTTCCGGACGACCGGCCAGCCCCTCGCCCTTCCGGTCGCCCACCCGCTCCGCCGCCTTCCGTCCCAGACGTTCGATCGGGTCCACCGACGAGGCACACCCCGTCACGCCCAGGAGCGCGCCGGTGAGCGCGAGGCCGGTCGCGAGCCGGCGCGCCCCGGTCACACGTAGTCCTCGAGCTTCGCGACCGCGTACCCCTTGGCCGTGATCGTCTTCATCACGCGCCGGATCATGTCGGCCATGGAACCCTTCCAGTCCTCCTTGCCCCGGAAGTGCGTGAGCACGATGTCGCCGGGGTGCAGGTCCCGGTCCCATTCGCGCCACTCCATCCGGTCGGGGAACGCCTCGGAGGCCCAGAGCGGGACCGCCTTGACCCCGCACGTCTTGGCCGCGCGCAGGGTGTCCTCGTTGTAATTGCCGTACGGCGGACGGAAGAGCGGCGGCCGCTTTCCGTACCGGTCCTCGATGACGTCCTGCATCCCGCAGATCTCCCGCTTCTGCTTGGCGTACGAAAGCCCGGGCAGGTAGCGGTGGTTGAGGGTGTGGTTGTGCAGGGAGACGCCGGCGGCCTGCATCTTCTCGAAGTAGCCGTAGTCGTCCTTGACGACGTAGTCGCTGAGGAAGGCGCTGTACGGGATCTGCAGCTCGCTCATCATCCGCAGCAGTTCGGGGTCCTTCTCCGCGCCGTCGTCGATCGTCAGGAAGACGATCTTCTCCTTGGTCGGCACGGTGGTGAAGACGGGCGGCAACCCCTCACCGTCGGTCTCGAAGCCCTTGCGAGTGGTGATCTTCGGCTTCACCTTGGGCGGGGCCGGGGCGTCCAGCGGGGGCCGGTCGAGGCCCCACTTCTTGGCGGCGAGCACGCGGGCGGCCCGCTGCTTGCGGACCTTCTCGACGTACGCGTCGAGAGCGCCGGCGGCACCCTGCTCCTGCGGCTGTCCGGCGGCGGGCTTCGCGGGGCCCTTGCGCGCGTCGCCGGTCTCCCCGGACGGTCCGGAACAGCCCGAGCCGAGCGCGGCGACGACAAGCACCCCGCCCACCGACCGTCTGAGCCGACGCGAGCGAGGGGGCCGCACTGAAGGCATCTGTTCCTTTTGTCGTACTAGCTGCATGGCGCCGCATCCTGTCAGCGCCGACACCTCGCGGACCCCCGACACCGCCGCCCGGACGCACACCATCCCCCGGCTGGCCCACAATGGGACGGGTGACCGACCTCGCCTCCTTCACCGCCCTGCTCGCCCCCGAGGGCCAGACGCTGCTCGCCGCCCTGCGCGACTACGACCCCGCCCAGGAGCTGGCGGTCGCCTCACGGCTGCGCCGCGAGCACCCCGCCGAGCTGGTCTCCGCGGCCCTCGGACAGGCCCGGCTGCGCCAGCGCGCGGTGGCGAAGTTCGGCGCAGAGGACGCCCACCGGATGTACTTCACGCCCAACGGGGTCGAGCAGTCGACCCGCGCGACGGTCGGGGCCTACCGCGCCGAGCGGTTCCGAGCCCTCGGGGTGCGCAGCGTCGCCGACCTGTGCGGCGGGATCGGCGGGGACGCGATCGCCTTCGCCCGGGCCGGGATGTCCGTCCTGGCCGTGGACCGCGACCCGCTGACGGCCGAGGCCGCCCGCGCGAACGCCACCGCGCTCGGGCTCGCCGACCTGATCGAGGTCCGGTGCGCGGACGTGACCGAGATCGACACGAACCCGTACGACGCCGTCTTCGTCGACCCGGCCCGACGCGGCGGGAGGGGCCGGATCTTCGACCCGGAGGCGTACTCGCCGCCGCTCTCCTGGGCGATCGAGGCCGCCCGCAAGGCGCCGCACGCGGCCCTCAAGATCGCGCCCGGCGTGCCGCACGAGGCGGTGCCCGAGGAGGCGGAGGCCGAGTGGATCTCGGACGGCGGGGATGTGAAGGAGGCCGTGCTGTGGTTCGGCACCGCCCCCGGCGCCCGACGCGCCACCCTCCTGCCGGCCGGCACGAGCCTGACCGGCCGCGGCCTCCCCGACCCCGCTCCGCGCCCGGTCGGCCGCTTCCTCTACGAGCCGGACGGCGCGGTCATCCGCGCCCATCTCGTCGCCGAGGTCGCCGAGGAGCTGGCGGGGGGCCTGATCGACGAGACGATCGCGTACATCACCGCGGACGCCCTCACCCCCACGCCCTTCGCCACCGCGTACGAGATCACCGACGAACTCCCCTTCAATCTCAAGAGGTTGAAGGCCCTGCTGCGCGAACGGGAGGTCGGCACGCTGACGGTGAAGAAGCGCGGCTCGGCGGTCGAACCCGAGGAGATCCGCCGCAGGATCAAGCCGAAGGGACCGAACTCCGCCACGGTCTTCCTGACCCGGGTCGCGGGCGCCCCGACGATGCTGATCGGCGGCCCGGCCGCGTAAACGCCTGGTCGTGTCCGCAAAGTCTCGCCTGGTCCGCGGCGTCCCGCATGCCCGCTCGCTGCGTTGGCCACAAGCCCAAGTAGCTCCGCTACGAGGGCTTCCGGCCGCCTTGCGATCGCACGCACCGGACGCCGCGGACCCCGCCCTGCGGGCGGACGCCGACACTCCCTAGGTCGCGAGGCGGACGGCGAGCCGGTAGTGGCCCACCGCCTTCACCACGCCGATCAGGCCGCAGATCCACGACCCCAGCGCGGCGCCCATCAGATAGACGGCCGTGCCGTAGCCGCCGAGTCCCGGGCCCACGAGCTCGGCGGGCGCCGCGAAGGAGAGCCAGAGGCCGGCCGCGCACATCAGGAACGAGAGCACCAGCCAGACGGCGCTGAGCACCGGCTCGCGCAGCCGGGCGTCACTCACCGGGTCCTGGTCCAACGCGGCCCAGTGCAACAGCCGTTCGCGGGCCACCCGGTCCCGTCGGACACCACGGGCCAGGAAGTACACGGCGGGGACCAGGGCGCAGAGCCCGAGGAGGACGAGCGGGATCGCGAACATCACCGAGAGCGGATCGATCGCCTCGTCCATCCCGATGATCCCGCTCCCGCAGAGCCCCCAGCCCAGCTGCAGGGTCGCGGCCCACACGAGGAGGACGCACAGCCTCCCGCCGCCGATCAGACGGTGGTTGAGCTCGCCCATCGCCCGGGCCCGGTCGGCCAGTCGGGCCTCGCGGTCGGGCCAGCTCCGTATCTCGACGGGCGGCGGGGGCGGGGGCAGCGGGAAACGACCGGACATACGGTGGAGCCTATCGACAGCTCAAGCCGGTCGCTCCGGCGGCCGTTCCGCCTCCCGGGCTCGACCGAGCAGGAGTTCCCGCTCCCGCTCGTTGCGCGTCAGCTCGGCCGCCCGCTCGAACTCCGCCCGGGCCTCCGCCGAGCGCCCCAGTCGGGCCAGCAGATCTCCCCGTACGCTCGGCAGCAAGTGATAGCCGGCCAGGGCGGGTTCGCCGGTCAGGGCGTCGGCGAGGGCGAGGCCCGCCTCCGGGCCCTCCGCCATCGAGACGGCGACCGCGCGGTTCAGCTCGACCACCGGGGAGGGCGCGACGGCCGCCAGCCGGCCGTACAGGGCGGCGATGGTCCGCCAGTCCGTCTCCTCGTACGTCAGCGCCTTCGCGTGACAGGCGGCGATCGCGGCCTGCAGGGCGTACGGGCCGTACGTACCGCCGTCTCCCGCTCGTTGCAACGAGGCGAAGCCACGGCGGATCAACAGCCGGTTCCAGCGGCTCCGGTTCTGGTCGGCGAGAAGGACCGGCTGCCCGTCCGGCCCGGTCCGTGTCGCGACACGGGACGCCTGGATCTCCAACAGGGCGGCCAGACCGTGGACTTCGCCCTCCTTCGGCATCAGCACGGCGAGCACCCTCGCCAGCCGCAGCGCGTCCTCGCACAGCGCCGGCCGCAACAGGTCGTCGCCCGCCGTGGCCGCGTACCCCTCGTTGAAGATCAGGTAGATGACCTCGAGGACGGAGCCGAGCCGGGCCGCCCGGTCCTCCCCGTACGGCACCTCGAACTCCACGCCCGCCTTCGCCAGCGCCCTCTTGGCCCGCACGATCCGCTGTGCGACCGTCGGTTCCGGTACGAGGAAGGCGCGGGCGATCTCGTCCGTGCGCAGCCCGCCGAGCAGCCGCAGGGTCAGTGCGGTCCGTGCCTCGGCGGAGAGCACGGGGTGGCAGGCGGTGAAGATCAGCCGCAACAGGTCGTCGTCGATGTCGTCGGGACCGGACGGCTCGGGGTCGTACGTCTCCTCGGTGAGCTCGCGGCCCACCTCCGCGAGCTTGCGCGCATACGTCTCACGGCGCCGTACGAGATCGACGGCGCGATTCTTGGCTGCCGCCGTCAGCCAGGCCCCCGGCCGTTCCGGGACGCCCGTCCGCGGCCACTGCTCCAGGGCGGCGACGAGCGCGTCCTGCGCGATCTCCTCGGCGATGCCGACATCGCGGACGATCCTCGCCACGGTCGCGATGATCCGCGGCGACTCCATCCGGAAGACCGTCTCGACGGCGGCGGGGGCGGGTGCGGTCATGGATCAACCATGACACCACCCGCCCGGCCGACAGCTACATCTCCTCGATCTCGCGGACCTCGCAGGTCACCTTCCACTGCGGCGGGTGAACCTCCAGGAAGCGCTTCGTCCACTCGATGGCTTCCGCCTTGTCGCGGCACTGGGTGATCGAGTACCCGCCGACGATCTCCTTGGTCTCGGTGAACGGGCCGTCGGTGAAAGCGATCTTCCCGCCCTCCCAGGTGACGCGGGTGCCCTCCGCGGTCGGCTTCAGTCCTGCCGTCTCCAGCATCACGCCGGCCTTGGTGATCTCCTCGAACAGCGCGCCCATGCGCTCGTCGAAGCCGGGGTCGGCGTCCTCCAGCTGGAAGGCGCCCTCTTCGATGCGGACCATCGTCAGATAGCGGGGCATGGTCGGTCTCCTCGTGTGGCGGGCGGGGCCGTTCCCCGCCTTTCACTCATACGTCGAACGGGCTCGGCCCGCATCGACACCACGCGGAAGGAATTTCCGAAGGAGATTTCGGGAGGAGTCCTCAGACGTAGTCCTCCAGGCGGGCCACCGTGAAGCCCTGCTCCTGGATGCGGCGCAGCATGTCGGCCGTCATCCTGGTCATCGTCGTGCCCTTGAGCTCGGACGGGCCCCGGAAGTGCGCCAGGATGATGTCGCCGGGGTGGAGCTTCTTGTCCCCCCGCTGGTACTGCATGTTCTTGATCTGCATCGACTCGCGCCACAGCACGATCGCGTCCACCCCGCACGTGCCGGCGGCCGCGCGGGTGTCCTCGTTCCAGTTGCCGTACGGCGGGCGGAAGAGCCGCGGGTTCGTGCCGTACTCCTTCGCCAGCTTCGTCTGCTGGCCGCATATCTCCCGGCTCTGGGCGGCCCGGCCGAGGGTACGCAGGTTCGGGTGGGTGAGGGTGTGGTTGGCGACGCCGTTGCCGAGGGCGGCGAGCGGCTTGAAGTAGCCGTAGTCGGCGCGTATCGAGGAGTCGGTGAGGAACATCGTCACCGGGACCTTGAGGTCCTTCATCATCTGCACGAACTCCGGGTCCTTCTCGGCCCCGTCGTCGATCGTGATGAAGACGATCCTGTCCTTCGTCGGTATGTCGCTGATGACGGGGACGGGGCCGCCCGGCTCCCGCTTCACCGGCTTGGTCCGCGGCGGGGCCGGCGGGGCGGCGAAGGGCTTCAGGCCCCACTTCCGGTACGCGGCCGCGGTCTCGGCGGCCTGGTCCGGGGCCCGGTCGGGGCCCTTGCCCTCGGCGGGGGTGGTCGCGGGCGCGGACGGTTTCACGGGCGCGGTGTCCGCCCCCGCGGTTCCACCGCAGCCCGTCACGAGCAACGCGGCGACGGTCAGCGCCGCCCAGGTCACGATCTTCTTGTCCACGCCGTGAGTCACGCCGTGGATGATGCCGAAAGCGGTCGGGAGGTTGCCTCAGTCCACGGACTCGAAGCGCCAGCGGTGCACCGGCCGGGTGATCAGGTCCGCGGCCGGTTCGGGCAGCTCGGGCAGTTCGGCGTCCGGCGCCGGGGCGTCCCACCAGGTCAGCACGAGGACACGGTCCTGCGGGGCCCGGAAGGTCTCGCGCCGCAGCGGCTCGTACGGGAGCTCCTGCGCCCGCGCCCACTCCAGGAGTTCGGCGCCCCGGCCCTGGACCGCCCGGGCCTCCCACATGAGCGTGAGGATCACGAGTAGAGGTTCTCCTTGCTGATCTCGTGCACATGGTCGTGGCCGTGGCCGTGTGCGCCCGGCACGTGCGGTTCCGTCACCGGCAGCGAGGAGTCCGCCGGCAGCTCCAGGTCGGAGGCCGGCCGGTTGCGGGCCACCATCTCGGCGCCCAGCGCCGCCACCATCGCGCCGTTGTCCGTGCAGAGCCCCGGCCGCGGCACCCGCAGCCGGATCCCGGCCCGCTCGCACCGCTCCTGGGCCAGCGCCCGCAGCCGCGAGTTGGCCGCGACCCCGCCACCGATCATCAGGTGGTCGACGCCCTCGTCCTTGCAGGCCCGGACGGCCTTGCGGGTCAGCACGTCGACGACCGCCTCCTGGAAGGACGCGGCCACGTCCCGTACCGGCACTTCCTCGCCGGCTGCCCGCTTGGCCTCGATCCAGCGGGCCACTGCGGTCTTGAGACCGGAGAAGGAGAAGTCGTACGCGGGGTCCTTCGAGCCGCTCAGACCGCGCGGGAACGCGATGGCGTTCGGGTCGCCCTCCCGGGCGAGCCGGTCGATGACCGGGCCGCCGGGGAAGCCGAGGTCGAGGACGCGCGCGATCTTGTCGAAGGCCTCGCCGGCCGCGTCGTCGATGGTGGCGCCCATCGGCCGTACGTCCGCGGTGATGTCGGGGGCGAGCAGCAGCGAGGAGTGCCCGCCGGAGACGAGCAGCGCCATCGTCGGCTCGGGCAGCGGGCCGTGTTCCAGCTGGTCGACGCAGATGTGCGAGGCGAGGTGGTTCACGCCGTACAGCGGCTTGCCGAGCGCGTACGCGTACGCCTTCGCCGCCGAGACGCCGACCAGCAGCGCTCCCGCGAGGCCGGGGCCGGCCGTCACGGCGATGCCGTCGAGGTCGCGGGCGGAGATCCCGGCGTCCTTCAGGGCGCGCTCGATGGTCGGGACCATCGCCTCGAGGTGGGCGCGGGAGGCGATCTCGGGCACGACTCCGCCGAAGCGGGCGTGGGTGTCCACGCTGGAGGCGACCGCGTCCGCGAGCAGGGTCGTGCCGCGGACGATGCCGACCCCGGTCTCGTCGCAGGAGGTCTCGATGCCGAGTACGAGGGGTTCGTCAGCAGCCATCAGAATCAGTCTCTGTTCCTTGAACGGTCAGTCGCATCACGAGCGCGTCGACATTGCCCGGCTGGTAGTAGCCGCGCCGGAAGCCGATGGGCTCGAAGCCGAAGCGCTCGTACAGCTTCTGGGCCCGGGTGTTGTCCACCCGCACCTCCAGCAGCACCTCTTCGCACTCGAAGGCGGTGGCGTGCTGGAGCAGATCGGTGAGCAGGCGGGCGCCGAGCCCGGTCCCCCACTGGTCGCGGGCGACGGCGATCGTCTGGACGTCGCCGAGGCCGCCGGCGGCGGCGAGCCCGGCGTAGCCGACGATCTTCCCCTCGGCCTCCGCGACGATGTAACGGCGGGTGGCCCGGGGCCCGCGGGCGTGGGCCAGCTCGGACCAGAACATGCCCTCGGACCAGGCGTCCTCGGGAAACAGCTCGTGTTCGAGCACGAGCACCGGCTCGATGTCCCACCAGCGCATCTCGCGCAGCGTCGCGGACGTCACGGCGGTCACTTGGGAGTGACCACCTTGTAGTTCTTCGGCACCTGGGCGTCGGGGCGGCGCAGGTACATCGGCAGCGGGTCGAGGAAGTCGGCGCCCGCCGCGAGCCGTTCCGCCGCCAGGGCCGCCAGGGCGCCCGCCGACTGATGCTCGGGGTCGCGGGCGTCCGGGAAGACCTCGGGGTAGAGGCGCGCGCCGGCGCCGACGACCGGAAGTCCGGCGACCTGTTCGGCGATCTCGGCCGGCCGGTCGACGGCCGCGTCGGTCACGCGTGTACGGGAGTTCTCGTAGCGCGCCCAGTAGACCTCCTTGCGGCGCGCGTCCGTCGCGACGACGAACGGCTCCTCGATCCCGGAGGCGTACGCGAGCCCGTCCAGCGTGCACAGGCCGTGCACGGGCACGCCGAGCGCGGAGGAGAAGGTCGCGGCGGTGACCAGACCGACCCGCAGTCCGGTGTACGGCCCCGGTCCGACGCCGACCACCAGGCCGGTGACCGCGTCGAGCTTCAGTCCGGCCTCCTTGAGGACCCGGTCGACGGCGGGCAGCAGCAGCTCCCCGTGGCGGCGGGCGTCGACCTGCCGCGACTCGGCGACGACGGATTCGCCGTCGTGGAGGGCGACGGTGACGGCGGGCGTGGCGGTATCCATGGCGAGCAAGAGCACGCAAACAGCCTACGGCTCCCGGGAGCCGGGCACGGCGCCCCGTCCCACCCGCCCGTGGCTGCTACCGTCACCATCGATACATACGTACGGGAGGTTGGCACGGTGGCAAGGAGCAGCTCGGGATTCGTGGCCGGGCTCACCGCGGCGGCGGTCGCCGCAGTCGCCTTCCTCGCCTACCAGGCGTCGGCGAACGCGCCCGCGGATGTCTCGGCCAAGCCGAGGATCCCGGCGTCGGCCCCTTCCTCCGCCCCGACCGGCGGCCCCCGGAAGCCCGCCAAGGACCCTCTCGCCGTGCCGGCGAACTCGGGCAGCGGTGCGCGCGTCGTGTACGCGCTGACCGAGCGCCGTGTGTGGCTGGTGGACGCGAAGGGCCAGGCCACGCACTCCTTCTCGGTGATGCCGAGCACGGTGAACCCGGTCCCGGGGTCCTACGCGGTGACCTCGCGCTCGGGTGCGGTGACGGGCTCGGACGGGGTGCAGATCGAGCACGTGGTGCGGTTCGCGACCGTGGAGGACGTGTCGGTCGGCTTCAGCGCGGCGGTCGACGGCTCGCTCCCGACTCCGGACCCTGAGCGGAAGACCGGCGGCATCCGGATGAAGCGTGCGGACGGCGACGCGATGTGGACGTTCGCTGCGATCGGCGCGAAGGTCGTCGTCGTCGCCTAGCGAGGGCCGCCGCGTCGCCCGGACGGGTCACGCGGCCACCCGGCCTTGACGTGCTTACGCGGCCTCGCGGCGGACGGTGTGCTCCCGCTCCTCGTCCCGCTCGGTGACGTAGGAGCCGCTGCCCGCTTCCTGTTCCGTCTCGCGCGGGGGTGTCGACACCGCACTCGCCGCGGCGCAGGAGGCCAGCAGCTCACTCATCGAGATGCGCTCTCCCGCGCGCTCGCGCTCTGGCGTCGCCATGCATGCCTCCCGTAGGTTAGGTACACCTAACCAGCTCGTGCATCCATGTCACCACGGCTCGTACGACCGACGCAACATCTTGCCGACACCTTGTCGGAACCTACGTACGTTCAGCTCAGCGCGAGGTTCTCGTCCGCCCACCGCCGGCCGATCCCGCGCAGCACGACGGTGCGCCGGTCGTCGTCCGTGTCGCCGACGACCCGGTGGATCAGTACATGCAGCCGGTCGTCCGTCAGCTCCTCGACCTTGCCGTCGCCCCACTCCACGACCACCACGGAATCGGGCAGCGAGACGTCGAGGTCGAGGTCCTCCATCTCGTCGAGACCGCCGCCGAGGCGGTACGCGTCGACGTGGACGAGGGCGGGTCCGCCGACCAGGGACGGGTGGACGCGGGCGATGACGAAGGTCGGGGAGGTGACGGCGCCCCGCACGCCGAGTCCCTCTCCCAGGCCGCGGGTCAGTGTCGTCTTCCCGGCGCCGAGCTCACCGGTGAGCATGACGAGGTCGCCGGGGCGGAGCAGCTTGGCCAGGCGACGGCCGATCTCCTGCATCTCCTCAGGGGAGTCGATGTCGAGGGTGGCGGCGGAGTGCGGTTCAGCGGAGTGCTGTTCTTCCATACGAGCCATACCTGCCAACCTAACTGCTCCCGGAACCCGCCTTCGCCGCCTTCACGGGCACCGCGCCGACCTTCGCCAGGAGGTCGGCGAGCCGGTCCGTCACCGCCTCGGGGTGCTCCAGCATCACCAGATGGCCGCCGTCGTCCACGATGACCAGCTCCGCCTCCGGCAGCAGGTCGGCGATGGCCTCGGTGTGCGCGCTGGGGGTGACCAGATCACGGTCCCCCGCGAGGGCGAGCACCGGGATCTCGCGGAAGACCTCCAGGGCCGCCGCCTTGTCGTGTTCGGCGAAGGCCGGGTAGAACTCCGCGACCACGTCGATCGGTGTCGCCTCGATCATCCGCTCGGCGAACCGGGCGATCGCCGGATCGACGTCCCGGGACGAGAAGGAGTACTTCTTGATCAGCCCGGCGAACAGGTCGGCGGTGGCCCGGCGGCCCCGCTCGACGAGCTCCGCCTGCGCGCCGAGCGCCTTCAGCACGCCGGGCAGGACGCGCCGCACCGCGTTGACGCCGGCCGACGGCAGCCCGTAGTTGACCTCGCCGAGCCGGCCCGCCGAGGTGCCCACGAAGGCCACGCCGACGACCCGGTCACGGATCAGCTCCGGGTACCGGTCGGCGAGCGCCATGATCGTCATGCCGCCCATCGAGTGTCCGACGAGGACCAGCGGCCCCTCGGGCGCGGCCGCGTCGACGACGGCCTTGAGGTCGCGGCCGAGCTGGTCGATGGAGACGGGCACGCCGTCGGGGCCCGACTGGGCGACCCCGCGGGCCGAACGTCCGTGGCTGCGCTGGTCCCAGTACACGGTACGGACCAGGCCGCGCAGCGCCGCCCGCTGGAAGTGCCAGGAGTCCTGGCCGAGGCAGTAGCCGTGGCTGAAGACGACGGTGACGGGCGCGGGCGTCCTGCGGCCGAAGAGCCGTCGGCGCCGCGGCGCGGGCGGATCCGGCTCGACCTCGTCGATCTCGTAGTGGAGCGCGGTGCCGTCGTCGGCGAGCGCCTTGCCGGGGGCGCCGCGCAGGGAGCCGTAGGGGCCGGAGGCGTCGAGGGCGAGCCGTGCCCTCTGCCGCATTCCGCGCCCGACGGTGAGCCGCTCTATGGCGACGCCTGCCGCCGCGCCGGCGGCGATGACGCCTATCGCGGCACCGGCGAACCCGGCACGCCGCCAGTTGTCGGTGCTGGACTCGCTCACTGCCGCTCCCCTGGTCCCTGGTCGGTCGGTGCTTACTCGTTCACATAGACGCGCGGGACGCGCGCTCCGATGCGGGTGACGATCTCGTACGCGATGGTGTCGGCGGCCTCGGCCCAGTCCTGGGCGGTGGGCTCGCCCCGGTCGCCCGGCCCGAAGAGCACGGCCTCGGTGCCGGGGGCGGGCTCGTCGCCGCCGAGATCGACGACGAACTGGTCCATGGCGACCCGGCCGGCGACGGTGCGGACCTTGTCTCCGACGAGGACGGGCCCGCGGCCGGAGGCGTGGCGCGGAATGCCGTCGGCGTACCCGACGGGTACGAGACCGAGGGTGGTCTCGCGGCCGGTGACGTAGTGGTGGCCGTAGCTGACGCCATGGCCTTCGGGGACCTGCTTGACGAGCGCGACGCTCGCCTTGAGCGTCATCACGGGGCGCAGCCCGAAGTCGGCGGAGGTGCCGATCTCGGGGCTGGGCGAGACGCCGTACATGGCGATGCCGGGCCGTACGAGGTCGAAGTGGGTCTCGGGGAGCGTGAGGGTCGCCGGGGAGTTGGCGAGGTGCCGCACCTCGGGCTCGACGCCGGCCTTCTCCGCGTAGTCGAGCATCGAGCGGAAGACGTCGAGCTGGGAGGCGATGGAGGGGTGGCCGGGCTCGTCGGCGCAGGCGAGGTGCGACCAGAGGCCGGTGATCGTCACCAGCCCGTCCTTCTCGGCCTTCAGGGCCTCGCCGACGAGCTGGGGCCAGTCGGCGGGCTGGCAGCCGTTGCGGCCGAGGCCGGTGTCGGCCTTGAGCTGGATGCGCGCCTGCTTGCCCGTGTCGCGGGCCGCTTCCAGGACCTCGTCGAGGGCCCACTTTCCGCTCACGGTCATGTCGAGGCCGGCCTCGATGCCCTCGGCCCAGGGGTCGCCGGGGGTCCAGAGCCAGCACAGGATCCGTGCGTCCGTGATGCCGGCGGCGCGCAGGGCGAGCGCCTCGTGCGGGGTCGCGGTGCCGAGCCAGTCGGCGCCCGCTTCGAGGGCGGCACGGGCGCAGCGGATCGCGCCGTGTCCGTACGCGTCCGCCTTGACCACGGCCATCACCTGGACGTGGGGCGCGACGCGGGCACGCAGCGTGCGGACGTTCGCACGCAGCGCACCGAGGTCGATCTCGGCGCGGGCTCTGCGGGGCGGCGGTGTCTCAGTCATCGCGCCCAGTCTCTCAGGTGTCGGCTCCGGGACGTCCCAGGCCACTGCCGGGGAGGGGCGCCGCGCCGCGTGTCGGGAGAGCGAGGGCCCCGGTGAGTCCCGGGCCACGCGCCCCGCCACGTCCCCCGCCGAGCCGGTTACGCCATCACGTCCCGCCACGCCTCCGGCAAGCTCACCCCTGCGCGTGCCCGCCAAGGGCACGCCTACGCCATCACGTCCCGCCACGTCCCCCGCCGGGCCGGCCTTACGCCATCACGTCCCGCCACGCCTCCGGGAGGGCCGCCGCCACGTCCCCGGCCGCGATCGGCGCGCCGCCCGATGCGCGCCGGGCCGCCAGGCCGTGGAGGTAGGCGGCCACCGAGCCCGCGTCCAGGGCGCGCAGGCCCGCCGCGAGCAGGGAGCCCGCCAGGCCCGACAGGACGTCCCCGCTGCCCGCCGTCGCCAGCCACGACGTCCCGGTCGGGTTCACCCGGACGGGCCCCGAACCCTCCGCCACCAGCGTCGTCGACCCCTTCAGGAGCACGGTCGCCCCGAACCGCGCCGCCAGCTCCCGTACCGCCGACAGCCGTTCCGACTCCACCGCCTCCCGCGCGACGCCGAGCAGCGCCGCCGCCTCCCCCGCGTGCGGGGTGAGCAGCGTGGGGGCCGTACGCCCACGCACCGCGGACGCGTCCAGCTCCCGCAGCCCGTCCGCGTCCACCAGGACGGGTACGTCCGAGGCCAGGGCGTCCGCCACACCGGGCCCGTCACCGAGCCCCGGCCCGACGACCCAGGCCTGCACGCGCCCCGCCTTCGCAGGCGGCCCCGAGTGCACCAGCGTCTCCGGGAAGCGCGCGATCACCGCGTCGGCCGCCGGCCCCACGTACCGCACCGCCCCCGCGCCGCCCCGCAGCGCGCCGGCCACCGCCAGCACCGCCGCGCCGGGGTACCGCGCGGAGCCGGCGACCACGCCCACCACACCCCGCCGGTACTTGTCGCTCTCCGCGCCGGGGACGGGCAACATCCCCGCCACGTCCTCGTGTTGGAGCGCCTGGAGCTCCGGCACGGACGGCAGGAACTCCCCGAGACCGATGTCCACGAGCCGCAGCGCCCCCGCGTACTCCCGTGCCGGGTCGATCAGCAGGCCCGGCTTGTACGTCCCGAACGTCACCGTCGCGTCCGCCCGCAGCGCCTCCCCCGCGACCGCCCCCGAGTCCGCGTCCACCCCGCTCGGCAGGTCGACGGCGACCACGGCCGCGTCCGAGCCGCGCGCCGCCCGCGCGACCGGCACGGCGTCCGGCCGCAGTCCGCCGCGCCCACCGATGCCGGTGATCCCGTCGAGTACGAGATCGGCCGCGGCCAGCGCCTCGTACGGGTCCTCCGTCACCCGCCCGCCGGCCGCCAGCAGGGCCGCGAGACCGCGCTCGTGAGCCCGTGAGCCCAGCAGGACGGCCGTCACACCCGCCCCGCGGCGCACGAGCCGCGCGCCCGCGTAGAGCGCGTCGCCCCCGTTGTCCCCGCTGCCGACGAGCAGGACGACCCTCGCCCCGTACACATGACCGCGACCGAGCAGCGAGAAACAGGCGGCGGCGAGCCCCGCCGCGGCCCGTTGCATGAGCGCGTCCTCGGGCAGCCTCGCCATCAGCTCGGCCTCGGCGGCCCGTACGGTCTCCACGCGGTAAGCGGTACGCATGCCCCGCAGTCTGCCGCACGCCTCGAGCGGCGCACCTCAAGCCGCGCACACCTGAAGCCACCGCCCGGAAGTGAGGGTTGACGCCCCTTCGACCGGAACGCGGGTCTGGGCGCGCCCCGAAGAACGCGCGAACCCGACCTCCCCCGGGATGCGCGGAGCCCCGTGGTCCGGCCGCGATCGGCCGGGCCACGGGGCTCACCCACGCAACCGGTCCTACCCCTCCGCGATCACCACCGCCGAGGCCACCCCCGCGTCGTGGCTCAGCGACACGTGCCAGCGCTTCACGCCCAGCTCGGCCGCCCGCGCCGCCACCGTGCCGCTCACCCGCAGCCGCGGCTGCCCGCTGCCCTCGACGTACACCTCGGCGTCGGTCCAGTGCAGACCGGCCGGCGCGCCGAGCGCCTTGGCCAGCGCCTCCTTCGCGGCGAACCGCACGGCGAGGGAGGCGACCCCGCGCCGCTCACCGCTCGGAAGCAGCTGCTCGCGCTCCACGAAGAGGCGCTGGAGCAGCCCAGGCGTCCGTTCGATCGACGCGGCAAAGCGGTCGATCTCCGCCACGTCGATCCCCACCCCGATGATCATGCGCTCACTCCACGGTCACAGATTTCGCCAGGTTGCGCGGCTGGTCCACCTCGTTGCCGCGCGCCGTCGCCAGTTCGCAGGCGAAGACCTGCAGCGGCACGGTGGAGACCAGCGGCTGGAGCAGCGTAGGCGTTGCCGGGATGCGGATGAGATGGTCGGCGTACGGGACGACCGTCTCGTCGCCCTCCTCCGCGATCACGATCGTCCGCGCCCCGCGCGCCCGGATCTCCTGGATGTTGGAGACGATCTTGTCGTGCAGGACGGACCGACCGCGCGGCGAGGGCACGACGACCACCACCGGCAGGTCCTCCTCGATGAGCGCGATCGGCCCGTGCTTCAGCTCGCCCGCCGCGAATCCCTCGGCGTGCATGTACGCCAGTTCCTTCAGCTTCAGCGCGCCCTCCAGGGCCACCGGGTAGCCGACGTGCCGGCCGAGGAAGAGCACCGTGTTCTTGTCGGCGAGCGAACGGGCCAGCGCGCGCACCGGCTCCATCGTCTCCAGGACCCGCTCGACCTCGTCGGCGATACGGGCGAGCTCCCGCACCACGGCGTGGATCTCGTCGCCCCACTTCGTCCCGCGCACCTGGCCCAGGTACAGCGCCAGCAGGTAGCAGGCGACGAGCTGCGTCAGGAACGCCTTCGTCGACGCGACGGCGACTTCGGGCCCCGCGTGCGTGTAGAGAACGGCGTCGGACTCCCGAGGGATCGTCGACCCGTTCGTGTTGCAGACGGCGAGCACCTTGGCGCCCTGCTCGCGCGCGTGCCGCAGCGCCATCAGGGTGTCCATCGTCTCGCCGGACTGGGAGATCGCGATGACCAACGTGCGCTGGCCGAGGATCGGATCGCGGTAGCGGAACTCGCTCGCCAGCTCCACCTCGCAGGGGATCCTGGTCCAGTGCTCGATGGCGTACTTCGCGATCATTCCGGCGTGGAAGGCCGTGCCGCAGGCGATGATGACGATCTTGTCGGCCTCGCGCAGCACCGCGTCCGGGATGCGCACCTCGTCGAGCTTGAGACGCCCCTCGGCGTCGATCCGCCCGAGGAGGGTGTCGGCGACCGCCTTGGGCTGCTCGGCGATCTCCTTGAGCATGAAGTAGTCGTAGCCGCCCTTCTCGGCGGCCGAGGCGTCCCAGTCCACGTGGTACGCCCGCACGTCGGCCGGGGCGCCGCCGAAGTCGGTGACCTCGACGCCCTCCCGGGAGAGCTCGACGACCTGGTCCTGCCCCAGCTCGATCGCGGACCGGGTGTGCGCGATGAAGGCGGACACGTCGGAGGCGAGGAAGTACTCGCCCTCGCCCACGCCCACCACCAGCGGCGAGTTCCGCCGGGCGCCGACCACGACGTCCGGCTGGTCGGCGTGCACGGCGACCAGCGTGAACGCGCCGTCGAGCCGACGGCACACCAGCCGCATCGCCTCGGCGAGGTCCCCGCAGGAGGAGAACTCCTCGGCGAGCAGATGGGCCACGACCTCGGTGTCCGTCTCGGACGCGAGGTCGTGGCCGCGCTCCTCCAGCTCGGTCCTCAGGGCGGCGAAGTTCTCGATGATCCCGTTGTGGACGACGGCCACGCGCCCCGCGTTGTCGAGATGCGGGTGCGCGTTGACGTCGGTCGGTCCGCCATGGGTGGCCCAGCGGGTGTGTCCGATACCGGTGGAACCGCTCGACAGCGGCCGGTCCACCAGCTCCTTCTCCAGATTGACGAGCTTGCCCGCCTTCTTCGCCGCGGCCAGTCCCCCGTCGGACAGCACCGCGACGCCGGCCGAGTCGTAGCCCCGGTACTCGAGCCGCTTGAGGCCCGCGATCACCACATCAAGCGCCGACTGCCCGCCGACGTATCCCACGATTCCGCACATGGCGGCAGCCTACGACCGAAGGCCGCCGCACGGCCGGACTCAGCCCAGCTTGGTCGCCTGCGCGTCGATGATGACCTTCGGCTGCTCCTTGACCTCGCTGGAGACGCCGAAGATGCAGAAGGCCGCGAGCACGTTGCCCTTACGGAAGAAGACGAGCTTGGCCTGCTCGCTCTCCGTATCGGAGGAGACAGTGAGAGCGAGGGCCTCCTCACCGGCGGACACGGGCTCCGCGGCGATCTTGCCCATCCTGCTCTCCACGCCACCGCCGCTCGTGGTGAAGCCCCCCGCGCACTCCGTGCCGGCCTTCTTCAGCGAGGCGAACACGTCCTGCGCACCGTTGCCTTCGTACGAGCCGAGCATCACGCCGGTCATCGGCGCACCGAGCTCGAGAACGGCCCCTTCGGGAGTGGCCGTGGAGTTCCCCCTCGGCAGGGCGATCACCCTGCGTCGCGCGGACGCGGTGGGGTTGCCGGGCGGGATGAACGAGATGGAGTCGAAAATCGGCTTACAGATGGCCGGAGCGGTGGAGAACAGGCGGGCGGACGCGAAATCGGCAGGCCCGGCGTCCTCGACGTCGTAACCCTTGAGGTCGGCCTGCTCAACGATCAGCTTCTCCAGCTCGGCGACGGACAGCGCCTTGGTCGTAGGCGCGGCGGAGGCGGACGCCTTGGGAGCGTCCTTCCCCTTGCCCGCGCGCTCTCCCTCCGCACCACCACAGCCGGTGACAACCAGAGCCAAGGACAAGGCGGTGGCGGCGCCGGAGGAACGACGAAGGGCAAGGGATCTCACGGTTCAACTCTCATCTCTGATCGGCGGCGTCCATCGGCCAGCTCTTGGGCAGCTGCTGCCGAAGGCCGCCGCACGGCCGGACTCAGCCCAGCTTGGTCGCCTGCGCGTCGATGATGACCTTCGGCTGCTCCTTGACCTCACCGGCGAGGCTGATGGTGGTGAGAGCGGCAAGGTTGTTGCCCTTGCGGAAGACGACCAGCTTGCTGACGAACGGCTCGCCCTCCATGTCGGAGGTGACGGTGAAGGCGACGGCCTCCTCGCCGGCGGTCACGGTGTCCGGGGCGACCTTGGAGACCTTGGTCTCCTCCCCGCCGCCCTTGACCGTGAAGCCGCCCGCGCACTCGGTGCCGGCCGTCTTCACCAGGGCGAGGGCGTCCTGCGCACCGGCGCCGTCGTACGAGCCGAGGGTCACGGCGGTGACCGGGGCACCGAGCGCCCCGAGAGCGGCCTCCGTCGGATCCTGCGTCGCGTTCTTCTCCGGAATGGCGACGGCCTTGCGCTGCACGGTCGCGGCGGGGCTGCCGGGCGCGATGAAGGACATGGCGTCGGCGATCGGCTTGCAGGCGGCCTTGTCGGTGGCGACGTCACTCGACTTGACGACGTCCCCGGCCTCCGCCTTCTGCACCTTGTGCCCCTTGAGGTCGGCCTGCTCGACGACGAGCTTCTCCAGCTCGGCGGCGGACAGCGCCTTGGCCGCGGGGGCGGCGGAGGTGGCGGACGGCTTGGCGGCGTCCTTGCCCTTCTCCTCGCCCTTACCGTCCCCACCACAGGCGGTGAGCAGCAGCGCGAGAGAGGCGGCGGAAGCAACGGCGGCGGCGGTTCTCACGGACGTACGCATTCGGATGTGACCTTCTGTTCCCTTGTGCCGCCCTCATGGGCGGCTCCCCCCGCGTAAGTCCACCCCACGCGGCAACCTGCATGATCACGGTAGTGCAAGGGTCGGACAACAGGTTTTCCGCGTGACCGAGCCCACCACCCACAACCGCCCCCGACCCACGACAATGGCGGGGTGATCACTTCGCCGCCACGAAGCCCCCACCCCAAGGGGAACGGCAACGGCCAGCGCCGGGCCGAGGCCACGCCGTACGTCGACCTCACCCGGGGCGAGTGGAGCGCGCTGCGTGACAAGACGCCGCTGCCGCTCTCCGCCGACGAGGTCGAGCGGCTGCGCGGCCTCGGGGACGTCATCGACCTCGACGAGGTGCGGGACATCTATCTGCCGCTCTCCCGCCTGCTCAATCTGTACGTCCAGGCCACCAGCGGACTGCGCGGGGCGCTCAACACGTTCCTCGGGGAGCGGGCCGAGCAGCGCGGGACGCCCTTCGTCATAGGGGTCGCCGGTTCCGTCGCCGTGGGCAAGTCCACCGTGGCCCGTCTCCTCCAGGCGCTGCTCGCGCGCTGGCCGGAGCACCCGCGCGTGGAGCTCGTCACCACCGACGGCTTCCTCTATCCGATGGAGGAGCTGAAGGCGCGCGGGCTGACGTCCCGCAAGGGCTTCCCGGAGTCGTACGACCGCCGGGCGCTGACCCGGTTCGTCGCCGACATCAAGGCCGGCAAGGACGAGGTCACCGCCCCGGTCTACTCCCACCTGATCTACGACATCGTGCCCGGCGAGCAGCTCGTCGTCCGCCGTCCCGACATCCTGATCGTCGAGGGGCTCAACGTCCTCCAGCCGGCACTGCCCGGCAAGGACGGCCGTACGCGCGTCGGTCTCGCCGACTACTTCGACTTCTCGGTGTACGTCGACGCGCGGCCCGAGGACATCGAGCGGTGGTACCTCAACCGCTTCCGCAAGCTGCGCGACACGGCGTTCCAGAATCCGTACTCGTACTTCCAGCGCTACACCCAGGTCTCCGAGGAGGAGGCCCTGGACTACGCCCGCACGATGTGGCGGACCATCAACAAGGTGAACCTGCTGGAGAATGTGGCTCCGACGCGCGGCCGGGCGACTCTCGTCGTGCGCAAGGGACCGGACCACAAGGTGCAGCGTCTGAGTCTCCGTAAGCTCTGAAGCCCATAGGGTGCGGCCATGCTGCATCTGCGGATCATCACTCCTTCCGCGCGGACGGAAGAGGTTCTCCATCTGATCGACACGACCGTGGGCACCACCCATCTGGCAGTGCTCGAGGGTGCCGCCCGCGATCCCGCCGGTGACATCGTGATGTGCGACGTCGCCCGCGAGGCCGGCGACGAACTCCTGCACGGACTGCGGGAGTTGGGCATCGACAAGGTCGGTTCGGTCGCGGTCGCGCACATCGATCTCTCGCTCTCGGAGCGGGCCGAGCTGGCGGAGAAGGAGGCGCCGGGCGAGGCGGCGGACGCCGTGATCTGGGAGCAGCTCACGGACACCGCCCAGGAGGAGTCCACCCTCACGATCACCTATGCGGCCCTGATGATCGTGGCGACGATGATCGCGGCCTGCGGTGTGGTCCTGGACAACGCGATCCTGATCGTGGGGGCCATGGCGGTCGGCCCCGAGTTCGGCCCGCTCGCCGGGATCAGTACGGCCCTGGTGCGGCGCTCAGGGAGGGCCGTCTGGCGCTCGACGGTCGCCCTGGTGGTCGGCTTCGCCGCGGCGATCATCGCGACGACCCTGTTCAGCCTGGTGATGGACGGCCTCGGCCAGTTCAACGAGGGCATGCTCGACGCGGCGCGCCCGAACACGGGCTTCATCTTCCAGCCCGACCCGTTCTCGTTCGTCGTGGCGCTGCTGGCGGGCGTGGCCGGAGTGGTCTCGCTGACCTCGTCGAAGGCGGGGGTGCTGGTCGGCGTGGCGATCTCGGTGACGACCGTCCCGGCGGCCGCGAACGCCGCCGTGGCCCTCAGCTACGGCGATCTGCCCCAGATGTGGGGCTCCGCCGAGCAGTTGCTGCTCAACCTGACCGGCATCATCATCGCCGGGGTGCTCACGCTCATCGGCTGGAAACTGCTGTGGCGCACCCAGCGGGGTCGGATGACCCGACCGCCGGGTGCGCCACGGAAGCACTGAAGCCTGAGGCCATGCTCCGAGGCCCGAGGCCCGAGCTCTGAAGCCTGAGGCCCATGCTCTGGGGCCCGAGGCCCGAGGTCCGAGCCCCCAGGCCCGAACCCCCAGGTCTAGCCCAGCGCGGACTTCACCACGTCCGCCAGACGCCCGGCCACAGCCCGCGCCTGCTCGATGTCGGCGGCCTCGACCATCACGCGTACCAGCGGCTCGGTGCCCGA
This sequence comes from Streptomyces sp. NPDC039609, assembly GCF_055596705.1. Taxonomy (NCBI): domain Bacteria; kingdom Bacillati; phylum Actinomycetota; class Actinomycetes; order Kitasatosporales; family Streptomycetaceae; genus Streptomyces; species Streptomyces sp. NPDC039609. The sequence continues at coordinate 313,652 of NZ_JBVIUJ010000005.1, forward strand.
GGGGCGGAGCAACACACGGCCGGTGGAGCCCAGTTCGCGCTCCGCGTCGGTGACCGCCGCGGCCAGCTCGCCGGAGGTCTTCACCCGGGACTTGTCCACGTCGGGCACGTTGACGAGCACCTGCGGCAGCCGCTCCATGACGGAGGCCAGCTCCGCGAGCGACCTGCCGGTGGCGGCGACCCGCGCCGCCAGCATCAGGCCGGTCAGCGTGCCGTCGCCGGTGGTGGCGTGGTCGAGCACGATCACGTGCCCGGACTGCTCGCCGCCCAGCGCGTAGCCGTGCTCCTTCATGGACTCCAGGACGTACCGGTCGCCGACAGCCGTCTGCACCAGCTGGAGGCCCTCGCGCTCCATCGCCAGCTTGAAGCCGAGGTTGGACATCACGGTCGCGACAACGGTGTCGCCGCGCAGCGTCCCGGCCTCGCGCATGGCGAGGGCGAGCACGGCGAGGATCTGGTCGCCGTCGATCTCGTTGCCGGCCGCGTCGACGGCGAGGCAGCGGTCCGCGTCGCCGTCATGGGCGATGCCGAAGTCGGCGCCGTGCTCGACCACGGCGGCCTTGAGCAGACCGAGGTGGGTGGAGCCGCAGCCGTCGTTGATGTTGAGGCCGTCCGGCTCCGCACCGATCGTGACGACCTGGGCACCCGCGCGGGTGAACGCCTCGGGCGAGACGTGCGAGGCGGCGCCGTGCGCCTCGTCGAGGACGACCTTCAGCCCGTCGAGCCGGTTCGGCAGGACGGCGAGGAGGTGGGAGACGTACGTTTCGAAGCCCTCGTCGTAGTCACGGACCCGGCCGACGCCGGCGCCGGTCGGCCGCTCCCACGGGGCACCGGTGCGGTGCTCCTCGTAGACGGACTCGATCCGGTCCTCCAGCTCGTCGGCGAGCTTGTGACCACCGCGGGCGAAGAACTTGATGCCGTTGTCGGGCATCGCGTTGTGGCTGGCGGAGAGCATCACGCCGAGGTCGGCGCCGAGCGCTCCGGTGAGATGGGCCACAGCGGGGGTGGGCAGCACGCCGACACGCAGGACGTCCACGCCCGCGCTCGCGAGGCCCGCCACGACGGCGGCCTCCAGGAACTCTCCCGACGCACGCGGGTCACGCCCGACCACCGCGGTCGGCCGATGGCCCTCAAAGGTCCCCGCTTCGGCGAGCACATGCGCCGCGGCGACCGACAGACCGAGCGCGAGCTCCGCCGTCAGATCCGCGTTGGCAACACCGCGCACACCGTCCGTGCCGAAGAGTCGTCCCACAGCTGTCCTCCGAAACTGCTCCGAATTTGCGATCCCCTGAGCGCTAGATGCCCGTTTTCACATCAGAGCTGCCCAGAAAGGCCCAGGGGGAGGAAAAAACGTACGCCCCGGCAGCACGGGCAGTGCCGCCGGGGCGTACGTGCAAAGCAGACCGAGCAGGCGATTAACGCTTGCTGTACTGCGGGGCCTTACGGGCCTTCTTGAGACCGGCCTTCTTGCGCTCGACCGCACGGTCGTCGCGGGAGAGGAAGCCGGCCTTCTTCAGCGCCGGGCGGTTGTTCTCGACATCCGCCTCGTTCAGCGCACGGGCCACACCGAGGCGCAGGGCGCCGGCCTGACCGGAGACACCGCCACCCGCGATGCGGGCGATGACGTCGTAGCGGTTGTCGAGCTCGAGCACCTTGAAGGGCTCGTTGACTTCCTGCTGGTGCACCTTGTTCGGGAAGTAGTCCTCGAGCGTACGCCCGTTGATCTTCCACTTGCCGGTGCCCGGAACGATCCGGACGCGGGCGATGGCGTTCTTGCGACGACCCAGGCCGGCGGCCGGCTGCGGGTCACCGAAGCGCGACGCCAGGGACTCCGAGGTGTACTCGCCCTCGACGGGGACCTCGGACTCGAAGGTGGTGACCTCGGCGTAGGTCTCCTCGCCCTCGATGGGGTTCTCAACAGTGGTCTCGGCCACGATTCTCCTCAGATTTCTTTCGTTCTTAGGGGGTGTGGCCGGAACTACTGCGCGACCTGGGTGATCTCGAACGGGACCGGCTGCTGAGCAGCGTGCGGGTGGTTCTCGCCCGCGTAGACCTTCAGCTTCGAGAGCATCTGACGGCCCAGGGTGTTCTTGGGGATCATGCCCTTGATGGCCTTCTCGACGGCCTTCTCGGGGTTCTTGTCCAGCAGCTCGTCGTAACGGACGGAGCGCAGACCACCCGGGAAGCCGGAGTGGCGGTACGCCAGCTTCTGGGTCTTCTTGTTGCCGGACAGGTGGACCTTGTCAGCGTTGATGATGATGACGAAGTCGCCCATGTCCATGTGGGGCGCGTAGACGGGCTTGTGCTTGCCTCGCAGGAGGTTCGCAGCCGTCGTCGCCAGACGGCCCAGGACGATGTCCTGCGCGTCGATGATGTGCCACTGGCGAGTCACATCGCCGGGCTTGGGGCTGTACGTACGCACTTCGTAGCCTTCGCTTCTTCAGTGGATGGAGTCCAGACACACCTGAAGCGATCATGCAGCTGGGGCCTGCACTGCCGGGGCACTGCCCGTATGCGAGCCACTGGTAACTGCTCCAGGGAACCTGCGTAAGGGCCGTTCGCCTGAGAACGGCGAAGCCAATACGCATAACAAACCGCAACAGTACCCGCGCCACCCCTGACGGGTCAAAACGCCGCGAGAGACCAGGTCAGCGCGCCCGCTCGACCCGCCGCTCGTCCCACACGGGCTCGGTCGTCTCCCGCACCACTCCGTCGGACCCGAAGACGAGGAACCGGTCGAACGACTTCGCGAACCACCGGTCGTGGGTCACGGCCAGCACCGTCCCCTCGTACGACTCCAGGCCGTCCTGCAGAGCCTCCGCCGACTCCAGGTCCAGGTTGTCCGTCGGCTCGTCGAGGAGCAGCGCCGTCGTGCCCGCCAGCTCCATGAGCAGGATCTGGAACCGCGCCTGCTGCCCGCCCGAGAGCTTGTCGAACGACTGGTCGCCCTGCCGCTCCAGCTCGTACCGCCGCAGCATCGACATCGCCCCGCCCCGGTCCTTGGCGTGCTCCGTCCACAGGATGTCGACCAGCGGCCGCCCGGTCAGCTCCGGATGCGCGTGGGTCTGGGCGAAGTGCCCCGGGACCACCCGGGCGCCCAGCTTCCAGTCACCCGCGTGGGCGACCGACGGGTCCCCCGCGAGCAGCCGCAGGAAGTGTGACTTGCCCGACCCGTTCGAGCCGAGGACGCCGACCCGCTCCCCGTAGAAGATCTCCAGCGAGAAGGGCTTCATCAGCCCGGTCAGCTCGAGGTTCTCGCAGGTCACCGCCCGCACACCCGTCCGGCCGCCACGCAGTCGCATCCTGATGTCCTGCTCGCGCGGCGGCTCCGGCGGCGGTCCCGCCTCCTCGAACTTCCGCAGCCGGGTCTGCGCGGCCGCGTACCGCGAGGCCATGTCGTGGCTGACCGCGGCCGCCTGCCGCAGGTTGACCACGAGCTTCTTCAGCTGGGCGTGCTTCTCCTCCCAGCGCCGCTTCAGCTCCTCGAAGCGGGCGAAGCGCTCCCGCCGCGCCTCGTGGAAGGTCTCGAAGCCGCCGCCGTGCACCCAGACGTCCGAACCGGCAGGGCCCGGCTCCACCGCGATGATCTTCTGCGCGGCCCGGGCGAGCAGCTCCCGGTCGTGGGAGATGAAGAGCACGGTCTTACGGGTCTCCCGCAGCTGCTCCTCCAGCCACCGCTTGCCGGGGACGTCCAGATAGTTGTCCGGCTCGTCGAGCAGGAGCACCTCGTCGGTGCCGCGCAGCAGCGACTCCAGGACCAGGCGCTTCTGCTCGCCGCCACTGAGCGTGCGTACCTCGCGGAACTGCGCCTTCTCGTACGGCACACCCAGCGCCGCCATCGTGCACATGTCCCAGACGGTCTCGGCCTCGTACCCCTGGACCTCGGCCCAGTCGCTGAGGGCCTGCGCGTACGCCATCTGCGCGGCCTCGTCGTCGACCGTCATGATCAGGTGCTCGGCGGCGTCGACCGCCTTCGCCGCCTCGCGGATACGGGGCTGGGCGACAGAGACCAGCAGGTCACGGACCGTGCGCTCGTCCCTCACCGAGCCGACGAACTGGGGCATCACGCCGAGCCCGCCGCTCACGGTGACCGCGCCGGCGTGCGGCTGGAGCTCCCCGGAGATCATCCGGAGCAGCGTGGTCTTCCCGGCGCCGTTGGCCCCGACCAGGGCGACCACCGCGCCCTCCCCCACCCGGAAGGAGGCGTCCGCGAGCAGGACCCTCCCGTCGGGAAGGTAGTACTCCAGATGCGCGGCCTCGACATGTCCCATGAGGGGCATTGTCGCCGCCGGCACCGCTGTCTCCCAACCGGTTTAGGATGCGCGGCATGAGCTTTGGGGGACCGCAGTGGCCACAGGAGCCACAGCAGCAGGGACAGCAGCAGCCGTTCGGACAGCAGCCCAACCCGTTTCCGGGGGCACAGGACCCGTTTCCTGGGGCGCAGGCGCCGGAGACACCGGACTGGGGCGCCCTCGCCGACGCCTCCGCGGGCGCCCGGCGGCGTAAGCGCTGGCTGATGATCGGCGGTGGCGCGCTCGCCACCGTCGCGGTCGGCGCGATCGTCGCCACAGCGGTCGTGAGCGGCAACGACACCCCCACGACGGGCAAGAACGGCACGGTGGCCCCCACCGACTCGGCCACGGCCGGCGGCAGCCCGACGCCCGCCCCGACGTTCTCCTCCGTGGCTCCGCCGCCCCCGCCCAACCCCAAGGACTTCATCTCGAACGAGAAGAAGGACAAGGCCCCGCTGAGCGCCGAGGGCCTCTTCCCGGGCAAGAAGCTGACGATGAGCGGCCGCGCGTACAGCAAGGGCGCGACCTCGTCGACGACGAACTGCGCGAGCGTTGCGCAGGGTGCTCTCGGCTCGGTCCTGAAGAAGAACGGCTGCGACCGTGTGATTCGCGCCACCTATGTGAAGGACGGGGTCGCGATCACCGTCGGCGTGGCCGTGTTCTCCACCGAGGCCGAGGCGCTGAAGGCGAAGAACCAGGCCAGCGGCGGCATCGCCCCACTGGCCGGCTCGGGTGTGAAGGAGTTCTGCCGCGCGACGGTCTGTCTGCGCCGGGCGAACTCGATCGGCCGGTACGCGTACTTCACCCAGGCCGGGTTCACCAACGGCAAGAAGGTCACCACGGGCGACAAGGCGATCTTCCAGGCCAGTGACGACCTGGGCACCTTCACCTTCAACCAGATCTACGCACGGGGCCGCTCCCAGGCGTCAGCAGCAGCTGGCGCTCCCGGGGAGTGACCGCTTGTTCCTGGCCTCCCGGTTCCGGGCGGCCAGGAGCTCGTCGGCCGGGTAGCCGACCTCCTCGAGGGTGAGCCCGTGCGGGCGTACGACGTGCACGGCCGAGTCCCGGACACCCGCGGCGAGGACCTTCCCCGGCCAGTCGACCGGGCGGTGTCCGTCCCCGACGAAGAGCAGGGCGCCGACGAGCGAGCGGACCATGTTGTGGCAGAAGGCGTCCGCCTTGACGGTCGCCTCGAGGATGCCGCCGGGCCGCCGCTCCCACCGCAGCTCCTGGAGCGTACGGATGGTGGTGGCGCCCTCGCGCTTCTTGCAGTAGGCGGCGAAGTCGTGCTCGCCGACGAGCCGCTCGGCGGCGGCGTTCATGGCGTCCATGTCGAGGGCCCAGTCGTGCCACAGGACGTGGCCGCGCAGCAGCGGGTCGACGCCGCCGGGGTTGTCGGTGACGCGGTAGGCGTAGCGGCGCCAGATGGCCGAGAACCGCGCGTTGAAGCCGCTGGGGGCTTCCGTCAGGCGCCAGACCCGCACATCGTGCGCGAGCCGTCCCGCGAGCCGCCTGAGCAGCTTGTCCTGGTGCTCGGCCCACAGCTCGACGGGCAGGTCGACGTGGGCGACCTGGCCGCGGGCATGCACACCGGCGTCGGTGCGTCCGGCGACGGTCAGCTCGTACGTCTCCTTGGACCGCGTCACGGTCTTCAGGGCGTCCTCGATGTCGCCCTGGACGGTCCGCTGTCCGTGGGCCTGCTTGGCCCAGCCGGAGAAGTCCTTCCCGTCGTAGGAAAGGTCGAGCCGGATCCGTACGAAACCGGGCTGCACGTCGTCGCTCACGCGATTCATCCTCTCAACATCACGGAAGCGGGCCCGTACCCCTGGGGGTACGGGCCCGCACACGAGATTCGTCGGAACGCTTACGCGTCCTTCGACTCCTCGGCGGCGTCCTCGACCTTGGTCTCCTCGACCTTGGCCTCGTCAGCCTCCTTGACGGCGCGCTTGGCGGCGGCCTCGGCCTCGGCGACGGTCGCCTTCTTGGCGATCTCGCCCTCGACCAGCTCGATCACGGCCATCGGGGCGTTGTCGCCACGACGGTTGCCGATCTTGGTGATACGGGTGTAGCCACCCGGGCGCTCGGAGTAGCGCGGGGCGATCTCGGTGAAGAGCGTGTGGACGACGCCCTTGTCCGTGATCGTCTGCAGCACCAGGCGACGGTTGTGGATGTCGCCCTTCTTCGCCTTGGTGATCAGGCGCTCGGCGACCGGACGCAGGCGGCGGGCCTTGGCCTCGGTCGTGGTGATGCGGCCGTGCTCGAAGAGGGACTTCGCCAGGTTGGCGAGCAGCAGACGCTCGTGAGCGGCGCTGCCACCGAGGCGGGCACCCTTGGCGGGACGCGGCATGGTGTTTCTCCTTGTGATCTGCACCGGCCGTATGAGGTACCGATGTCAGTGTCCGAGCGGGCGGTCGCCCGTCGGAGATCCGGGCTGCCCCCCGAAGGGGGCGCCCGGAAGGGGCGCGGGGGCGGAGTCCATGTGCGGCTCCGCCGCGCGGCGCGATCAAGCACAGCGCACCCGCACCCGAGTACGGACCAGGAAGGCCCGAGCTCTTAGTACTGCTCGGTCTCGACGAACCCGGCGTCCGCGTCGTCGTCGGCGCCGAAGGCGTCGGCGGCGGCGGTCGGGTCGAATCCGGGCGGGCTGTCCTTGAGGGCCAGGCCCATGCCGGCCAGCTTCGCCTTGACCTCGTCGATCGACTTCGCACCGAAGTTGCGGATGTCGAGCAGGTCGGCCTCGGAGCGCGCCACGAGCTCACCCACGGAGTGGATGCCCTCACGCTTGAGGCAGTTGTACGAACGAACGGTGAGCTCGAGCTCCTCGATCGGCAGCGCCAGGTCGGCGGCGAGGGCGGCGTCCGTCGGGGACGGGCCCATGTCGATGCCCTCGGCGTCGATGTTGAGCTCGCGCGCCAGACCGAACAGCTCGACCAGGGTCTTGCCGGCGGACGCCATGGCGTCACGCGGGCGCATGGCCTGCTTGGTCTCGACGTCGACGATCAGCTTGTCGAAGTCGGTGCGCTGCTCGACACGGGTCGCCTCGACCTTGTACGTGACCTTGAGCACCGGCGAGTAGATGGAGTCGACCGGGATACGGCCGATCTCCTGGCCCACCTGCTTGTTCTGCACGGCGGAGACGTAGCCGCGACCGCGCTCGACGGTCAGCTCCATCTCCAGCTTGCCCTTGCCGTTGAGCGTGGCGAGCACCAGGTCGGGGTTGTGCACCTCGACGCCGGCCGGCGGGGCGATGTCGGCAGCGGTGACCAGGCCGGGACCCTGCTTGCGCAGGTACATCACGACCGGCTCGTCGTGCTCCGAGGAGACGACCAGCTGCTTGATGTTCAGGATGAGGTCGGTGACGTCCTCCTTGACGCCCGGCACGGTGGTGAACTCGTGCAGGACACCGTCGATGCGGATGGACGTGACCGCCGCACCCGGGATCGAGGAGAGGAGCGTACGGCGGAGGCTGTTGCCGAGCGTGTAGCCGAAGCCCGGCTCCAGGGGCTCGATGACGAACCGCGAGCGGAATTCGTCGACGACCTCTTCGGTCAGCGAGGGACGCTGAGCGATCAGCATGGTGTGAATCCTTCGGTTGTGGACGCCCACTATTTGACGTCCGACAGAGGTACTACCAAGGGTACGGGCGGCACGCCTCCGAAGAGCCGTACCGCCCAACCCTCAAAACAACCGTTGCCGGTCGCGCATCAGACGCGGAGCGTCAGACGCGACGACGCTTCGGCGGACGGCAGCCGTTGTGCGGCGTGGGGGTGACGTCCTGGATCGAACCGACCTCGAGGCCCGTGGCCTGGAGGGAGCGGATCGCGGTCTCGCGGCCGGAGCCCGGACCCTTCACGAAGACGTCGACCTTGCGCATGCCGTGCTCCTGCGCGCGGCGAGCGGCCGACTCGGCGGCCATCTGCGCGGCGAACGGGGTGGACTTGCGCGAGCCCTTGAAGCCGACGTGGCCGGCGGAGGCCCAGGAGATCACGTTGCCCGAGGGGTCCGTGATCGAGACGATCGTGTTGTTGAACGTGCTCTTGATGTGCGCGTGGCCGTGAGCGACGTTCTTCTTTTCCTTGCGGCGCACCTTCTTGGCAGCGCCCTGACGACCCTTGGGGGGCATCTATATCTCCTACGGGAGGTGGTCGGTCCTACAGCGAAGACCGTGTGGTCAAGCGTCCGCTGAGGACTACTTCTTGCCCGGCTTCTTCTTGCCGGCGATGGCGCGACGCGGGCCCTTGCGGGTACGGGCGTTCGTGCTGGTCCGCTGACCGTGCACGGGCAGGCCACGACGGTGGCGGATGCCCTGGTAGCACTGGATCTCGATCTTGCGGCGGATGTCGCCCTGGATCTCGCGGCGGAGGTCACCCTCGGTCTGGAGGTTGGCGTCCACGTACTCGCGGATCTTGACCAGGTCCTCTTCGGCCAGGTCACGAACGCGGGTGTTCGGGTTCACGCCGGTGGAGGCGAGGATCTCCTTGGACCGGGTGCGCCCGATACCGAAGACGTAGGTGAGTGCGATCTCCACACGCTTTTCGCGCGGGATGTCAACACCGGAAACGCGTGCCATTCAATGGCTCCTGTGTGTTCGGGGGTCTTCCGCAAAGCCGCTCCTCATTCGCCGTATGAGGTACGAATCAGGTCCCCGGCCCCCGCCGGAGGTGCCGCCGACCCTTGCGGGCTGGGCGGGCTCTGCGTATGTACGTATTGCTTGCGTCGCGCGAAGAACTGCGAAATGCAGGTCGGTCGGCGTGCGTCAGCCCTGGCGCTGCTTGTGGCGCAGGTTGTCGCAGATGACCATGACCCGACCGTGACGGCGGATCACCTTGCACTTGTCGCAGATCTTCTTGACGCTCGGCTTGACCTTCATGGGTGTGAGGTTCTCCGGGTCAGTGCCACCACCCGCGCGCGGAGGCGGGGTGCGGGCAAGATCTACTTGTAGCGGTAGACGATCCGGCCACGCGTCAGGTCGTACGGAGAGAGCTCCACGACGACCCGGTCGTCCGGGAGGATTCGGATGTAGTGCATCCGCATCTTGCCGGAGATGTGCGCGAGGACCTTGTGACCGTTCTGGAGCTCCACCTTGAACATGGCGTTCGGGAGGGACTCGATCACGGTGCCCTCGATTTCGATGGCACCTTGCTTCTTGGCCACGCTTCGCCTTTCGAATCGGCTACCTTGATCGACTCTCGATCCCGAATGCGGACACACGGGTACACGAGAGCCGACGCATCAGTCTACGTCAGGCACCTGGAAAAGACGAATCCGGGAAGTTTGCCCACCACGGAAGATCGTTACGCAAGGAGCCACGCCGCAGCTCGGCGGCCCTACGCCACAGGGGTCTCCCCAGGCCCTCAGGGCCCAGGGGAAGGATCCGGCGCCGCCACCACGCCCAGCTCCACGAGCTTCGCCCTGCCGCAGGCCCATCCCCCGACGCAGCCCTCGCGGGCTCGGCGCCCGGGGGCGCCTCACAGCTTCGTGGGCCGCTGCGTCGGCTCCGTCCGCCGACGGGAGGGCGGGCGCCGGCCGTCGCCGGCGCGCCCCGCCGGCTACGCCAGGGGATCCGGCGCCGCCACGACGCCCAGCTCCGCCAGCTTCGCCCTGCCGCAGTCGGGGGCCGTCAGGACCAGCGGGCCCTCCTCCGTCACGGCCACCGAGTGCTCCCAGTGGGAGGACCAGGTGCCGTCCGTGGAGACGACCGTCCAGTCGTCCGCCAGGACCTCCGTGCGGGGCGTGCCGAGCGAGACCATGGGCTCGATCGCCAGGCAGAAGCCGGGAACCAGCTTCGGGCCCTTTCCGCGCTTGCGGGAGACGTAGTTCAGCAGGTGCGGGTCCATGTGCATCTCGGTGCCGATGCCATGGCCGCCGTAGTCCTCGACGATGCCGTACTTGCCACCGCCCGGCTTCGGCTGACGGCGGATGTACGTCTCGATCGCCCGGGAGACGTCCACGAGCCGGTTGCCGTTCTTCATCGCGGCGATGCCGGCCCACATCGACTCCTCCGTCACCCGCGAGAGCTCGATCAGCTCCGGGGCGTGACCCGTGCCCACGAACGCCGTGTACGCGGCGTCGCCGTGCCAGCCGTCCACGATCGCGCCGGCGTCGATGGAGATGATGTCGCCGTCCTTGAGAACGGTCTTCTCGTCCGGGATGCCGTGGACGACGACCTCGTTGACCGAGGTGCAGATCGTCGCGGGGAAGCCGCCGTACCCGAGGAAGTTCGACTTCGCCCCGTGGTCCGCGATCACCTTGCGGGCGACCTCGTCCAGGTCCTTCGTCGTGGCGCCCGGCACGGCCGCCTCGCGGGTCGCCGCGTGGATGGCGGCGACGACCAGCCCCGCCTCGCGCATCTTCGCGATCTGCTCGGGGGTCTTGATCTGCACCATCGTGGCGGGGGCCTTTCCTTGCGTGTACACGGGACAGAACAACGATACGGCCGCGGCGCCCCGAGGGGCACCGCGGCCGTATCGAACGAACCAGGGTTACTTCTTGAGCGCGGCCATCGCCTTCGCGGTGACCTCGTCCACCTTGCCGAGCGCCGTGATCGTCACGACCAGGTTCTGCGCCCGGTAGTAGTCGATGATCGGCTCGGTCTGCGTGTGGTAGACCTCCAGGCGCTTGCGGACGGTCTCCTCGGAGTCGTCCGGGCGCTGGTACAGCTCGCCGCCGCAGGCGTCGCAGACACCCTCGGTCTTCGGCGCGTTGTACTCGACGTGGAAGACGTGCGCGCTGTCGTTGCGGCAGATGCGGCGACCCGCGATCCGCTTCACGACCTCGTCCTCGGGGACCTCCAGGTCCAGGACAGCGTCCAGCTGCATGTCCTCGGCCTTGAGCACCGTGTCCAGAGCCTCGGCCTGGGCCACGTTCCGCGGGAACCCGTCCAGCAGGAAGCCATTGACGGCGTCCGGCTGCTCCATCCGGTCCTTGGCCATTCCGATGGTCACCTCGTCCGGGACAAGGTCGCCGGCGTCCATGTACGCCTTGGCCTTGAGTCCCAGCTCCGTGCCCTGCGAGATGTTGGCGCGGAACAGGTCACCCGTGGAGATGTGCGGAATGTCCAGGTTCTTGGCAAGGAACGCGGCCTGCGTACCCTTGCCCGCACCGGGCGGTCCGACGAGGACGATTCGCATCAGCGGAGGAACCCTTCGTAATTGCGCTGCTGGAGCTGGCTCTCGATCTGCTTCACGGTCTCCAGCCCCACACCCACGATGATGAGGATGCTCGTCCCGCCGAACGGGAAGTTGGCATTGGCGCCACCGAAGCCTGCCAACGCCATCGTCGGCACAAGAGCGATCAGACCCAGATACAGCGAGCCCGGCCAAGTGATCCGGTTGAGCACGTAGCTCAGATACTCGGCAGTAGGTCGACCAGCCCGGATACCCGGGATGAAGCCACCATACTTCTTCATGTTGTCGGCAACTTCCTCGGGGTTGAACGAGATCGCCACGTAGAAGAAGGCGAAGAACACGATCAGGAGGAAGTACGTCGCGATGTAGTAGGGGTGGTCACCCTTGACGAAGTGGGCTTCGATCCAGGTCTTCCACCCTGAAGACGAGTTCGAGAACTGCGCGATCAAGGCCGGGATGTAGAGCAGCGACGAGGCGAAGATGACAGGAATCACACCCGCCTGGTTCACCTTGAGCGGGATATAAGTGGACGTTCCGCCGTAGGACCTGCGGCCGATCATGCGCTTCGCGTACTGCACCGGGATACGACGCTGGGCCTGCTCGACGAAGACGACGAGCGCCACCATCACGAAGCCGACGAGGATGACGGTGCCGAACTCGATCCAGCCCTTGGCGAGCTTGCCGCTCTCCTTGATGGCCCACAGCGCGCCCGGGAAGCCGGCGGCGATCGAGATGAACATCAGGATCGACATGCCGTTGCCGATGCCGCGGTCGGTGATGAGCTCACCGAGCCACATGACGACGGCGGTACCGGCGGTCATCGTGATGACCATCGTGGCGATGGTGAAGACGGACGGGTCCGGGACGACCTGGTTGGCCACCGTGCAGCCGCTGAACAGCGCACCGCTCTTGGCGGTGGCGACGAGACCGGTGCCCTGCAGGATGGCGAGGGCGATCGTCAGATAGCGCGTGTACTGCGTGATCTTCGCGGTGCCCGACTGCCCCTCCTTCTTGAGGGCTTCCAGACGCGGGATCACGACGGTCAGCAGCTGCAGGATGATGCTCGCCGTGATGTACGGCATGATGCCGAGCGCGAAGATGGTGATCTGCAGCAGCGCCCCGCCACTGAACATGTTCACCAGGCCGAACAGGGTGTTGTTGCCCTGGCTCGCCTGGTCCACACACTGCTGTACGGCCTGGTAACTGACACCGGGCACGGGGATGTGTGCCCCGAGCCGGTACAGCACGATGATGCCGAGCGTGAAGAGCAGCTTCTTGCGCAGGTCGGGCGTCTTGAACGCCCGGGCGAACGCGGTGAGCACGGTGCCTCCTGCGACCCCCGCGCCATGCGCCAGAGGTGACGGTCTTGAGGTTCGACGAATAGGTACCAGTCAAAAACCGTGCGGGCATACCGCACGGAGCATAGACAGTGCACGCCACCTTACCGGCGGACATGCCCCCCTAGGAACGACCAACCGGGGATGCCCCTTTTGAGAGGCATCCCCGGTCGGATGTTCAGGCCATCGAGTCGTCTCAGACGAGCTCGGTGACGGTGCCGCCGGCGGCGGCGATCTTCTCCTTGGCGGAGCCGGAGACGGCGTCGACCGTCACCTGCAGCGCCACGGAGATCTCGCCGGCGCCGAGCACCTTGACGAGGCTGTTCTTGCGCACCGCGCCCTTGGCGACCAGGTCGGCCACCGTGACCTCTCCACCCTCGGGGTAGAGAGCGCCGAGCTTGTCCAGGTTCACGACCTGGTACTCGGTGCGGAACGGGTTCTTGAAGCCCTTGAGCTTCGGCAGACGCATGTGGAGGGGCATCTGCCCACCCTCGAAGCGCTGCGGAACCTGGTAACGGGCCTTCGTGCCCTTGGTACCACGACCGGCCGTCTTACCCTTCGACGCCTCACCACGACCCACACGGGTCTTGGCGGTCTTGGCGCCCGGGGCGGGACGGAGGTTGTGGACCTTCAGCGGGTTGTTCTCCGCCATGTCAGTCGACCTCCTCAACCGTCACGAGGTGGCGGACGGTGTGCACCATTCCGCGGAACTCGGGGCGGTCCTCCTTGACGACCACGTCGTTCAGGCGCTTGAGCCCGAGCGAACGCAGGGTGTCGCGGTGGTTCTGCTTGCTGCCGATGTACGACTTCGTCTGCGTGATCTTGAGGCGGGCCATTACGCACCCGCTCCCGCACGCGCACGGAGCAGAGCCGCGGGAGCGACGTCCTCGAGGGGCAGACCACGGCGAGCCGCGATCTCCTCGGGACGCTGCAGGCCCTTCAGGGCCTCCACGGTCGCGTGCACGATGTTGATCGCGTTGTCGGAGCCGAGCGACTTCGACAGGATGTCGTGAACGCCGGCGCACTCGAGCACGGCACGCACCGGGCCACCGGCGATAACGCCGGTACCGGGGGAAGCCGGCTTGAGCAGGACGACGCCCGCGGCCTTCTCGCCCTGGATCGGGTGAGGGATGGTGCCCTGGATACGGGGAACCTTGAAGAAGTTCTTCTTGGCTTCCTCGACACCCTTGGCGATGGCCGCGGGAACTTCCTTGGCCTTGCCGTAACCGACACCTACGGTGCCGTCACCGTCGCCCACCACGACCAGCGCGGTGAAGCTGAAGCGACGACCACCCTTGACAACCTTGGCGACGCGGTTGATCGCGACAACGCGCTCAACGTACGCGGTCTTCTCGGCGGCAGCGCCGCCGTCACGGCCCTTCCGGTCCCGCCGCTCGCCGCCACCGGCACCGCTTCCGCGGCGCTGGGGTCCAGCCATTGGATTTACCTCTCTCTGTTACGTCCGTTAGTCCCGGAACCGGGGCTTAGAACTTCAGCCCGGCTTCGCGGGCGGCGTCAGCCAGAGCGGCAATGCGCCCGGCGTACCTGTTGCCACCACGGTCGAACACGACAGCCTCGACACCCGCGGCCTTGGCGCGCTCGGCGACGAGAGCGCCGACCTGCTTGGCCTGCGACGACTTGTCACCCTCGCCACCACGGATCGACGCGTCCAGGTTCGACGCGGACGCAAGGGTGTGACCCTTGAGGTCGTCGATGACCTGAGCGGTGATACCGCGGTTGGAACGCGTCACGACGAGGCGCGGACGCTCCGCCGTACCCGACACGTTCTTGCGGATGCGGATGTGACGGCGGGCCTTGGCCGCACGCTTGTAAGCGTCGCCCTTGGCGATCTTCACACCGTATGCCATGGCTTACTTACCAGCCTTTCCGACCTTGCGGCGGATGACCTCGCCGGCGTACTTGACGCCCTTGGCCTTGTACGGGTCGGGCTTCCGCAGCTTGCGGATGTTCGCCGCGACCTCGCCGACCTTCTGCTTGTCGATGCCCTCGACCGAGAACTTGGTCGGCGACTCGACCTTGAAGGAGATGCCCTCGGGCGCCTCCACCAGGATCGGGTGGCTGTAGCCGAGCTGGAACTCCAGGTTGGAGCCCTTCGCGGCAACGCGGTAACCGACACCGCTGATCTCGAGCGCCTTCACGTAACCCTGGGTCACACCGGTGATCATGTTGGCCACCAGCGTGCGGGACAGGCCGTGGAGGGCCTTGTTCTGACGCTCGTCGTTCGGACGGGTGACGTTGAGAACGCCGTCCTCGCCCTTAACGATCTCGATCGGCGCGGCGACGGTGTGGGTCAGGGTGCCCTTGGAACCCTTGACCGTGACCGCGCGGCCCTCGATGGTGACGTCCACGCCGGCGGGAACCTGGATAGGCAGCTTGCCAATACGCGACATTAGCTATTCCTCCGTTCCCGACTACCAGACGTAGGCGAGGACTTCCCCACCTACGCCCTTCTTGCCTGCCTGCTGGCCGGTCAGGAGACCGTGGGACGTGGAGATGATCGCCACGCCCAGGCCGCCGAGAACCTTCGGCAGGTTGGTGGACTTCGCGTAAACCCGGAGGCCCGGCTTCGAGATCCGCTTGATGCCCGCGATGGAGCGCTCACGGTTCGGACCGAACTTGAGCTCGAGGACGAGGTTCTTGCCGACCTCGGCGTCCTCGACCTTCCAGCCCGTGATGAAGCCCTCCTGCTGGAGGATTTCCGCGATGTGAGACTTGATCTTGCTGTGCGGCATCGACACGGAGTCGTGGTACGCCGAGTTCGCGTTACGCAGACGCGTGAGCATGTCTGCGATGGGATCAGTCATGGTCATGAATTGGCCTTCGGCCTCTCTCGCCGGGGTTTCCTGTATGCGCCATCCCTCTCCCCACACAGGGGCGGGACGGGTGCGGCGCGGGGACCTACGGCGTAGTAAGTCGTACGGGCGGCGGACGCCCAACCCTCCTAGCCTAAGCCATGGAGGGGTGGGCCTCCGCCAACCCTCTGCTTACCGAGAGACTCCGGTCATCCCAATGAAGGGATTACCAGGAGCTCTTGGTCACGCCCGGCAGCTCGCCACGGTGAGCCATCTCACGAAGGCACACGCGGCACAGGCCGAACTTGCGGTACACGGAGTGGGGACGACCACAGCGCTGGCAGCGCGTGTAGCCGCGCACGCCGAACTTGGGCTTGCGGGCAGCCTTCGCGATGAGAGCCTTCTTCGCCATCTCGCTTACGCCTCCTTGAACGGGAAGCCGAGGTGACGGAGAAGGGCACGGCCCTCAGCGTCGTTGGTCGCCGTGGTCACCACGGTGATGTCCATACCCCGGACACGGTCGATCTTGTCCTGGTCGATCTCGTGGAACATGACCTGCTCCGTGAGACCGAAGGTGTAGTTGCCACGCCCGTCGAACTGCTTGGGGGACAGACCACGGAAGTCGCGGATGCGCGGAAGCGCGAGCGACAGGGTGCGGTCCAGGAACTCCCACATGCGGTCGCCACGGAGGGTGACGTGCGCACCGATCGGCTGGCCCTCACGCAGCTTGAACTGCGCGATGGACTTGCGAGCCTTGGTGACGGCCGGCTTCTGACCGGTGATCGTGGTGAGGTCGCGGATGGCGCCCTCGATCAGCTTGGAGTCGCGGGCGGCGTCGCCCACACCCATGTTGACCACGACCTTGACGAGACCGGGGATCTGCATGACGTTCTCGTAGGAGAACTCCTCACGCAGCTTGCCCGCGATCTCCTCGCGGTACTTCGTCTTGAGACGCGGAGTGGTGGTGGTAGCCATCAGATGTCCTCACCCGTCCGCTTGGCAACGCGGATCTTGTTGCCCTCGTCGTCGAAGCGGTAACCGACGCGCGTGACGACCTTCTTGCCGTCCTTCTCAACGACCAGCTGGACGTTGGAGACGTGGACCGGCGCCTCGGTCGTGACGATGCCACCGGCCTGCGACGGGCCGGCCTTGGTGTGCTTCTTGACCCGGTTGACACCCTCGACGAGGACGCGGTTCTCGCGGGGGAAGGCCGTGATGACCTTGCCCTGCTTGCCCTTGTCCTTACCGGTGATGACCTGAACCAGGTCGCCCTTCTTGATCTTCATGCTTACAGCACCTCCGGCGCGAGCGAGATGATCTTCATGAACTTCTTCTCGCGCAGCTCACGACCCACCGGGCCGAAGATACGGGTGCCACGAGGGTCGCCGTCGTTCTTGAGAATGACAGCGGCGTTCTCGTCGAAGCGGATGTACGAGCCGTCCTGGCGGCGGCGCTCCTTGACGGTGCGAACGATGACCGCCTTGACGACGTCACCCTTCTTCACGTTGCCACCGGGGATCGCGTCCTTGACGGTGGCGACGATGACGTCACCGATGCCCGCGTAGCGGCGACCGGAACCACCGAGAACACGGATGCAAAGGATCTCCTTGGCACCAGTGTTGTCGGCGACACGCAGTCGCGACTCCTGCTGGATCACGTCTATCTCCTGATTGTCTGCCGGTTCCCGGTGGGGGACCGCCTCTTACGAGGCGAGTCCCCCACCGAGCCTGGCGGAACTGACCTGAGGGAAACCCCTCAGGTGATTACTTGGCCTTCTCGAGGATCTCGACGATGCGCCAGTGCTTCGTGGCGGACTGCTTCCGGGTCTCCATCAGGAGGACGCGGTCGCCGACGCCGGCAGCGTTCTGCTCGTCGTGAGCCTTGAGCTTGTTCGTACGGCGGATGACCTTGCCGTACAGCGCGTGCTTGACGCGGTCCTCGACGGCGACGACGACGGTCTTGTCCATCTTGTCGCTGACGACGATGCCCTCACGGACCTTGCGTGCGTTGCGCTCGGTCTTCTCAGTCACATTGCTCTCGCTCATCAGGCGTTCTCCACCGTCTCGATGCCCAGCTCGCGCTCACGCATCAGGGTGTAGATCCGGGCGATGTCCTTACGGACGGACTTGAGCCGACCGTGGTTCTCGAGCTGGCCCGTGGCCGCCTGGAAGCGGAGGTTGAACAGCTCTTCCTTGGCCTCGCGGAGCTTGGCGACAAGCTCCTCGTTGCCCAGCTCGCGCAGCTCGGACGCCTTGGTACCGGCGGTCATCACAGCTCACCTGCTTCGCGCTTAACGATCTTGCACTTCATCGGCAGCTTGTGGGCCGCACGGGTCAGGGCCTCGCGCGCGATCTTCTCGTTCGGGTAGGACAGCTCGAACATCACCCGACCGGGCTTGACGTTCGCGATCCACCACTCCGGCGAACCCTTACCGGAACCCATGCGGGTCTCGGCAGGCTTCTTGGTCAGCGGGCGGTCCGGGTAGATGTTGATCCAGACCTTGCCGCCACGCTTGATGTGGCGGGTCATCGCGATACGAGCCGCCTCGATCTGGCGGTTGGTCACGTACGCCGGAGTGAGGGCCTGAATGCCGTACTCGCCGAACGCAACCTGCGTACCACCCTTGGACATACCGCTGCGCTTCGGGTGGTGCTGCTTGCGGTGCTTGACCCTACGGGGGATCAGCATTTCGGTCAGGCCTCCGTTCCGGTGCTCTCAGCAGCCGGAGCGGCGGCGGGAGCGTCGGCCTTGGGGGCCTCGGCAGCCTGAGCCTGCTGCGGCTTGCGACCGCGACCGCCACGCTCGCCACCGCGACCACCGCGGCCACCGGCCGGACGGTCACCGGCGCCACGGGCCGGGCGGTTACCCGCACGGGCCGCTGCGTTCTCGGCGCGGACCTCGGCGATGTTCTTGACATCGCCCTTGTAGATCCAGACCTTCACGCCGATGCGGCCGAAGGTCGTCTTGGCCTCGAAGAAGCCGTAGTCGACGTTCGCGCGGAGGGTGTGCAGGGGCACACGGCCCTCGCGGTAGAACTCCGAGCGGGACATCTCGGCGCCGCCGAGGCGACCGCCGCACTGGATCTTGATGCCCTTGGCGCCGGCCTTCATCGTGCCCTGCATGCTCTTACGCATGGCGCGACGGAAGGAGACGCGGGAGGAGAGCTGCTCGGCAACGGCCTGAGCAACCAGCTGAGCGTCCATCTCGGGGTTCTTGACCTCGAGGATGTTCAGCTGGACCTGCTTGCCCGTGAGCTTCTCGAGGTCGCCGCGGATGCGGTCGGCCTCGGCGCCACGGCGGCCGATGACGATGCCGGGACGCGCGGTGTGGATGTCCACCCGCACGCGGTCACGGGTGCGCTCGATCTCAACCTTCGAGATGCCGGCGCGCTCCATGCCGGACGTCATCATCCGACGGATGGCGACGTCTTCCTTGACGTAGTCCTTGTACAGCTTGTCGGCGTACCAACGGGACTTGAAGTCCGTGGTGATGCCGAGCCGGAACCCATGCGGGTTAACCTTCTGGCCCATTACCGGGTTCCTTCCTTGCTGCTGACGACCACGGTGATGTGGCTGGTCCGCTTACGGATCCGGTAGGCACGGCCCTGAGCACGCGGACGGAACCGCTTCAGGGTCGGGCCCTCATCCACGAACGCCTCGCTGATGTACAGCGAAGAGGCGTCACTGTGGTCGTAGTTGTGCGCGGCGTTGGCGATGGCGCTGTCCAGCACCTTGCCGACCGGCACGCTCGCGGCCTGCGGGGCGAAACGCAGGACCGCCTGAGCCTCCGTGGCATCCATGCCACGGATAAGGTCCACCACACGGCGGGCCTTCATGGGCGTAACGCGGATGTACCGCGCCTGGGCCCTGGCTTCCATGGTTGTCCTTCCAGTGTCTGTCATGGTCATTCCACCCCGCTACTAGCGGCGCTTCGACTTCCGGTCGTCCTTCACGTGACCCCGGAAGGTGCGCGTCGGCGAGAACTCGCCGAGCTTGTGGCCGACCATCGACTCGGTGACAAACACCGGAATGTGGGTCTTGCCGTTGTGCACCGCGATCGTGTGGCCGAGCATGGCCGGGATGATCATCGAGCGACGGGACCAGGTCTTGATGACGTTCTTGGTACCGGCTTCGTTCTGAGCGTCCACCTTCTTCACGAGGTGGCCGTCAACGAAGGGTCCCTTCTTGAGACTGCGCGGCATCTAAACCCGCTCCTAGCGCTTCTTGTTCGTCTTGCGGCGGCGGACGATGTACTTGTTCGAAGCCTTCTTCGGCGAACGAGTACGACCCTCCTTCTGACCCCACGGGGAGACCGGGTGGCGACCACCGGAGGTCTTGCCCTCACCACCACCGTGCGGGTGGTCCACCGGGTTCATCGCCACACCGCGAACGGTCGGGCGAACGCCCAGCCAGCGCTTACGGCCGGCCTTGCCCCAGTTGATGTTCGACTGCTCGGCGTTGCCGACCTCGCCGATGGTGGCGCGGCAGCGGGCGTCGACGAGACGGATCTCACCGGACGGCATACGAAGGTGGGCCATCGTGCCCTCCTTCGCCAGCAGCTGCACGGAGGCACCCGCGGAACGGGCGAACTTGGCGCCACCGCCGGGACGGAGCTCGATCGCGTGGATCGTGGTACCGACCGGGATGTTGCGGAGGGCCAGGTTGTTGCCGGGCTTGATGTCGGCCGTGGGGCCGTTCTCAACCCGGTCGCCCTGCGAGAGACCACGCGGGGCGATGATGTAGCGCTTCTCGCCGTCCGCGTAGTGGAGCAGCGCGATGCGAGCGGTGCGGTTGGGGTCGTACTCGATGTGAGCGACCTTGGCCGGCACGCCGTCCTTGTCGTGACGACGGAAGTCGATCACGCGGTAGGCGCGCTTGTGGCCACCGCCCTGGTGACGGACGGTCACACGACCGGTGTTGTTACGGCCACCCTTGCTGTGCAGCGGGCGGACCAGCGACTTCTCCGGCGTGGACCGCGTGATCTCGACGAAGTCGGCTACGGAGGAGCCACGGCGGCCCGGCGTAGTCGGCTTGTACTTGCGGATTCCCATTTCTCAGTCCTCGTCCGATTCCGGACGACTCGACCGCCGTCAGGCGGTCGGGCCGCCGAAGATGTCGATACGGTTGCCCTCGGCAAGGGTCACGATGGCGCGCTTGGTGTTGGCGCGCTTGCCGAAACCGGTGCGGGTGCGCTTGCGCTTGCCCTGACGGTTGATCGTGTTGACCCCGGTGACCTTGACCGAGAAGACCGCCTCGACGGCCTGCTTGATCTGGGTCTTGTTGGCGCCGGGCGCAACGATGAACGTGTACTTGTTCTCGTCGAGCAGCGCGTAGCTCTTCTCGGAAACAACCGGCTTGACGAGGATGTCACGCGGGTCCGTGAAGGTCTTGCTGGTGATCGTGGCCTCGGACATCAGGCCTCGCTCCCTTCGTTGTCAGCGGCCTTGGGGCCAGACACGAAGGACTCGAGGGCGGCCTGGGTGAAGACCACGTCGTCGGATCGCATCACGTCGTACGTGTTCAGCTGGCCCGGCTCCAGGATGTGCACCTGGGGCAGGTTGCGGGCGGACAGCCACGCGGCCTCGTCGGCGCGCTCGACGACCAGGAGCAGGTTCTTGCGCTCCGAGATCTTGCCGAACAGCGTCTTGGCGGCCTTGGTGGAGATGCCACCCTCGACCACGCCGGAGACGACGTGGATGCGGGAGTGGTTCGCCCGGTCGGAGAGGGCACCGCGGAGGGCGGCGGCCTTCATCTTCTTCGGGGTCCGCTGCGAGTAGTCACGCGGCACGGGACCGTGCACGACGCCACCACCGGCGAACTGCGGGGCGCGGGTCGAACCCTGACGGGCGCGGCCGGTTCCCTTCTGGCGGTACGGCTTCTTGCCACCACCGCGGACCTCGCCACGCGTCTTGACCTTGTGCGTGCCCTGACGGGCGGCGGCCAGCTGCGCGACGACGACCTGGTGGATCAGCGGGATGCTGATCTTGGCCTCGAAGATCTCGGCCGGGAGCTCGACGGTCCCGGTCTTGTCGCCGGAGGGCGACAGAATGTCAATGGTGCTCATATCCTCAGGCCCCCTTGGCCGCGGTGCGGACCAGGACGAGGCCGCCGTTCGGACCAGGAACCGCACCCTTGATCAGGAGCAGGCCCTTCTCCGCGTCAACGGCGTGAACGGTCAGGTTCTGGGTGGTCACGCGCTCGTTGCCCATACGGCCGGCCATGCGCATGCCCTTGAAGACACGGCCCGGGGTGGCGCAGCCACCGATCGAACCGGGCTTGCGGTGCACGCGGTGGGCACCGTGGGAGGCCTTGCCACCACGGAAGTTGTGGCGCTTCATGACACCGGCGAAGCCCTTGCCCTTGCTCTTACCGGTGACGTCGACCTTCACACCGGCCTCGAAGAGCTCGGCGGTGATCTCCTGGCCGAGCGTGTACTCGGAGGCGTCAGCGGTGCGGAGCTCCACAAGGTGACGGCGCGGGGTGACGTCGGCCTTGGCGAAGTGACCCTTGAGGGGCTTGTTCACCTTGCGCGGGTCGATCTCGCCGAAGGCGATCTGGACCGACTCGTAGCCGTCGATGTCGTTCGTACGCACCTGGGTCACGACATTGGGGCCGGCCTTGACGACGGTCACCGGGACGACCCGGTTGTTCTCGTCCCAGACCTGCGTCATGCCGAGCTTCTCGCCCAGGATGCCCTTGATGTTCTTAGCCATCTCGCGCGTCACCTCAGAGCTTGATCTCGATGTCGACGCCCGCCGGGAGGTCGAGGCGCATGAGCGAGTCAACCGTCTTCGGCGTGGGGTCGAGGATGTCGATGAGGCGCTTGTGCGTGCGCATCTCGAAGTGCTCGCGCGAGTCCTTGTACTTGTGCGGCGACTTGATGACGCAGTACACGTTCTTCTCAGTGGGCAGCGGCACCGGGCCCGCGACCGACGCACCAGTGCGCGTCACCGTCTCGACGATCTTCTTCGCCGAGGAGTCGATGACCTCGTGGTCGTAGGCCTTGAGCCGGATGCGGATCTTCTGTCCCGCCATGGCTACTCAGTAGTCCTTTGTCTTGGTTAACGCTCTGGACTCGGGGGCTCTCGTGACTCTGTCTCCGACCCACGCGGTCGGGCGTGTCGCACTCCCTCTACGCAGAAATCCCTAAGGATCTCCCAACCAAGGGGGTGCGGTCCCAGAACCGCGAGTCGGGGGCAGAACACCCACCGAGTGCCTGGCCGGCACCCCGCTGACGCTTCCCGGAAGATTCCCGTACGTCCGCTCCTGAGAAGGAGCGACGAGTACTGTGGGACTCGCTTCCGGTCCCCCCGACGGGAGGCGCGCAGCATCGGCACTCAACCGAGCAACCCCGACAGTCTGCCATACGGGGCGCTGCGGTGGCCAATCGGGCCGAAGAGAGTACCCCTGGCGTGACGGAGATCAAACCCGGGGTGCGACACGCCCCTCGTCCGCCGCCGGACGACGCGGGCGCGGACCTCCTCGGCCGCTCCACCCGCGTACACGCGACGTACACACCGCCTTCGCATACGACTGCCCGGCATGTCTGGCCTGTACGGATTGTCTCCACGCGACTGGGAACCGTCTCCCCCACTGTGCCAAGGTGTCGCGGTGATCGATCACGGGGACAGCTCGGACACGCCGCTGCGGCGGTCCCGGCTCGCTGACTACGCAGACATGCCCGTCGAGCCTCAGGGCGAGCCGACACGGGCGACCGACTCCACGCCGGACCCGGCGCCCGTGGGGTGGTCTCCCCCACAGCCGTCTCCACCACCGTGGACCCACCCACAGCCGTCTCCGTCCGGCCCGCGCGCCGCCGCCCCGTCACCCGCGTTCCCCGGTGTGGATCGCCGGGGCGGGCCGGGTGCGACGCAGGAGGCCGGCGCGGAGGCCCGGCGCGAGTTCGAAGCGGTGCTGGAGCTCTTCCGGGCGACGGCAGTGCTCGTGCCGCGCCTGGACGGGGGCTGGCTGACCGTGGACTTCGGCGGCGTGCGATGGATCCTCGCGTTCTCCGACGAGTCGGCGCTGGCCCGGTACGCCCTCGCGCGGGGCGAGGGCGGCAGGGAGTGGGAGTACGAGACGGTGCTCGGAGCCCGGCTGCTGGACGTGGCCGTGCCGAGCGCGGGGGTGCCGTGCGGGGTGGCCGTGGACGCGGCGGACGGCGCGGAGCACGCGGTGCTGTTTCCGCCGGTGGCCGGGGTCGTACCGGACGCGGTCGCGGTGGACAGGAACGTCGTGGGAGAGGCCGAGCGGGGGGCTGTGCGATGAGCGGGGGCGAGGGCAACAAGGACCTGGCCACGAGCGGACTGGGCGAGATCGCGGACGGCCTGACGCTGGCGCTGAACGAGCTCAAGGAGCTCGGCATGGACAGCATGGCGGGCGCCGGCCGCGGCTTCGGCGACATCGCGCTGTCCGGCCTGATGCTGGGCCACGAAGGGCTGACGGGGACGTTCACGTCGTTCTGCGAGCGCTGGGAATGGGGCGTGCGCGCCCTGATCAACGAGGGCAACAAGTTCGCCGTGGCGACGGGCCTGTCGGCCGGTACGTACCACGAGACCGAGCAGTACCTGGAGGGCACGTTCAAGATCGTGACCAACGCTGCCATCGGTAATCCGTACGCGTCCGAGGACGAGGTCACGAAGAAGGGCTGGGGCGACATCGCCACGTCCGGGGTCTTCGGCGGCGTGGACTACAGCCAGGAATCCTGGGATCGGGCGAGGGAGAACTCGGCCCAGGGCTGGAAGGACGCCGGGCGCGATGTGATGACCTCCAACACGGTCGGTCTGCCCGGCCTGAACCCGCAGCAGATGCACTCCTCCGTCGGCATCTCCGACGCCCAGTACGAGCAGATGCTCGACGACACGTTCGGGCCCTCGGCGGAGGAACGGGCCGCCGCCGCGCAGCAGCAACAACAGCAGCAGCAGGGCGTGCCGCCTCAGCAGCAGCGTGGCGGTGAGCGCTGATGGGCGGCCTGCTCGACGACATCGGCGACGGCATCAGTGGCATCGGCAAAGGCATCGAACGCGGCGTCAACGAAGGCCTCGGCGCCATCGAGGACGGCATCGACTCCGGCAAGAAGGCGCTGGGCGAGACCGTCGACTGGGCGACCGACAAGGCCGGCCAGCGCCTCGACTCCTACGGCATGCACACGGCCGCCGACTGGGTCACGGACTGGGGAGACGGTGTCGCGTCGGACCTCGGCGCGACACCCGGCGAGAAGCAGCTCGGCCAGACCGAGGAGGCGAACGAACTCGTCCACGGCAACCCCGCCAAGATCCTCGAGAGCGCGGGGCACCTGAAGGACTTCCGGGGCGCTTTCGAAAAGGTCGGCCAGGGCATGAGGAAGGTCGACTCCTCGCGCTGGAAGGGCATGGGCGGCGACGCCTTCCGCGAGAAGTTCGGCGTCCACCCCACCAAATGGCTGCACGCGGCCGACGCGTGCGAGGAGGCCGCCGCCGCGCTGGAGGCCTACGCGGACACCGTGAAGTGGGCGCAGGGCGAGGCGCACGAAGCCATCGACCTGTACCGGAAGGGCATGCAGGCAGCCGAGAAGGCCAAGGCGGCAGCCGAGGAGGCCAAGGCGGCGGCCGCCGCGGATGAGGCCGGGGCCACCGAGAAGAGTGCGGGGGCCGCCGAGGCCAAGACCGCCGCGAAGACGCTCCTCGAGGGGGCCAGGTCCCGGCTCGCCCATGCCCGCGAGCAGCGGAACACCGCCGCGAGCGCCGCCCAGGCCAGGGTCGAGAAGGCCTTGGCCCACGCCCCGGCCGAACCACCGCCGCTCGAGCGTCTGGGCGACAACATCGCCGACGGATACCAGGCCTACAACCAGGAACTGACCCACGTGGTGGGCGGCGCCCTCAAGGGAACGGCGGGACTGGTCAACTTCGTCCGGGGTCTCGTCCCGTTCGATCCGTACAACCTGACCCACCCGGCCGAGTACTCGCAGAACGTCTCGATGACGCTCTCCGGCCTGGTCTCCACGGCCGCCCACCCCGAGCGCGCGGTGTCGGCCGCCGTCGAGAGCTTCAAGAAGGACCCGTCCGAGTTCTTCGGCCGTCTCATCCCCGAACTGTTCGGCACGAAGGGCACGGGCCTCGCCAGGGGCGGCCTGCGGTTCGCGGCCAAGGAGGGGCTGGAGACGGGGGCGTCGGGAAGCGTGAGGTACGCGGACAACCTCGGCGGCACGCCGGCGTCGCCGCCGACGGGGCTGGCCGACAACGCGATGCCGCACACCCCGCCGGCCGGAGTGGCCGACAACGCGGTCTCCCAGCTGCCCCCGGGCTGGACGATCGACCCCCCGACCGCCTGGCCGTCGCCGGCCGGACTGGCCGACGACGCGGCGGGGGTCGCCCAGAAATGGGACGACCTGGCCCAGCCCACACACCATGTGGACGAGGGGGCCGTCCACGCGGACTCGGTGGATCCCAAGACGGCTCAGGACTTCCTGGACGACCAGTATCCGGAGCTCAAGGAGGTCAATGACGGGCCCGGCGGGCAGCCCGACAACGGATTCACTTACGAGCCGCACGCTTCGGCGGACGAGTTCAAGGGTTTCCCCGACGCGCAGAAGCACGAGGTCGCGTTCGACGAGGTCAGCGACGGCGCCGTACGGTTCCCGGACGACGATGCGGCGATCGCCTACGGCAGGGATCACTGGAACGAGTACGCGGAAAACCTCCCTCCGGAGGCCAAGAAGGCATTCCTCGACTACTCGAACGAGCATGGGGGCGGGCCGAGCCCGCACTACGCCACGTACAAGGAGATGAACGGATTCCTCCGGAGCGGGGACGAGGGATTGGGGACCCCGGATGTCCTTCGTAATATCGAAGAGGTCGACAAGGCGCTGGCCGGTCGCCGTCTGCCGGAGGACGTCATGGTGGTTCGAGGGTCGGGAGTCAGTCACCTGGACTTCGACGCCCCCAAGGACCTGGTGGGGCAGACGTTCACCGACAAGGGCTACATGTCGACCTCGCTCGGGAACAATCCGGTGGCCGCGTTCGAGGGCATGGACGCAGTGATGCATCTTCGCGTTCCCGAGGGAACGCCTGGCATGTGGATCGAGAAGGTCAGCGAATTCGGAATGGGCGAGCGGGAGTTGCTGCTCGGGCGCGGCACGCAATACACCGTCACACGGGCTTTCGAGTCCAACGGCCAGCTGCACATCTACGGCGAAGTGCTGCCGGGGAACTAGAAAGGGACGGCGTAAATGAACCCCGAACGGGAAAGCGAACCCCGCTTCGTCGAACGGAAGACCAATCCCCGCTTCGAAGAGGACCTGCAGTTCCTGGTCGAGCCGGGCGGGCCGCAGCGGTACAACCGCGACAGCGGCAGGTCCGTGCAGTACGTCACGGTGGCCAACGCCCAGGGCTCGGAGATCGGCTACGTATGGGCCAACGACGAGGACGACGCCGCGGGCTGGATCGTCCGCAAGGACGGCGGCTCCGAAGCGTTCAACGAGGGCGACGTGTGGGTGGACCGGCTGTACGACGGCAAGGCACGGGGACTCACGCCTTCCGAAGCGTTGGCCGAGATGATCCGCGACTCGCCCTTCGTCGAATCGAGCCACGTCGTACCCGACTCCCTTGCCACGGCTCCGGCCCCTGACGTACTCCGGGCACGTGCCGGGCAGCGCCCGAAGGGAGCCGCGAGGCACGCGGCGAGCGGGGTGCTGTTCGGCCTGGCCTTCGGGGATGCCATGGGCTACCCGACGGAGTTCCTGAACATGGAGCAGATCGGCGCCACGTTCGGCCCGTGGCACAAGATGGAGCTCCCCCTTTCCCCGGGCGGCGTCGTGCGGGTGACCGACGACACGCAGATGATGCTGGCCGTCGGCGAAGCGCTGGCCGAGGTCACGGGAAGTACGGGAGTCACCCGCGGGGATCGAGGCACTCGGGGCGAACGAGGGGCGCGAGGAGCGGCACGAGAAGGAGCGTCCCCGCTCACGCCCGCCGCCGTGGAAGCGGCGCTGAGGCGACGCTTCGTGTCCTGGCTGCACGACCCGGACAACAACCGGGCCCCAGGTCAGACGTGCCTGGACGCATGCGCAGCGCTGGAAGGCGACATCCCCTGGCAGGCCGCGAGCATCCTCCCGTCCAAGGGGTGCGGCGCGAACATGCGGGTGGCCCCCGTAGCCCTCGTGCCCGGCCTGTCGGCCGAGCAGCGCGCGGGCATCGCGCAGCTGCAGGCAGCCCTGACCCACGGACACCCGACAGCGCTGGCGGCGAGCGACCTGACGGCCCACGCCGTGTGGCTCCTCGCCAACGCCTGCCCCCTGACCGGCCTCGTCGACGAGCTGCGTGCCTATGCGCAGGAATCGCGGCGGGTGTACCACGTCGACTGGCTGGGCGACCTCGCCCAGAGGGCAGGCGCGCCGGACCCCGAGACGTACATCGCCTTCGGCTGGGACGAATGTCTGCGCGCCCTCGACCGCGTGACCGAGGCGCTGCGCGAGCCGGACGTGGACCGGGATCCCAGCGAGGCGGTCGGAGCCGGCTGGGTCGCCGAGGAAGCGCTCGCGACCGCCCTGTACTGCTTCCTGGTCGTCGACGGCTACGCACGCCCCGCGCTGCAACGCGCCGCGCACTCGTCGGGAGACTCCGACTCGATCGCGGCCCTGGCCGGCGCCTTCGCCGGAGCGCGGCACGGCATCAAGTTCTGGCCGCCGGAGTGGCGCGAGGTGATCGAGTACCGCGACCGCCTCAGTGCTCTGGGCACGGCCTGGGACTGAGAACGCACCTCGACGATGCAGACACAGAATCCGATGCAGCAGGCGACCGCCTGGCTCGGCGCGATCTACGGCGGGCTCGTCGAGCTCGCCGTACCGCACCCGGTGCACGAGACGGATACGGCCTGGCTGCTGTCCTGCCAGGCCCTCCCGCAGCCCGGCTATCCGCGCTCGCCGATGCTCGCGGCATCGCTCGTCGTGCCCAAGGACGGCAGCTCCCCGTTCCACCCCTCCCCCAGCGCGCCGCTGGCGGACCTGGAACGGGGGGCCGCACGCGAGGCCACCGCTCGCGTCCGGAACCAGGCGCGCCGTATCAACGCGCGCGGTTGCGTGGCCGCGCTGCACTCCACGCTCGGCGGGCACCGGTCGGTCGCCCTTCCCTGGCGCCCGGCCCATGAGGCCCCCGCCTGGTGGGACCGGCTGAACCGCCGGTACTTCCCGGGATTCACGCCCGTGCCGGTGGCCGACTGGAACGACGTGATCAGGGCCCTTCACGGACCGGGGCCGGACACGCGCGGGCTCGTGTGGGTACGCCGCGAGGTAGGCGGCCAGGAAGCGACCGGGAACCTGATCTACGCCCACAACAACCACGGCCAGGTCGTCCTCATCGACGGCATCACGGCAGCCCTCGCCGAGCTGGACACCGCACACGTCCGCGAGCTGACCCTCCTCCGGGCACTGCCGGCCTCCACCCCATGAAGGACCGGCCCGACCGCCCGTTCGGCACAGACCCCCGAGCTGCGAGGCCTGCGACCGCGGCTTCATCCCGGCTCGGCCGTACGCCGCTCCGGCGCCACCCAGGACGCCACGCCCAGGAGCAGGACCAACACGCAAGGGACGCCCAGGACCGCAGCCGGGCGCACCCCTTCGTGCAGCAGCCAGGCGCCCAGCACGCCGCCCGCGAACATCGCCCCGATCGAGGCGAACCGGCGGCCCTCGTGGCGGGCGCCCGAGCCGATGCGGGGGTCCGCGACGTGCGGCAGCCCGCCGAGGAACGCCGTCAGGGCGCGGGTCGACAGCGTCGTGGGCACGTCCGGGACCCGTACCCGCAGGGTCGTGATGTTGCGTACCCCCATGGCGGCGGCGACCAGCGCGGTCACGGCGAAGTGGTGACCGGCCACGGGCCCGCCCGGTCCGTCGACTCCGCCACGCCACGCGACCAGCGCCGCCAGACCCAGCAGCACCCCCTCGCCGAACAGCGCGGGAGCGAACCAGCGGCGCCCGCGGGTGTCCACGGTCGACTCCAGCAGTGAACCGAGCACCGCGCCGGCCACGAAGCCCGCGCAGGAGACTCCGGCGGCTGCCGGGGAGAGACCGGCGGCGCCGGTGACCGCGAACGAGAGCAGGAGCAGATTGCCGGTCTGCATCGCGGTGAAGACCGGACCCAGCGCGAGAAAGCTGACGGCCTCGATCATGCCGGTCGTCAGCGTGAGCACGATCATGATCGAGGTGAGCGCGCCCCCTGCCCTGGGCTTCATATCCGGACCCTAGGGCGGGAATGATCACCCCGCCCGTCGGCTCCGCTCCTGCCCGGACCGCCTCAGGTGCGGGTGACCACCTTGCTGCAGTCCTTCTCCGCCCGGTCCAGATCCTTGCTGCGGTCGTACGGGTCGACCTCCGGCCCGGTGCGGGGCGGCTTGGCGGCCAGATCCTCGCTGAACTCGGGATGCAGGAACCCGGTCCCGTCCCTCGTGCAGTCGTCGTTGCCGGCGAACTCCTCCATGCGGAGGACGACGAGCTTGCCGGGGGTCGCCAGGATCCTGGACGGGTCGTACAGGGCGAAGGTCATCTGGCGGCGGACGACGGTCCGCGCCACCTCGTCGAAGCCGGGGCGGGTCTTCACCAGCGGGTAGACGAAGGTGTAGTCCGCGTGGATCAGGACCTCGCCCTGACGCTCCCCCGCGACGAACGTCGTCCGCCCGCGGGTCTTGACCACGTCGCCGACGACCCGCACCTCCGCCGGGTCGAAGCGGCTGAACAGCCACAACGGGTTGTGCTTCTCGTCCGGTCGGGTGAGCGCGTGGTCGACGATCCCGCGGACGTCGTTCTGCCGGGGCTCGAGCAGCTCGATCGCCGCGGTCGGCCGCTCCCCGCGCAGCGTCGCCGGATCCAGGTTCGCGGCGACCAGGAACCTCCTGGCCGTGTCGAGCCCCTGCGCCACCTGCGCCTTCGACAGGCCGCCGACCGCCCTCGCCGGCGGCAGTTCGATCCCGGCCGCCCCATCGGCCCAGCGGAGGGCCGGGGAGCCCTTGAAGGGCTCCTTGAGTGTCGGGCGGTCCGGGAGGGCCTCCTCGGGCGGCGCCTCGGTCGGACGTGCCGTCTCGGCCGCGAGCGGGGTGTCGTCCTCGGTACGACTCGTCCAGCTCGTGGGCAGGCCGGAGGTCACGCTGTCCGGCAGCCGGTCGGTCACCAGCTGCGGCCGTACGGCGACCAGCGCCAGCCCGGCCACCAGGGCGATCCCGACCACGGCCTTGACCTGGCGCTTCCTCTCCGACCGGCCGGATCCGGTGCGCGGGCCCACCGGCTCCCGGCGCTTCGGTGTCCGCGCCTTCCCGAGGCCCTTCCCGAGGCTCTTGCCGGAAGGCGTGACGCCGACCCCGTCGCGCTGCGCGGCCTCGACGAACGAGGCCCATTCCTCGTCGGAGACCGACGGCTTCTCACTCATGTCCCCACCCCTGTGTCGCGTGGTGCGCCGAGGACGCTTACACGCGGCCCCGACCGCCGGAAAGACGGACCAGCGGTATTGATCATCTCGCGATCGCCCGCAGGCGCGCGGAGTTGCCCGGTACGGCCGACTGAGACGTCGCGCTCTGGGCAGACGCTCCGTGTGCACACCAGTGACGAGATCTACCACCGGGTGCTGTGGGATTCCCGCTTCGATCCGGAGCGCTTCGTGATGGGGATCTCCGAGCGCGGGGCCGGGCCGGCGCGGGTGGCGCTGCCCGACTTCGTACCGGGCGGTGAGATCCCCTGGCATCGGGTGATCTTCTTCGAGGCCGACGGCGAGCTGGTCTGGGACCGGGCGACGGGCCTGGACCGGCTCGACGAGACCGTTGCGGTGGAGGCCGAGCCCCTCCCGCCCGAGGAGGTCCTGGCCGTGCCCGCCACGAACCGGACGGCGGTGGCCTGGATCCCGCCGCGGCGGCTGTGGCCCGCGATCCAGCACATCCGCCGCGTGCACGACCGCCAGATCCACCGCTGGCCCCCGCACGTCAACGTCCTCTTCGGCTTCGTACCGGAGTCCGACTTCGAGCGGGCCGCGCCCCTGGTGGCCGCGGCGGCGCGGGGAACCCACCCCTTCCGTGCCCAGCTGGAGGGCGTCCACTGGTTCGGTCACCGCGAGGACGCCACGGTCTGGCTCGACCCCTGCGCGGCCGGCGAGCAGCCGTGGGCTCGCCTCCGGGAGGCTCTGGAACTCCGCTTCCCCCGGTGCGGCGGGCAGGCCAAGGGCTTCACCCCGCACCTCTCCCTCGGCCGCAGCCACGACCCGCACACCCTCGCCACCACCTCCGAGGCGCTGCTCGGTTCCATGACGGCCCGGGTGACCGAGCTGGTGCTGCTGTCACGCCGCGAGGACGGCCCGATGCGGGTACGGGCGACGGTGGCGCTCGGGACCGGCGAGGTGCGCCGCCCCGAGGACGTCAGCGCCGCCTAGGCGGGCGCGGGCACGACAGAGACGTTCGACTCACGAATGCGCGTTCGTGCGCAACCCTCCGTACCGCCAAGCCGTCTAGCTAGGCGCGGATCTCGGCCCCGACCTGGCCGTCCGCCGTTTCAGGGGACGTTCAGGGACCGGCACGGACCGGTCGGCGGCACGGGGGAAGCAGGAAGCAGCAGTGGACCACATATCCAGGCCCGCTACGGGTGGCCTGCCCCGGCGGCGCGGTGTTCTCGCGGCCGCCGTGGCCCTCGGTACGGCAACCCTCGCGGGCTCGCTCGCCGGGTGCTCCGTACCCGCTCCACGCCGTACCGGGCCCACCGCCGACCCCGCTCCGGGGATGCCGATCGCCAGCACGCGGCGGGCGCAGCTCATTCAGTTCGCCGCACACCCGGACGACGACCTGTACTTCATGAATCCGGACACCCAGCGGATGCTGGACGCCGGCGTCCCGCTCGTCTCCGTCTATGTCACCGCGGGCGAGCACACGGGCCGCAATCGCATCGCCGGAATGCCCGACACTCCCCCGGACAGGGCCGCCTACTCCTCCGCCCGCCACCAGGGCCTGCGCCAGGCGTACGCGACGCTCCTCGGGCTCGACGAGTTCACGCCCTGGCAGCGGGCCGTCACCACTCTCCGCGGCGGGCGGCGGGCCGAGATCGACACGCTCGTGCACGGCGGCCGGCGGGTCGAGCTGATCTTCCTCAATCTGCCGATGCACACCTCGCGGCGCTACATGGCCGTGCCCGCGCTGTGGCACGACCGCGCGCTCGAACTGCGTACGCATCTCTCCGCCGGCTCCCCCGTCGACCGGTCGGACACCTACGACCACGACCAGCTGATCGACGTCCTCGTGGGCCTCCTCGACCGCTACCGGCCGACCGTCGTCCAGACCCTCGACCCGGACCCCGACATCCAGATCGGCGACGAGGCGACCCGCAAGCGCGACAGCGAGCAGCCCGGCTACTCCGACCACGGCGATCACACGGCCGTCGCCTGCTTCTCCTGGGCCGCGCTGATCCGCTGGGTGGCCGAGGCGCAGCAGGGTCCGGGGGCGATACCGGCGTTCGTCGCGACCGCGTTCCGCGGCTACTACAACCGTCACTGGCCGAAGAACCTCCCGCCCCAGGTCCTCGCGGAGAAGGCCGCGCACCTCGTCCCGTACGGCGGAGATCCGTCCTGGCAGTGCGGCAATCCGTCGGGCTGCGGTGACTACGGCGTGGGCGGGGACCGTCCCCTGACCAACCGGAAGGGCTGGGTACGTGCCACCCACCACCGCTGGCCGGGCGCGGGGCCGGCCGTCGTGGCACGGCCCGGCGAGCGGCTCGACGCCTACGGGGTGCTGGGGCTGCGTGCCGTCCGCTGGCGGGAGACGGAGAAGGGGTCCGGTCTGTGGGGCGAGCCGGAGGACCTCGGCGGCGGACCGCTCGCGCCCGCGCTGGGCTCGGCCACGCTCCCCGACGGCCGGGTGCTGCTCTTCGGGGTGCGGTTCGCCGCGTTCGACGGCCACGGCGGGGCGAACAGGCGGGAGGTCGTCCTGCTGGAGCAGCGCTCCTCCGGCGGCCCGTTCCTCGCATGGCGGGGGCTCGGCAATCCGGAGCGGG
Organism: Streptomyces sp. NPDC039609; assembly: GCF_055596705.1. Taxonomy (NCBI): domain Bacteria; kingdom Bacillati; phylum Actinomycetota; class Actinomycetes; order Kitasatosporales; family Streptomycetaceae; genus Streptomyces; species Streptomyces sp. NPDC039609. The sequence continues at coordinate 347,205 of NZ_JBVIUJ010000005.1, forward strand.
GCGACGACCGGGGGCGCCGGATCGGCGTGCCGGTGGCCGTGACCGCCCCCGACGGCCGGGTCCATCTCTTCGTACGCGACGCGGACAAGGGTGTGTCCACGCGCGTACGGGCCACCGACGGGACCTGGTCGTCGTGGCGACGCCTGCCCGGCACCGAGACCGGCGCCGACGAGGTCCAGGACGGTCTGGACGCCGTGGTCGACACCGCCGGGCGCGTCCATCTCCTGGCGGCGGGCCGGCAGTACGTCCGGCGCTGGATCGACGGCGCTCCGGCCGCCCCGCTCCCGGGCGCGGGCGACCCGGTCGCCGCCGTCCCGGCCCCTGGTGCCGGCGCGCTGGAGGTGTACTACCGCAAGCCGGCGGCGAAGGAGCTGCTGTCGGGACGCGGGAACGCGTCCTTCGACGGATACGGCCCGGTGGCCGCCGCGGCGGACGGCGGTGGAGCCGTACTGCTCGGCAGGGACCTGCGGGGCCGGATCCAGCTGCGGCGGGGCGGCAGGCTCTGGACCCGTACGCAGGGAACGACTCCCGTCCAGGCGGCGGCGCTGCGGCTCGTCCCCGACGGCCCGCTGGCCGTGGGTCTCGGCGCCGACGCCCACCCGTGGCTCTGGCGCCCGACCGACCTGACCGGCGCCTCGGAGTAGGGAGCACGGAACGGAAACGACGAGGGCCCCCGATCCGCCGCGAACGGCGGGCCGGGGGCCCTCTTATGACGCTCCGTCAGGAGCGGCACAGGTCATACGGTCAACAATTACTTGTTGATCTTGACGACCTGGCCGGCGCCCACGGTCCGGCCACCCTCACGGATGGCGAACTTCAGGCCCTCCTCCATGGCGACGGGCTGGATCAGCTCGACGGTCATGGAGGTGTTGTCGCCCGGCATGACCATCTCGGTGCCCTCGGGGAGGGTCACGACGCCGGTCACGTCCGTGGTACGGAAGTAGAACTGCGGGCGGTAGTTGTTGAAGAACGGGGTGTGACGGCCACCCTCGTCCTTCGACAGGATGTAGGCCTGGGCCTCGAAGCTGGTGTGCGGCGTAACCGAACCCGGCTTGATGATGACCTGGCCGCGCTCGACGTCCTCGCGCTTGATGCCACGGAGGAGCAGACCGACGTTCTCGCCCGCCTGGCCCTCGTCGAGCAGCTTGCGGAACATCTCGATGCCGGTGACCGTGGTGGTGACCTTCTCGGTCTTGATACCGACGATGTCGACGGTCTCGTTGACCTTGAGGACACCACGCTCGATACGACCGGTGACGACGGTGCCACGACCGGTGATCGTGAAGACGTCCTCGATCGGCATCAGGAACGGCTTGTCGACGTCACGCTCGGGCTGCGGGATCGCCTCGTCGACGGCGGCCATCAGGTTCAGGACCGACTGGCCCCACTCCTTGTCGCCCTCGAGCGCCTTGAGCGCCGAGACCTTGACGACCGGCAGGTCGTCGCCCGGGAACTCGTACTCGGAGAGGAGCTCACGAACCTCGAGCTCGACGAGCTCCAGGATCTCCTCGTCGTCCACCATGTCGGCCTTGTTCAGGGCGACGACGATGTACGGAACGCCGACCTGGCGGGCCAGGAGCACGTGCTCCTTGGTCTGCGGCATCGGGCCGTCGGTGGCGGCGACCACGAGGATGGCGCCGTCCATCTGCGCCGCACCCGTGATCATGTTCTTGATGTAGTCCGCGTGACCGGGGCAGTCGACGTGGGCGTAGTGACGCGACTCGGTCTGGTACTCGACGTGCGCGATGGAGATGGTGATACCGCGCTGGCGCTCCTCAGGAGCCTTGTCGATCTGGTCGAAGGCCGAGGCCTCGTTCAGGTCCGGGTACGCGTCGTGCAGCACCTTGGTAATGGCGGCCGTGAGGGTCGTCTTACCGTGGTCAATGTGACCGATGGTGCCGATGTTGACGTGCGGCTTAGTCCGCTCGAACTTCGCCTTCGCCACTGGGGTCCTCCTGGAGTGGTTCTGAACGCCTTGCTTCATCGGCGCCAGGTGATCTTTGCTGGGATGCCATCCGCCGGGGCCCGATCCCTCGGGTTTCGTGGGGCGAAGCCCCGGCGACTGGTGTCAAGCCTAAAGCGTGCACTCGGGTGAGTTACTCGCCCTTGGCCTTCGCGATGATCTCCTCGGCGACGTTCCGGGGAACCTCGGCGTAGGAGTCGAACTGCATCGAGTAGCTTGCGCGACCCGAGGTCTTGCTACGGAGGTCTCCGACGTAGCCGAACATCTCCGAGAGGGGCACGAGGCCCTTCACGACGCGAGCGCCGCTGCGCTCCTCCATGGCCTGAATCTGACCACGGCGGGAGTTGATGTCGCCGATGACCTCGCCCATGTAGTCCTCGGGCGTGGTGACCTCGACGGACATCATCGGCTCGAGGATGACCGGCGAAGCCTTGCGCGCGGCCTCCTTGAAGGCCTGCGAACCGGCGATCTTGAACGCGAGTTCGGAGGAGTCGACCTCGTGGTAGCCACCGTCGAGAAGGATGACGCGGACGCCAGTCATCTCGTAGCCGGCCAGGATGCCGAACTGCATGGCCTCCTGCGCACCGGCGTCGACCGAAGGGATGTACTCCTTCGGGATGCGGCCACCGGTGACCTTGTTCACGAACTCGTACGAGGCGTCGCCGCCCTCGATGGGCTCGATCGCGATCTGCACCTTGGCGAACTGACCGGTACCACCGGTCTGCTTCTTGTGGGTGAAGTCCACGCGCTCGACGGCCTTGCGGATCGTCTCGCGGTACGCGACCTGCGGCTTGCCGACGTTCGCCTCGACCTTGAACTCGCGACGCATACGGTCGACGAGGATGTCGAGGTGAAGCTCGCCCATACCACCGATGATGGTCTGGCCGGTCTCCTCGTCCGAGTGAACCTGGAAGGAGGGGTCCTCCTCCGCGAGACGCTGGATGGCGACACCCAGCTTCTCCTGGTCACCCTTGGACTTGGGCTCGATCGCGACCTGAATGACCGGCGCCGGGAAGTCCATGGACTCCAGGATGACCGGGTTCTTCTCGTCGCACAGCGTCTCACCGGTGGTGGTCTGCTTCAGGCCCATGACGGCGACGATGTCGCCGGCGCCCACCGAGTCGATCTCCTCACGCTTGTTCGCGTGCATGCGGTAGATCTTGCCGATGCGCTCACGCTTGCCCTTGACGGAGTTCAGCACCGAGGTGCCGGCCTCCAGGCGACCGGAGTAGATCCGGACGAAGGTGAGCTTGCCGAGGTGCGGGTCGCTCGCGATCTTGAAGGCGAGCGCGGAGAGCGGCTCGTCCTCGGAAGGCTTGCGCTTCACGACGACCTCGGCGTCCTTGACGTCGTGGCCCTCGATGGCCTCGACGTCCAGGGGCGAGGGGAGGTAGCGGACGACCGCGTCGAGCAGGGGCTGAACACCCTTGTTCTTGAACGCGGTGCCACAGAAGACGGGGGTGATCGTCTTCTCGCCGCCACCCTTGCCGGAGGCGATGGTGATACGACGGATCGCGGCGTACAGCTGCTCCTCGGTGGGCTCCTGGCCCTCGAGGAAGAGCTCCATGATCTCTTCGTCGTTCTCCGCGACGGTCTCGACCAGCTTGCCGCGCCACTCTTCAGCAGCCTCGGTGTGCGTGGCCGGGATGTCGACGACGTCGTACATCTCGCCCTTGGTCGCCTCGGCGGACCAGACCAGAGCCTTCATGCGGACGAGGTCCACAACACCCTGGAAGTCCATCTCGGAACCGATGGGGAGCTGCATGACGATCGGGACGGCGCCGAGGCGCTCCACGATCATGTCGACACAGCGGTGGAACTCGGCACCCGTACGGTCGAGCTTGTTGACGAAGCAGATACGCGGAACGCCGTAGCGGTCCGCCTGACGCCAGACAGTCTCGGACTGGGGCTCGACACCGGCGACGCCGTCGAACACCGTCACAGCACCGTCGAGCACGCGGAGCGAACGCTCCACCTCGACGGTGAAGTCGACGTGGCCCGGGGTGTCGATGATGTTGATGGTGTGATCGACGTCCTCGAGCGGCCAGTGGCAGGTCGTCGCGGCGGACGTGATGGTGATGCCGCGCTCCTGCTCCTGCTCCATCCAGTCCATCGTGGCAGCGCCGTCGTGGACTTCACCGATCTTGTACGAGACGCCGGTGTAGAACAGGATCCGCTCGGTGGTGGTCGTCTTGCCCGCGTCGATGTGAGCCATGATGCCGATGTTGCGCACCTTGGCAAGGTCAAGCGAAGTGGTAGCCATATCGGCTCAGTCTTCTCTCGGTCTCGATGTGGGTTGCGACTACCAGCGGTAGTGCGCGAAGGCCTTGTTGGACTCGGCCATCTTGTGCGTGTCCTCACGCTTCTTGACCGAAGCACCGAGGCCGTTGGAGGCGTCGAGGAGCTCGTTCATGAGGCGCTCGGTCATGGTCTTCTCGCGACGGGCGCGGGAGTAACCCACGAGCCAGCGGAGCGCGAGGGTGGAGGCGCGACCGGGCTTGACCTCGATCGGCACCTGGTAGGTGGCGCCACCGACACGGCGGGACTTGACCTCGAGGGACGGCTTCACGTTCTCGAGCGCGCGCTTCAGCGTGATGACCGGGTCGTTGCCGGTCTTCTCGCGGAGGCCTTCCATGGCGCCGTAGACGATGCGCTCGGCGGTGGAGCGCTTGCCGTCCAGCAGGATCTTGTTGATCAGCGAGGTGACAAGAGGAGAGCTGTAGACCGGGTCGATGATGACCGGGCGCTTCGGGGCGGGGCCCTTACGAGGCATTCTTACTTCTCCTTCTTGGCGCCGTAGCGGCTGCGAGCCTGCTTACGGTTCTTGACGCCCTGCGTGTCGAGGGAACCGCGGATGATCTTGTAACGAACACCCGGCAGGTCCTTCACACGGCCACCACGCACGAGCACGATGGAGTGCTCCTGCAGGTTGTGACCCTCACCCGGGATGTAGGCCGTGACCTCGATGCCCGAGGTCAGACGCACACGCGCGACCTTACGGAGGGCCGAGTTCGGCTTCTTCGGGGTGGTCGTGAACACACGCGTGCAGACGCCGCGACGCTGAGGGGAACCCTCGAGTGCGGGCGTCTTGTTCTTCTCGACCTTGTCCTGCCGGCCCTTCCGGACCAGCTGCTGGATCGTAGGCACTACTTCTCCGGTTTCTGTGTGCCGTCGTAAAACTAACCTGGAACACAGCACCGACCCACGCGGTCGGGTGTGTCGAATACTGCGGACCTCCGCCGAGGGCGGAAAAGGCGCAGATTGCGGTGGCCGTTGACGAACTCGCCGTGCGGCTGATGACACGCACACGAGCCCAGGCACACCCCAGGCACAAGGTCTGAGCGTACCTATCGCATGGACTCCGGTCAAAACAAATGCCCATGCGCACGGGCACCCGGCCGACGACGGAGAACGAATCCCGGAACAGTGGGTACGCCGGCCGTGACGGAGAGCCTGTGGGCCCGAGCGGAATCACCCTCCCGGTGGGCATCACGGGGAGCCCGTGGCCCGCCGGGATGGTCCTCCCGGCGGGCCTGCGGCGCGGGTGCGCGCGGGGGTCATTCCCGGGTGGCGCGGCGCGGCTCGCCGGGGGTTCGCGGCTCGGCCTCCTCCTCGCCGGGCTCCAGGAACTGGTTGACGACCTTGACGAACACGCCCATCCGCTCGTCGGGGACGCCGAGCCAGCGGGCGAAGTCCTCCATGGTGGGCTGCCAGTCGCCCGGCGGCAGCAGATCCGCCGCCAGGGGCAGCTCGTCCGGGGTGACCCGGCCGGACCGGATCAGCATGTCGCGTACGGAGACCCCGAGAAGGGGGGCGATCCTGCGCATGGTCTCCAGGTCGGGCATGCTCTGCCGCTGCAGCAGCCGGGTCACGGCAGCCCGGTGCACGCCGGCCTCGTCCGCGATCCGGGATTTTCCTCCACCGCGCGGACTGTCGATGTCGTAGCCGCGCGCTCTCATCAGGCCTTCCACCCAGCCTGCGAACTCGTCGAGCCCTTGAGTGCTCATGTACAGCTCCCTAACTCCCCCACCCTCCGGGGACCACACTCTAGCGTGCTTGCGCGCAAAGAATTACGTGCTTTTGAGCGCGCAACCGTGTCGAATCGGTGAAGGGTGCTCCACAAATTTGTTGCGCGCTCGCACGCAACATGTCACTCTCTGACTCGCCGCCGCACTCGTCGGCCTCACGAGTCCCAGGAGTCACACCGGCCCCATGGGCTCGGTGGCCCGGACCGTGGAGAAGAACCTTGCTCCTGCCCGACTCGTCCTCATGGCAGGCCGCCGCCGCGTGCGTCGGCCTCTCCCCGTCCGTCGTCTTCACCCGCCGCGCCCAGCAAGCGGCCCCTGCGCTGCGTGCCTGCGCCGCCTGTCCCGTCCGCCGCGAGTGCGAGACGGCCGTGGCCCCCGCGGAGAGCTGGTTCGACGGCGTATGCGCGGGCCGTCTCTGGCGCAACGGCCGTGCCGTGCCCGAGGCGCGTACGGCAAAGGTGCTGAGCGTCGCCGCCGGGGGCGTCCGTGGCTGAGCCCGCCGTCGAACGGATCCTCACCGACATCGCCCTGTGGGCCACCTCCCTCGCCCGGCAGTTCCCCGAGCTCGCCGAGGAGCTCGCGCCCGGCCGCCGCTCGCCCACCGGCGCCGCACCCGCCGCGCCGCATCCCGGCCGCGACGAACTGATCCGCGAGGAGCGCCGCGAGGCGCTGCTGCTCCAGCAGCGGCACGGGCTCGTGGTCCCGGGCCACGGCGCCGCGCCTATCCGGCTGCACGTCAGCGATGCGATCCGCGACATCACGGACGGTGTGGTGGAGCTGGAGGAGGCGGTACGCGCCCGGCTCGGTCTCCCCCGTCCCGGCCGCGCCCCGGTCGCGGAGCGGCTGCGGCGGACCATGGCCCTGCTCGACGAGATCGCGGTCCACCCCGACCTGGCCCGGCACGTGCGCGACGAACTGCGCCGGATGGCGCGGCGGTGCGCGCGGACGCTCGGCGACACGGAGACGGTCGTCCGGGTCTCGGGCCGCTGCCCGTGGTGCGACTCGGTGTCGCTGCGGGCGTTCCCGGACCGGCGGGCGGTGCTGTGCGTGAACCCGGCATGCGTCTGCACGGACGAAGTGTGCGGCTGCCAGGACGACCCGGCGTACCGGCACCTGTGGCCGGAGGAGCGGTGGGGCGAGCTGGCCGACACGTCGGGCGCCCGTACGGAGGACATCGAGTCAGCGATGGACACGCCCACGAGCACCCTGGGGGGGACCACCCGGGAAGACCAGGACACCGAGGCCACCGAGGAGCCCCCGTGCTGACGTCCCCGACCCTGCCGGCCCTGATCCCCGGCCCCCTGGCCGCCGAGGAGGCCGGCGTCGCCCCTGCGACGATCCGCAAGTGGGTCCAACTGGGCCATCTGCGGGCGGCCGGCAAGGCGGGCCGGGCTCAACTGTTCCGCCTGGAGGACGTGTTCGCGGCGGAACGAACCGCCCGCCGCCGCCCTCGTACCGCATAGACCGTCCGTACGCCCACACGGAACGACGAGGCGCCCCGTACCTCTCCCGAGAGATACGGGGCGCCTCGTCGTTCCTCGGGTATCGACCGCCACGTCGGCGAGCCTCGCCTGGAGTGCGGTGCCGGGCGGGACGGGCTCACGGAGCACAGGGGGGTACGGGTCATGAGCTGGTACGTGCTGGTGGAGGCGAACGAGACGTACGGCGGCGACAGCACGTGGGACCTGGTGGCAAGGTCCCCGTCGAAGGCGGCGGGAAGCGGCCATCGCCCGGGCCGAGGAGATAAGCCGCACGTCGTTTGAGCGGCATCCCGCCCGAGGTGGAGGGCCGCCTCGTCTTCCGTACGTCTCCGACGAGTTGGCTCGTGGAGAAGTCCCGCTCGGTGCGGCACGAGCGCTCCGCGGAGCCGATCAAGCACACCCGACACATACGCGTCCACGTCGCCGAGCTGGTGATGGCGCAGGAGCCGGCCCCTCGATCCCCCGGAAGGGCCGGCTACGGAGGTAGCCGCCCTCGGCCGATCGGGCCCTCCCGGCCGGGAGATTCCAGCCGATCGACGAATTAGTTGCGTGCGCGCACGCTCTCTGTCACAGTTGGTGCAGCGGCGGAGCTGTGCCCGAACAACGGGCGACGGCTTCGCCGTTCGCCGTCCGGGAGCGCTCCGCGCCCCCTCCCCCTTCCCCGCGTCGAGCGCCCCGGACGGCCCCCCGCACCGCCTCGCACCGCCCCGTCCCGCCTCCCCTTCCCTTCCCTTCCCTTCCACCGAGGAGAACCGTCATGACCACTCCCCCGAGTGCGTTCCCGGACGTCGAGAAGCTGGTCGTCGACGTCCTCAAGGCCGACCCGGCCCTCACCGGCGCCACGATCGCCGTCCAGGCGCCGGCCGGCTTCGACGGCACGCAGAGCGCCGTCCTGGTCAACCGCCGCGGCGGCGCCTGGATCGGCGACCTGCACGTCGACAAGCCGCTGATCGAGTTCGAGGTGTACGGGCCGACCAAGAACGCGGCCCACGTCCTCGCCAACGGCGCCCGGCGCGCGCTGCTCGCCACCATCGGCAAGCAGATCGGCGTCAACCTCGTTCACGACGTGGAGGAGATGGACGGGCCGCGCTGGCTGCCGGACTACCTCTACCGGGGAGCCAACCGCTACCTCTGCGTGATCCAGCTCTCCCTGAGCGTCTTCTGAGCCCGTCCGGCTCCCTGACGGACGCTCACCCCACAGACCAGGCCTCGCCGTCCGGCGGGGCCTTTGTCGTACCCGGGCACTCCGCCCGGTGCGGCACCCCACCCCTCTCGACACAAGGAGAAACCCACCATGGCCGGAAACAACTCCGCCGAAATCCGCGTCGCAGGCATCGGCAAGCTCTACGTGGCCAATGCCGGCACCGACATCCCGGCCTTCGGCACCGACTCCGCCACCGACTGGGCGTCCTGGACGGACCTCGGCTTCACCACCGGTGACGGCGTCACCTTCTCGAAGAAGGACAAGCTGGAGGCCATCGACTCGTGGCAGTCGGTCTCCCCGGTGCACTACATCTACTCGGCCCGTGACCTCTCGCTGAAGTTCTCCATGCTCCAGTTCAACGAGGACACGCTGCCGTTCTTCATGGGCGGCGGCAAGGTCGAGGCGGCGGCCGCGCCGGCGACCGACACCTACAAGTACGAGATCGCCGAGCGTCCGTTCGCGGACGTGCGCGCCCTCGGCCTGGAGTTCACCGACGTCAAGGCCGGTGGCACGACCGCGGTCACCTACCGCTTCATCATCCCCCGCGGCCAGGTCACCGCGTCCGACGACATCAAGCTGGCCCGCAAGGCGGCGTCGCAGCTGGGCATCACCTTCACGGCCATGTCGAACGGCAACGGCAAGCCGCTGGCCTCCTTCCTCATGAAGGACAGCCAGTACAGCACCACCGTCTGACCTCTGCTCCACCCCGGGGCGGGACGGCGGACCGCCGTCCCGCCCCGCCCCCTCTCCTCTTCACTCACTCGAACAAGGAGTACGCATCACCATGGCCCGTTTCGACGTCAACGCCGCCCGCGCCCAGCGCCTGGAGGCCCACGGCCGCACCTGGTCCTTCGAGCTGGACGGCGAGTCCTTCACCCTGCCCACCGAGCTCTCCCGCGCGACCGCCAAGGGGCTGCGCAAGCTCGACGACAACGACGTGGACGGCCTGCTCGCGCTCCTGATGGGTGAGGAGCAGTTCACCCGCTTCGAGGAGCACGACCTCACGATGCAGGACGTCGCCGCCATCCTGGAGGCCTACGGCAAGGAGACCGGGCTCGGCCTGGGGGAAGGCTGAGCCTCGTCGAGTTCGTCGACGAACACGCCGAGGCCCTTGAGGCGGATCTCCTCCGCCATTACCGCGTCGATCTCCTCGACTGGCACCGGGGCGAGCTGTCCAGCCGGCGGCTCATGACGCTGATCACGCATCTGCCACGGGACAGCGCCGTGCAGCGGGAGCTGCACGGCGAGGCCGCGGAGTGGTCGGTCACCGACCATCTCCTCGCGGCGGCGGTGGACCATCTGGCCGTCGCCAACTGGATGTTCCAGTGCGTCAACACCGGCGAGGACGGCGATCAGCCCGAGTACCCGACGCCCGTCCCGCGTCCCGCTGTCGACAACGAGGACGAGGAATCACAGGCCGAGAGCACGGCAGGGAGCACGGACGATGCGATCTCTCCCGCCGGTCTCGCCCGGTTCTTCGGCTGACATGGCGTCCGCCGGAGCCGCACCCCCATCGCCCCCGGAGCCCGTTCCCTTCAGGGAGCGGGCTCCGGGGGCGCTTCCTGTGCTCGCTCGGCGGCCAGGTCCTCCTCCAGGGCCTTGGCCCGTTCGGACAGCCGGCGCCCCTTGCGCGCGGAGGGCTCCGGTTCGCCGTGTTCGGGCGTACGCCGGTCGGTCCCGGAGCCGGTCTGTGCGGGTACCCCGGCGAGCGGCGGCACAATGGGCCGACCGCCCTTGCCGCGGACGACCTTCCGGACGGACTGGGCGTTCCTGCGGGTGCGGCTCTCCTGGGCGGTCAGCAGGACGTCGGAATCGACGACGGGTTCCTCGGCGCGGGGGCGGGAGACCTCCTCGTCCTGCCGCGGGGAAGCTGCGGTGGTGTGCTGGGGCTCGTCCGCCGGAAGCTCATGCTCCGGCCGCCGGTCGAGGAGTTCGCGCTCCCTGCGTATCCGTTCCTCCGCCTGGACGACTGCGGTGGGAGGTGTGAGGAGCCGCGTGAACGGCAGGGGGATGACGCGGGCGCCGTCGCCCTCGCCGGCGTCCACGCGTCGGTGGGGACGGCGGATTCCACGCGCGTCACCCTGACCCTGCGCATAGGCGTCGGCCACTCGCTTCTCGTACTCGCCCCGTATGCGCGGGAGCTCCTCCGACATGGCCTCGGCCCAGCCGGCGGCGAAGGCGGAGGCTTCGCGCCGGTCGACCTCGGCGCGCGGTATCACGACGAGGTCCTCCGGCCCGTACCCGTACGCGTGGACCAGCTCGGAGAGCCGTGCGAAGAGATGAGGCAGATCCGGATGGGACGCGAGCCAGTCGACGGCGCGCTCCCGCCGGTCAGCACCCGGCTCCGTGTCCATGCGTCAGCACTGCCTTCCACACCCCCTGGGGTCCCCACGCGCCCCTCGCGTCCCCCCGCCCCCCGACTGTGTCAGGGCCGGGGAACGCGCCATCCAGAGTACCCCCGGTCGAACAGAGGCTCCGATCCGGGACCAAGTCCCCTGGAGGGCTTGCGGGAAGACACGCCGTCAGATGTTTCATGCTCGACAAACACCGAACAGGTGTTCCACAATCTATTCGCACAGTAGTTCGAACACGTGGTGCCCCCGCCTCACCCCGCGGCGCCGCCACGCACGCAAGGGCAAGCACACGGAAGGTAGGCGTCCATGACTCAGCAGGCCGAGGCATCGCCACCGCACATCCCGCTCCAGGACCGCCTCCGCCAGCTCCTCGACGGACCCGTCGCCCTCGACAAGAGAGCGCTGCTCGGCACGCTGTACGCCGAGGTCTCCCGCTACGAGACCCTCGCGTACGCGGCGGGCTGGAACGACGCCCTCGCCTCGGCACCACGCGATTCGTAACCCCTCCCGCCCGAACACGCCCCACCGCACGACCAGGCCCCTGCCGCCCCCGGCAGGGGCCTGTCTCATGCGCGGGTGTACGGCGGAACGCGAAGCCTCTCCGAGAAGGGAGAAACAGTGAGCGACAAGACTCCCGAGCAGATGATCGCCGCCCTCCGCACCGACATGACCACGGCGGACGGCAAGCTCCTCGAGCAGATCAAGGCGAAGCTGGACCAGACGTCGCTGGACTTCGTCCTCCAGGAAAAGGACGAAGAAGGAAAGATCAAGAACACCTTCAAGACCTACGACGAAGGCCTCAAGGCGTACGTCAAGAAGGAGATCGAAACCGCGGGGGAGATGACCTGGACCCCCCAGCAGGAGTGGTACAAGACCCCCGAGTTCATGGGATTCGTCTCCGGACTCACCGCCTCGATGTTCGGCATGATGCTGCTCAAGGTCGACGTCGCCATCTTCGACTTCAGCGAACAAGTCGCCAACTACGTGCGCCGGCCGGTCTACAAGCACCTCGTGAGCCGGATCGCCAAGCGCGAGATCAAGACTCCGATGGACCAGGCCAAGCACGAGGCCAATCTCCTCGATCAGCGGATCCAGCGCATCGAGACGCACCTCAGGCGACTCACCCCACTCGTCCGGAACGCACGCAACAGAGTCCGGGCGCTTGAGGCACGGGACAGGAACGTCCGCCAGGCGGTCCAGAACATCCCCAATGACTCCTCCGTCACCAGCTCCACCAACCGGATCACCAAGCTCCGTGCCGAGGTGGACCTGCTGCGAGCCGCCCTGGCCTGACAGCCGCTCATCCGCCCTTCCCGAATCCAGTTAGCAGAGGTGGACGTGCATGTCCCTCGTACGTTCTCTGAACAACTCCTCCGGAGCCCTCAGACAGTTCAAGTCCGCGTCGGACTCCGCCGATCGCGCCACGCAGACCCTCGGTCAGCGTGCCTCGTCGGCCGGCAGGAACATCAACGGCATCAAGGGCGCCGCGCAGGGGTCCGCCAAGGAACTCAAGAATCTCAAGACCGCTTCCGACCAGGCCGAGCGTTCCATGGCCAAGGCCGGCCAGACCGCCCAGTCCGCCGGCACCAGGATGGGCAGGTACGAGTCCGGCGCCGGTAAGGCGGCCAAGGGCCAGGACAAGCTCAACAAGTCCATGAAGGGCAACTTCCTCGCCCGCCTGATCGAGCTGTTCATGCCGCTCATCGAGAAGATCGTCGAGATGGCGACGCGCTCGAAGACGATGCAGACGATCATGAAGAAGGCCTTCGGCGCCATCAAGACCGTGATCAGCTCGGTCATGAAGGCCATCGGGCCGATCATGAAGAAGGCCGGCCAGCTGATCAAGACGGTCTGGAACGGCATCAAGTCGGCCATCTCCACGGTGGTCAAGGCGGTCGCCACCGTCATCAAGACCTACGTGAAGATCTGGAAGACGGTCATCACCACGGTCATGAACGCGATCCGGACGGTCATCCGAACCGTCTGGAACGGCATCAAGGCCGTCATCACCCCGGTCGTCAACTGGATCAAGACCGCGATCCCGAACGCCTTCCGGGCCGTCAAGGACAAGATGTCGTCCATCTGGAACGGCCTCAAGGACATCGCGTCCCGGGCGTTCAACGGCATCAAGAGCGGTGTCTCGGGTCCGATCAACGCCGTGATCAGCCTGATCAACCGGATGATCGGCAGCCTGAACCGGGTCAAGGTCAGCGTCCCCGGCTGGGTGCCGCTGGTCGGCGGCAAGACCTTCGGCGTCAACATCCCGACCATCCCCATGCTCGCCACGGGTGGTGTCGTCATGCCCCGCCACGGCGGTGTCCCGGCGATCCTCGCCGAGGCCGGCGAGGCCGAGGCCGTCCTCCCGCTCTCGAAGCTGGACCGGCTGCTCGCTCTCACCGCCCGCCGCGCCCAGATGAGCGCCCGCACCGGCCTGGCCGGCGCCGCGGGGGCCGGACTGCACATCGAGCACTACCACGCGGCCCGGAGCAGTGACCCGCAGTCGACGGCGGACGCGTTGATGTACCTGGCGAAGGCACGCGGATGAGTGCCGCCGCAATGCCCCTGCACCCGCTCGCGGGCAGCGCGGCGGCGTTCTCCGCCTTCGCGCGAAACGCTGGACAGGCATCCGACACCCTGCGGCGGATCAGGCAGAAGGTGCGGAGTGTCGCCTCCGGGGCCGACCGTCTCCGTGACGGTGCCCGGACGGCGGCCGGCTCGGTGCGCGGCTTCGGCCAGAACGCCGGCTCCGCCGCCACTGCCGCCACGAAGCTCGGCAACTCGCGCGCGGCCACCGGCGTCAGGTCCTTCGGCGACAAGGCCCGCAGGGCCAAGCCAGGGCTCGGCAAGCTCGGCACCGGAATCGGCGGCCTCCTCGCGATCCTCGTGCCGCTCCTGCCCATCACCGACGTCATCACCAAGCTGATGGAACGCTTCGGCACCGTCATGACCATCGCCTCGGTCGTCATGACGGCCATCAACGTCGCCATGCGCGCCAACCCGGTCGGCTTCCTCGTCGGCATCCTCGTGCCCATCGCCGCCTTGCTCATCGAGTACGCGATGAACAGCGAGACCGGGCAGCGCATCGTGAAGCAGGTCTTCGCGCAGGTCCTCAAGGGCTTCCAGGCAGTCTGGACATTCATCCAGCCGATCATGAAGGTGCTCGGCCAGGCCGTCGGAACCTACTTCAAGGCCTATCTGACCCTGTTCACCACCGCTCTGAAGACCATCGGATCCGGCATCAGCGGCCTGTCCAAGGTCGGCTCCGCCGTCTCCTCCGCCTCCAACGCCCTGCGCGGGATCGCCTCCAGCTCCATGGGCGGCATCAAGAACGCCGTCCGGCCGATCCTGACCTTCGTCACCGACAAGATCCCCGGCTTCTTCCGCACCGCCAAGGACGCGGTCAGCGGGGCCATGCGCGGAATCGGCGATCTGATCAAGGGTGCGCTCAGCACCGTCGTCGGCGTCGTCAAGGGACCGATCAACGGTCTCATCGCCTTCGCCAACTGGATCATCGACGGCCTCAACAAGCTGAGCTTCAACCTCCTCGGCAAGAAGTTCGGCGTCGACCTCGACAAGATCCCGATGCTCGCCGAGGGCGGTGTCGTCTTCCCCGGCGCCACGGACGCCCCGCGCATCGACCCGCTCACCGTGCTGGAGAACCGCCGCGTCCCGGCCCTCACCGAGCCGCCCCGGCCGCCGCACCGGATACGGGACTTCCACGAGAAGCCCGGCGCCGGCCCCCGGTCGACCGCCGAGGACCTCCTCTTCCTCGCGGCCTCCCACCGGTGACGACCCAGCGCCGACCGCCCACCTGACAGCCTCTCAGAAGTGAGGTGACGGCCCCATGGCCGAGACCACAACCGCATACGCCGGAAACACCTACACGGCCGACCTCGCGCCCGGCTCGCTGATCACCCAGGACGGGCAGATCCAGTGGGCCGGGCTTCTCATCGGCCCCGGCACCCCGTTCGCCGTCGACCGTTCCGGTCTGACCGGCTGGGAGGACCTGCCCGAGTACGACTCCTCCGATGCCGACCGCCCCACCTCGCACGGCGCCTGGCCGGGCTCCCGGTACGCCAAGCCGCGCAAGGTCGGCGGCGCGATCGTGCTGATGCCGGAGTACAGCGCGGCCACCCAGGCCATCCGCGCACTGCGGCAGGCCCTCGCCCTGCTCGACGAGGAACGCTGGCTCACCATCCGGCTGCACGGCGAACTGCTCGCCGTACGCGCCCGGATCGCCCAGCGCGTGGTCCCCGCCGACCAGGGCTTCGCCACCCAGGGCAGCTCGAAGATGTCGATCCAGTGGCTCGCGGCCGACCCGCGCCGCTACGCCGTCAACGAACAGGTCGCCTCCACCACGGCCCCGCAGCCCGAGTCCGGCCTCACCTGGCCGCTGACCTGGCCGCTCAACTGGGGCGAGGCCAAGTCGACCGGCGACGCCGTCGCCGAGAACACCGGCTCCGCCGCCACCCACCCGGTGATCACCTTCCGCGGTCCGTGCTCCATGCCGACCGTCACCGAGCGGGGCAGCCGGCGCCGCCTGCGGTACGCGATCGACCTGGCCGCGGGCGAGGAGCTCGTCGTCGACACCGCCGGGGGCACGGTCACGCTCAACGGCACCGCCTCCCGCCGGCACACCGCGATGGCGGACTCCAGCCCGGAGGAGCTCTTCCTGCTCGAACCAGGGCGCACCGAGCTGTCCTTCCGGCCCGACGAGGCCACCGAGGACGCCCTGATGACGGTCCGCTGGCGCAGCGCCGAGTGGTGACCCACCCCCGCCCCCTCCACCGAAAGAGGTGAACCATGACTGTACGGGCCGCCTGGCTGCAGTCGACCGGTCAGACCCGTGAGGACACTCGCCTCACGCTGGCCGCCCTGCTCACTCCCAGTGGTCAGTCCCCCGAGGAGACCCCGCTGCGCTCCCGACCGGGCATCGTGCCGGGCGGCTTCGTCCTGACCGGGACGGCCGCGATGCAGTGCACCATCGGCACCGGCCGCGCGATCGTCCAGGGCAAGGACACCCGTCAGGGCGCCTACCTGGTCAGCGCGATCTCGCCGGAGACGATCACCATCGAGGACGGCGATCCGCAGTACGACCGGATCGATCTGATCGAACTGGCCGTCGTCGACGACGCCTACGACAAGACCGGCACCACCGATGCCGTCATCCGCCTGGTCAAGGGCGCCCCGCACGCCAATCCCGTGCCGCCCGCCGGCGGCACGGGCAGCTCCCTGCCGCTCTACACGGTCAAGGTCCCGAAGGGCATCTCGGCCGGCAACGGCGGCATCGCCTGGACCACCGCCGCGGTGACCACCCAGCACTGGCCGGTGGTGGCGCTCGGCGGCATCATGCCCACGAGCGGCTTCAAGGGCGCGTACGCCGGTCAGTACCGCGACGCGGGCGGCATGTTCCAGCGCTGGGACGGTACGGCCTGGGTCTCGTACCCGAAGGCCATCGGCGGCATCGCGCCCGGCACCCAGGTCTCGACCGGCGGCTACCCCGGCCAGTACCGGGACGACTCGGGAATCCTGCAGCGCTGGGACGGCTCGGCCTGGCAGTACGTCGAGGGCACGGGGAAGATCCTGTTCGCCGCCACCCAGTGGACAACCGCCCAGCAGCAGTCCGTCCCGCCCGGCACATGGACCGTGCTCAATCTGCCGACCGTCGAGGCCGACGACACCAACAGCTGGAACGGGACTCACACGTACGTCGTACCGCGCAGCGGCATGTGGCGGATCTCCGCACACGCCACCTGGGCCAACGACGGCCAGAGCGGCATGCGTGGCTCCCGCGTCATCGTCGGCGGCGTCGGCCAGTCACGGCTGACCTGGCTCGGTCCCGCCGGCAACGGCGCCATCTCCATCGGCGGCTCCGGCCTGGTGAGGCTCACCGCCGGCAACACGGTCCAGCTGCAGGGCTTCCACAGCCACACCGCCGCGATCAAGACCCTCGGCGGCTCCGGCTACGCCTGCGCCCTCACCGCCGAGTGGCTGAAGTCCTGACACCCCGACGTCCTGATACCCCGACGTCCTGACGCCGCCCCTTCCCCGATTGGAGAACCCCATGAACCTGCGCAGCAGCTGGGTCGCCGAGACCGGCCAGACCCGGGAGGACACCCGGCTCACCCAGACCGGCGCCACCACCATGCTCAACCCCGTCCAGGTCCGCTCCGGCATCCTGCCGGGCTCCTACACCGGCCAGTACCGGCTTTCCGGCTTCTGGATGACGAACGCCTCCGCCATGTCGGCGACCGTCTCCGAGGGGCGGGCGGTCATCCAGGGCGAGATCTCCCAGGGCGTCTACCCGGTGACCCTGCCGACCTCCGAGACCGTCACCTTCGCCCCGGGCAACTCCCAGTACGGCCGGGTCGACCTCGTCGTCCTGCGGATCTACGACCGGCTCTACGAGGGCCAGCGCAACGAGGCCGTGATCGAGGTCATCGAGGGCGTGGCCGAGCAGACGCCGAAGGCGATGCCGGTCCCCCCGCGCAGCCTCCCGCTGTACGAGGTGACCGTGCCTGCCGGCGTCAGCGCGGGCAACGGCGGCATCCCGTGGGCCACCGCGCTCAAGGACCTGCGTACCCCGGTCGTGGCCGTCGGCGGCATCATGCCCGTCGAGGGTCCGGTGGCCCAGGGTGCGTACCCCGGCCAGTACCAGGACACCGCGGACGGCCAGTTCCAGCGCTGGGACGGCGGCAAGTGGGTCTCGTACCCCGCGGCCGTCGGCGGCATCGTCCCGAACTCCTTCTCCACCACCGCGGCCAGCTACATCGGTCAGTACCGGGACAGCACCGGCGGCCAGCTCCAGCGGTGGAACGGCACGGCATGGGCGCCGGCGGTACCGGGGCCGCTCTTCGCCGACTCGCTGGACGCGGGGTACACCACGGCCACGACGTACGTGGACACGCTGGTCGAGCGGACGGCCAACCCACTGAAGCTCACCTTCACCGCGCCGCCGTCCAGAGCCGTCCTGCTGACCTTCGGCTCGCGCATCGAGCTGCACGTCGCCTCCGGCACGGCGGGCATCAAGGGCACGGGCTGGATGGGCGTGCGCCTCACCCAGGGCTCCACCGTGGTGCGCGAGTTGGATGACGAGCTGTCCGTGAAGGCAGCGCGGCCGACCGAGCACGTGGACGGTTTCTCCGCCGCGACCACGCAGCGCCTCTCCAACCTGACCGCGGGCGCGAGCTACACCCTCACCGCCTACTACCGGTCCAGCGACGCGGGCCTGAAGGCCTGGTTCGACAACTCCTTCATCCGCGTCGACCTGCAGGCGTAACCCGACCGACCCCCCAGGAGACCCACCATGGCCCTTCGCAGCGGCTGGCTGTCCCCCACCGGGCAGACCCGCCTCGGCACCCGTCACACCGACATAGGAGCGACCACCCCCGCCGGGCCCCTCAGCGCCCGCTCCGGCATCGTGCCCGGCACGTACGACGGCAAGTTCCGCGTCGGCGGCCTGTGGATGAGCGGCAACGGGCCGATGACCGCCACCCTCTTCCACGGCCGGGCCGTCATCCAGGGCCCGGTCGCGCAGGGCCCGTACCACGTCACACTCGACACGGACACCGTCCTCACCTTCGCCGACGGCAACCCGCTCCATCCGCGCATCGACCTCGTCGTCCTGCGCGTCCACGACGATCAGTTCGACGGCTCGCAGAAGAGCGAGGCCACGATCGAGATCGTCCAGGGAGAGGCGAAGGCCGTCCCTGAACCGCCGGTCGCGCCGCCTCTCTCCCTCACGCTGTTCTCGGTCAGGGTCCCCGCCGTGGCCTCCGCCGGCACCGGGGGCATTCCCTGGACCACGTCGGGGACCGTCTCCGACCTGCGGGTCACGACCGCGGGCGTCGGCGGCATCCTGCCCGTCTACAACAACGGGGCGGTACCCGGCAGTTACCCGGGCCAGTACCAGGACAACGACAACGCCCACTTCCTGCAGCGCTGGGACGGCACCGCCTGGGTCGCGTACCCGAAGGAGATCGGCGGCATCGCGCCCAGCGGCACGGTGTCCGCCGGCGGTTACGTCGGGCAGTTCCGCGACGCCGCCGGCACGCTCCAGCGTTGGAACGGAACCGCGTGGGTGAACTACCACCCGCCGTACGACATCGAGGTCGCGAGCAACGGCGCGACCGCGGCCACCGGCTGGGGCAGCCCGTCCTTCTCCGCCCGGCGTACCCGCGCCGGCGTCGTCATGGTGCGCTTCGGTGTCACCCGCACCGGCGGGACGATCACCGTGGGCGCCGACGGCCGCATCCCCGACACGCCCCTGGGCGCCCTGCCGGCCGGCTGGTCTCCGGCCATGTCGTTCGAGACGACGGCCTCCGACATCGACGGCTCCGGGGCCGCCACGATCGCGGCCACCAGCTCGCAGGTCACGCTGCGCAACTGGAGCTCCAACACGACCATCCCCAACGGCCGGACCGTGTGGGTCTCCGCCACCTACGTCCTGTAAGGGGGCCCGCCATGGCACTCGAAACGCCCTACCGGGCGATCTTCTGCGACCTGATCACCGACCAGACCCTCGACATCCTGCCCCTGCGGGACGTCTCCTTCGACGACTACATCGGCAAGGCCGGCTCGCTCTCCGGCACCATCCCCATCCCCAACAAGGACATCGCCGACCGGGTCAAGAAGGTCCAGGAGGGCCGCACCGCGGTCTACCTGGAGCGCGGCGGCGACCTGTGGTGGGGCGGCATCGTGTGGACCGCCACCCTGCAGTCCAGCGGGCGCGGGGTGCTGACCCTCGGCGTCCAGGCCGCCACCTTCGACTCGTACGCGAGCCGCCGCCGCATCCGTACCGACATCCCCTTCACGACCCCGACCGACCAGCTGGAGATCGCACGGCGGCTGTGGCAGGAACTCGATGTCCAGGACGACCCCACGGTGCCCCTGCCGGAGGGGAAGCAGCCGCGCCGGCTCGGGATCACCTACGGCACGGAGACGTCGGAGGTCCTTCGGACGGCCTCCTGGCGCAACGGCGACGAGACCGTCTACCTGGAGGCGCTCGACCAGCTGGCCTCACTGGAGAACGGCTTCGAGCAGCAGATCCTCGTCTACCGCGACCCGACCGACGGCAAGCGGGTCAGGCAGCTCCGGCTCGGCTGGCCCAAGATCGTCAACGGTGCCACCGACCTGCTCTTCGACCGGCCCGGCGTCATCCTGTCGTACTCCTTCCCGTACGACGCGACCCGCGGCGGCACCACCGCGCTGGCCCGTGGGGCGTCGACGAACTCCAACGCCGGTACCGAGTCCCGGCCGATCCACTCGACCCAGCAGGTCGCCAGCGATCTGCTCGCGGACGGCTGGCCGCTGATCGACCTGTCCTCCGACCACAACGAGGTCACCGACACGCTCACCCTCGACTCGCTGGCCAAGCGGGAACTCGCCGAGGCCCGGGGCGCCGTCGTGATCCCCTCGATCAGCATCCACCTCGGCGGGGTCGTCCCACCTGCGCTCATCGGCCGCATCGCCCGCATCCGGATCACGGACGAGTGGTACTCCGAGGGCCTCGACGCCCGCTACCGCATCATCGGCGTCAAGGTCACCCCCCCGGAGCGCGGCCGCCCCGACACCGCCGAGCTCTACCTTGAGGAGGCCTGATGCCCCAGCTGCCCGAGGACATCATCGACCGGCTCAACCAGATGGAACGCCGGCTCAAGGCCCTGTCCACGGCCGTGAACACCCGGCCGGCGGTCAGCGAGATCCGCCCGCCCGCACAGACCGGCAGCGTCACCATCAACCGGCCGCTGTTCCGGATCTTCGACGGCTACGGCCACGAGATCTTCGCGGACGACATCATGACCGGCGGTCTCGCCCGGCCCTGGCTGCAGCTGATGCCGCCGATGAACGTCGACAAGGCCCACTGGCCGTCCACCACCAGCGCCACGTTCACCACCGTCGCCAGGTCCTTCAACCCCATCTGGCAGCCGAAGCTGCGGCTGTCCGTGAACACGGCCGTGTCCAGCGGCGCCACCGGTCAGGTGAAGGTACTGGTCGACGGCCAGCAGTTCGGCCCCGCGGTCACGGCCGGCACGACCTACGACCACACCGGCCTGATCCCCGGCGACATGAAGACCAGGTTCGGCCAGACCATGCTGATCGAGATCCAGGCCATGGCCGGCGGCGGGACCGTCTACGCCCAGCCCGTCCTGATCTACGGCACCCAGACCTGACGCCGAGGAGCACACCATGATCATCGACCCCGCACAGCCCTGGGGCGTTGCCATCGACTACGCGGGCCGCGCCGTCGTCACCGAGGGCAGCCACACCCTCGACGTCCGCGTGTACGACAACACGCTCGGCAACACGCTGGAGCGAGACCCGGTCACCGGCCAGTACCCGTCGGTGTACGTCACCGCCCAGACCAGCAAGAGCGGCATCGGGGACACCACCCTGCGCGGCTACGCCACGGTGGTCGTCAACGGCCAGGACGGCGCCCCCGTCGCCCCCGACCCGACCGCCGTCCAGAGCGCCGTCGCCGCTGCGCTCACCGACTTCGAGACCCGCCGCGCCGCCTACGCCGCCCTCTGCGCGACCTGGGAACCCGCCCCCGCGCCTGCCCCCGCACCGGCACCGGCACCGGCACCCGAGCCGGAGCCGGAGCCGGCGCCGGAACCCGCGCCGGAACCCAGCCCCGCGCCGACGCCGTAAGCACCGCGCCCCACCCGATACGCCCGCCCCCGTGCGGGCGTTTTTCATTCCCCCGCACACCTGGAGGACACCATGGCCACTCCCCTCACCGCCGATCAGCTCCTCGCCGCCCTGCGCGCCGAGGGCGTCACCGTCGTCGAGCACGACGGCTGGCGGACCCACAACCGCAACCAGGCCGGCCCCTGGGGTCCGGTGAACGGCGTGATGATCCACCACACCGTCTCCAGCGGCACCGCCTCGTCCGTCGAGCTCTGCTACAACGGCTACGACGGCCTGCCCGGCCCGCTGTGCCACGGTGTGATCGCCAAGGACGGCACGGTCCATCTCGTGGGCAACGGCCGCGCCAACCACGCGGGCGGCGGCGACCCCTCCGTCCTCCAGGCCGTGATCACCGAGACCTACGGGGACCGGCCGCCGGCCCCGCACGAGCACCAGGGCAGCGCCGGCGCCGTCGACGGAAACACCCGCTTCTACGGCTTCGAGTGCGTCAACCTCGGCAACGGCACCGACCCCTGGCCGGCCGCCCAGCTCGACGCCATCGAGCGGGCGTCCGCCGCGATCTGCCGCGCCCACGGCTGGGGCGCCAAGTCCGTCATCGGCCACCTCGAATGGTCCGACTGGAAGAGCGATCCGCGCGGCTTCGCCATGCCGGGCATGCGGGACCGGGTCCAGCGGCGACTCGCCTCCTCACCCGCCAAGCAGCAGCCGGCCGCGCAGAAACCGGCCGCCCCGCGCTACCAGCCGTTCCCCGGCACCTCGTTCTTCAAGACGAACCCGAGCTCCCCGATCGTCACCGCGATGGGCCGCCGCCTCGTCGCCGAGGGCTGCTCCGCGTACACCACGGGCCCGTCCCCCCGCTGGAGCGAGGCCGACCGGCGCAGCTACGCGAAGTGGCAGCGCAAGCTCGGCTTCAGCGGCTCCGACGCCGACGGCTGGCCGGGCGCCATGTCCTGGAACGCGCTCAAGGTCCCGTACACCAAGTAAGGAGCACCCCATGTCCGAAACCGCCAGACGCACGGCTCGTACCGTCCTGCAGTCCGCGGTCGCGCTCGCCGTCGTCCTCCCCGCGGTCGTCGACGCCTCCGGCCTCCCGGCCACCCTCCCCTGGGTCGCCGGAGCGCTCGCCGCCGCCGGCGCCCTCACCCGGGTGATGGCGGTCCCGGCCGTCCAGAACCTGCTCCCCGGCTGGCTGCGCACCACCCCGGGGGCGGCCGATGACCGAGCCTGAACAGCACGACCCGGTCACCGTCGCCGTCGAACTGGAGCGGCTGCGCGGCACGCTGGAGGCCGGGTTCGCCCGCGTCGACGGCTCGCTGGCGCTGCTCGTGCAGCGCAGTGACCAGACCGACAAGCAGCTCGCCGACATGGAGTCGCGGCTGGACGCTCTGGAGCGCTCCCGCTGGCCGCTCACCAGCATCGCCGCGCTGACGGCGAGCGCCGGCCTGATGCTCGCGGTCTGGGAGCTGGCCGGCCGCTAGTCCTCCCGTTTCGAACATGCCGAAGGGCGGCACCCCGGTGTCGGGGTGCCGCCCTTCGGTTCGCACTACTTACTGGTTGTACGGACCGTAGTCGTAGTCCTCCAGCGGAACGGCCTGGCCGGAGCCGGTGCCGAACGGCGAGTAGTCGATGTCGTCGTAGCCGACGGCCGAGTACATCGCGGCCTTGGCCTCCTCGGTCGGCTCCACCCGGATGTTGCGGTAGCGGGACAGACCCGTACCGGCCGGGATGAGCTTACCGATGATGACGTTCTCCTTGAGGCCGATGAGGCTGTCGGACTTGGCGTTGATCGCCGCATCCGTCAGGACTCGGGTCGTCTCCTGGAAGGAGGCGGCCGACAGCCAGGACTCCGTCGCCAGCGAGGCCTTGGTGATACCCATCAGCTGCGGACGGCCGGAGGCGGGGTGACCGCCCTCGGTGACCACACGACGGTTCTCGGTCTCGAACTTCGAGCGCTCGACGAGCTCGCCCGGCAGCAGCTCCGCGTCGCCGGACTCGATGATCGTCACACGGCGCAGCATCTGCCGGATGATGATCTCGATGTGCTTGTCGTGGATCGACACACCCTGCGAGTTGTAGACCTTCTGGACTTCGCCGACCAGGTGGACCTGGACCGCGCGCTGACCGAGGATCCGCAGCACGTCGTGCGGGTTGGTGGCACCCACGGTGAGCTTCTGGCCCACCTCGACGTGGTCGCCCTCGCCCACCAGCAGACGGGCACGCTTCGAGATCGGGAACGCCGTCTCGTCGCTGCCGTCGTCCGGGGTGACGACGATCTTCTTGGTCTTCTCGGTCTCCTCGATACGGACGCGGCCGGCCGCCTCCGAGATCGGGGCGACACCCTTGGGCTGACGGGCCTCGAAGAGCTCGACAACACGGGGCAGACCCTGGGTGATGTCGTCACCGGCCACACCACCGGTGTGGAAGGTACGCATCGTCAGCTGGGTACCGGGCTCACCGATGGACTGGGCGGCGATGATGCCGACCGCCTCACCGATGTCGACCAGCTTGCCGGTGGCCAGCGAACGGCCGTAGCAGAAGGCACAGGTACCGACGGCGGACTCACAGGTCAGGACCGAGCGGGTCTTGACCTCCTCCACGCCGGCGCCCACGAGAGCGTCGATGAGCACGTCACCCAGGTCGACGTTGGCCGGCGCGATGACCTTGCCGTCCACGACGACGTCCTCGGCGAGCATCCGCGCGTACACGGAGGTCTCGACGTCGTCCGTCTTCCGCAGGATGCCGTCGGCACCCTTCTCGGCGATCCGCAGCTTCAGACCGCGCTCGGTGCCACAGTCCTCCTCGCGGATGATCACGTCCTGCGAGACGTCCACCAGACGACGGGTCAGGTAACCCGAGTCGGCGGTACGCAGGGCGGTGTCGGCAAGACCCTTACGGGCACCGTGCGTCGAGATGAAGTACTCGAGGACGGAGAGACCCTCACGGAAGGACGCCTTGATAGGACGGGGAATCGTCTCGTTCTTGGCGTTCGACACCAGACCACGCATACCGGCGATCTGACGCATCTGCATCATGTTTCCTCGGGCACCCGAGTCAACCATCATGAAGATGGGGTTCGTCTTGGGGAAGTTCTCATTCATCGCCTCGGCAACCTCGTTGGTCGCCTTGGTCCAGATGTTGATGAGCTCCTGAGTGCGCTCTTCCTTGGTGATGAGACCGCGCTCGTACTGCTTCTGGACCTTCTCGTCCTGCTCTTCCCAGCCCTTGACGATCGCCTTCTTGGCCTCCGGGACGACAACGTCCGAGATGGCCACGGTGACGCCGGAACGGGTCGCCCAGTAGAAGCCCGCCGCCTTCAGGTTGTCGAGCGTCGCCGCCACGATGACCTTGGGGTAGCGCTCGGCGAGGTCGTTGACGATCTCGGAGAGCTGCTTCTTGCCG
The DNA here is from genome assembly GCF_055596705.1 of Streptomyces sp. NPDC039609. Taxonomy (NCBI): domain Bacteria; kingdom Bacillati; phylum Actinomycetota; class Actinomycetes; order Kitasatosporales; family Streptomycetaceae; genus Streptomyces; species Streptomyces sp. NPDC039609. The sequence goes on from NZ_JBVIUJ010000005.1 coordinate 372,284, forward strand.
ACCGAGTAGTCGACGAACGGGTAGTCCTCGGGCAGCAGCTCGTTGAAGAGCGCACGGCCCAGCGACGTACGCAGGCGGAACGAGTCACCCTGCTGCCACTCCGGCTCGCCCTCCTCGGCGACCGGGGGAACCCAGCCGCGCGGCGGAACGGTGCCGATCGGGAAGCGGATGTCGATCTGCGACTGCAGCGCGAGCTCGCCGGCGTCGAACGCCATGATCGCCTCGGCCGTGGAGCCGAACGCGCGGCCCTCGCCCTTGGTGTCACGGAGCTCACCGTCGGTGGTCAGGAAGAACAGACCGAGGACCATGTCCTGGGTCGGCATCGTGACCGGACGGCCGTCGGCCGGCTTGAGGATGTTGTTCGAGGACAGCATCAGGATGCGGGCCTCGGCCTGCGCCTCCGCGGAGAGCGGCAGGTGGACGGCCATCTGGTCACCGTCGAAGTCCGCGTTGAACGCGGTGCAGACGAGCGGGTGGATCTGGATGGCCTTGCCCTCGACCAGCTGGGGCTCGAAGGCCTGGATGCCGAGGCGGTGCAGCGTGGGCGCACGGTTCAGCAGAACCGGGTGCTCGGCGATGACCTCTTCGAGGACGTCGTACACGACCGTGCGGCCGCGCTCGACCATCCGCTTGGCGCTCTTGATGTTCTGCGCGTGGTTCAGGTCGACCAGGCGCTTCATCACGAACGGCTTGAAGAGCTCCAGCGCCATGGCCTTGGGCAGACCGCACTGGTGCAGCTTCAGCTGCGGACCGACGACGATGACGGAACGCGCGGAGTAGTCCACACGCTTACCGAGCAGGTTCTGACGGAATCGACCCTGCTTACCCTTCAGCATGTCGCTGAGGGACTTCAGCGGACGGTTGCCGGGGCCCGTGACCGGGCGACCACGACGGCCGTTGTCGAAGAGGGCGTCGACCGCCTCCTGGAGCATCCGCTTCTCGTTGTTCACGATGATCTCGGGGGCACCGAGGTCGAGCAGACGCTTCAGACGGTTGTTGCGGTTGATCACACGGCGGTACAGGTCGTTCAGGTCGGAGGTCGCGAAGCGGCCACCGTCCAGCTGCACCATCGGACGCAGGTCCGGCGGGATGACCGGCACGCAGTCGAGAACCATGCCCTTGGGGCTGTTCGCGGTCTGCAGGAACGCGGAGACGACCTTGAGGCGCTTGAGCGCACGGGTCTTCTTCTGGCCCTTGCCGGTACGGATGATCTCGCGGAGGCGCTCGGCCTCCTCCTCGAGGTCGAAGGACTCCAGACGCTTCTGCAGCGCCGCGGCACCCATCGAACCGTCGAAGTACGTGCCGAAACGGTCACGCAGCTCGCGGTAGAGGAGCTCGTCGCCCTCCAGGTCCTGGACCTTGAGGTTCTTGAAGCGGCTCCAGACCTCGTCGAGACGGTCGATCTCGCGCTGCGCACGGTCGCGCAGCTGCTTCATCTCACGCTCGGCGCCCTCGCGCACCTTGCGGCGCACGTCGGCCTTGGCACCCTCGGCCTCGAGCTCGGCCAGGTCGGTCTCGAGCTTCTTGGCGCGGGCCTCCAGGTCGGAGTCGCGACGGTTCTCGATCTGCTGACGCTCGACGGAGACATGCGCCTCCAGCGAGGGCAGGTCACGCGTACGACGCTCGTCGTCCACGAACGTGATCATGTACGCGGCGAAGTAGATGACCTTCTCGAGGTCCTTCGGCGCGAGGTCCAGCAGGTATCCGAGGCGCGACGGGACGCCCTTGAAGTACCAGATGTGGGTGACGGGGGCGGCGAGCTCGATGTGGCCCATCCGCTCACGGCGCACCTTGGCGCGGGTGACCTCGACGCCACACCGCTCACAGATGATGCCCTTGAAGCGGACACGCTTGTACTTGCCGCAGTAGCACTCCCAGTCCCGGGTCGGACCGAAGATCTTCTCGCAGAAGAGTCCGTCCTTCTCGGGCTTGAGCGTGCGGTAGTTGATGGTCTCAGGCTTCTTGACCTCGCCGTGGCTCCACTGACGGATGTCGTCAGCGGTGGCCAGACCGATCCGGAGCTCATCGAAGAAGTTGACGTCGAGCACTATGCGTCAATCCCTCTCAGGGTTGTAAGTCTTGGGGTCTGAAACGGGGGTCCTGGGGCCGGCCGGGGGCTCATTGCTGAGCCCCCGTACCGGACTCCCGTCAGACCTCTTCGACGCTGCTCGGCTCGCGCCGGGACAGGTCGATACCGAGCTCCTCCGCTGCGCGGAAGACGTCCTCGTCGGTGTCGCGCATCTCGATGGACATGCCGTCCGAGGACAGCACCTCCACGTTGAGGCACAGGGACTGCATCTCCTTGATGAGCACCTTGAAGGACTCGGGGATGCCGGGCTCAGGGATGTTCTCGCCCTTGACGATGGCCTCGTAGACCTTCACGCGGCCGGTCACGTCGTCGGACTTGATCGTCAGCAGCTCCTGGAGGGCGTACGCGGCGCCGTATGCCTCCAGCGCCCACACCTCCATCTCACCGAAGCGCTGGCCACCGAACTGGGCCTTACCACCCAGCGGCTGCTGGGTGATCATCGAGTACGGACCGGTCGACCGGGCGTGCAGCTTGTCGTCGACCAGGTGGTGGAGCTTGAGGATGTACATGTACCCGACCGAGATCGGGTCCGGGAACGGCTCACCGGAGCGGCCGTCGAACAGACGCGCCTTGCCGGAGGGGAGCACCATGCGCTCGCCGTCGCGGTTCGGGATCGTGTGCTGCAGCAGACCCGCGAGCTCGTCCTCACGCGCACCGTCGAAGACCGGGGTGGCGACGTTGGTGCCCGGGGCGACCTGGTCGGCACCGATGGCCTGCAGGCGCTGCGCCCAGTCGTCCGCGAGGCCCGAGACGTCCCAGCCGCGGCTGGCGAGCCAGCCGAGGTGGATCTCCAGGACCTGTCCCGGGTTCATTCGGGACGGGACACCCAGCGGGTTGAGGATGATGTCGACCGGAGTTCCGTCCTCGAGGAACGGCATGTCCTCGATCGGAAGGATCTTCGAGATGACACCCTTGTTGCCGTGACGGCCGGCGAGCTTGTCACCATCGGTGATCTTGCGCTTCTGGGCGACGTAGACGCGGACCAGCTGGTTCACGCCCGGGGGAAGCTCGTCGCCCTCCTCGCGGTCGAAGACGCGGACGCCGATGACCTTGCCGGTCTCGCCGTGCGGCACCTTCAGCGAGGTGTCACGGACCTCACGCGCCTTCTCACCGAAGATCGCGCGGAGCAGACGCTCCTCCGGGGTCAGCTCGGTCTCACCCTTGGGCGTGACCTTGCCGACGAGGATGTCGCCGGCGACGACCTCGGCACCGATACGGATGATGCCGCGCTCGTCGAGGTCGGCGAGGACCTCCTCGGAGACGTTCGGGATGTCCCGGGTGATCTCCTCCGGGCCGAGCTTGGTGTCACGGGCGTCGACCTCGTGCTCCTCGATGTGGATCGAGGAGAGGACGTCGTCCTGCACGAGGCGCTGCGACAGGATGATCGCGTCCTCGTAGTTGTGACCCTCCCACGGCATGAACGCCACGAGCAGGTTCTTGCCGAGCGCCATCTCACCGTTCTCGGTGGCCGGACCGTCGGCGAGGACCTGGCCCTCGATGACCCGGTCGCCCTCGGAGACGACGACCTTCTGGTTGACCGAGGTGCCCTGGTTCGAGCGGGAGAACTTGGCCATCCGGTACGTGGTGTACGTGCCGTCGTCGTTGGCGACGGTGATGTAGTCGGCCGAGACCTCCTGGACGACACCATCCTTGTCGGCCTTCGGCACGTCACCGGCGTCGGTGGCACAGCGGTACTCCATGCCGGTACCGACGAGCGGGGCCTCGGACTTAATCAGCGGCACCGCCTGACGCATCATGTTCGCGCCCATGAGGGCACGGTTGGCGTCGTCGTGCTCGAGGAAGGGGATCATGGCCGTCGCGACCGACACCATCTGGCGCGGCGAGACGTCCATGTAGTCGACCTCGGTCGGCGGGACGTAGTCGACCTCGCCACCACGGCGGCGGACCAGAACGCGCGGCTCGGTGAAGCGGAGCTCGTCGTTCAGGGTCGCGTTCGCCTGGGCGATGACGTAGCGGTCCTCTTCGTCGGCCGTGATGTAGTCGACCTCGTCGGTGACCTGGCCGTCGACGACCTTGCGGTACGGCGTCTCGATGAAGCCGAACGCGTTGACGCGGCCGTACGAGGCGAGCGAACCGATCAGACCGATGTTCGGGCCTTCGGGGGTCTCGATCGGGCACATGCGTCCGTAGTGGGACGGGTGCACGTCTCGGACCTCGAAGCCGGCCCGCTCACGGGACAGACCACCGGGACCCAGCGCCGAGAGACGACGCTTGTGCGTCAGACCCGACAGCGGGTTGTTCTGGTCCATGAACTGCGACAGCTGGCTGGTGCCGAAGAACTCCTTGATGGAGGCGACGACCGGCCGGATGTTGATCAGGGTCTGCGGCGTGATCGCCTCGACGTCCTGGGTGGTCATGCGCTCACGCACGACGCGCTCCATACGAGCCAGACCCGTACGGACCTGGTTCTGGATGAGCTCGCCGACGTTGCGCAGACGACGGTTGCCGAAGTGGTCGATGTCGTCGGTCTCGACGACGATCTCCCGGCCCGACTCGCCGATCGTCTCGGTCTCGCCCGCGTGGAGCTTCACGAGGTACTTGATCGTGGCGATGACGTCGTCGGTGGTCAGGACACCGGCGTCCAGCGGCTCGTCCGCGCCGAGCTTCTTGTTCACCTTGTAGCGGCCGACCTTCGCGAGGTCGTAGCGCTTCGGGTTGAAGTAGAGGTTCTCGAGCAGCGTCTGAGCGGCCTCGCGGGTCGGCGGCTCGCCCGGACGCAGCTTGCGGTAGATGTCGAGCAGCGCGTCGTCCTGGCCCTGGGTGTGGTCCTTCTCCAGGGTGGCGCGCATGGACTCGTACTCGCCGAACTCCTGCAGGATCTGCTCGGTGGTCCAGCCGAGCGCCTTCAGGAGGACGGTGACGGACTGCTTGCGCTTGCGGTCGATGCGGACACCGACCATGTCGCGCTTGTCGATCTCCATCTCCAGCCAGGCACCCCGGGACGGGATGATCTTGGCCGAGAAGATGTCCTTGTCGGACGTCTTGTCGATCGAGGAGTCGAAGTAGACGCCCGGCGAACGGACCAGCTGCGAGACAACGACACGCTCGGTGCCGTTGATGACGAAGGTGCCCTTGTTCGTCATGAGCGGGAAGTCGCCCATGAAGACCGTCTGAGACTTGATCTCGCCGGTCTCGTTGTTGGTGAACTCGGCGGTGACGAAGAGCGGGGCGCCGTACGTGAAGTCACGGTCCTTGCACTCGTCGATCGAGTTCTTCGGGGGCTCGAAGCGGTGGTCGCGGAAGGTCAGCGACATCGACCCGGAGAAGTCCTCGATCGGAGAGATCTCCTCGAAGATCTCTTCCAGACCCGACTTCCTGGGGACGTCCTGTCCCGACTCGAGAGCTGCCTCGACGCGAGCCTTCCAGGCGGCATTGCCGAGCAGCCAGTCAAAGCTCTCGGTCTGCAGCGCGAGGAGGTTCGGAACCTCGAGGGGCTCCTTGATCTTTGCAAAGGAGATGCGCAGCGGGGCGGTGCTGGCGCCGTTGTTCGTATTGGTCGAGGCGTTGCGCGAGGCGGCCAAGAGGGGGTCCTTCCGAGGGCTCGGACTCACTACGCGCGTACCGGTCCCCAGCGACGCACAGGGACAGACGATTCCTGATGTGGCCATAGGCCCAGGTCAGGTCAGGTCTGCCGACAATGCTGTCGCGAGGGTATGCCCCTGGTGACGGGCAGGGGGCAGCTAACAGGCAGCGCAAAGGGTCAGTGTAGCCACTTGGCCCACTGATGTCCAGGGCGTGTTTTTCTCGACCCTCGTTGTTCTCAACTCCGCGGTACCTCGCGCCGTGTGGCGCACCTCGATACTGCCCGTTCCGCCGTCGATCCATGCCTCGGATACGGATCGTTGTGACGACGCGTCCTGAGAATTGCGCGCTGCGTGCGGTTCGTCAAGGCCCCCCGGTCAGCGGGGGCGCACGGCGAAGATCACCATACTCCGCTCCCTGCGGCTCGCACGACCCCCGCCACGCCCTTCCCGGGTACGCCGAAGGGCGACCACCCGGATGGGTGATCGCCCTTCGAAGGCGCCTGTGAGGCGCCTGAGTGAGTCAGGAGACTCGCAGGGTCTTACTTGACCGTGACGGAGGCGCCGGCAGCCTTGAGGGACTCGGCAGCCTTCTCCGCGGCCTCCTTGGCGACCTTCTCGAGGACCGGCTTCGGGGTGCCGTCGACGAGGTCCTTGGCCTCCTTCAGGCCCAGGGAGGTGAGCTCACGCACGACCTTGATGACCTGGATCTTCTTGTCGCCGGCACCCTCGAGGATGACGTCGAACTCGTCCTGCTCGGCCTCGGCCTCGGCCGGGGCAGCGACACCGGCGGGGGCGGCGGCGACGGCCGCGGCGGCGGTGACGTCGAACTTCTCCTCGAAGGCCTTCACGAACTCGGAGAGCTCGATGAGGGTCATCTCTTCGAACTGCGCGAGCAGGTCGTCCTGGGACAGCTTCGCCATGATGGCGTCCTTCCACTAATTCGGCAGGTGCCGGATGTACATGTAGGCGGGCGTACGTTCGGCCCGCTGCGACCGTCGCCCTAGTGGGCGGCGATCATTGCGCGAGCCGAGTTACTCGGCACCGCCCTGCTCGGCGAGCTTGACGCGAAGCGCCTCCGCGGTGCGGACGAACTTCGACGGCAGCGCCTGGAGGAGCGAGGCAGTCTGGGACTGCTTGCCCTTGAACGCGCCGGCCAGCTTGCTGAGCAGAACCTCGCGGGACTCGAGGTCCGCAAGCTTCTTGAACTCGTCGGCGGTCAGCGCCTTGCCATCAAGGACACCGCCCTTGATGACGAGGTTCGGGTTGTCCTTGGCGAAGTCACGCAGAGCCTTCGCCGACTCCACCGGGTCACCGGTGACGAAGGCGGCCGCGGTCGAACCAGCGAGCTGGTCGTCGAGCGACGCGATCCCGGCCTGGTTGGCCGCAATCTTGGTCAGCGTGTTCTTCACCACGGCGTACTGGGCGTTCTCACCGAGCGAACGACGCAGCGTCTTGAGCTGCGCCACGGTGAGCCCCGTGTACGAGGTCAGCACGACGGCGTTCGAGCTGCGGAACTTGTCCTCCAGCTCGGCTACCGCGGCAGCCTTGTCGGGCCTTGCCATAGAGCGTCGGCCTCCTTCCGGGTGATGAGGACCGCTCAGAAGGGGCTGAACAAAGAGAAACGCCCCGGCGCAGGCGCACGGGGCTCAGCTCGACCGAATCGAAAGATCCGGGAACTCATCCACGATCACCTGCGCGGGTCGTTCGCATCTCAGCGAATCCTTCGGCCGCCGCACCCTCTTGCGAGAGCCCGGCAACGACCAGCGGTCTTTGGCTTCTGTGGAAGAGTACGCGACGGCTGCGGCGGGGAGCAAATCCGCCCGTACGGCTCAGCTCCCGCCGAGCCCCTTCAGCATCTCCGACAGGTCGTACGTGTCCTTGGCGGGCGGGGCCTTGACGGCGGCCTTCGGGCCGTAGTCGGTGTAGTCGCCCTTCATGTGCACGGTCCCCACGGCCGTGGTCATGGAGACGACCATGCGGACCGGGTAGCCGGCCTCGTCGACCCAGACGTCGGTGTCGTAGCCCTTCATGCCGATCTTCTCGACGTTGGCGATGAGCTTCTCGCGCTCCTCCTTGGAGAGCGTCGCGGACTTCGCCTTGTTGGCGTCCATCATCTGCTCGAAGCTGAGCGTGCCCTTGTAGTGCTGGGCCTGGACGCCGTTGATCTTCTCGGCGCCGATGTGCTTGAGGTTCGGGGACTCGAGCAGCAGGGCGAGCTGCTGGGCCGGGTCCTGGTTCAGGCCGCTCTGCAGGCCGCCCAGCCCGTCCTGGCCCTTCTGGCCCTTGAGGTCCACCTTCATCCAGCGCTTGCCGTCCATCTCGGCGGCACGCTCGGCGCCCACGTCCATGTACATGGCGTCGTCGAGCATGATCATGCGCGACTGCTCGGGGGCGTCCGGGTCGCCGGCCGTCATCAGCGAGCCCTTCATGGTGATGTCCATGGCGCCGGGGTTCCAGCCCTGGACACCGGTCATCTCCATGGTGCCGCCGCCGTCCATGACGGCCGGCATCGTGATGGTCAGGCGGATCTTCGCGGACTTGGCGTCCGAGGTCTTGTTGTAGGCGGCCTGGATGACCTTCGTGACGGCCTCGTGGCTCTGGAGCTGCGGCTCCGCCGTCGCCTTCGCCTTCGCCGGGGCGGACGCGGCCTTCTTGCCCCCGTCGCCGTCCTGACAGCCCGCGACACCGGCGATGACGGCCACCGCCGTCAGCGAGACGCCCGCGCGCTTCCATGCGGTCATGCCCATGAGTCCCCACCCCTGTGATCTTCTGGTCGTCGTACGACTGAACGGTAACCCAGGCCTCTGACGGCGTCGCACGAAAAACCGGCCCCCTGCCCCTCCGAGGAGGGGCAGGGGGCCGGTTGACCACTTCAGCGAGCCTGATGGGCTCAGACCGCGGCCGGGTCCTCCTCGACGAGGAGGTTGCGGGTGCGGTTGGAGTCCAGCGGGATGCCGGGGCCCATCGTCGTCGTCAGGGTCGCCTTCTTGATGTAGCGGCCCTTGGCGGCGGACGGCTTCAGACGGAGGATCTCCTCCAGAGCCGCGGCGTAGTTCTCGACCAGCTTCGTCTCGTCGAAGGAGACCTTGCCGATGATGAAGTGCAGGTTCGAGTGCTTGTCGACGCGGAACTCGATCTTGCCGCCCTTGATGTCGTTGACAGCCTTCGCGACATCGGGGGTGACGGTGCCGGTCTTCGGGTTCGGCATGAGACCACGCGGGCCGAGGACGCGGCCGAGGCGGCCGACCTTGCCCATGAGGTCCGGGGTGGCCACAACGGCGTCGAACTCGTTCAGGCGCTGGCCCTTGGAGATCTCGTCGATGAGCTCGTCGGAGCCGACGATGTCGGCGCCCGCGGCGATCGCGGCCTCGGCACGGTCACCGGTCGCGAAGACCAGGACCCGGGCGGTCTTACCGGTGCCGTGCGGGAGGTTCACGGTGCCACGGACCATCTGGTCGGCCTTGCGCGGGTCGACGCCCAGGCGGAAGGCGACCTCGACGGTGCCGTCGAACTTGGTGGCGGCGGTGTCCTTGGCCAGACGGACGGCCTCGAGGGGGGCGTAGTTGCGCTCCCGGTCGATCTTGGCGTCCGCGGCGCGGAGTGCCTTGCTGCGCTTCACTGCTTCTCCTGTTGGTTCAGGTGTGTGGAGTCGTGGTGCGGGCCGGCGCTGGCCCTACCACTGAGGTCACAAGGGGGCTGATCAGCCCTCGACCGTGATGCCCATGGAACGGGCGGTGCCGGCGATGATCTTCGACGCGGCGTCGAGGTCGTTGGCGTTCAGGTCGGGGAGCTTGACCGTGGCGATCTCGCGGACCTGGGCGGCCGTGAGCTTGGCAACCTTGGTCTTGTGCGGCTCGCCGGAGCCCTTGTCCACACCCGCGGCCTTGAGGATCAGCTTGGCGGCCGGCGGAGTCTTGGTGATGAAGGTGAAGGAACGGTCCTCGTAGACCGTGATCTCCACCGGCACGACCATGCCACGCTGCGACTCGGTCGCGGCGTTGTAGGCCTTGCAGAACTCCATGATGTTGACGCCGTGCTGGCCCAGCGCGGGACCGACCGGCGGGGCCGGGTTGGCCGCACCAGCGTTGATCTGGAGCTTGATAAGCCCCGTGACCTTCTTCTTCTTGGGAGGCATTGCTCTCTCCGGGTCCTAGTGAGAGTGTTCAGCCCGCCATCCGGTCATCCGGATGGAGGCATACCGCACCACGATAACGGGTATAGACGTGCGGCTAAAAACCGAGCAGGTCAGAGCGGCTGCGAGAGCCACTCTGACCTGGTCGGAAACCTGTGAGGGTCAGTTCTTCTGGATCTGGTCGAAGCTGAGCTCGACCGGGGTCTCGCGACCGAAGATCTCGACGAGGCCCTTGACCTTCTTCGAGTCGGCGTTGATCTCGTTGATCGTGGCCTGGAGGGTGGCGAAGGGGCCGTCGGTGACGGTGACCGAGTCGCCGACCTCGAAGTCCAGGACCTGGACCTCGACCTTGCGGGCCGGAGCCGGCTTGCCCTCGGCCTCGGCGGCCTCGCGGGCGGCCTTCTCCTCGGCCTCCGGGGCGAGCATCTTGACGATCTCGTCCAGGGTCAGCGGGTACGGGTCGTAGGCGTTGCCCACGAAGCCGGTGACGCCGGGGGTGTTACGGACGACGCCCCAGGACTCGTTCGTCAGATCCATGCGGACGAGAACGTAACCGGGCAGCTTGTTCTGCCGGACGTTCTTGCGCTCGCCGTTCTTGATCTGGACGATCTCTTCCTCGGGGACCTCGGCCTGGTAGATGAACTCCTCGACGTTCAGCGAGACGGCGCGCTGCTCGAGGTTGGCCTTCACGCGCTTCTCGTAGCCCGCGTAGGTGTGGATCACGTACCACTCGCCGGGCAGACCGCGAAGCTCGTCACGGAGGGCCTGGATCGGGTCGACCGGAGCGGCGGGCTCCTCGTCGGCCTCCTCGGCCTCCTCGGCCTCTTCGAGCTCGGCCTCGACGTCGGTGTCCTCGCCGGACTCGTCTTCGTCTTCGTCGGATTCGTCGGACTCGACGTCGGTGTCGTCCTCGACGTCCTCGTCGGACTCCTCGGAGTCGTCCACGATGGTGAGGGCGGCCTCTTCGGCAGCCTCGCCCGCAGCGGCGTCAGCAGCCTCAGCCTGGTCCTCGTCGGCCGCCTCGAGGATGTCGAGCTCGTCCTCGGAAACGGACTCGTTCAGGTTCGGGTCAGACACGGTGGCTGCTTCTTCCTGGATACAGATGGGGTGGAACAAGAAGTCAGCCGAAGACGTACTTGACTGCTTCCTGGAAGCCATAGTCAATCACGGTCACAAGGCCGATCATGATGACAACGAAGACAATCACTACCGTGGTGTACGTCGTCAGCTGGCTGCGAGTGGGCCAGACGACCTTGCGAAGTTCCGCGACGATCTGGCGGTAGAAGAGCGCGAGACGGCCCAGGGGGCCCTTCTTGCCGCGCTTGCCGCCCTTACGGGCCTTCTTCTTCGAGTCCGGCGCCTCGTCCTCGGCATCAGGCATGTCGATGGAGCCCACGGCGTCCGTCACGCTTCTCACCTGATCCCGGGTCATGGCAGTGCCGTGCCGGGTGGATCCGCACGGCGGTGCATTGAAGTACGTACATGCGCACACATCCTGGCGGTGTGTGTAGCAGGGCCGGAGGGACTTGAACCCCCAACCGCCGGTTTTGGAGACCGGTGCTCTACCAATTGAGCTACGACCCTTTGTGGCTCCCCCAACCTACCGCATCGTGAGATGTGGTCTGTGCGGGCCAACGAGCAGTGAGTGTACGTGTTCATGAGCGCCGCGTCGAACAGAAAGCACGTGGGAGCCCTCGCGGACGCTCGTACGACCAGGAATGACCGTTCCTGTCCGCTCCCTGAAACCTGTGTGCCGGGCGGGAAGGCGGTCTGGGAGCATGGGCCGCATGAGCGCTGCTACCCCTCCGACCGAGCGCCGGGTCTCCGCCCGCGTCGGTGCGATCTCCGAGTCCGCGACCCTCGCCGTCGACGCCAAGGCCAAGGCCCTCAAGGCCGCCGGGCGCCCGGTGATCGGTTTCGGCGCGGGTGAGCCCGACTTCCCGACCCCGGACTACATCGTCGACGCCGCCGTCGAGGCGTGCAAGAACCCGAAGTACCACCGCTACACGCCGGCCGGCGGTCTGCCCGAGCTGAAGGCCGCGATCGCCGCCAAGACGCTGCGCGACTCCGGCTACGAGGTCGACGCCTCCCAGGTCCTGGTGACCAACGGCGGCAAGCAGGCCATCTACGAGGCGTTCGCCGCGATCCTCGACCCGGGCGACGAGGTCATCGTCCCGGCCCCGTACTGGACGACGTACCCCGAGTCGATCCGGCTCGCGGGCGGTGTCCCGGTCGATGTCGTCGCCGACGAGACCACCGGCTACCGCGTCTCGGTGGAGCAGCTGGAGGCGGCGCGTACGGAGAAGACCAAGGTCGTCCTCTTCGTCTCCCCGTCGAACCCGACCGGCGCCGTCTACAGCGAGGCCGAGACCGAGGCGATCGGCCGCTGGGCCGTCGAGCACGGTCTGTGGGTCCTCACGGACGAGATCTACGAGCACCTGGTCTACGGCAGCGCCTCCGCGGTCTCCCTGCCGTCGGTCATGCCGGAGCTGCGCGACAAGTGCATCGTCGTCAACGGCGTCGCGAAGACGTACGCGATGACCGGCTGGCGCGTGGGCTGGATCATCGGCCCGAAGGACGTGGTGAAGGCCGCGACCAACCTGCAGTCGCACGCCACGTCCAACGTGAGCAACGTGGCGCAGGTGGCCGCGCTCGCCGCCGTCTCGGGCAACCTGGACGCCGTCGCGGAGATGGGCCGGGCCTTCGACCGCCGCCGCCAGACGATCGTGCGGATGCTCAACGAGATCGAGGGCGTGCTGTGCCCGACCCCGGAGGGCGCGTTCTACGTGTACCCGTCGGTGAAGGCGCTGCTCGGCAAGGAGATCCGCGGCAAGCGCCCGCAGAGCTCGGTCGAGCTCGCCGCCCTGATCCTGGACGAGGCCGAGGTCGCGGTCGTTCCCGGCGAGGCCTTCGGTACGCCGGGCTACCTGCGGCTCTCGTACGCGCTGGGTGACGAGGACCTGGTGGAGGGCGTGTCCCGGATCCAGAAGCTGCTGGCGGAAGCGCGCGACTGAGCACCTACTGCGGATGTCGGCGGGCCCCTGGTTCTCGGAACCGGGGGCCCGTTTTTACGTTCTAGCAAGGTCCCGATCGGGGAAAGGGGCTGTATTCGTCCATTCGGGTGCGGCAAGATCCTTCAATGGAGCACGTTTCCGAGCACCCCTTCCGCGACATCAGCCTGCTGCCCAAGGCGCATCTGCACCTGCACTTCACCGGGTCGATGCGGCCCACGACCCTCCTGGAACTGGCCGACAAGTACGGGGTCCATCTCCCGGAGGCGCTGAGCAGCGGCACACCGCCCAGGCTGCGGGCGACCGACGAGCGCGGCTGGTTCCGGTTCCAGCGCCTGTACGACATCGCCCGGTCCTGCCTGCGGGAGCCCGAGGACATCCAGCGCCTGGTCCGCGAGGCGGCCCAGGAGGACGTGCGGGACGGCTCGGGGTGGCTGGAGATCCAGGTCGACCCGACCTCGTACGCTCCCCTGCTCGGCGGTCTGATCCCGGCCATGGAGGTCATCCTGGACGCCGTGGACGCGGCCGTGCGCGAGACCGGGCTGGGGATGCGGGTCCTGGTGGCCGCGAACCGGATGAAGCACCCTCTGGAGGCCCGCACCCTGGCGCGGCTCGCGGTGCGGTACGCGGACCGGGGCGTGGTCGGGTTCGGCCTCTCCAACGACGAGCGCCGGGGCATGGCCCGGGACTTCGACCGCGCCTTCGCGATCGCGCGCGAGGGCGGTCTGCTGGCGGCCCCGCACGGCGGGGAGCTGACGGGTCCGTCGTCCGTACGGGACTGTCTGGACGATCTCCGGGCGGCGCGGGTGGGCCACGGGGTGCGGGCGGCGGAGGACCCGCGGGTGCTGCGCAAGCTCGCCGAGAAGGGGGTGACCTGCGAGGTCTGCCCGGCGTCCAATGTGGCCCTCGGGGTCTACGAGAAGCACGAGGACGTGCCGCTGCGCACGCTCTTCGAGGCGGGGGTCCCGATGGCGCTGGGCGCGGACGACCCGCTGCTCTTCGGGTCGCGTCTCGCCGCCCAGTACGAGATCGCGCGCCGCCACCACGCCTTCACGGACGCGGAACTGGCCGAACTGGCCCGCCAGTCGATCCGCGGCTCGGCGGCCCCGGACGATGTCAGCCGGAAGCTGCTGTCCGGCATCGACGACTGGCTGGCCGCCCCGGCGGCGTGAAGCGGTGCAGGGGCGGGTGAGCCTGGAAGCCGATGTCGAGCTCGGCGCGGTCCCACCGGCCGTCGGAGCTCGGCTCCAGGAGCGGGGTGAGCGAGCCGGTCAGGGCGTCGTGCCCCTGACCGGCGCGCTTGTGCAGCGGGCCGAAGCCGGCCGCTGCCTCGAAGGTGGTGGCGGCGGCGGAGAACACGTCGCGACCGCCGAAGAGGAAGAGCGTGTGGGCGTGGACGGCGGGGCGCAGCCATTCGCTCGCCCGCCAGTGGCGCCGTTCCCACTCCGTCTCCCAGGCGGCCGCGTGCGCGGCGGTGCGGGCCTCGTCCGTGCGGATGGTCAGTGGGGTGCCGCCCGTGCGGAGCCGGGCGCGCAGCTGTGGCCACGCGGAGGGGCGCAGGCCGGGTGTGCCATGGGCGAGGACGAGATCGACGGGCGTTCCCGGGGCGTAGGTCCTGGGGAGGCTCTCGCGCAGCGGCACGTGGACGATCGTGTGCCGGGAGAAGGCGGCGAAGGAGAAGAGCGCGGCGAGCCGGGAGAGCCCGTCGTGGTCGCCGAGAAGGTAGCCCCAGCGTTCGCCGAGCGGATCGTTGAGCGTGGTGTGCCGGAGCGGGTGCCAGGGCTGGACGATCCGGTACGCGTGCGGCCCCGTTCGGGGCCTGAATTCGCGGCACTTGAGACGCATGCGGTCAGCGTGTCCGGGGCTCGGGGGTGGCTGCAACGTCATTTCCGTACGGCGATCCCGGCCACCAGGGTGCGGGCGATCGACGTCGCGAACGTGTCGAGGTCCTGCGGCGGCTCCTTGCCGACCTTCGCGTCGTAGGCGAAGGCCCGCTGGGAGCACGCGCCGAGCAGCAAGGACGCCGCCGCGAAGGTGTCGGCGCCGGCGTCGACGCGGCCCGCCGCCTGTTCGGCGCGCAGGTAGGCGTCGAGGCTCTCCAAGGGGCGGTGCGGCCCGGCGTCGAGCCGCCGCATCGACGCGTCGTGGCGGGCCTTGAGCCGGGTCTCGGCGTAGAGGGAGGCGGCGATCGGGAAGCTCTCGGCGTAGAAGAGGGCCGCCTGGCGGGCGATCTCGGTGAGGTTCTCCTCGACCGTGCGTCCGCCCGGCTCGGCGGCCAGCGATTCGAGCAGCGGTGCCAGCTTGGGGAGTCGTTCGGTCAGGACGGCGACGAAGAGTTCCTCCTTGGCCGCGAAGTACTTGTAGAGCGCCGCCTCCGAGCAGCCGGCGCCCCGCGCGATCTCCTTGGTGGTCGTACGGGCGAGGCCCACGGTGGTCCACAGCTCGTGCGCCGCGTCGAGGATCCGTTCCCGGGTGGGCTTCTTCTCCATGGCTGCTCCAACTGGCTTGACGTAAGGGTGAGTACACACTCACTCTAGGGGTGAGTGAACACTTACCCACCCCAAGGAGGGTGCGCCATGAAGCTCACAGTCTTCGGTGCGACCGGTGGCATCGGCCAGGAGATCGTCCGTCAGGGACTGGCCTCGGGCCACGAGGTCACGGCGGTGGTACGGGACCCGGCACGGTTCACGGTCACCGGCGAGCGGCTGGAGGTCCATCGGGCCGACCTCAGGGACCCCGACTCCCTGCGCGGAGCCGTCGCGGGCAGGGACGCCGTGCTGTCCGGTCTCGGCGCGCGCAGCCGCGCGGACGCCGGTGTCGCCACGAAGCTGACCCGCTCGGTCCTCGCCGCCATGGACGCGGAAGGCGTCCGGCGTCTGCTGGTGGTCAGCGCCGCACCGCTCGGCCCCACTCCGGACGGACAGACCGTCCTCGACAAGACGGTGCTCGCGATCGTCAACTCCGCCCTGAAGGACATCTACGACGACCTTCGCGTGATGGAGCGCGACCTGGCGGCGAGCGCCACGGACTGGACGTCCGTACGCCCGCCCAAGCTGACGAACAAGCCGCTCACCGGCCGCTACCGCTCGGTCGTCGGCGGCAACCCGCCCCGCGGCCGCTCCCTGGCCCGCGCCGACGTCGCCCACGCCATGCTGGCGATGATCAACGACCCGGCGACGGTGAAGCAGGGCGTGGGGGTGGCGTACTGAGCCGGAACGGTGACGACCGGGCGCGGCGGACAGCGCAGGGACGGCCGTGTCCATCGGACGTCCAAGCAGCGCACGGTTATGCGCAGTCGTCGCCCCGGGCCTCCGCCGGCCGGTACGTGGTCGTCCGCGGGGTCTCCTCGGCCCCGGCGGGCCACTCCAGGACCGCGGTCCGCTCGGAGGTCAGGGTCATGAAGGCCGCCAGCGGAAGGTCGTTCACCCAGTCGACGATCGTCTGCGTCCGGCCGCCGTCGTCCTCGACCCGCCACAGCCTCCCCCCGAAGACCGCGTAGCGCATCCCGCACTCCTTGGTCATGTCGTACGGGTAGCGGACGCCCCGGACCGGCCGGTCGGGGCCGAGCGTGGCGGCCGGGGCGTCCCCGTACCGCCGCTCGGGCTCCCGGCCGAGGCACTCCGGCGCGGGCCCGGCCAGCGGGCGGAAGCGGAGCGCGGGCAGGGCGGTGGGCGTGTCCGTCTCGAAGACGGCGGTGTCCGGCTCGGAGCGGGAGTGGCGGCCGTCCGTCCAGCTCATGTAGCCCCGCATACGGTCCGCCGCCCACCTCACCGTCGCCGACGATCCGCCGTCGTCCCGCTCCCACACCCGCCCGCCGAAGACGGCGTACCGCAGGTCGCAGACGGCGGACAGGTCGTAGCGGTAGCGGACGTCCTCCACCGGCACGCGTGGGCCGGTGTCCAGCGGGTCGTCAGGGCCGGAGGGCGGCTGGGGCCGGTACTTCCCCTCGTACGGATACGCGGGCGTGGCCGGCCCGGCGGTCGGGCCCGAGGGCAGCGCCGGCGGCGACGGCTCCGCCCAGCGGACGCCCAGGACCGAGCCGCCGGCCACCACGAGCGTCGCAGCGCCGGCGGCGAGCGAGCGCCGCACGTGCCGGATCCGCCGCCCACGCCCCACGACCGCGGCGACGGGCGCCGGCCCTGCGCCCCCGTCGGCGGCCAGATCGCGCAGCCCGTTCCTCAGGGAGTCCTCGGACAGAAGGTCCCGGGAGAGGAGATCCGGGGAGAGCGGATCCTCGGAGACGGAGTTGTCGGAGTCGGAGTTCTCGGCGTCGTCCATCACGCGCCCCTTCCCGCGTATCCGGCGAGCGCGCCCCCGGCGCGCAGCCGTTCCAAGGCCCTGTTGGTCCGGCTCTTGACCGTCCCGGGCGAGCAGCCGAGCAGCTCGGCCGTCTGTTCCACGGACAGGTCCTCGTAGAAGCGGAGCACCACCACCGCGCGCTGCGCGCGGGGCAGTGCGGCGAGCGCACGGGCCAGCTCGAGGCGCGCGTCGGCGCCGCCGGCCATGTCATGTGTGTCCGGCGCGCTGTCGTTCCCGGGGCGTACGACCTCGGTGTGCCAGCGACGGCGGCGCCAGGTCGCGTAGAGATTGACGACGACCTTGCGGGCGTACGCCTGGGGCGAGTCCCAGCGGGCCGAGCCGCCCCACCTCAGATAGACCCTGACCAGCGCGGCCTGGACGAGGTCCTCGGCCGCGTGCGGATCACCGGTCAGCAGCCGGGCGGTGCGCAGCAGCGAGGCGTACGCCGACTCCGCGAATGCGGCGAAATCCGGTGGGCCCGTCCCCTCCACCGTTCCCCCTCGGCGAGCGTGCGGCCCCCGCTTCCCGGGAGCCTGTCACCCACTCGACAACCTGGGGAACCCGGAGGGTTCCACGGAATGCTCAGATGCTGACGCCGACCGTCACCGGCTCGTTGACGAGCGTGATCCCGAAGACGTCCCGGACGCCGGCGACGACCTCGCGGGCGAGGGCGAGGAGGTCCTCGGTGGTGGCCTCGCCGCGGTTGGTGAGGGCGAGGGTGTGCTTGGTGGAGATACGGGCGGGGCCGGAGCCGTACCCCTTGGTGAAGCCGGCCTTGTCGATCAGCCAGGCCGCCGAGGTCTTGACCGCGCCGTCGTCCCCGGCGGGGAAGGCCGGCGGGGTCACGTCCGCGCCGAGCCGCACGGTCACCCGGGCGAGGAAGGTCTCGTACTCCCCCGCGGTCAGGATCGGGTTGGTGAAGAAGGAGCCGGCCGACCAGGTGTCGTGGTCGTCGGCGTCCAGGACCATGCCCTTCCCGGCCCGCAGCTTCAGGACGGTCTCCCGGGCCTGCGCGAGCGGGACGCGGTCGCCGGCCTCGACGCCGAGGGCGCGGGCGGTCTCGGCGTACTTGATCGGCGCGGAGAGACCCGCCGCCTCCTCCAGTTCGAAGCGGACACGCAGCACGACGTACCGGTCCGGATCGCCCTTGAAGCGGCTGTGGCGGTACGAGAAGGCGCACTCGGCGTTGGTGAGGGTGACCGTCTCGTCGGCCCGGCGGTCGTAGGCGACGACCTCGGTGATGGTGGCGGAGACCTCCTGGCCGTACGCGCCGACGTTCTGGATCGGGGTCGCACCGGCCGAGCCGGGGATGCCGGCCAGGCATTCGATGCCGGCGAGCCCGGCCTCGACGGTGCGCGCCACGGCGTCGGTCCAGACCTCGCCGGCGGCCAGCTCCAGCTTCGTCCCGTCGAGGGCGAATCCCTTGGTCGCGATGCGCAGGGCGGTGCCGTCGAAGCCCTTGTCCCCGATGACCAGGTTGGATCCGCCGCCGATGACCAGCAGCGGAGTGCCGGTGGCGTCCGCCTCGCGGACGGCGGCGATCACCTCGTCGTCGGTCGTGGCCGTGACGAGCCGAGCCGCGGGACCGCCGAGCCGGAAGGTGGTCAGGGGGGCGAGGGGGGCGTCGTGGAGTTCCTGCACGCGCTCAAGAGTACGGGCTCATTCCGCGTGCGACGCGGGGACGGGCTGCCGCCCCGGCCCCACCGGGCCGGCCGCCTGTCCCCTCGCCCCGGGGCCCGCCGGGCGAGGGGACAGCCCTTGGGCCAGAGGGCCGGCCACGGTCCCCCGGAAGGCCGAAGCCCGCGCGCCGGAAGTGTGGGCACCGACCCGCGGAACGCCCGCCACCGACCTGCGGGAGACCGGACTCCGATCCCCGGAAACCCGACATCCCACCCCGGCAGGAGACCGGACTCCGACCGGCGGAAGGCCCGACGCGGACCCGCGGAGGTCGGACACCGACCGACGGGAGACCGGACTCCGATCCCCCGAAGCCCGAGCCCACCCGGCAGGAGACCGGACCCCGACCCGCGGAAGGCCCGACCCGCCGACCCGCAGAAGGCCCGACGCGGACCCCCGGAAGACCGGACCACCGCCCGGCGGAGAACCAGACTCCGACCCGCCGAAGGCCCGACCCGCCAACTCGCCGAAGACCTCCACCGACGTGCCAAAGGCCGGACGTCGCCGGATCTCCCGGCGGCGTCCGGCTTCACGGCGCCTGCCCTGCTCCGCACCTCCCGCCCGAGGGGCGGACGGGCGCGCCGCCGCGTCGGTCACACGGCGGCGAGGGGGCGCTCCTCGGGGTCCTTCGCCAGGGTCGCCGACATCGCCCGGTGCCTCGGGATGAAGAGGGAGGCCAGCGCGCCCAGGGCCACCATCCCCGCGCCGACCCACAGCGCGGGTACCAAGCCGTCGACGAAGCTCTGGCCGGAGTCGTATCCGCCCTGCGCGGCGAAGATGGAGGCCATGACCGCGACGCCGAGCGCGCCGCCGACCTCGCGCAGCGCGTTGTTGGCGCCGGACGCGATGCCCTGCTCGGACGGGCGGACGCTGGACATGACGAGGTTGGCCGCCGGGGCGAAGTACAGCGCCATGCCGATGCCGCTCACGACGAGGGCGGGGAGCTGGACGGCGTACGAGGCGTCGGGGGTCAGGACCAGCGCGAACCAGGCGAGGCCGAGCGCCTGGAGGGCGAGGCCCGCGGCGACGACCGGGCGTCCGCCGATCCGGTCGGAGAGGGCGCCCGCGAGCGGCGCGACGATCATCGGCATTCCGGTCCAGGGCAGCATCCGCAGTCCCGCCTCGGTCGGCGAGTAGCCGAGAACGCCCTGCATGTACTGGCTGAGCAGGAAGATCGAGCCGAACATGCCGAGGAACATCAGCAGGCTGGCCGCGTTGATGCCGGAGAAGGCGCGGTTGCGGAAGAGCCGCATGGGCAGCATCGGCGCCTTGGCGCGGATGCCGTGGTGGATGAATCCGCCGATGAGCGCGGCGCCGGCGATCAGTCCGGTGAGGACGGTCATGGAGGTCCAGCCGTCGATCGGGCCGCGGATCAGCCCGTACACGATGCCGAACAGGCCGCCGCTGGCGAGGAGCGTGCCGATGAGGTCGAGGCGGGCTCCGGTGCCGTGGGACTCGGCAAGGCGCAGCCGGGCGAGCGGCAGCAGCGCGAGGCCGAGCGGAACGTTCAGCCAGAAGATCCACTGCCAGGAGATGTGCTCGGTGAGCGTGCCGCCGATGAGCGGCCCGGAGGCGACGGCGAGGCCGTTGACGGCGCCCCAGATGCCGAACGCCATGCCGCGCTTGGCGGCCGGCACGGCCGCGGTGAGCAGCGTGAGGGTGAGCGGCATCATGATCGCGGCGCCGACGCCCTGGACGGCGCGCGCGGCGATCAGCGCGTCGATGCCGGGGGCGAGCGCGGCCGCGGCGGAGGCGCCGGTGAAGACCGCGAGTCCGACGACGAAGAGCCGGCGGCGGCCGAAACGGTCTCCGAGGGCCGCGCCGAACATCAGCAGGACGGCGAAGGTGAGGGTGTACGCGC
Organism: Streptomyces sp. NPDC039609; assembly: GCF_055596705.1. Taxonomy (NCBI): domain Bacteria; kingdom Bacillati; phylum Actinomycetota; class Actinomycetes; order Kitasatosporales; family Streptomycetaceae; genus Streptomyces; species Streptomyces sp. NPDC039609. Next base: position 392,898 of record NZ_JBVIUJ010000005.1, read on the forward strand.
TCACCGTCCATTCGAGGTCGTGCAGCGCCCCTCCGAGGTCCTCGCGGATCGAGGGCAGGGCGGTGGTGACGACGAGGTTGTCGAGGGCCGCCATGAAGCCGGCGACGCTGGTGATGACGAGGGCCCAGGCGGCGGAACCGCGGCGGGCTGCTGGCTGGTTCATTACTGCCCCTCAAGACTCAGGTTAGTTATTGATGACTAACTTTCGCGATCATGAAAAGCCGGTACACATCACACCTGATGGCGCTACTTCTCCAGACGGCCGAGGCGACGGGCGGAGGGATAGAACCCCTCCCAGACCCGGTGCTCGGGCGGAAATCCCATGGCGACGAGGGTGTTGACGAGCATGCCGTACGCCAGGAAGGTCGTGGTCTCGCTGACGTCCGCGCCGAGCGGCAGGTGGACGGTCTCCCAGAGCTCCATCCAGCCGGCCCGGACGGCCTCGCCGAACTCGTGGTCACCGGCCTCCTCCGCGGCGGCCACCGCGACGTACACCTGCATCTGCATCAGGAGCCGGTCCGGCTGCTCGGCGATGAGCCGGGTGTAGGCGTTGGCCATGGCGTGCAGGGCTTCCTCCCCCGTCAGCCCCTCGGCGGCCTCCCGGAAGACCCGCCGGGTGTCCGCCAGACAGCGCTCGGACGCCGCCAGGAAGATGGCCTTCTTTCCGGGGAAGAGCCGGAAGAGGTACGGCTGCGAGACGCCGACACGCTTGGCGATCGCCTCCGTGGAGGTGCCGTAGTAGCCACCGCGGGCGAACTCCCTCATCGCCGCACGGATGACGCTCTCGCGCCGCTCCTCCGCACTCATCCTGACCATGTGACTAAGTTAGTACTCAATCACTAACTTGGTCAAGGGGACGTCGGGGCCCGATCCAAGGAGGCTTGGGGACGACCGCGTTCCGCGGCCGCCCCCTCCTGGCAATCAGTACCGCTACGCGAGCCTGACCACGGCCCGGGACATGCCCAGGACCTTCTGGCCCGCCGACATCGCGGTCAGGTCCACCCGGACCTGGTTGTCGTCCAGCTTCGCCGCCACCTTGGCGCTCACCTCGATCAGGGCACCGTCGTCGTCGTTGGGCACGACCACCGGCTTGGTGAAGCGCACGCCGTACTCGACGACGGCCGCCGGGTCGCCGGCCCAGTCGGTCACGACGCGGATCGCCTCGGCCATGGTGAACATGCCGTGCGCGATGACGTCCGGCAGGCCGACGGTGACGGCGAACTTCTCGTTCCAGTGGATCGGGTTGAAGTCACCGGAGGCACCGGCGTACCGCACCAGCGTGGCACGCGTCACCGGGAAGGACTGCGCCGGCAGCTCCGTGCCGACCTCGACCTCGTCGTAAGCGATCTTCGCGGTCATCCTCAGGCCTCCTCGGGGGCGCGCGACACGAGCTTGGTCCACGCGGTCACGACGTGCTCGCCGGTCTCGTCGTGGACCTCACCGCGGATGTCCAGGATGTCGTTGCCGGCCATCGACTTGATCGCCTCGATGGTCGAGGTGACCGAGAGCCGGTCACCCGCCCGCACCGGCCGGGTGTACGCGAACTTCTGGTCGCCGTGCACGACACGGCTGTAGTCCAGGCCCAGCTGCGGGTCCTCGATGACCTGCCCCGCGGCCTTGAAAGTGATCGCGAACACAAAAGTCGGCGGGGCGATCACATCGGGGTGACCGAGCGTCTTCGCCGCTTCCTGGTCGACGTAGGCCGGATTCGCGTCGCCGATCGCCTCGGCGAACTCGCGGATCTTTTCGCGGCCGACCTCGTAAGCCGCGGTGGGCGGATAGGTCCGGCCCACGAAGGACTGGTCGAGCGCCATGGACTCGATACCTCCTGGATTTGTTGCCGACAAACGACACGAGGCCGCCCCCTGGTGGGGACGGCCTCGTGTACGAGCCTGATTAGCGCGTCTCGCGGTGCGCCGTGTGCGAGTTGCAGCGAGGGCAGTGCTTCTTCATCTCAAGACGGTCCGGGTTGTTACGCCGGTTCTTCTTGGTGATGTAGTTCCGCTCCTTGCACTCCACGCAGGCCAGCGTGATCTTCGGGCGGACGTCGGTGGCAGCCACGTGAGTGCTCCTTGGACGGACGGATGGACGGATGAACGCATAAAAGAGTAGCCGATCGAAGGACCGACCCCACAATCGGCTACTGTGTGTAGCGGTGACCGGACTTGAACCGGTGACACAGCGATTATGAGCCGCTTGCTCTACCGACTGAGCTACACCGCTTTGATGATCCGGATCCCGTCCGAAGACGGGTTCCCTCTCACCAGAGCCCCAATACGGAATCGAACCGTAGACCTTCTCCTTACCATGGAGACGCTCTACCGACTGAGCTATTGGGGCGAGCGATGAAGACATTACACGGTCCTCCGCCGATCGCCCAAATCCGTTTCGTGCCCTCCCTCCACGCGCCCACGCGCGCGGTCTCCTCCCCCGTCCCGTAGGCCACACGTGGCCTCATCAGTACGACTATTGCGCTCCTCCTCGAAGGGCGGCCGGAGCGCCCCTAGGCTCGGCCCCACGCTGCGTGATCTTGTTCTTGAGCTGGAACTTGAGGAGCCTTGAGGAGCCCGATGTCAGCCGACAGCAAGCAGCCCCAGCCGCCCGACGACTGGGCCGCCGCCACCGCCGACTCCACCTCGCTCCTGCTCTCCAACGCCCGCCTCACCGACGGACGGACGGTCGACGTCCGGATGGGCGGGGGCCGGATCGAGGCCGTCGGCACGGCCGGCAGCCTCACCGCCCTCGGCGCCCGCGTGGACCTCTCCGGCTATCTCCTGCTCCCCGCCCCCGCGGAGCCGCACGCCCACTCGGACACCGCGCTCAGCGCCGACTCCCCCGGCCCCGCCTCGTACGCCCCCGAGGAGGTGCAGCGGCGGGCCACCGAGGCCGCGCTGCTGCAACTCGGCCACGGCGCCACCGCGCTGCGCGCGCACGTCCGGATCGGCGACGTACAGGGCCTGGGGACCCTCGAGGCGGTCCTCCAGGCCCGGCGGTCGCTGCGCGGCCTGACCGACCTCACGACGGTCGCGGTGCCCCGGCTGCTCACGGGAGCGGCGGGCGCGGACGGGCTCGCGATACTGCGGGACGCCGTGAAGATGGGCGCGGGCGTGGTGGGCGGCTGCCCGGACCTCGACCCCGACCCGGCCGGCTACGTGGAGGCGGTCCTGGAGGTGGCGGCGGAGCAGGGCTGCCCGGTCGACCTGCACACCGACGGTGACGATCCGGCGCGGCTCGCCCGGCTGGCGGCCATGGCGGGCGGACTGCGGCCGGGGGTGACGATCGGCCCGTGCGCGGGCCTGTCCCGGCTGCCGTCGGAGGTGGCGCGACGGGCCGCCGACCAACTGGCCGCGGCCGGGGTGACGGTGGTCTGTCTCCCGCAGGGCGGCTGCGGCGCGACCGAGCTGCGCGGCGCGGCGCCGGTCCGGCTGCTGCGGGCGGCGGGCGTACGGCTCGCGGCGGGCGGCGGGGCGCTGCGGGACGTCTCCAACCCGGTGGGGCGCGGGGATCCGCTGGAGGCCGCGTATCTGCTGGCCTCGCTGGGCGGACTGCCGGCCGAGGACGCCTACGGGGCGGTGAGCGCGACGGCCCGTACGGCGATGGGGCTCCCGGAGCTACGGGTGGAGGCCGGGTTCCCGGCCGAGCTGCTCGCGGTGCGCGGTGAGCGCCTCTCTGGCGTGCTGTCCCTGGCGTACAGCAGGATCGTGGTGCACCGGGGCCGCGTGGTGGCGCGGACCAGCGCCGTACGCGAGTACTGCGACTCGGCGGCGGCGCTCGACCTGCCGCGCCAGGCCGCCCGCCCGGAACGTCCCGAGCCGGGAAGCCCTCCGGCCGGTCCCGTCGTACGGTCGTGAGTATGCGCATTGTCATCGCTGGAGGACACGGTCAGATCGCCCTGCGCCTGGAGCGCCTGCTCGCGGCGGCGGGGCATGAGCCGGCAGGGCTCATCCGCAATCCGAAGCAGGCCGACGACCTGCGCGCGGCCGGTGCCGAACCGGTCGTGCTGGACCTGGAGTCGGCCACGGTGGAGATGGTCGCGGCGGTCCTTCAGGGCGCCGACGCGGCGGTCTTCGCGGCGGGCGCGGGCCCGGGCAGCGGCACCGCCCGCAAGGACACGGTGGACCGCGCGGCGGCGGTCCTGTTCGCCGACGCGGCGGAACGGGCGGGCGTACGCCGGTACATCGTCGTCTCGTCCATGGGCGCCGACTCCGCCCATCCGGGCGACGAGGTCTTCGACATCTACCTGCGCGCCAAGGGCGCGGCGGACGACTCCGTGCGCGCCCGCGAGAACCTGGACTGGACGATCCTGCGCCCCGGCTCGCTGACGAACGACGCGGGCAAAGGCCTGGTCCATCTGGGCGCGGCGACGGGCCGCGGCCCGGTCTCCCGCGACGACGTGGCGGCGGTCCTGGCCGAACTCCTGGACACCCCGGCGACGGCGGGCCTGACCCTGGAACTGATCAGCGGCTCGACGCCGGTCGCGGTGGCGGTGAAGGACATGGCGGGCAACTGACCCCCGGAACAAAGAGGAAGGTCCCCGGTGCGAACACCGGGGACCTTCGCCCTGCAGACCCGCGCTGACCTGGGACGCAGCACCACATGCGCGACAAGTGCCGGGGCTTCGTACAGGTGTCGCCCACGGACCGCGGCAACGGGCCATGGCGGTCGAGATGGTGCGCCGTCCGCAGGCGCTCGGTCCGCCTCGACCGTACGGTGGCGTCACCATCCACCGGGGCGCGCGTCACCGCACCAAGCGTCTACGCCCGTCGCGAAGGGTCGAGCGCCGTGGAGCCGAGTGGCGTCGCCGGCCATCTCGGTGGCCGACGACGCGTCGTCGTGAACCCTGCTCCGGTATCGGATCAGCCCCATGCGGGGGTGGCGAACATGCTGGCCTCGTTGTAACCCAAGTGGGGGTAGGAGGCGCCCCAGCTCGTTGCCTCGGGCTGAGTGCGGGGGAAGTCCGCGGCCACCAGCGTCGCCAGCTCGAAGTAGGCCTGACGGGTCCGTGGCTTCATCTGCTCCAGATCGACTTCCGCGCCCGTGGCGAGGTGCTCGTCGAACGGAATCAGCACCACGCCGCGGCACCGGGCGCGGAAGTGGTCCACGACGTCGTTGACCCGCACCATCTTGCTCTTCTTGCGGGTCTCGGAGATCACGGTGATGCTCCGCTGGACGAGGTCGTCGTAGTTGTGCGCGCTGAGCCAGTCCAGGGTGGTGCTGGCGCTGGTGGCGCCGTCCACACTGGGCGTGGCGATCACGATCAGCTGGTCCGCGAAATCCAGAATGCCCCGCATGGCGCTGTGCAGCAGGCCGGTTCCGGAGTCGGTCAGGACGATCGGATAGTGCTGTCCGAGGCAGCCGACCACCTTTCGGTAGTCCTCCTCGTCGAACGCGGTGGAAAGCGCAGGGTCCGCCTCGTTGGCGAGGATCTCCAGTCCGCTCGGGGACTGGGAGGTGAAGCGCCGTACGGCCATGTAGTTGTCGATGTTCGGGAGCTCGGCCACGAGGTCGCGAATGGTGGCGCCGGTCTCGCAGCGCACGCGTCGACTGAGCGTTCCCGCGTCCGGATTGGCGTCGATCGCGACGACCCGGTCCTGGCGCTCGCTGGCGAGAGTCGCGCCCAGGGCAGTCGTGGTGGTCGTCTTACCGACTCCGCCCTTGAGGCTGATGACGGCGATCTTGTGGCACTGCGTCACCGGAGTGCGGAGGATGGCCAGCTTCTGCTGGCGCTCCCGCTCCACGCTCCTGCCGGTGAATTTCAACCGACTGATGCTGGGACGTTCGGTGGTCCGAGTGCGCAGCAAACGGTCGGAGGAGAGCTCGACAGCGGCACTGCGACCCAGGGACCCGCCGCGGCCACCCCGGTCCGGTGACTGCCAGGGCGCCGGATTCTGGTGAGCCGGTGGGCTGTAGGGCGCCCGCGTTCCGGAGGCACCGTGCGGCATGTGCGGCCGGTTGCCGTAGGAAGGGGGCAGTGGCTGCTCTGCGCCGAGGCCGTGCGCGGCGGGCGCCGAGGGGTAGTGCTCCGCCGCGCCGCGCGGCGGTGAGGTCTCGTAAGCACCCCGCATGCTGGTCGCGGGTTCCGTCGACTCGGCGTCGCTGGGCTCGCCGGCGGCGGGCGGGCGGAGGTCGGGGCCGTCGGAGGCCTTTCGTCTCCTGTCGGCTGCGGGACCGTCGACAGAGGTGTCGCGAACGTTGGTCACGGTGGGTCCTTTCGACTGCGTGAGAATTCCGTCAGGCACTGGGGCGGGGTGGCGACTGCGGTACTCGCCGACCGGCGGTTGGGTCTGCTTGCCGAACCGATGACGTGGGGCGTCTGCCCCGGGCAGACCGCCGAGGGGAACGGGAGTGACCGGGGATATCCCCTCGGCCAGCCTCCTGATCCGAGGTTCGGACGAGCCGGCGACGTGCCTGCGGCCGGTCTCACGGCCGCGGCGGGACGCCTGGCTTTCCGCGGGGCCGAGTGCGGCACGCATGCCATGCGCGGGCGGAAGGACACCTGGTTCGTGACCGGACCGAGGCAGAACAGCCACACCCGCAGGGTCCACCACGGGCTCCAGGAGGCGCGGTGGCCCGGGCGGCGCGGCGAGAGGGCTCGGCGGGTCGGCGCGGACGAGCGTGCCGTTCCGGGCGAACGTCAGGCCGAAGGCCACGAACTGCTCCACCGTCAGGACCTGCTTGTCCCCGCGCGGGGTGTGCGGGGACGCATGCCAGGACGGGGTCCCGCCGTTGCCGAGCCCGGCCGACGGCGTATACGTGGCGCGGTAGCGCTGATGGGCCTGCAGAGCGCGCTGGACCTCGGGCGGGACCTCGAGTCGGCTGCGCACACGGAACCGTCCGGCCTTCAGGTTCTCCGTTCGCTGCAACTGCACTTTCAGCGGCCCTACGAACGAATAGCCCTGCTGATCGGCGTACTCGCGCAGCTTCAGGACCAGCCCCTCGCCGAGCATGACCAGGCACGCACTCTGCAGTTCGTGATCGTCCGGACTGAGTTCGACGATGAAGCTGTTGGGCGCGATGAAGCAGTCCCGGTGCCAGATCCTGGCGTTTATGTCGCACTCACGCCTGAGAGCGCCGATGAACTCCATGGGTTGGACCGCAGATTTGAATACCTTGGCGAAGGTTCCGTTGACCAAGGTCTCGAAGCGTTGCTCGATCTTGTTCAGCGTCCCCAATGCAGCCTCCGGGGTGCCGGTCTGCCGTGATGGTCAGATGAGATGAAGATTGCTGGTAGTAGCTATATAGCCACTTTCCGTGACTGCCTGCGGTGTGTCGCCGTAATTCACCGGATCGGTGACCGCGGCGGGTGTACGGAACGGCGTCCCGTCGGCCGACAACGCCGGCGCGACCTCCGTGACCTGGCCTTTCCCCCCGGAATCGCCCTCGGCGCCGCAGACAGCCCCTACGGCCCGTCCGGCGGAGCAGGGCCGGATGGGCCCGCCGGGCGCTCGTGATTCGCGGCCGCCCGGCCCGAGAGGCCCTCAGGCGAGGCCGGTTCGGCTCCCGTCGACGCGGGAGGGCGGCGACGACCCGGCCAACGCCAAGATCGCCGCCCGCCCGACCGGCACGGCGCGGACCGTCCACCGCCTGAGCCACAGATCGGCCGGTCTCCGCAGGTGGCCCCCGAGCCTCGTCCGCATGTCGTCCGAAGACGCCGGCAGGGAGCGGGATTCGGCGAAGCAGGGCGAGACGGTCATGCCCTGCGAGCGGGCACAGCAGGACGGCCCCTGATCGCGTTTCCGCAGATCAGGGGCCGTTCTTATCGCGTGGCGGCGCCAGGATTCGAACCTGGGTAGGCTAAGCCGACGGATTTACAGACTCCCGGCCTTCGGCCTGTTAGACCCACGCTGACCTGGTACGCAGCACCGAATGGGCGGCTATCGCCAGGCTTTCGTCCACGTGTCGTCCACAGGCCCGTGGCAACGGGCCACGGCGGTCAGGACCGTTGCGCCGCCTGCAGGCGCTCGGTCTGCTTCTGGATGAGGTCAGCCGGGAAAGCGGGGCTGGCGCCAACGTTCAGCTTCGTGAACATCACGATGGTGTTTCCCGCGCGCACGACGGTGAACTGCTCGATCCTGTCCCCGGGGCCGCCGGGTTCACCGGCAGCGGTCTCTTGGAAGCGCACGGCTTCGTCCCCGACCTGCGGCGCCTGCTCCCGCTTGACCGCCACACGGAATTTCCCGGTCCAGCCTTCACCCTCGTAGGCATCGCAGGAGCCCAGTGCCTGCTTGAGCTGTGCGAATACCTGGCGGGCGTTCCCGCCCTCGTAAGCGGCGAGGGTGGATCCCCCGCCCCAGATGTCGCCCTTCCAGTTGAACGTCTGGACGGCGACAGCCACTGCACGCCTACCGTCACGGATGTCGAGCATCGTCTGGCAAGCGGGAACGGGAACGGGAGGGAAGCGACGCTCCGCGTTCGGGGGGACCTCCTTCACCGGCACACCGGCCTCGTCCGCCTGAGGCACCTCGCCGTCTGCGAAGGCGAGCGCCCTCAACTGTGCTGACGTCAGGGCAGGTGCCGCCACGCGGACTGAGGCGGATTCCCGCGGCCCTTCCGACTCCGCCGGCGCCTCCTGACCGCTGGAGCATCCGGACGCGAGGAGCGCGCTGGCAATCAATGTGACGGTTGCCGACCACGGCACACGGGCGTTCATGCGTGTCCCCCCAAGGACTGTGCGGATGAGGCGCCAGACGCTAGCCGGAGGAAGCGGGCCGTGACCAGGGGCTTCCTGCGGGATCACCACCACGCTCCAGAACGCGTCCGATCGCCAGCAGGGGCCGAAGCGACGCCGGCGGGTCGTCCGCCCTCTCCGCAGCCTCTCAGGCAGCCCCAGACACGGCACGAGCAACGTTGCGAACCTGCGCGAGCGAAGTTCGCGATCACCACTACCCGCCCATCCAATTTGCATCAGACTGTTCCCCACGCCGCGCAGATCCAGATCGTCGGGAGCGAGACCATGGGCGAAATTTCGGGGTTCGAAATTGGGGGCTACAAGAGCTTCTATGGAGATCCACAGAAAATCTTCCCCCTAGGCAAGATGACAATGATCGCAGGGCCGAACAACTGCGGCAAGAGCAACATCTTCCGCTTCGCCGAGAAGTTCCTGTCCCCCCTTTCGCAGGGAAAGAACTCGATACCCGGGCTGGACCCTCTTGACATTCCAATCCTTCCCGAAGGGATAGATGTCCCGCCCTTCACATACGGCGTTTCCATCAACGTCGATCATGCGCAGGCCCACATGGAAGAAATCTTCGGAAATTACAAGGGAAGGATTGGGCCAGGAACCACTCAAGCCCTGGAGGATTTCGCGGCGCACCCAGCCCTCTACAGCGACACTGAAAAGGCACTCTGGTTTCGCTACGAACGGGACCAAAGGAACGGCGTTCCCGCGTTCAGCAGCAGTTTGGTGAAGGCGCTCGCAGAGGATTTGAGTCATCATGCCAAACATCTAAATGCCGCTGTCGGAACTCTCGTGGGTCGCTCTTCGGACTTCGAGTCCGACATTCGTTTGCTCTTGATGCAACTTTCCCAGAGTATCTCGTATCCCAAAGTCGCTATCATCCCCGCGTTTCGCGAGATTGTCCCTGACGGCTCACCGACACCAGATCTCACCCGCTTGGACGGTCGGGGCCTTCCCGGATTCCTGCACGCCTTGCACTCGCCGTCCGCCGAACGACATCGGGAGGATTCAAAGAAGTTTCAGAAAATCAACAATTTCCTCAAGAGCGTCCTCGAAGAGGAAGAAGCTCAGATCACAATTCCCTACAACAGCACGACGGTGCATGTGAGCGTGGGCGACCGTGTACTCCCCATCGAGAGTCTGGGAGCCGGCGTGTCGCAGGTAGTCATGCTGGCTGCCGCGTCGACCTGGCACTCAGACACGCTCGTCTGCATCGAAGAGCCCGAGGTGCACCTGCACCCAATCCTCCTGCGCAAGCTCGCTAAGTACCTGATGGACGAGACGGATAATCGCTACCTCCTGAGTACCCATTCAACCAGCCTTATGGACAACCCTCAGGTGTCCGTCATTGACATATCGCACACCTACAAGGAGGGAACCAAGGTTCGGACTGCGGTAACCGAGAACAGTCGCGCCCGAATTTCACAGAGCCTAGGATACAGGGCCTCGGACATCCTGCAGTCGAATTGCATTATTTGGGTTGAAGGTCCGTCAGATCGAATCTATATCAATCACTGGGTAAAAATCGTCGACCAGTCACTAATTGAGGGAATCCATTACACTGTCATGTTCTACGGCGGGAAACTTCTTTCTCACCTCAGTGGAGCGGAATGGCTTGCCCCCGACACCACCGTAGAAGACTTCATTCTCCTCTTGAAGATAAACAGGAGGATGGCGATCGTGATCGACTCAGACCTCAAGCAGCCAGAGAGTGAGCTTAGGGACACCAAAGTCAGGATTCTAAACGAGTTCTCCCAAGTCGACTGCCTGGCTTGGGTCACGGAGGGTCGCGAGATCGAAAATTACGTACCGGCTGACGCGTTCAGTCGTGCAGCGACGGAAGTGCACGCCTCGGCAAAGCCTGTACCACCGGTCGATAAGTACAGTGACATGTTCACCGGGATCAAGCGGGCAGGGAATAAAACCATCGGCGTGTCTACACCGGATAAGGTCAAGATCGCTCTGGCAGTCACGCGCGAATCCGATGAGATCTGGGACGCACTCGACTTGAGAGTGAGAGTTGGCGAACTCGTCGAATTGATCCGGAAGTCAAATCATCTCTAGGCCACCGGGCGCCCACGCCCGAGAGGCGGGACCGTCTCATGCGTCGGAGGTCGCGAGCATGGTCCGCATCGGCTGGAGCGCGGGCGGTCAGCGCTCAGGAAACAGGATGGCACCCTCTCGGCCCATCTCGGTTGCGTGCGACCCTGACAGGAACTGAAGTCCATGGAAGGGAGGCCGTGTCGGTGGCCAGCCCGCGCGGAACCTATCTGCTCATCGCGGAAGCACTACGCAGTGAGATCACGGAAGATCTCGCAGACGGCGACAGCCTGCCCTCCGAGGCATCCCTCATGCAGCAGCACGACGTCTCACGCAACACCATCCGTCGCGCTCTCAAGACACTGGAGTCTGAGAACCTCATCACCTCTGTACCCGGCGCTGGCTGGCGGGTGTCTCGCGGACCGGTCCGTCCTCTCGTAGAACGCATGACAAATGTGCTCGCCGAGGACTCCTTGACGGTCGGCGACCCATACCCGTCTGAGACCCAGCTCTGCGACCGCTTCGGGGTGTCGCGCACGGCAGTACGTCGCGCACTGGCTCAGATGGAAGGCACCGGCCTGCTCAGCACCGTCCACGGAAAGGGCCGCACGGTACGCGCCCTCCCGACTCTCCCCGCGCAGCCGTAGCCTTGGCGCTCATGGGGCTTACTGAGTGGGCGTACTCGCTTTCTGAATCGATGCTGTCCGAGCCGTTGCCGCGCCGCTGGGCGCACTCCCTCGGGGTCGCCGATCGGGCTCGTTCCCTGAGCCCGATCCTCGGCGGTGACGCCGAGCTGCTGGAGGCAGCCGCGGTACTCCATGACGTCGGCTATTCCCCCTCGATCGCCACCACCGGCTTCCATCCACTCGACGGGGCTCGCTTCCTCCGGGACCAGGAGGGCGCCGACGAGCGCGTCATCTGCCTGGTGGCCCACCACTCCTGCGCGCTGCTCGAGGCCGAGGAGCGTGGGCTCCGGCATGAGCTGGAGACGGAGTTTGAGCTGGAGCGGCCAGAGTTGGTCGACGCGCTCATCGTGTCGGACATGACGACGACGCCGGATGGGATGCACACCACGCCGGCCCGGCGGCTGGACGAGATCGTGCAGCGGTACGGCCCGGACACGATCGTCGGACGCTTCATTCAGCGGGCGGCGCCCGAGATCTACGCCGCCGCGCAACGCGTAGAAGGCCGCATGGCCAGAGCCACCGCAGGCGCTTAGGAGCTGTCCGGGTGATCCCCATCGGGCTGCGCGGCAGCGGTCACTGACTGGTTCTGCAGCGACTCCGGCGTTTCGTCAGCGGCGGGCTCGCCTGCTCCCTCTACCGGCTCGGGCTCGACCGGCGCGGGCCGGAGCAGCGCCTCCCACCAAGAACGCTCGACAATCGGAAGACCCAGTCTCCTGCGGTCATCGCGTTCGCCCTCTCGGGCCCGGGAGAGGCGGGAGAGACTCCTCCAGAGGGCCTCAATTAGGCAGGCTAGCCCCCCAATACATATCGCCAAGATTCGGGGTGCGGTGTATTGACCAGCCGGAGGGATAGCCAGGAAGGTCAGCCCTAGCAGTACGAGGAACACGCCATTGTCGTAAGTTACGACGGCCCGACCGCTCCACATGTCGAATCCACGAGAATGCGTCCGCTGTTCGGCGCGCAGATGACTAATTTCTTCTTCATCCAGCGCCTTGTCTGGCCACCAATCCCAGATTTGCTTAGCCGTAGTCAGATACGTGCGGGCCCACAGAGTGGCGTGGACAGTAAGTAGAAATAGAACAGCCGCCGCAAAGAACATGGCGCTTGCCCACTCATGCCAAGGTGATACCCACACCCCCAACGACAGCGTCACGATGGAGGCGGTGAGCGAGAAGCCCGCGAGGAAAGGAGCAGCAACCGTCCCCATCATGCTCCGGGCTTCAGGCCGTCCGTAGCGTGGCGGCACGTCCCACCGTCTGCTCCGCCGCTCTTGCCATGCCTGCGAATCGTGGTCAACCATTTCCACCCTCCATCTGAAGGACGGACGATGTGGCTACGGGAAGCAGCTATACAAACAGCTTGGACCTTGAGCACCGAAGCTGCTACTCAACGTTCGACTCCGCGGACCTCGGCCAAGTCATAGACGTCATACCGCGCATCGGGGTCTAGCCGATGTAGGGCTCGCCCCGGGATTCATCCAGGCCGTGCCGGATGCGTAGGCGCATCGACGGGTGGATGTCCAGGTCATCAAGGTCCGCTGGGGCGATCCAGCGGACCTCTTTCGATTCGCTGCTCGTCCGCAGGGCGCCGCCGACCGGGTGGGCCCGGAAGCAGATGGAGAACTGCTGCCGCACCTCGCCGTCCTCGTACGCAAGTACGTGCTCCGGGTCGGTATAGAGCCCCACGATGCCGTCGACCTCGACCCTGATCCCGGTCTCCTCCTCGACCTCGCGCACGACAGTGTCGCCGATGCGCTCGCCGATGTCGTGACCGCCACCAGGCAGTGCCCACAGGTTGTTGTCTGTCTTGTGGATGATCAGGAGCCTCCCTGTGTCGTCGCAGACGACGGCCGTCACCGACGGAACGACGGAGTTCGCCTTCGGCGCGCTGGGATCGCGGAAGTAGTCGATCCGGCTCATACGAGACCTCCAAGGTCTGTGGGGGATGAGATGGGCCGTGCCGTCTCCCAGACCCGCTCGATGCTCTCAGCGTAGGCGTCAAACAGCTCTCCGCCCGGAACCCGCTGGATGTGCAGCACAGGGGCCATATAGGCACCCACGCCGTACATGTGGCCGTTGGCAAGCAACTCGTCGTCCGCCCGGTAGAGGGAGTTGTAGAGCGTCGTGCCGTGAAGCCGGAACTCCACCCCCGGTAGCCCGAAGAGCGGCGCGTAGTTCACCAGCGCGTTCCGAATCTTGCTCGCCATGGCGGACCCGATTCCCTCGTCCGCTCCGCGTACCGCGACCGCCTCACTGTCCGGGTCACCGAGCATGAACCGAACGGGGACGCCGGCCGCTGACTTCTCCTTCACGACCTGGTGGAACGCCGCGTCTTCCGTGAGCCAGAACCCGGAGAAGACGAGCACGTCAAAGTGCCGCCTCGCCTGCGAATAGAGCTGGGGCCACAGTCGGTTCGGAACGACCGAACGGTGCGGGTAGAGCCGGACCAACTCTGCGTTCCCTGCCTCGGTCACCTCGGCGGACGTCCGCTCCTCCGGCCACAGGTAGGACATCTCGCATCGCAGCAGCGATGCCGCCGCGTACTTGAATCGGCGGTAAGGCTGACGCTTTGAATCGTTGATCCAGCGCTCGACGGTCTTCGCCGAAACTCCAAGCTTTTCGGCGACTTGATCGAGTGTCATGCCGCTCTCGATGATCGCGCCGCGAAGTCTCTCATTGGCCATGCCGTGCACTCCCCCCAGTGGGACGACTTGGTACGACTTCACCGTAGCGAAGTCGTCCGCCAGTCGTACATGCGCGGAGTCCAGCGTCTGCCCTGATCAGGCCACGCTAGGTACATCGAACGGGACGGACTCGCGAACCCCGGAAGAACCAAGGGACTTGACGCCGCGAATCCTCCTCCCCATGATGAGGAACAGGTACTACATGTACCTCATCGGGCCTCGGCCCGACATGAGGTGCTGCGTACGAGCAAAGGGCGGGGACGCTGCAATCCCGCTAAAGGCCAGGTAGGACGCAATGGGCTTCGGCCCGACTGGCGAGGTGGCCCGGCGACCGCGAGCAACGGCCGGAGAGTGGGGACGAGGTCCCCCTTGCAGTGCTCCATCCCCGTTGCTCGACGCCTAGGAGGTACCGATGTCCCGACGCAGACTCAGGGCGCCGTACGTGCTGGACCGGCACGCCGGCAGCGCCCATCGCGTCTCCCTGATCCGTCATCTTCGGGTGCGCCGGACTAGCCGGTGATCCACGGATGTCAGGTCACCTGCGCAGCAGTGCTGCGGCCGGTTGCCTCCTCCGCCCGTCTGGCCACGTGCCGTACGGGCGGGGCTGAGGGGAGCCGGATTCCTGGTTCCAACGGCGAGAGGCCCCGGAGTTGCACCTCCGGGGCCTCTGTTCGGGCCGTTCCTGGATGAGAGGAACACACCCAATGAAGTCCATCGCTGTACTTCAGAAGCTCGTTACCGCAACCCCGATGGACATCGAGCCGTCGGACGCGGAGCTGGACGCGATCGAGCAGGAGATGCCGCTGATCCTGGCGGAGGTCGACCTGCTCGACGCGCAGATCATGACCATCGATCGGCCGGCCTCCGAGCTGGATCAGCGGCGCGTACGCCGCGCCCGGAACCGGGTGTTGGCCGCGCGGCGGGACCTGACGAACCGCACCGCCAGCGTGATGCCGGGGGGTGCGGCGTGAACGCCAAGACTGTGCTGCCCGCCGTCGCGATGACGGCGGTATCGATGGTGCTGACCCTGGCGGTCGTTGTGATGTGGCTGGGCACGGCGATGCCTTGGCCTATCGCGCTGGTCGTCGGGCTCGGAATCGACGGCGGGTGGCTTGCCACCCTCGCCTACGAACGTCGCCTGGCCGCTCAGGGCGACCGGTCGACCGGCGTCACCGTCGTCGGATGGTGCTTCGGCCTTGCCGCGACCGGTGTCCTGGTCGCCCACGCATTCACCGCCGAAGAGTCCGCCGGCGCGTGGCTGGCGGTCTCCTGGCTGCCGGTCGCGGCGAAGGCGCTCTGGCTCGTGCACGGGCTGTGGGAGCGGACCGCACTGACCCCCGGCGCTCTCGGGGCGATCCGGGGGATCCGGCAGGAGGCCCGTGACGAAGCGGCCGTGGCCCGCGCCCGGCTGCGGGCGGAGGCCGCGACCGAGGAGACACGGCTGACGGCCGTGACGCAGGCCGGTGCCCGCGTCGCTCGCGTCCAAGCCAAGACCGCGCAGACGCTCTCGCGAGCGTGGTCGACGCTGGAGACGACGCGGGACGGCGAGGACACCGGACGGGCGCTGACCAGTGTGACGACCCGCGTCACGCCCGGAGTCACACCCACCTGGGATCTTCCCGTCTGGGGCCCTGTCGAGCCCGTTGCGGTGCTCGCCCTGGACGTGGCTCCCGCGCTCACCGACGACGCGCTTGACGCGCTCGTCGACCAGATCCGCCACAGCCAGACTCCGGCACTGTCCTACCGGGAGATGGCCACCCGATTCCGCGCGGCCGGCCACTCCGCGTCGGAAGTTCGGCTGCGGGCCGCCTGGAAGCGCGTGGCCGCGTGATCTGCACCCCATGGGCGGTGCTGGCTAGCACAGCAGGAAGTCCGCGACGCGGGCGAGCTGGTCCTTGAGGCGGCACCAGCGGCTGCAATGCCGCTTCAGGCGCCACCACTTGGGCTGCTTGATCAGCTTTTGGCACCCGTGGCATGGCAGTGGATCGAACTCAATCTCAATGGCCCCCATGGCCGCGACTCTAGCGGCCCGTTGACCTGGGAGAACCATGGACAACCTGGCCGAGCCCGCACCCGTGGTGCGGCTCCCCGACGGCACCTACGCCTACGCCGACCAACTGCCCGCCATCCACCAACCGACCGCGGCCCCCCAGGTCGTCCACCAACACATTCACCAGGCGCCGCCGGACCGGACGGTTCAGCGGGTCGCGCTCGGCTCCGGGGTCGGCGCCGGCGCGGTCGCCGCCGGGGTCTACTTCGGCCCCCTGCTCGTCGGCGCGCTCACCGCCATCGCCGCCAACCTCGCAATCCTCGCGTTCCTCGCCGTCGCCCTCACCTGGGGCGTCGTCACGGTCGTGAAGTCGGTCTGTGGCCCGGACGGCAAAGCCGCTGCGAAGACGCTCAGCAAGTCCCGCCGCCGTCGCTGACGGCTGCCTGTCCGCCCTGGATGTTCCGGGGCGGGTGGGGAGCCGGACAGTCCGGCCCCAGAGAGGGACTGCTGTGACCAGCCAGGACTACCGCCGCTGTGCCGAGCGGCTGCTCAAGGCCCGCACCGTTGGCGGTGACCGTCCGGACGGCGCGCTGGAGGAGGCGGCCGTGTGGGCGCAGCTCGCCCAGGCCGCCGCCGTCACCGAGTCCGCCGAGCTGAAGACGGAGGCCAAGTGATGGCGGCTTACGACCCGAACTACCCCAAGCTCACCGCCGGTGAGCACGCCAAGGTCGCGTGGAACGTCGCCCGGATGGCCAAGCGCTGCCTCGCGGGCGAGAACGCCGACCGCAGCGACCTGGAACGCAAGGTCGACCGCGTCATCGAGCGCGCCCGCAAGCGCCAGGAGCGCGAGGAGAAGAAGCGCAAGTAGCTGTGCCCCGGGGGCGGCCGTCCCGGCCAAGGAAACAGGACCGCCCCCGGGTCCTCCCCACCACTCATGAGCAGTAGGAGAAGACCAGCATGACCGACGCCATGGCCGCTCACCTGCGGCCCGTCCCCGACATAGACGAAGACGAGACGCCCACCGCTCCCGTGGCGGTGGACAACCCGGAGCTTCCCGAGCCGAAGGTGACCATCGAGAAGCGCAAGCCGGTCCTCGCCGGATGGCTGACCAACCGGCGAGACTTCCTGGCCACCGCCCGCCACGCGGGCGCGAACCTCGGATATGCGGCCCTGTTCCACGGGGTCCGCGTGCCCGTCTACGCCGGACGGCTCGCGCTGATGTCCCCGCGGGGAGCGTGCCGGTTCATCGCGTCCACCAACCGGTGGGTGTGGGACCGGGAAGCGGCCCCGTTGCGGGACTACGCGGTGCGGACCGAGGACGTCGAGGAGTACATGCGCTTGGCCAAGCTGCGGGCGGGACGTATCCGGCTGCGCGGCCTGGTCACGCTGGTTGCGGCCGTGTTCGGGACCGGGTTCGCCCTGTGGCTCTACGTCATCGCCCCGGCCTACCTGTACGCGTTCGCCGCCGGCGGTGTGCTCCTGCTCGGTTTCGGCGGGCAGCAGCCGGACACCCCGGTGGTGGGTCCGGCGGTGCTGAAGACGGAGGTGCAGAAGCTGACCGGGTCGATCGTGCTCCGGGGTCTGGACTCGATCGGCAACGCGAAGATCTCCGCCGCCATCAAGAAAGGCGGTGACATGAACGGGATGCGCTTCGTGTCGGAGATCGTGCGGGACGGGCCCGGATACCGCGCCGACCTGGACCTTCCCTACGGCGTGACGCCCGAGGACATCATGGAGGCCCGCAAGCCCCTCGCCTCCGGCCTGCGCCGGAAGACCGGCTGCGTGTGGCCGTCCCCCGACCCCACCGAGCACGAGGGCCGCCTGGTGCTGTGGGTGGGGGACAAGCCGATGAACGAGACCACCAAGCCCGCCTGGCCGCTGCTGAAGACGGGCACGGTCGACCTGTTCAAGCCAGTGGTGTTCGGCAACGACCAGCGGATGCGGGACGTGTCGGTGACCCTGATGTTCGCCGCGATCGTGATCGGCTCCGTGCCCCGCATGGGCAAGACGTTCCTCATGCGGCTGCTCCTACTCATCGCCGCTCTCGACCCTCGCGCGGAGATCCACGCGTTCGACTTCAAGGGCACCGGCGACTTCGGCGCCCTGGAACCGGTCTGCCACCGCTACCGGGCCGGCGAGGACGACGACGACATCGAATACGTCGTCGCCTCCCTGCGGGAACTGAAGGAAGAGCTGCGCCGCCGGGCGAAGGTCATCAAGTCCCTGCCGCGCTCACGCTGCCCCGAGTCGAAAGTCACCCCGGAACTCGCCAACGACAAGTCCCTCCGGCTGCACCCCATCATCGTCGGCCTGGACGAGTGCCAGGTGCCCTTCGAGCACAAGGAGTACGGCGAGGAGCTGGAGGACATCTGCACCGACATCACCAAGCGCGGACCCGCGCTCGGGATCGTCGGCATGTTCGGCACCCAGCGTCCCGACGCCAAATCTCTGCCGACCGGCATCTCCGCCAACGCCATCCTCAGGTTCTGCCTGAAGGTCATGGGCCACACCGCCAACGACATGGTCCTCGGCACCGGCGCCTACAAGGCCGGCATCCGGGCCACGATGTTCTCCCGCTCCGACCGCGGCATCTGCTGGATGGCCGGCGAGGGCGATGACCCCCGCATCGTCGCCTCCGCGTTCGTCGACGCGCTCGCCGCCGAGCAGGTCGTGGGGCGTGCCCGCCAGGCCCGCGAGGAGTACGGCAACGTCACCGGCCACGCGGTCGGCAAGAGCCCGGAGAAGAACACCGGCAGCGATGTCCTCGCCGACGTCCTCGACGTCATCGCCGAGGGCGAGAAGGCCGTGTGGTGCGAGCGGATCGCCGCCCGCCTCACGCAGCTGCGCCCCGACACCTATGCCGGTTGGAAGGGCGAGAACGTCACCGCCGCCCTCAAGCCCTGGGGCATCAAGCCCGGCCAGGTCTGGGGCACCACCGACGACGGCAAGGGCGCCAACCGGCGCGGCATCGACCGCGCCGACATCACCGCCGCCATCACCCGTCGTAACGCCGACAGGGCCGCCGCCTGACCCCAGCACCACTGCTAGACCTAGCAGCCCCCGCCGCTAGGTCTAGCAGCCCCGCTAGCAAGCAAACCGGGCCCTGACCTGCGCACTAGCGTCTAGAGGCCCACCTGCGAAAACCCTGGAAACCGCCCCTGGAGAGGGAGTGACCACCCATGCTCGCCGCTAGCACCCTGCTCCTGCTCGCCACCCTCGCCGGTTACGCACTGTTGTGCGCGGCCTCGCCGTTCGGCACCTGCCGCACCTGCAAGGGACTCGGCTCCAAGCTCCGCCTCGACCGCAACCGCCGGGTCAAGGGGGCCAAGCCCTGCCACCACTGTCACGGCCACCGCTACCGGCTGCGCGCCGGCCGCCGCATGCTCAACGCCAGTCGCGGCATCCACGCCGATGGCACCCGCCCCGTGCCGCCCCGTCAGCGTTGACCGGACGGCCTGCGGCCTGTGATAACTCGCCGGGACGGCGCTGCTGGGAGGTCTTCCCGCATGAGCCGCTGGAGGGCCTCCATGTCCAGGAAGAAGGGTCGTATGGTGCGCTGGTACTCCGGCGCGTCAACGCCCGCCTCGTGCTCGGCTAGCAAGTCGCGTGCAGCACGCAATTGCTCATAGACCGACACGGCCGCCTCGTAGACGTGATCGGGGGCGGCGATCGCCAACTCTCCTAGCAGGGACTTGGCGTCAAAGTGCTGCGGGTCACTGAGGAAGGCATCATGTACGGCCTGCGTTCGGGCAGGCCCGTACGCCTCTTTGAATGACGCAACCGTCATGCGGCTGTGAGCCTGCGCCAGCGCGGTGAGGAAGCGCACGTAGACAGTCCTCTTCGCTTCAGACCACCGCACGTCCTTCTCCCGGCGCGAGCGTACGACGTCCGTCAACAGTGTGGCTCCGATGCCAAAAACAGCTCCGCATGCGGCCACCGCAAGAGTCCCCCACTCCATGTACGCACAGTACGAGCCTCATCACCCAAGGTCTATACATCGCGGTCGGCATGGCCGAATGCAGCCACAAAGACAAGATCTCCCCGCGTCTCACCAGAGTCTCGGGACCTCTGCTCTCCAGCTCGCGGGTAGGTCGACGGAGGTCTCGAGCATTACTCATCCTGCCGCCGTCGGGAACGACCGCGCTGGCCTCCACTTCGCCGCGTCATGAGGAGCCGTGCACCGCGAGTGCACCATCCGCCCTGCACCGGCCCATCGGCCGCGCAGCCTATCCACCCGTTCCACACGCTGATTAAGGGGAGTTTCGGCATGGCCATCACGGTTTCGCTCGTCGCCCTGTTCGGGCTCGTTCTGTTCTTCCTCCTGCGCTCCGGCAACCTCGGCCCCGGGGCCGCGTTCACCGCCGCCGGGTTCGGCTTCTTCCTCGCCTCCACCGGCGCCGCCGAACCCATCAACCAGCTCGCCACCGCCGTCGTACAGGCCATCCCCAACCTCTAGGCACGCCAAAGGGCGGCCCGCGTCTCGCCAAAGCCTCGGGCCGCCCTCGCCTGCCAGCACCGTCTACAGAACTGGAGACACCCAGCATGACCCATGCAAGCTCGATCCGGCGAGATGCCCCGACCGGCCGTCACGTCGACGCTGCCCTGCGCCTGGCCGCTGGCGGGCTGCCGGTCCTGCCGCTGCGCGCTGACAAGGGCCCGTTCGGTAACTGCCCCGACTGCAGCGCCAACGCGTGCGGTGGCCGGCCGAACATGAAGACCCCCGGCCCATGTGCCTGTCCCCGGCCGTGTCACGGCTGGGCAGCCGCCACCACCGACCCTGACGTTCTCTCCTCCCCGGCCTGGACGAGCGCGTGGCAGCACGCCGAGACCGTCGCCTACCACCCCGGCGGCGCCGGCGTCACTGTCGTCGACTTGGACGACACCGATGCGATCGCGTGGGCCCGCGAGACCCTGCCGCCGACCCAAATGGTGGCCACGACGCGGGGCGAGCACTGGATCTACCGGGGCACGATGCAGTCGGCCAACGGCGTACGGCCCGGCGTGGACATCAAGTCGCTTATGTCCTACGCCCGATGGCTCGGCCCGGGTACCGGCAACCCGGCCTCACTCCCGGCGACCGTCCGCGCCCTGGTCATCAAGGCGCCCGCCACCGTCCGCGCTGTGCAGTGCGCCGTGTCCGCACCGGTCGGGGGCGGGCGGTGCCCCCATCGGTCTCCCGTGTTCCTGGAGCGGGGAATCGCCATGGCGGAGCAGCGGATCGCCGAGGTCCGCAGCGCGATCCACACCGGGGTGTACCGAACGTTCCTCGCGGTGCTGTCGACTCACGGCCGGTGCGGCTGCCTCACCGAGACCCACATCGACCGGTTGTTCTCCGCCGCTCAGGCCAAGGGCGAATCCGCCCGCCATTGCGCGGACGCCTGGGCCAACGCCCGTACGAGCTTGGGACTGTGACCATGGCCGACGACGAAAAGACCCCGGCCCGCGAGATCATCACCGACTACGCGCAGGCCAACTTCCGCTACTTCCGCACCGCAGACGGCACCGTCTACGCCCAGAAGAACAGTCACCCCGTCGCCCGCCCGATCCGCTCGCAGGGGACGACGGGCAGCCACCGCCAGGAACTCATGGTCGGCCTGTTCAAGGACGGGCACGGCGTGTTCAACGGCACCGCCCTCAAGGAAGCGCTCGACCTGATCGAGGCCCTGGCCCTGACCGAGGACGTGCAGCCGGTCCACATCCGCGTCGCGCCCGGGTTCGACGGCGCGACCTGGCTCGACCTCGGGCGCAACGACGGACAGTCCGTCCGCATCCACCCCACCGGCTGGGCTATCACCGTCCCCGACCCCAAAGAGGTGTGCTGGCGGCGTACCCAGCTCACCGGAGAACTGCCCCTGCCGGCCAAAGACACCAACGGCAAAGGCATCGACCTGCTGATGCGGCTGTGCAACTTCGCCAACGCGGAGACCGAGTGCCTGGCCATCGCCTGGCTCATCGGCTGCCTCGGGCCGTCCGTGCCCGTCCCCGCCCCCTTCCTCACCGGCCCCCAGGGCGCGGGCAAGTCCACCGGCGGGCGGATGCTGGTGCGGATCATCGAGGGCATGAGCGGCGACCTGCGCCGCGCGCCGAAGGACGAGGAGAACCTGATCGCGGCCGTCGCCGCGGGATGGGTCACCGCCCTGGACAACCTCTCCCACATGACCCCCGACCTGTCCGACGCCATGTGCTGCATCGTCACCGGCGCCGAAAGCGTCAAGCGTGCGCTGTTCACTGATGGCGACGTCGTCCGCTCGCGCTACCGGCGCCCGATGCTCCTGACTGGCATCGATGTCGGCGTGATCCGCCCCGACCTCGCCGAACGACTGCTTCCGCTGCGCCTGGAGCGCCCGCGGGTGCGGCGGACCGAGGCGGAGTTGTGGGCGGAGTACGACGAAGCGCTGCCGGCCATCCTCGGCTCGCTCCTCGACCTGACCGTCAGGGTCCGCGCCGCTCAAGCGGACATCCCGACCGACCTGCGGATGGCCGACTTCGCCCATCTGTGCGCGCAGCTCGACGCCGCGACCGGCCTCGGAGCCCTGGACGCCTACCGGGCCAGCCTCGACGACCTCAACGACGACGTCATCGAAGGCGACCTGCTCGCCCAGACCGTCCTCAAGCACGCCGCCGGCCTCGCCCCGGGCGTGGAAGTGCGGATGACGTCCTCGGAGTGGCTGCACGCGCTCACCGGCCTCTACAGCGGCGAGGAATGCCGTCCGCTGCCGAAGGGCTGGCCCACCACCGGCAAAGTCCTCTCCGACCGGCTCAAGCGCCTGCAACCAACCCTCGCCGCCCGAGGCGTCCTCGTCGACTGGGGCCGCACCAACACCGCCCGCTACGTCGAAATGACCCGACGCTCCGGCCCGGCACCAGACCAGCCGAACCCGATGTTCTGACCGAAGCCACCACGGCTCGCGCACAAGCAAGAGGAGCACGCCCGCCCTGGCGCAGGGGGTGCTCCTCTTGCTGTTCGGCGGCTCGCCGCCGCCGCCCAGCGGACGCGCCGCGAAGCGGCTCCTTCTTCACGCCCTGAGGCACGCACAACCACAGACACTGACCCCTCCCTTTCCTAAGAAGGGAAGCGCTACGTCACCCACGTCACCGGCACACGCCGGACGGCCCCTGAGCTGCGGCTCCATAGGTGACGCAAGAGGCCGAGGACCGCGTCACCCCGCGTCACCTACGTCACCGGTGACAGGCACAGCGACGAACCGATGACGCACGCCTCGCCCTCTGCGACACCAAAACCCGCAGGCCAGACGCACGAGAGACGCAGGTGACGCAGTGACGCAGAGATCCGCCCTTCGGACAGGTACGGACGCCCAGAAGCCCCACCCCCGCCCGTCCGTCCGAGCGATGCCACTCCGACTTTCACCCCGAGGAGGGGAACCGATGGCCAGCCCCACCCGCCGCCGTCAGCCCGCCGACGTCCTTGTGCCCCTCAGCGACGCCCTCGACGAGATCGGCATTACCCGCGCCACCTACTACCGCTGGCGCAACCGCGGCTACGCCCCGGCGATGAAGCGCCTCCCCAACGGCCGTCTGCACATCCGACGCAGCGTGCTCGACGCCTTCCTGAACGAACTGGAGACCGCGTGACCGACTGGAGCTACACCGTACGGATCTGGAGCATCCGCAAGCGGCCGTACCGCAAGCCGTACCAGCTCCGTTGGCGGGTCGGCACGAAGCCGCACTGCGAGTCCTTCCTGACGCTCGGGCTCGCCGAGAGCCGGCGCGCACAGTTCATCACCGCGAGCCGCGAGGGTGAGCCGTGGGACATCGACACCGGCCTGCCGAAGTCCATGGCCCAGAAGGCCAAGGACATCTCCTGGTACCAGCACGCGAGGAACTACCTGGAGATGAAGTGGGACCACTCCCCCGCCTCCACACGCCGGAACCTCGCTGAAGCCATGGCCACCGTGACCCTGGCTCTGGTGAAGGACACGAAGGGAATGGCGGACCACAAAGCCGTGCGCCGTGCGCTCTACACCTGGGGCTTCAACGTGAACCGGTGGAAGGAGGAGACACCGGAGGACGTGGCCGCGCTGCTCGCCTGGGTCGAGCGGAAGTCGGTCCCGACATCCAACCTGGCTGACCGGTTGCTGGTACGCCGAGCCCTGGACGCCTGTGCCCGCCGACTGGACGGCAAGACGTCCTCCGGCGCCGTCATCGCCCGGAAGCGAGCGATCTTCCACCAGGCCCTCGGTCTCGCCGTGGACGCGGAGTTACTGCCTGAGAACCCGCTCTCTGCGATCAAGTGGAAGGCCCCGGAGAAAGTCGAGGAGGAGGTGGACCCCGAGGCCGTGCCGGACCCCGAGCGAGTCGCCTCGCTCCTGGCGGCCGTGCGGAAGCAGGGCGCCCGCGGCCGCCACCTGGAGGCGTTCTTCGGGTGCATCTACTATTCGGCCGCCCGCCCCGGGGAGCTTGTTGGGCTCCGGCTCCAGGACTGCGACCTGCCCCGGCGCGGCTGGGGACTCATGCGACTCCGGGAGAGCCGGGCGCGCTCCGGGAGCTCCTGGACGGACACGGGCGAGGCCCACGACCGACGCGGGCTGAAGCACCGGACCCGGAAGGCGGTCCGGCACGTACCGATCCCGCCCGAGCTGGTCGCGATGCTCCGGTGGCACGTAACCGCGCACGGCACCCACGCCGACGGCCGGCTGTTCCGGACGGCCCGCGGCGGCATGGTCCAGGAGAGCGGATACGGGGAGGTCTGGGCGGGCGCCCGCGAGGACGTTCTGACCCCCTCCGAGCGGGAGACCAAGCTCGCCAAGCGGCCTTATGACCTTCGTCACGCGGCCGTCTCAACCTGGCTCAGTTCCGGGGTCGAGCCGCAGCTCGTCGCCCAGCGGGCCGGCCACTCCACCGGCGTCCTCTTCCGGGTGTACGCGAAGTTCCTCAAGGGCGGTGACGACGCGGCCAACGCCAAGATCTCCGCCCGGCTAAACCAGCACCGTGCGGGCGCCCCGGCTTCGCCCTAGGGCACGCGCTCGCCGAGCCGCCTCATGGCCTGTTCGAGCTCCCCGCGCGCCCCGATCGGTACGAGGGCGGGCCTCCCCGGTACGCGTACGCCTCCGGTGAGCGCCACCCTCGTCCGGCCGTCGTCCATCGCGTCGGCCGCCATCCCGACGACCAGGAACCGGCTCTGCAGCCAGCCCCAGCCGGGGCGCAGGACGCCGTGGAAGTGGGCGCGCAGGCCGTACCGGCTGCGGGCCAGGGCCTCGACGCGGTCGCCGTCGACACGGAGGACCCGCACGGACCGCATGTCCGGCTGGAAGTCCCCGAAGCCACCTTCGAGATCCCCCATCACGCCCCACACCTCGTCCAACGACGAGGGCAGCACCCCCTCGACGACATGAGCCCCCCGGATCGCGGCCCCCATGACGCGTAGCCGACCCACGTTGGTCTGTGTCATCCGTTCCACGCCTTTCGGAAACTCTGCCGGGCCCGGTGCAGCCGCGACTTCGCGGTGCCGGCCGGAACGCCGAGCACGGCCGCCGCGGACTCCTCGTCCATTCCTTCGACATCGCGCAGCACGAGCACGGCGCGATGCTGCGGAGACAGCCGCGAGAGGACGTCGTCGATGTCGGCGGCGAGCTGCGGATCACCCCGCTCCGGTACGTCGGCCGACTCAGCCGGCCGCGCCCGCGCCGCCCGCTTGGCGACCCGGACCGCCTCGCGTACGGAGATCCCCCGCACCCACCCGTACAGCGCCTCCGGATCCCGCAACGACCGCAGCGACGTGAATACGGCGACCAGCGCCTCCTGAGTGGCGTCCGGGCCGTCGTCCAGCGCGATCGGACGGCAGATCCGGGAGATGTACGGGGTGAGATGGTCGAGCAGGTCGTGCAGGGCCAGCGTGTCCCCCCGCCGGGCGGCCCGGGCCAGCGCGACGCCTCGTTCGAAGCCCCGGTCGACGCCTCGGGTGCAGCCCCGCTCGACTCCCTGCTCGACGCCGTCCCGGCCGGCACTCCGGCCGGCGTGATCAGCGGGCGGCACGCAGGGCCGCCCATCCGAAGACCAGGCACAGGGGCGTGTACAGGAAGGCGTTCAGCCACGGGAACGCCGAACCGGACCCGTCGCGCCCGACCACGATCCACACCACCCCGACCGCCGCGCGCAGCAGCATCCCGGCGGCCACGGCGGCCGTCACCCACTGCGCCGCCCTGCCGCCCCGACCACCCACCCGGGCGAACACGGCCAGGGCGGCGAGGCCCTCCAGCGCGGCGAGCGGCAGCACGACGGGCGGCCCGAAGGAGACAACATCGCCGAGGATCGCGAGCGAGAGCGCCCGCTCGTCGTGGGCCGGCCACGTCAGGCCGGTGGCCCAGTAGACGTGCACCAGCGCGAGGACGGCGAGCAGCGCCGGGACGGCCCGCGCGCCGGTGGCCGTACGAGGCCGCTGGATGTCGATGACCGCCATGGGTCCCCCTCCGAGTCGAGGCCGGCGCCGAGAGCCGACACCCGAAGGAGGAGCCGAAGCGCCGGAACGTTCCCTGTGACCCGCCTCACAGTGCGCGGGCGCAGGGCTACGCCAGCGTCGCCAGGATGTGCGGAGCCGCCTCGGCGAGGGCGGTGAAGTGCCGGTGGGAGCCCGCCACTTGATCAGGGCCGTTCACCGACCAGACCGTCATCCCGGCGGCGAGCCCCGAGCGGACCCCGGAGGGCGCGTCCTCGATGACCAGGCACTCCGCCGGGTCCGCGCCCAGCTTCTCGGCCGCGAGGAGGTACGGGACGGGGGACGGCTTCCCCTCGGTCACCGAGGCCGCGTCCACGATCAGCCCCGGCAGCGGCAGTCCGGTCCGCTCGAACCGCCCCCGCACCCGGTGCTCGTAGTTCGACGTGACGATCGCCCACCGGTCCGCCGGAATTCCCCCGAGCAGCTCGGCGGCTCCGTCGAAGGCCGCGTACGAGCCCGTACGGACGTCCTCGTCCTCCAGCGCGTGCAGCAGGGCGAGGCACTCGTCCGGGTCGTGCCCCGAGGCGACGGCCGCGAAGGTCTCGACGGGCCGCGTCCGCAGGGCCACGGCGTACACCTCGTCGCCGTCGAGTCCGTACCGGGCGGCCCACTCGTGCCACATGCGCCGCTGGTTGGCGACGGCGTCCATGAGGGTCCCGTCGACGTCGAAGAGTACGAAGGTGCTGGTGGGGGTCACGCCCCGGATGCTACGGCGAGCCATCCGGGGCGCGACCGCCCAGGCGTCGCGCTAGGCGCCCCTCGGCCACAAGCGCAGGTCAGGGCCGGAATCCCGTCCACAGCCCGTCCACACGCGCTGGTAGAGAGCGTGATCGAGTGAGACAGGGCGAGACAGTCATGCCCTGCTGCACTTGCACAGCAGAACGGCCCCTGATCGCGTTTCCGCAGATCAGGGGCCGTTCTTATCGCGTGGCGGCGCCAGGATTCGAACCTGGGTAGGCTAAGCCGACGGATTTACAGTCCGCTCCCATTGGCCACTCGGGCACACCGCCATGGGATGTCGCTGCTCGGAGCCGCTTTTCGGCGGTGCTCCGTGGCAACGACGTAAACGATACCTGATCCTCAGGGGTGCTCCGCCACCGGATTGATCAGCGGTTCGGGCCTGATCGGATGACTAGGCTTGCCTCGTACGCCAACGCAACCGCAACGTCTTCGACGCAAGGAGCCACACGTCATGGCCGACTCCAGTTTCGACATCGTCTCCAAGGTCGAGCGGCAGGAGGTCGACAACGCCCTCAACCAGGCCGCGAAGGAGATCTCGCAGCGCTACGACTTCAAGGGCACCGACGCCTCGATCTCCTGGTCGGGCGAGAAGATCCTGATGCAGGCCAACGGCGAGGAGCGCGTGAAGGCGATCCTCGACATCTTCGAGACCAAGCTGATCAAGCGCGGGATCTCGCTGAAGTCGCTGGACGCCGGTGAGCCGCAGCTGTCCGGCAAGGAGTACAAGATCTTCGCCACGATCGAGGAGGGCATCTCCCAGGAGAACGCCAAGAAGGTCGCGAAGGCCATCCGCGACGAGGGCCCCAAGGGCGTCAAGGCGCAGGTCCAGGGTGACGAGCTGCGGGTCAGCTCGAAGAGCCGGGACGACCTGCAGGCCGTGCAGGCGCTGCTCAAGGGCAAGGACTTCGACTTCGCGATCCAGTTCGTGAACTACCGGTAGTCACGAACTGCGTGTCCGAAAGCCGCCAGCCTCCGGGGTGGCGGACCTCGCACACTGGACGCGGAGCGAGTGCGAGGAGAGGAACTGCCATGACGGTGTACGCGTACGTCGAGGGGCCCTTGGGCGAGATGCTGCTCGTCGGGCGGGACGCCGACGAGGGCGGTCGGACCGCGCTGGTCTCGCTGTCGCTGCCCGGGCAGAAGGGTGCCGCCGCCGTCGAGGACGGCTGGCGGCACGCGCCCGAGGCGTTCGAGGAGATCGCCGCGCAGCTCGGTGAGTACTTCGCCGGCCGCCGCGACCGCTTCGACATCCCGTTCGCGGAGAGCGGGACGGACTTCCAGCGGCGTGTCTGGTGCGCCCTGGAGGAGATCCCCTACGGCTCCACCGTCTCGTACGGGGACATCGCCCGGCAGGTGGGTTCCTCGGGGGCCGGGGTGCGGGCCGTCGGCACCGCGATCGGGCGCAACCCGCTCCTGGTGGTCCGGCCCTGCCATCGGGTGATCGGCGCCGACGGGAGTCTGCGCGGGTACGCGGCCGGTCTGGAGCGCAAGGAGCGGCTGCTCGGGCTCGAAGGCGCCCTGGTGGCGTGATGGACGGGCTGTTCGCCCGGGAGCGGGCCGTCGTGGCCCCGGGTGCGGTGCACGTTCCCGGGTGGCTGTCCCTCGCACGGCAGCGGGAGTTGGTGGCGGCCTGCCGGGAGTGGGGGCGCGGGCCGGTGCCGTACCGGCACACCGTGCTGCCCGGCGGCGGGGTGATGTCCGTGCGGTCGCTCTGCCTGGGGCGGCGCTGGGTGCCGTACCGGTATCTCGACACGATCGATGTCGAACTGCCCGGCTGGTTGGGTGAGTTGGGACGCGAGGCGGTGATCGAGGCGTACGGGGACGGTCAGGACTTCCGCCCCGACACCGCCCTCGTGAACTTCTACGACGCCGACGCCAGGATGGGGCTGCACCAGGACAAGGAGGAGCGGTCCGGTGCGCCGGTGGTGTCGCTGAGCCTCGGTGACCGTTGCGTGTTCCGGTTCGGGAACACCGAGAGCCGGAGGAAGCCGTACACCGACGTGGAGTTGGCGTCCGGGGATCTCTTCGTCTTCGGCGGGCCGTCGCGCTTCGCGTACCACGGGGTGCCCAAGGTCCTTCCCGGCACGGCCGATCCGGCTCTCGGGCTGACGGGGCGACTGAACATCACCCTCCGCGAGACGGGGCTCTGAGCGCGCCGAGGCCTCAGCGTGAGCGGGAGTGGCCGAAGAGGATCCGGTACGCGATCAGCAGCACCAGCGAGCCGCCGATGGCCGAGAGCCAGGTGGCCGTGTCGTAGAAGCCGGTGGCGATCGGGCGGTCCAGGAACGTGGACGAGATCCAGCCGCCGATGAAGGCGCCGGCTATGCCGATGAGGGTCGTGCCGATGAGCCCGCCCGGGTCGCGGCCCGGGAGCAGGATCTTGGCGACGACGCCTGCGAGCAGGCCCAGGACGATCCAGCTGATGACGTTCATGGTGAGGAAGACGCGGAGGCCGCGGGCGCGGTTGCGGCGGGCCGTAGTGTGCCGTGCATGACACAGGAACTGCGCCGCTCGCTCGGTGTCCTCGACGCCGTCGTCATCGGGCTGGGCTCGATGATGGGCGCCGGGATCTTCGTGGCGCTCGGACCGGCGGCCGAGGCGGCCGGTTCGGGGCTGCTGCCGGCGCTCGCGCTCGCCGCGCTCGTCGCGTACTGCAACGCGATGTCCTCGGCCCGGCTGGCCGCCGTGTATCCGGCCTCCGGCGGCGCCTATGTGTACGGTCGCGAACGCCTCGGGTCGTTCTTCGGGTACTTGGCCGGCTGGGCGTTCGTCGTCGGCAAGACGGCCTCATGCGCGGCGATGGCCCTGACGGTCGGGGCGTACGTCTGGCCGGAACAGGCCCATGCGGTGGCGGTCGCGGCCGTGGTGGCGCTGACGGCCGTGAACTACGGCGGTATGCGGAAGTCCGCCCTGCTGACGCGGGTGATCGTGGCGCTGGTCCTGGCCGTCCTGACGGCGGTGGTGGTGACGTCCTTCGCCTCCGGATCCGGGGAGTTCGGGCGGCTCGCCCTGGACGAGGACGTGACGGCCGGTGGGGTGCTCCAGGCGGCGGGGCTGTTGTTCTTCGCGTTCGCGGGGTACGCGCGGATCGCCACGCTCGGCGAGGAGGTACGCGATCCGGCCCGGACGATCCCCCGGGCGGTCCCCCTGGCGCTCGGAATCACGCTCGCCGTCTACGCGGCGGTGGCGGTGTGCGTCCTGGCCGTCCTCGGGCCGCAGGCGCTGGCGGCTTCCGCCGCCCCGCTCGTGGACGCGGCCCGGGCGGCCGACGCCGGATGGCTTGTACCCGTCGTCATGGTCGGTGCTGCGGTCGCCGCGCTGGGCTCACTGCTCTCGCTGATCCTCGGGGTGTCCCGCACGACCCTGGCGATGGCCCGGGACGGTCGTCTGCCGGCCGGGCTCGCCGCCGTGCACCCCCGCTTCCAGGTGCCGCACCGGGCGGAGCTCGCGGTGGGCGCGGTGGTGGCCGTGGTGGCTGCCACGACGGACGTACGGGGCGCGATCGGTTTCTCGTCCTTCGGCGTGCTCGTCTACTACGGCATCGCCAACGCCTCCGCGTGGACGCTGGGCCGCTCGCACCGGCCGCTCGCCGCGCTGGGCCTGGCGGGGTGCGGGGCGCTCGCGTTCGCGCTGCCGCCGGCCTCCGTGCTCGCCGGGCTCGGGGTCCTCGCGGTGGGCACCGTCGCGTACGCGGTCGGTCGGGGGCGACGCGAGCACCCCTAGTGGGTCGTGTACGTGTACGGGTACGGCTCGTCCGTGCGGACGATCTCCTTGCCCAGCGGCAGCAGCGACACCGGGATCAGCTTGAAGTTCGCGATGCCGAGCGGGATGCCGATGATCGTGATGCACAGGACGATGCCGGTGGTGATGTGGCCGAGCGCGAGCCACCAGCCCGCGAGGATCAGCCACAGCACGTTGCCGACGCAGGACGGCGCGCCCGCGTCCCGCCGGTCCACGACCGTGTAGCCGAAGGGCCAGAGGGCGTAGACACCGATGCGGAAGGCGGCGAGACCGAAGGGGATTCCGATGATCGTGATGCAGAGCAGGATGCCGGCCAGCATGTAGCCGAGGAACATCCAGAAGCCGCACAGGATCAGCCAAATGACGTTCAGGATTGTCTTCACGGGCGACGACCTGCCATCTGTTCGAGTCGGGCGATGCGCTCCGCCATCGGCGGGTGCGTCGAGAACATCTTCGATAGACCCCTGCCCGCTCCGAACGGGTTGGCAATCATCATGTGGCTCGCGGTCTCGATCTTGGGCTCGGGCGGCAGCGGCAGCTGCTTCGTCCCCGCGTCGAGCTTGCGCAGGGCGCTCGCGAGGGCCAGCGGATCGCCGGTGAGCTGGGCGCCGGAGGCGTCCGCCTCGTACTCCCGCGAGCGGCTGATGGCGAGCTGGATGACCGAGGCGGCGACCGGGCCGAGGATCATGATCAGCAGCATGCCGAGCAGCCCGGGGCCGTCGTCGTCGCTGGAGCGGCCGATCGGGATCAGCCAGGCGAAGTTGACCAGGAACAGGATCACGGATGCGAGCGCTCCGGCGACGGAGGAGATCAGGATGTCCCGGTTGTAGACATGGCTCAGCTCGTGGCCGATGACTCCGCGCAGTTCGCGCTCGTCGAGGATCTGCAGGATGCCCTCGGTGCAGCACACGGCTGCGTTGCGGGGGTTGCGGCCGGTGGCGAAGGCGTTCGGTGCCTGGGTCGGCGAGATGTAGAGCCGGGGCATCGGCTGGCGGGCCTGGGTGGAGAGCTCACGCACCATCCGGTAGAGCGCGGGCGCCTCGAACTCGCTCACCGGCCGGGCCCGCATGGCGCGCAGGGCCAGCTTGTCGCTGTTCCAGTAGGCGTACGCGTTGGTGCCGAGCGCCACGACCAGCGCGACGATCAGCCCCGTACGCCCGAAGAAGCTGCCGATGAGGATGATGAGGGCCGAGAGCCCTCCGAGGAGTACGGCGGTCCTCAGCCCGTTGTGCCGGCGGTGCACGGTACGCCCTCCAAGTGGTGCGGCAGGGGAACCCTTTGCTGTGTGGTGGTCCTCCCAGACTTCGTCCGGGGGGGACCGCCATGTCCAGTGGACCCTCCCGTACTGGTCAACGCCAGGCGGGATGCACGGGTTCCCCTGCCCCCACCGGGGGCTCTGTGGGCCGTACGGGTGATCAGCGCGGGGCCGGGAGGCCCGCCTTCACCAGTGCGGTGGCGACGGGCTCGACCTCGCTGGTGCAGTGCGCGCAGCGGGTGGCGACGGCCGGGATCTCGGTGAAGCAGCGGGGGCAGTCGCGCTTCTCCGACTTGATGTCCGCCTCTTCCCTGGCGAACCTCTCCTGGACCTTCGCCATGGGGACGACGATCATGAAGTAGAGCACCGCGGCGGTGATCACGAAGGCTATGGCGGCGGCGATCGCCAGACCGTACGGGAAGATCGTCTTGCCGACGGTGAACTGGGCCTCGCTGAAGTCGCCGACGGAGCCGGTGGCCAGTCCGATCAGCGGGGTGATGAACGCCTTGCTGAAGCCGGTCACGACGGCGGTGAAGGCCGATCCGACGGCCAGACCGATGGCCATCGAGACGACGTTCCCGCGAATGATGAAGTCCTTGAAACCGTTCAGCACGGGTGAAGCTCCTTGATGCTTTTCTCTGTGGGGGGTGTGGGGCGCGCGGGGCTCAGAAGAGCGTGGTGGCCGCGAAGCGCAGCGCGAACTGCGGGTAGCCCGACAGCACGACGCCGACGACGGCGGCGACCGCGATCGCCAGGGTGATCGGGGCGGGCACGCGCGCGTGGGCTTTCTCTGCCGTCGGCGGGCGGAACAGCAGCGCCGTCCACCGCAGGTAGTAGTAGAGGCCGATCACGACGTTGACGCCCATGATCACGGCCAGCCAGCCGAGGCCCGCGTCGACCGCCGCCGAGAAGACGGTGACCTTGGCGAAGAGGCCGATGATACCGGGCGGCAGGCCGGCCAGGTTGAGCAGGAAGAAGCCCAGGGTGAGGGCGATCACAGGACGGTCGGCGTAGAGGCCGCGGTAGTCGGAGATCCGGTTCTCGGGGTGCGTACGGGAGACCAGGACGACCACCGCGAAGGCGCCGAGGTTCACGACGGCGTACATCAGGGCGTACGCGACGGTGGCGCCGATCTGGTCGTCGCTGGAGTACGCGGCGGCGGCGATCGGCACCAGGAGGTAGCCGGCCTGGGCGACCGAGGACCAGGCGAGCAGCCGGACCGCGCTCCACGCGCGCGTGGAGACCTGCCGTAGCGCGGCCACGTTGCCGATGGTCATGGTGAGCGCGGCGAGGACCGCGAGCGCCGGGCCCCAGACGTCGGCGTAGGAGGGGAACGCGACGACCGTGACGAGGATGAGGCCGGTGAAACCGACGGCCTTGCCGACCACGGAGAGGTAGCCGGCGACGGGCAGCGGGGCGCCGACATAGGTGTCGGGGACCCAGAAGTGGAAGGGGACGGCGGCCGTCTTGAAGGCGAAGCCGACCAGGGTGAGCGCGACGCCCGCCTGGGCGAGGGTCTCCAGCTGACCGGGGACGTCGTCGAGACGCTGGGCGAGCTCGGTGAGGTGGAGGGTGCCGGTCGCGCCGTACACGAAGCTGACGCCCAGCAGGGTCACGGCGGTCGCGGTGACGGAGGAGAGGAAGAACTTCAGCGCGGCCTCGCTGGACTGCCGGTCGCCCCGGCGCAGGCCGACGAGGGCGAAGGCGGGCAGCGAGGCCACTTCGAGGGCGACGACGAGGGTCGCGAGGTCGCGGGAGGCGGGCAGCAGCGCCGCGCCGGCGGCCGAGGAGAGCAGCAGGAACCAGTACTCACCGGCGGGAAGCCTGTCGCGGGTGTCGGAGAGCGACAGCAGGGCGGTGAGCAGGGCTCCGCCGAGTACCAGGAACTGGATGACGAGGGTGAACTTGTCCGCGGTGTAGCTGCACGCTGCGGTCGCGGCCGGATCGGTGGTGAGGCAGAAGGTCGAGCGGTCACCGGCGCGCAGCGGGATCAGCAGGGCGATCGAGGCGACGAGCCCGGCGATCGCGGTCCAGCCGAGGAGCTGCTTGTGTCGCGCGGGGACGAAGAGGTCGGCGACGAGTACGGCCAGGGCGACCACGGCCGTGAGGGTCGGTGGCGCGATCGCGAGCCAGTCGACGGACTGGACGAGGTTCGTGGTCGTCACGAGTTCCCTCCCGCGAGGAGCTTCTGGACGGCCGGATCGGTGAGGCCGAGGAGGACCGCGGGCCACAGGCCGGCGAGGACGGTGAGGGCGACGAGCGGGGTCCAGGCGGCGAACTCGTACCCCTGGACGTCGGCGATCACCGTCTCCCCGCTCGGGCGGGGGCCGCCCATGCAGACCCGGCGGACGACGACGAGCAGGTACGCGGCGGTGAGCAGGGTGCCGAAGGCGCCGATCGCCATGAAGGTGAGGAAGGCGGGGCGGCTGAGGCCCGCGGCCGGTTCGAAGGCGCCGAACAGTGCCAGCATCTCGCCCCAGAAGCCGGCGAGGCCGGGCAGTCCGAGGGAGGCGACGGCGGAGAAGGCCAGCAGCCCGCCCAGGCGGGGGGCGCGGCCGTAGAGCGCGGCCCCGGTGGCGCCCGCGAGGGTGTCGAGGTCGGCGGTGCCGTACCGGTCCTTGAGCGCGCCGACCAGGAAGAAGAGCAGGCCGGTGATGAGGCCGTGGGCGATGTTGGCGAAGAGCGCGCCGTTGACTCCGGTGGGGGTCATGGTCGCGATGCCGAGGAGCACGAAGCCCATGTGGCCCACGGACGAGTACGCGATCAGGCGCTTGAGGTCGCCCTTGTTGCCGGGCTTCGCGAGGGCGAGGCAGGCGAGCGATCCGTAGATGATGCCGGCGACGGCGAAGGCGGCGAGGTAGGGGGCGAAGACCCTCATGCCGTCCGGGGCGATCGGCAGGACGATCCGGACGAACCCGTACGTACCCATCTTGAGCAGGACGCCGGCGAGGAGGACCGAGCCGACGGTCGGGGCGGCCGTGTGGGCGTCCGGGAGCCAGCTGTGCAGCGGCCACATCGGGGTCTTCACCGCGAGCCCGATCCCGATCGCGAGAACGGCGATGACCTGCACGGATGTGGTCAGTCCTCGGCCGTTGTCGGAGGCCAGTGCCACCATGTCGAACGTGCCCGCCTTCACGCCGATGAGGAGCAGGCCGAGCAGCATGACGACCGAACCGAGCAGCGTGAAGAGGATGAACTTCCAGGCGGCCGCCTGCCTGCCCTCGCCGCCCCAGCGGGCGATGAGGAAGTACATCGGGATGAGGACCATCTCGAAGGCCAGGAAGAACAGGATCAGGTCGAGGACGGCGAAGGTGGCGAGCGTGCCGGACTCGAGGACGAGGAGCAGCGCCACGAAGCCCTTGGCGGAAGGGCCGCTGGGCGGCTTGAAGTAGTTGTAGAGCGCGCAGAGGAAGGTCAGCAGCGCGGTCATGACCAGGAGGGGGAGGGAAATGCCGTCGACACCGAGGTGGAGCCGCACGTCGAGTGCGGGGATCCACCTGATGTCCGTGCTCGCCTGCATCCTCGACGGCTGGTCGTGGTCGAAGCCGAGCGCGAGGACGATCGCGGCGATCAGGACGACGCCCGTGACGACCACGCCGTGGCGGAGCACGGCCTGGTCGGGGGACTTCCCCTTCAGCCCGGGCGGGGCCGGGAGAAGAGCGGCGGCGGCACCGACGAGCGGGCCGGCGACGATCAACGCAAGAAGGAACTGCATCACGGATTCGCTGATATCGATCACGTCTCACGCTCCGGCGGCGACGAGTACGGCGGCGATCGCCAGGACGACGGAGCCGGCGAGCAGGGCGCTCAGATAGGTCTGCACGTTGCCGGTCTGGGCGCGGCGGACGAGCCATCCGAGCCACTTGGTGCCGGTGCCCGCGCCGCTCACGTAGGTGTCGACGACCTCGCGGTCCAGGAAGCGGACCAGGGAGGCCGCGGCCAGGACGGGGCGGACGAACGCGGCGGTGTAGAGGGCGTCCAGGTGGAAGCCGGTGGCCGCGTGGCGGTGCAGCGGGCCGAGAAGGACACGGCCGGGGTCGGTCGGGTCCTCGGCCGGGTGCGGCAGGTGCAGGGCCTCGGCCTCGACCTGGCCCGCCTCGGCGTCGGGGTGGGCGACGTGCGCCGCGACCGGCTCGCCGACCGGGCCCTTGCCGGCGCGGGCCTTGGTGGCGAGGGTGCGCCAGACCGCGTAGGTGACGACGGCGCCGACGAGGGCGATGCCCGTGCCGAGGACCGCGGTGGTGACGGTCGGGGTGAGGGCGTGACCGTCGAACCAGTCGTCGAGGTACGTGACGGACAGACCGAAGCCGAGGGAGGGGATCGCGAGCACCCAGAGCACGGTGGTCATGGCGAGCGGCTGACGGCCGTGGTCGGGGGCCTCGGCGCCCCGGCCCCGGAAGGCGAGCAGCCACAGGCGGCTCGCGTACGCGGCGGTGAGGAGGGCGGTGATCAGGCCCGCGACGAGGACGGTCCAGCCGGCCCCCGCGGGGGCGACGGTGCGGTCCCCGAGGGCGGTGTGCTCGGCGGCCACGAGGACGGCTTCCTTGGAGAAGAAGCCGGCGAACGGCGGCAGGGCCGCGAGTGCGAGGAGGGCGACGGTCATCGTCCAGTACGCGTCGGGGATCCGCTTGGTCAGGCCGCTCATCCGGGACATGGCCGAGAGCGAGTTCGTACCGGCGGCGTGGATGATCGCGCCGGCGGCGAGGAAGAGGAGGGCCTTGAAGGCGCCGTGCGAGATGAGGTGGAAGACGGCGGCCCCGCGGTCGCCGACGGCCAGGGCGCCCGCCATGTAGCCGAGCTGGCCGATGGTCGAGTAGGCGAGGACCCGCTTGATGTCGTCCTGGGCGAGCGCGGCGAGCGCCGAGCCGACCATCGTCACCGCGGCCATGACGGCGAGCACGGTCAGCGCGGCCGCGGACTCGGCGAAGACGGGCAGCAGTCGGGCCACGAAGTAGATACCGGCGGCGACCATCGTCGCCGCGTGGATGAGCGCGGAGACGGGGGTGGGGCCTGCCATGGCGTCGGGGAGCCAGGTGTGCAGCGGGAACTGCGCCGACTTGCCCGCCACACCGGCGAGCAGCAGCAGCGCGATGAGAGTGGGGTGGTCGAGCCCGCCGGCCGCGACGGCGCCGAGGATCCCGTCGATACGGAAGGTGCCCGCGTCCGTGGCGAGCGCGAAGAGGCCGATCAGGAAGGGGACGTCGCCCAGCTTGGTGACCAGGAAGGCCTTGAGCGAGGCCGCCCGCGCCTCGGGGGTCTCCCAGTAGTGGCCGACGAGGAAGTACGAGCAGATGCCCATGATCTCCCAGCCGACCAGGAGCACCATCAGGTCGCCGGAGTAGACGACCAGCAGCATCGCGGAGGTGAAGAGGGAGACGAGCGCGGCGTACGAGGGGTAGCGGGGGTCGTCCCGGAGATACCCGGTCGAGTAGATCTGCACGCAGGTGGCGACGACGCCGACGAGCACGGCGACGAGGGCGGCGAAGCCGTCGATGTACAGCGCCAGGTCGATGGGGACCGACCCGGTGGGGGTGAGCTGGGTGGAGGCCTCGATCGTCTTCCCGCCGCCCTGCCGGACGGCGACCATGACGGCCAGGATCGCGGCGGCCAGCGGAGGCAGCACGGCGAGGGGCCGGACGAAGCCGGGCGCGGTGCGGCCGAGGAGCAGGCCGGCGGCGGAGCCGAGGAAGGGAAGGAGGGGGACGAGCCAGGCGAGGGTCGTGGTGGTCACGCGGTGGCCTCGGCCTTCTCGTCGTCGGAGGGAGCCTCCGCCGTGTCGCGCAGCCGGTCGACGTCCGAGCTGCCGCGGTTGCGGTAGACCATCAGGACGATCGCGAGACCGATGCCGATCTCGGCGGCGGCGATGGCGATGGTGAAGAGGGTGAGCGCCTGACCGGCGTGGAGGGCGTCGCGGAGCCAGATGTCGAACGCGACCAGGTTGAGGTTGACGGCGTTGAGCATCAGCTCGACGGACATCAGCACCAGGATCGCGTTGCGGCGGGCGAGGACGCCGTAGAGGCCGACGCAGAAGAGCAGAGCGGCGAGGACGGCGGGGTAGGCGAGATGCATCAGTCCCGGGCCTCCTTGGCGTTCTTGCGGGACAGGACGATCGCGCCGACCAGCGCGGCGAGGAGCAGGACGGAGAGGGCCTCGAAGGGCAGCACCCAGTGCCGGAAGAGGATCTCGCCGGACACCTTGGTGGATCCCTGGGCCGGTCCGTCCAGGTCGATCCAGGTCGTACGGAACGCGTCGACGACAACCCAGACGAGCGCGGCGGCAGCGGCGAGCGCGACCGCGAGGGCGACGGGGCGGTTGCCCGAGTCGGCGTCCGGGGAGCGGCCGATGGGGGCCTTGGTGAGCATGAGGCCGAAGAGAAGGAGAACGACGACGGAACCGACGTAGATCAGCACCTGGACCCAGGCGATGAACTCGGCGGTGAGGAGCAGGTACTCGACGGCGAGGCCGCCGAGCGTCACGACCAGCCAGAGCGCGGCGTGGACGAGCTGGCGGGTGGTGACGGTGACGACGGCCGCGCCGAAGGTGACGAGGCCGACGAGGAGGAAGGCGATCTCGACGCCGGAGGGCGAGAGGAAGCCGGGGGTGGCGGCGGCGAGGCCGGTGGCGGCGAGGGTCACTGCTCCTCCTCCTCGGCCTGGGCGGCCTGGGCGGCCGCTGCCGCGGCGGCCTTCTCCACGGCCTTGCGGGCCGCGGCGATCTCCTTGGGCTCCTCGGCGCGGGGGTCGAGCGCGGGCGGTTCGGGGACCGTCCACATCCACTCGCGGAGCTTGTCGCGCTCATGGGTGAGTTCGTGGATGTCCGTCTCCGCGTACTCGAACTCGGGCGACCAGAACAACGCGTCGAAGGGGCAGACCTCGATGCAGATACCGCAGTACATGCAGAGGGCGAAGTCGATGGCGAAGCGGTCGAGCACGTTGCGGCTGCGCTCGCGGCCGCCGGGGGTGGCGGCGGGCACCGTCTCCTTGTGGGAGTCGATGTAGATGCACCAGTCGGGGCACTCGCGGGCGCAGAGCATGCAGACGGTGCAGTTCTCCTCGAAGAGCCCGATGACGCCGCGGGTACGGGGCGGGAGTTCGGGCTGCTTGTCGGGGTACTGCGCGGTGACGGTCTTCTTCGTCATCGTGCGGAGCGTGACGGCGAGGCCCTTGGCCAGGCCGGAACCGGGGATCGGGGACATCAGTTGATCGCCACCTTCACGATGCCGGTGAGCGCGATCTGCGCGAGGGCGAGCGGGACGAGGGTCGTCCAGGCGAGCTTCTGGAGCTGGTCCTCGCGGAGGCGGGGGTAGCTGACGCGGAGCCAGATGACGACGAAGGCGAGGATCGCGGTCTTGAGCAGGGTCCAGACCCAGCCGAGGCCGTCGGCGCCGAAGGGGCCGTGCCAGCCGCCGAGGAAGAGGACGGTGGTGAGCCCGCAGAGGACGACGATGCCGGCGTACTCGGCGAGCAGGAAGAGCGCGAAGCGGAGGCCGGTGTACTCGGTGTACGCGCCGAAGATGATCTCGGAGTCGGCGATGGGCATGTCGAACGGCGGGCGCTGGAGCTCGGCGAGGCCGGCGACGAAGAAGACGGTCGCGCCGACGATCTGCCAGGGCAGCCACCACCACTCGAAGGCGTTGAGGATGCCGGGGAGGGAGACGGTGCCGGCGGCCATCGCCACGGAGGCGGCGGTGAGCAGCATCGGGAGCTCGTAGGCGAGCAGCTGGGCGGCGGTGCGGAGGCCGCCGAGCAGGGAGAACTTGTTGGCCGACGCCCAGCCGGCCATGAGGCTGCCGAGGACGCCGACGCCCATGACGGCGAGCACGAAGAAGATGCCGGCGTCGACGACCTGACCGACGGCTCCTTCGCTGGGGCCGATGGGGATGGCGACGAGGACGAGGAGGTACGGGAGGAGGGCGACGGCGGGCGCGAGCTGGAAGATCCGGCGGTCGGCGTTGGCCGGGACGACGTCCTCCTTCTGCGCGAACTTGACCCCGTCGGCGACGAGCTGTGCCCACCCGTGGAATCCACCGGCGTACATGGGCCCGAGGCGGCCCTGCATGTGGGCCATGACCTTGTGCTCGGTCTGCCCGATGACGAGGGGCAGCACGAGGAACACGGCGAAGACGACGAGCAGCCGGAGGGCGACGTCGAGTGCGTCGTTCACGCGGGTTCGCCTCCGGCGGGGGTGATGGGGTCGGTGGGGTCGGTCTCGTCTGTGGCACCGGATGTGTCTGTGGCACCGGTGGCGCCGGATGCTCCGGTCGCACCCGTCGCGCCGGACGGCCCGGTGACACCACCGGATCGGCGCGGCTCCGCCTCGGGGGCGGGTGCCGGCTCCGAGGCGGGGGCCGCCTCGGACGTGGGCTCGGCATCCGGGGCCGGTGCCGCCTCGGGGGTCGGCGCCGGGCCCTCGGCAGGCTCGGAGGCGGGTGCCGCCTCAGGCGCCTGTGCCCGGTCCGGGGCAGGAACCGCCTCGGACGTGGGCTCGGCATCCGGGGCCGGTGCCGCCTCCGGGGCAGGAACCCCCTCGGGTGTGGGCTCGGCCTCCAGGGCCGGTGCCGCCTCCGGGGCCGGTGCCGGCTCCGAGGCGGGGGCCGCCTCGGACGTGGGCTCGGCATCCGGGGCCGGTGTCGGCTCCTCGGCGGGCCGTGGCGGCTTTCCGGGCTCGTCGTCGAACGCCGGGCGGGCGTGGTGCCACGGGGCGTCCGAGCTCCGCGTGCGGGGCGACTTCTGGGCCGGGGGCTCGGCCTCGGAGGGCGCGCCCTCCGAGCGTCGGCTCGCCGAGCCCTCGCTCGCGGAGCGACTCCGGCGCGGGCCGGCGGCGGGCGCGGCCGTGCCGGGCTCGGCCTCCGGCGCCTGGCTCGCCGGGCTGCCGGGCTCCGCGGGGCCGGGCGCCTGCGGCGCGGGCTCGCTCGGCGTGACCGGCTCGGCCGCCTGGCTCGCCGAGCCGTCCGCCGCCGTACGGCTGCGGCGCGGCGGGCGACCCGGCTCTGTGCTCGGCTCCGCCGGCTCGGCCGCCTGGCTCGCCGAGCCGTCCGCCGTCGTGCGGCTGCGGCGCGGGGGACGGGCGGGGGCCTCGGACGTGCCTGGGCCTGCGGGCGGGGTGGCGGTTTCCGGCGGCTGGGTCGCCGAGCCGTCCGCTGCCGTACGGGTGCGGCGGGGTGGGCGATCGCCGGCCGCCGCGCGGCCGGGCCGGGCCGGGGCAGGGGGCAGCTGGCCCTTCATGGGGCCCCAGTCGTTGGGGTCCGGGACGCCCGGGGGAAGCATCTGGCGGCGCTTCGGGCCGCCGTGTTCGGACTCGCCCGGTTCCTTCGCGCCCGGCCACGCCTTCACGACCCGCGCCGCCAGCACGAAGTCCTTCCGCAGCGGGTGGCCCTCGAAGTTCTCGGGGAGGAGCAGCGGAACGAGGTGCGGGTGGCCCGTGAAGTCGACGCCGAACATCTCGTGCGTCTCGCGCTCGTGCCACGCCGCGCCCGCGTAGATGTCGACGGCCGTCGGCAGACTCGCGGCCGCGTGCGGGACCGTCGTGCGGACCAGCAGGCGGCGTACCGCACCGCCTTCCAGCGCCACCACGTGCGCGCAGACGCGGAAGCCCACGCCCGGCTCGTCGACCGCGCTCAGCCAGTCGAAGTACGTGCAGCCC
Organism: Streptomyces sp. NPDC039609; assembly: GCF_055596705.1. Classification (NCBI taxonomy): domain Bacteria; kingdom Bacillati; phylum Actinomycetota; class Actinomycetes; order Kitasatosporales; family Streptomycetaceae; genus Streptomyces; species Streptomyces sp. NPDC039609. The sequence continues at coordinate 434,806 of NZ_JBVIUJ010000005.1, forward strand.
AGCTTGTCCCGCGCGATCTCGAGCGCGGCGATCCACGAGCCGACGGGAACGTCCACCGTAAGCAGCTCGTACGCCCGCTCCGCCGTCGCCTCCTCGCCGAAGACCTCGGTCACGGCCTCCGGGAGGGAGTCGTATGCGTTCGCGTTCACTCGTCATCACCGCCCGGCTTCGGCGGGGTGACGAGTCCGCTGGTCAGCTGGCCCACCGACGGACCCGAGTACCGCGCCGCCAGGGACTCCCGCGCGATCTTCTCCTGGAGCTTCAGGATCCCCTGGAGCAGCGCCTCCGGACGCGGTGGGCAGCCGGGGACGTACACGTCGACGGGGATGATCTGGTCGACGCCCTTCGTCACCGAGTACGAGTCCCAGTAGGGCCCGCCGCAGTTCGAGCAGGCGCCGAAGGAGATGACGTACTTGGGCTCGGGCATCTGCTCGTACAGCCGCTTCACCGCCGGCGCCATCTTGTCCGTCACCGTGCCGGAGACGATCATCAGGTCGGCCTGGCGCGGCCCGGGCGCGAAGGGGATCACGCCGAGCCGGATGAAGTCGTGGCGGGCCATCGACGCGGCGATGAACTCGATCGCGCAGCAGGCGAGGCCGAAGTTGAAGACCCAGAGGCTGTAGCGGCGGCCCCAGTTCAGGACCACCTTCATCGGCTCGGGGGCCAGCCGGGCCAGAGGGCCCAGCTTCGGGGTGGGGAGCGGGGTCACGTCCATGTCAGGACGCCCTTCTTGTACGCGTAGAGCAGTCCCACGGCCAGGAAGCCGAGGAAGATGAACATCTCGACCAGCGTCGTCGCGCCGTATCCCGGCGCGGCGAACACGGTCGCCCACGGGAAGAGGAAGATCGAGTCGACGGCGAAGATCACGTAGAGGAAGGCGTACACGTAGTAGCGGACCTGGGTGTGCGCCCAGCCCTCCCCCACCGGGTCGACACCGCACTCGTACGTCAGCAGCTTCTCCGGCGTCGGCACGACGGGCCGCAGCAGACGGCCCGCGCCGAACGCGACGGCGACGAAGAGCACGCCGACGACGGCGAGCAGCCCGACGACGGAGTACGACTGGAAGTAGTCCGCCGCGAGTCCGAGTCCCGCCCGTACGGTCGGATCCGGCACGTCCACCCCTCGCTCCCTGCCCGTTTCGACGATCTGTACGCACGGGAGTCTAGGCCCTGTTAAAGAGGCCGTAAGCGGTCGTGTCACGGACTGAGCGGGTGGGGATATCCCTACTTCCCTTCACCCACGTACCCCATGGCGTGCGCGGCATGCGGACCGGCAGGCTTGGGCCCATGAGCGTCGACACCGATACCCCTGACAGCGACCGGCTGCCGCCCGCCCGCATCGGCTACGGCCGGCACACCTGGAAGGAGGTCTCCTTCCTGCTGGCCAATCTGCCGATCGCGCTGGTCGGCTTCGTGTACGCGGTGGTGTCGGTCGCCATCGGTGTCGGGCTGGCCGTCACGGTGATCGGTCTGCCCCTGCTGGCCCTCGGTCTCGCCGGTGCGCGCGGCCTGGGCCGGGCGGAGCGGGCGAGGGCCCGGGCGCTGCTCGGCGTGCGGGTGGAGGAGCCCAGCCCGCTGCCCCGCCGGCACGGCTTCTTCCCCTGGCTGTGGACGGCGCTGAAGGACCCGGTGGCCTGGCGGACGCTGCTGTACGGCTTCATCCGGCTGCCCTGGGGCATCGTGACCTTCACCGTCACTCTCGTCTCGCTGATCGTGCTCTGGCCCGTGCTGCCCTTCCTCGCCCGGGGGCTCGCCAACGCGGACCGGGCCATGGTCCGCGGTCTGCTCTCGCCCTCCGACGAGCTGGAGCGGCGGATCGCCGAGCTGGAGAGCGACCGGGGCGTGGTCGTGGACACCGCCGCCGCCGATCTGCGCCGCATCGAGCGCGATCTGCACGACGGCGCCCAGGCCCGGCTCGTCGCGCTCGCCATGGGTCTCGGCCTGGCGAAGGAGAAGCTTCTGGAGGACCCGGTGGCGGCCGCCTCCATGGTCGACGAGGCGCACGGCGAGGTGAAGCTGGCGCTCCAGGAGCTGCGCGACCTGGCCCGGGGCATCCACCCGGCTGTCCTCACCGACCGCGGCCTGAACGCCGCCCTCTCCTCGATCGCCGCCCGGTGCACCGTCCCGGTGAAGGTGAGCGTCGATCTGACCGAGCGGCCGGCCGAGGCCATCGAGGGCATCGCCTACTTCACGGTGTCCGAGCTGCTCCAGAACGTGTCCAAGCACGCGCAGGCACGTTCCGCCTCCGTGGAGGTGTGGCGCCGGGAGGACCGGCTGCTGCTCCAGGTTCGGGACGACGGACGCGGCGGGGCACGGCTGGACGGCGGTACGGGGATGGCGGGGCTCGCGGAGCGTCTGGGCGCGGTCGACGGGCTCTTCGTCCTCGACTCGCCGGAGGGCGGTCCGACGACGGTCACGGCCGAGCTCCCCTGGCGCGCCCGCCCGGCCGGCTAGCCGGACACCGTCGCCCCCGGGCGTCCCCAGGCACGAGACCCCGGCAAGCCCCGACCGGCCGGGCTCCTCCGGCAAGCCCCGACCGGCCGGGCTCCTCCGGCAAGCCCCGGCCGGACACCGGTCTCCTCCGGCCCTCAGGTAGGGAAAACCCCCGGCCGCAGAGGCCCACCTCCCTCATGGTCCGGGGCGCGTCGAACCGGAACTCTTGAAGACATCGACCTCCTCCAGCAGAAACGGACACCAGCGATGGCCTCCCACCGCCTCCCCGCCGCGATCCGCGCGCCGTTCGAGGGCCGCACCTGGCGCGAGTTCGGCTATCTGGTGCTCGGGCTGCCGCTGAGCGTCGCCTACTTCTCCCTCTCCATCGCCCTGGTCTCGGCGGGCGCGGGCCTCCTGATCACCTTCCTCGGGATCCCCGTCCTGGCCGTTGCGCTCGCGATGTGCCGCGGCTTCGGCGCGGTGGAGCGGGCCAGGGCGCGCGGTCTGCTCGGCCTGGACGTGGCGGCGCCCGAGCCGGCGCGGGGCCGGACGGGCGGGGCGATGTCGTGGATGGGGGCGACGCTGAAGAGCGGAGCGTCCTGGCGGCACCTGCTGTACGCGATCCTCCACATGCCGTGGGCGATCTTCGCCTTCACGGTCTCGGTGGCCTTCTGGATGTACGGCTGGGCTCTCTTCACCTACCCGCTGTGGCAGTGGGTCTTCCCGATGTACGCCGGCCAGGACGGCATCCAGCTGTACGGCGACCGGACGCACGCGTTCTACCTGGACTCCCCCTTCGAGATCGCCGCCACCAGCGCGATCGGCCTTCTCTTCGTACTCGCCGGACCGTGGATCATCCGTTCGCTGGCGGCCGTCGACCGGCTGATGGTCTCCGGGCTGCTCGGCCCGTCGCGGCTCGCGACCAGGGTCACGGAGCTGGAGACGGACCGGGGCGTGGTCGTGGACCACGCCGCCGCCGATCTGCGCCGCATCGAGCGCGATCTGCACGACGGCGCCCAGGCCCGGCTCGTCGCGCTCGCCATGGATCTGGGTCTGGCGAAGGAGAAGCTGGCCGAGGACCCGAAGGCAGCGGCGCGGATGGTCGACGAGGCGCACGGCGAGGTGAAGACCGCGCTGCAGGAGCTGCGGGACCTGGCCCGGGGCATCCACCCGGCTGTGCTGACCGACCGGGGCCTGGACGCCGCGCTGTCGGCGGTCGCGTCCCGCTGCACGGTCCCGGTGTCCGTGGAGGTCGATCTCCCGGCCCGGCCGGTGCCCGCGATCGAGGGCATCGCCTACTTCACCGTGTCCGAGCTGCTCCAGAACGTGTCCAAGCACTCCGGCGCCCGGCGCGCCTGGGTGGATGTGTGGCGGGTCGGAAACCGGATGATGCTGCAGGTCAGGGACGACGGCCGGGGCGGCGCGGACGCGACGGCGGGCAGTGGTCTCGCCGGTCTGACGGAGCGGCTCGGCGCGGTCGACGGGATCCTGGCGGTGGACTCCCCCGCCGGCGGCCCGACGACGATCACCGCCGAGCTCCCGTGGCGGGCCTGAGACATCCCGGTGCGACGACCGCCCACCTGAGCCGGCCATGCGACGGGCGCCCGCCCGACACGCCCTGACGTAACAACCGCCCCACCTGACACACCCCTGAACCCAAGGCCACCACGGCGCGTCCCTCTTACTGCGATGCTGGGAGAGATCGCGGAAGAACATCGGAACATGGGGGCTTCAGGGTCGTGGAAGACGTGGCGGACAGGGTGCGTGTGGTCATCGCCGAGGATTCAGTGCTGCTCCGTGAGGGCCTCACCCGGCTGCTGACCGACCGGGGGCACGAGGTCGTCGCCGGTGTGGGCGACGGCGAAGCCCTGGTGAAGACCGTGGCCGGTCTCGCCGGGGAGGACGCGCTGCCCGACGTGGTGGTGGCGGACGTACGGATGCCTCCGACGCACACCGACGAGGGCGTACGGGCCGCGGTGCGGCTGCGCAAGGAGTACCCCGGGCTCGGGGTACTGGTCCTTTCGCAGTACGTCGAGGAGCAGTACGCCACCGAACTGCTCGCCGGTTCCAGCCGGGGTGTGGGCTATCTGCTGAAGGACCGGGTCGCGGAGGTACGCGAGTTCGTGGACGCCGTGGTCCGGGTGGCCCGGGGCGGTACCGCGCTGGACCCGGAGGTCGTGCAGCAGCTGCTCGGCCGGAGCCGTAAGCAGGACGTGCTCGCGAACCTGACCCCGCGGGAGCGGGAGGTCCTGGGGCTGATGGCCGAGGGCCGGACGAACTCGGCGGTGGCGAAACAGCTGGTGGTGAGCGACGGCGCGGTGGAGAAGCACGTCAGCAACATCTTCCTGAAGCTGGGCCTGTCTCCGAGTGACGGGGATCACCGCCGGGTACTCGCGGTGCTGACCTACCTGAACTCCTGATTACCTGACACCCTGTCAGATAGTCGAGCCGGGATCCGGCCAACACGGACCGATACCGAGACAAGCGGGGCCTGGGGCGGAAGAACGAGCGGAACGCGACTTTCCCGAAGACACTGGGGGGCGACAGAACGTGACAATCCATGACAAAGAGGCATCTCAAAACGAGGTCCACGATGCGAGAAGTCCAGGGAAGGCCCCCCTCACCGTCGTAGGGTGGGCCACGGGACGGCCGGTCGGCCGACCGTCCTCCGAGCCTTCTCCCGCCTCTGGCGGAGAGACCCTTGCCGCGAGGGAGGTCCAGTTCAGTGACCAGCCAGGTCAGTAGCGAGGCCGGTGGGGCCCTGGTCGGGGAGCAGCGCAGCGTCCCGGCAGCGCCCCGCCACGGCGAAGAGAAGGAAGTCCGGCGACTCGATCGGGTGATCATCCGGTTCGCCGGCGACTCCGGTGACGGTATGCAGCTGACAGGTGACAGGTTCACCTCCGAGACGGCGTCCTTCGGGAACGACCTCTCGACGCTGCCGAACTTCCCCGCCGAGATCCGAGCCCCCGCCGGCACGCTGCCGGGTGTCTCCTCCTTCCAGCTGCACTTCGCGGACCACGACATCCTGACCCCGGGCGACGCCCCGAACGTGCTGGTCGCGATGAACCCGGCCGCCCTCAAGGCCAACATCGGCGACGTGCCCCGTGGCGGCGAGATCATCGTCAACACGGACGAGTTCGCCAAGCGGGCCATGGCGAAGGTCGGCTACGACTCCTCCCCGCTGGAGGACGGCTCGCTGGCGGCCTACCGGGTCCACCCGGTCCCGCTGACGACGCTGACGATCGAGGCCCTGAAGGAGTTCGGCCTGTCCCGGAAGGAGGCCGAGCGCTCCAAGAACATGTTCGCGCTCGGGCTGCTGTCCTGGATGTACCACCGGCCGACCGAGGGCACCGAGACCTTCCTGCGCCAGAAGTTCGCGAAGAAGCCGCAGATCGCCGAAGCGAACGTGACCGCGTTCCGGGCCGGCTGGAACTTCGGCGAGACGACCGAGGACTTCGCCGTCTCCTACGAGGTCGCCCCGGCCACGAAGGCCTTCCCGACCGGTACGTACCGGAACATCTCCGGGAACCTGGCCCTCTCGTACGGCCTGATCGCCGCCTCCCGCCAGGCCGACCTGCCGCTCTACCTGGGCTCCTACCCGATCACGCCGGCCTCGGACATCCTGCACGAACTCAGCAAGCACAAGAACTTCGGTGTCCGCACCTTCCAGGCCGAGGACGAGATCGCCGGGATCGGCGCCGCGCTCGGCGCGGCCTTCGGCGGCTCGCTCGCCGTCACCACCACCTCCGGGCCGGGCGTGGCGCTCAAGTCGGAGACGATCGGCCTCGCGGTCTCCCTGGAACTGCCCCTGCTCATCGTGGACATCCAGCGCGGCGGCCCGTCGACCGGTCTGCCGACCAAGACCGAGCAGGCCGACCTCCTCCAGGCCATGTACGGCCGCAACGGCGAGGCCCCGGTCCCGGTCGTGGCCCCGAAGACCCCCGCGGACTGCTTCGACGCGGCCGTCGAGGCGGCCCGGATCGCGCTCACCTACCGCACCCCGGTCTTCCTGCTCTCCGACGGGTACCTCGCCAACGGCTCCGAGCCCTGGCGCATCCCCGACGTCGACGAACTGCCCGACCTGCGCGTCCAGTTCGCCGGCGGCCCGAACCACCAACTGGCGGACGGCACCGAGGTCTTCTGGCCGTACAAGCGCGACCCGCAGACCCTCGCGCGGCCCTGGGCCGTGCCCGGCACCCCCGGCCTCGAGCACCGGATCGGCGGCATCGAGAAGCAGGACGGCACCGGCAACATCAGCTACGACCCCGCCAACCACGAGTTCATGGTCCGCACCCGGCAGGCCAAGATCGACGGCATCGAGGTCCCGGACATCGAGGTCGACGACCCGGACGGCGCGAAGACGCTCGTCCTCGGCTGGGGCTCCACCTACGGGCCGATCACAGCGGCCGTCCGCCGGCTGCGGGCCGCGGGCCGGCCGATCGCCCAGGCCCATCTGCGCCATCTGAACCCCTTCCCGAAGAACCTCGGGGAGGTGCTGAAGCGGTACGAGAAGGTGGTCGTCCCGGAGATGAACCTGGGCCAGCTCGCCACCCTCGTCCGGGCGAAATACCTCGTCGACGCCCGGTCGTACACGCAGGTCAACGGGATGCCGTTCAAGGCCGAGCAGCTCGCTTCGGCCCTCAAGGAGGCCATCGATGAGTGAGTCGCTCCTGAACCTCGTGCCGAAGGCCGAAGCCACCCAGTCGATGAAGGACTTCAAGTCCGACCAGGAGGTGCGCTGGTGCCCGGGGTGCGGCGACTACGCCGTCCTCGCCGCCGTGCAGGGCTTCATGCCCGAACTCGGCCTGGCGAAGGAGAACATCGTCTTCGTCTCCGGCATCGGGTGCTCCTCCCGCTTCCCGTACTACATGAACACGTACGGGATGCACTCCATCCACGGCCGCGCCCCGGCCATCGCCACGGGTCTGGCCACCTCGCGCCGCGACCTGTCGGTCTGGGTGGTCACGGGTGACGGCGACGCGCTCTCCATCGGCGGCAACCACCTCATCCACGCGCTGCGACGGAACGTCAACCTCAAGATCCTGCTCTTCAACAACCGGATCTACGGTCTGACGAAGGGGCAGTACAGCCCCACCAGCGAGCTCGGCAAGATCACCAAGTCGACCCCGATGGGTTCCCTGGACGCGCCGTTCAACCCGGTGTCGCTGGCGATCGGCGCGGAGGCGTCCTTCGTGGCCCGCACGGTCGACTCCGACCGCAAGCACCTCACCGAGGTCCTGCGGCAGGCCGCCGACCACCCCGGCACGGCGCTGGTGGAGATCTACCAGAACTGCAACATCTTCAACGACGGCGCCTTCGAGGTCCTCAAGGACAAGGACCAGGCCCAGGAGGCCGTGATCCGGCTGGAACACGGACAGCCGATCCGCTTCGGAACGGGCCTGGACAAGGGAGTCGTACGGGACCCGGCCACGGGCGATCTGAAGGTCGTCACGGTGACCGACGAGAACGCCTCCCGGGTCCTGGTCCACGACGCACACGCGACCTCCCCGACGACCGCGTTCGCCCTCTCCCGGCTCGCCGACCCGGACACCCTGCACCAGACACCGATCGGGGTGTTCCGCTCGGTGCGGCGGCCGGTGTACGACACGCTGATGGCCGACCAGCTGGACACGGCGATCGAGCAGCACGGCAAGGGGGACCTGGGGCAGCTGCTCGCGGGTAACGACACCTGGACCGTGGTGGGTTAGCCGCCGACGTACAGAGGTGAGGGGCGGGCACCGCGAGGAGCGGGCCGCGCCCCTCACACCTTCTTCCGACGGTTCTCCTCGTCCTCCACCGCCTTCCCGTACGGGCCGAGATAGCGCGGGGCGCCCCGCTCGACCCGGTACAGGAACAGCTCGTCGTGGTACTTGAACAGCACCACGTTCTGGGCGTCGAACCCGTACTTCTTCGCGACGCCCTGGAACGTGAACGTCCGCACCGCCCCCCGCACGGCGATCCGCGTGATCTCCAGCTGCTGGCCGGAGACCAGGCTCGTCATGCGCTCGGCCAGGCACATCACCGCGTCGTACGCCTCCACCGCGAACCGCTCGACCGGCGCCGCCCCCGACAGCCCCCAGCGCTTGCGGTAGGCGGCGGTGAACGCCTTGGCCGTGGGGACCAGCGCCGGGTCGACGTAGGAAGTGCCGAAGTACCAGCCCTCGGCCGCCGGGCCCGCGACGGAGAGGAACTCCGGCTGCAGGGCGTACTCGACGCCGCCGCGGAGACCTTCGTACCCCTGCCGCTCCAGCTCCTTGGCACACAGTCCGGCACGGCGCGGGGAGACGCCCGCGAAGAGCACGACGTCGGGGCGGGTGGCGAGGGCCTCGCCCACTACGGCCCGGAAGTTCTCCTCCCGCGCCGCGATCTGATGGATGGTCACCACCTCGCCCAGACTGCTCATCGTGCTCTTCACGGAGTTGGCCGTACGCCAGCTGTAGTCCCCCGCCGCCCGGTCCAGGACCACGGCCGTCTGCTTGGCGCCGCGCACCAGGGCCATGCTGGTGACGGGCAGTTGCAGGACGTCGTGCTGGACGCGCAGCTCGCGGTAGACGGGGCTGACGGTCGAAAGGGCCAGGTCGCCCTGGTCGATGCCGACGGCCACGGCCGCGAAGACCAGCTTGCTCGCGAAGTACGCGTCGGCGCCGGCGATCACGGTCTCGCGAGTCGTGGGACCGATCACGGCCATGACGGCGGGGTCTTTCACGAACTCCCGCGCCGCGGCGGCGGCCCGGCGCGGGTCTCCGCCGTCGTCCCACGCCTTCAGCGCCAGGTCGAAGGGGCGGTCGGAACGGGCGTTGAAGGTCTCGACGGCCAGCCTCGCCCCGCGCTCCTGGGCGCGTCCGTCCGCCTTGCGCGGCCCGCTCAGGTCGGTCTGGACGCCGATCGTGTATGTGTGCCGGGCCACGGGTGGTCCGGCGGTGCCGGTTCTGCCGGGTTCACGGTTCACGAGGAAGGCCGTCACGCCTCCGGCGCCGGCGACGGCCACCGCGGATCCGAGTGCGAGGAAGCGTCGCCGTGACGGCGAGGTGCGGGCCCCTTCGGTGGAGGGCACCACTACGGTCGGCTCCGCGACGGGCAGGTCCAGGACGCGGGCGGAGCGTTCGGCGATCAGCGCGGGCAACCCCGGTGGCAGCCAGTCGTCGGCGGAGCCGTCCGCGGGACCGAGCGCGGTCCGTACCTCCGCCCCCGTGGGCCGGTCACCGGGGTCCTTGGCCAGGCAGGCGGTCACCAGCGGCAGCAGCGCCCGCGGTACGTCGTCGAGGTCGGGTTCCTCGTGGACGGTGCGGTACACGACCGCGGCCACCCCGCCCGTACCGAAGGGGCGTCGGCCGGTCGTCGCGTACGCGAGCACGCACCCCAGCGAGAAGACGTCGCTCGGCGGGCCGACCTCGTCCGCGCCGGTGACCCGCGCCTGCTCGGGGGCGAGGAAGCCGGGTGTGCCGATCATCGCGTCGGTGGCGGTGAGGGCGGTGGCCCCGGCCGAGCGGGCGATGCCGAAGTCGATGAGGCGGGGTCCGTCGAGGGCGAGCAGGACGTTGCCGGGCTTGACGTCGCGGTGGACGAGTCCGGCCTCGTGCATGTCGGTGAGCGCGTCGGCGAGCCGGGCGCCCAGGGCCCGTACGGTCGGTTCGGGCAGGGCGCCGTGGAGGCCCACCGCCTCGGCCAGCGAGGGGCCGGGGACGAACTCGGTGGCCAGCCACGGCTCCCGGGCCTCCGGGTCGGAGCCGAGGACGCGGACCACCCAACGGCCGGTGATCCGCTCGGCGACCCGGGCCTCCCGCCGGAACCGCTCCCGGAAGCCGGGGTCGGCGGCGTGCTCGGCCTGGATCAGCTTGAGCGCGACGAGCCCGCCGCCGGCGGACCGGGCGAGGTAGACCACGCCCATGCCGCCGGCGCCGAGGCGGCCGAGCAGGCGGTATCCGGCGATCGACGAGGGATCGGCCGGCCGGAGAGGCCGCATCTCTCAGACCCGTCTGTTCGTCGGCGGGACTGCGGGGGCGAACTCCAGCGGCTTGTACCGTCCGTTCTCCACGGCGTACATGAAGGTGCCGGCCGCCGCCAGTTGCCCGCTCTCGGGCTCGAAGACGTAACCGCCCATGACGCCTGTGTACTTGGCCTTGCGCAGCGGGGAGACCAGAGTGCTGCGGTCGGGACGTTTCCCGCCCTTGGCCGCCCTCTCGACCTCCTGGAGCAGGAGGTTGGTCATGTCGAAGTTCTCGCCCGTGTAGAAGTCGGGGGCCGCGCCGTACTTCTTCCGGTGCGCGCCGACGAGAGCGGCCGCCTCCTTGCGGGTCGCGGGGTCGACGACCGGTGCGCCGAGGAGCCAGCCCTCCGCCGCGCCTCCCGCCTCCGCCAGGAAGCGGGGCCCGAAGACGTGCTGCCCGGCGACCCTCATGCCGGTGAAGCCGAGTTCGTCGAGCGCGCGGGCGGCGAGGGCAGCGCTCGGGGCGAGACCGCAGTGGACGTAGGCGTCCATGCCCTCCGCCATCATGCCGCCGAGCACCCGCTTGTAGTCGGTTGTGACCCCGGGGACGACACGCGGGACGGGGACGACCTTTCCCTGGCGGAAGCCGAAGTTCGCACCGCCGATGTACTGCCAGGCGTAGGTGTCGTCGGTCCGCTCCTGAAGGATGCCCGGCCGGATGCTCCGGGTCTTCGTCAGGACGTAGTAGGCGAGGCCGCTGCCGGCGAGGATGTGCTGCGGGCAGGCCTGCACCATCGAGAGCCCCTGGCCGCCCGCCGGGTTGGTCAGCAGATTCAGCCCGGCCGAGACCGTGATCACGGGCAGGAGTGCCTCGTCATACGCGGGGAGGGCGGCCAGGCCCGTGTAGTCGGAGGTGGGTCCGATGACCCCTATGACGTCGGGGTCACCGGTGAGGGCGCGGGCCGCGGCCAGGGCCTTGTTGCCGTCGCCGCCGTCGTCGGAGACCTTGACTTCCAGCGTGAACGGCTTGTCCGCGCGGGCGTTGAACCGCTCGACGGCGAGCCGGACGCCGCGTTCCTGCGCGCGGCCGATGTCCTTGGCGGGGCCGGTCAGGTCCGCCTGGACGCCGACGACCCAGCGCCGCTTCTTCGGTCCGGCGGCGGCCTTCTTGTCCTTGTCGTCGTCCCGCAGCGCGGCCCAGGCGGCGATGCCGCCTCCTGCCGCGAGGACGGCGACGCCCGAGGCGAGGAGCAGGAACTTCCTTCTGCCGGACGCGGGTTGGCCGGCCGGGTCCGAGGAGGCCCCGAGTTCGGTGGCGTCGATCTCGGGCAGGGCGAGCATCGCGGCCGAGCGTTCGGCGATGGTCCGTACGACGGGGGCGGGCAGCCAGTCGGCCGCGGCGCCCGGCGTGTCCTCCGTGAGCCGGGCGCTGATCTCCTCGGCGGCGGGCCGCTGGGCCGGGTCCTTGGCGAGGCAGGCCCGCACGGGGTCGAGCAGCCCGTCCGGTACGCCGTCGAGGTCGGGCTCGTCGTGGACGGTGCGGTACAGCAGGGCGTCGACCGCCCCCGTACCGAAGGGCGGGCGGCCGGTCACCGCGTAGGCGAGGAGGCAGCCGAGGGCGAAGACGTCGCTGGGCGGGCCGATCTCGGCGCCACGGGCCTCGGCCTGTTCGGGGGCGAGGAAGCCGGGGGTGCCGACGACCATGTCGGTGGAGGTGAGGCCGGTCTCCCCCGTGGTCCGCGCGATGCCGAAGTCGATGAGGCGCGGCCCGTCGACGGCGAGCAGCACGTTGCCGGGCTTGACGTCGCGGTGGACGAGCCCGGCCTCGTGCACGGCGGCGAGGGCACGGGCGAGCGCGCCGCCGAGGATCCGCAGGCTCCGCTCCGGCAGCGGGCCGTGCGCGGACACCGCCTCGCCGAGGGACGGCCCGGGGACGAAGGAGGTCGCCATCCATGGCTCGGGCGCGTCCGGGTCGGCGCCGATGACGGGGACGGCCCAGGGGCTGGCTACCCGGCGGGCGGCCTCGACCTCGCGGCGGAAGCGGGCGCGGAAGTCGGCCTGGTCGGCCTGGTCGGCGTGGGTGACCTTCACGGCGGCGAGTTCGCCGTTGTCCGTACGGCCGAGGTAGACCACGCCCATGCCGCCGGCACCGAGCCGGCCGAGAAGGCGGTATCCGGCGATCGACGACGGGTCGGAGGGCAGCAGCGGCTGGAGCGCCGCGGGGCGAGGCACCGGCCGCGGGCCGGGCTGCGGGTCCGGCTGGGCGGTGGGGCTCACGACTGGACCTCCAGCTGGTCCTCGGCGCGCCCGACCATGGCCACCAGGGCCTGGACCTGGGCGCTGTCGACGTCCTTGGCGACATGGCCGGGGGCGCCCTTGACGACTGCGGCGACGGTGACCTGTCCGACGCGGGACTGGTACCAGGAGTACGTCTGCTCGCCCTTGACCTCGTCGTTGACGTACGTTCCCGCCTCCCTGAGCGAGTCCACGGCGGTGAAGTTGCCGCCGACGCCGAAGGGGCTGCCGAGGGACATCAGGCCGGTGATCCGCTCCCCGTCGCGCAGTCGCTGGTCGGGGCAGCGGAGCGCCTCCTCCAGGGTCTGGGCCATCTCCCAGTCGGCGTCCGACTCGGTGCGGTGGACGACGACGGTGGCGGAGACCCGGAGCAGCCCCCTCTCGGCCGAGGCGGGGATCTCGCTGTAGGCGGTGACGCTGTAGAGCACGCTCCCCGGGCGGGTGCCGGTCGCCCAGGTGCACCGCGCGCCGAGCACGGGCCAGTAGTCGTCGGCGCTGAGGTGCGGGGTGCGCTTGACGTAGTCCGAGCCCCAGGAATCGGGTCCTGCGACGATCGCGAGGGCAAGCCGCTTGGCTTCGGCCGCGTTCTTCGGGGCGCGCTTCGGGTCGGCCCCGAAGGGCAGCTTCGTGGGCGTGCCCAAGGGTGACGCCGTCGGACTTCCCGAAGGTGGGGCCTGCGAGGTCGGACTCGCCTTCCCCCGGGGCTTGTCACCATCGTCGCCGGAGTCCGAACATCCGGTCAGGATCAAGCCGCAGGCGAGTAAACCCCCGCAAGCGCGCAGCACTCTTCCGTATCCGTACGCCACATGTCCCCCACGGAATGCTCACATGTTCCCCCAGTGGTGAGCAGATCGTACGACGTGCGGACCCAACGTGCCCTGGTTACAACATCATTGGGACGATTCCGCAGCAGCCTCGCGACGCGCCTTGTCGTACCGCTCGCGGGCCTCCCGGACGGCCGGGACCCTCGCGTCGGTCCAGCGGGCCAGCTCCCAGACCTGGCGGGCGGCCTCCTCGCCCAGTTCGGTGAGGCTGTAGTCGACGCGGGGCGGGATGACCGGCTTGGCGTCGCGGTGGACGAAGCCGTCGCGCTCCAGGGTCTGGAGGGTCTGGGTGAGCATCTTCTCGCTGACGCCGCCGACGCGTCGGCGCAGCTCGCTGAAGCGGTACGAACGCTCCCGCAGCGCGATCAGGATCAGGACACCCCATCGACTGGTGACGTGCTCCAGGACGAGCCGCGCCGGGCACATGGCGCCGTCGACGTCCGCCAGCAGGCTCCTCGGTTCACTTACTCCCATACCAGTACCTTACTTCAAAGTGGGTACTTTCGAATAGTTGGCGCCCTCCGTACGGTGAGTGCATCACCCCGCGAGCCAAGGAGATCACCATGAGCATCGTCGTCACCGGAGCCACCGGACAGCTCGGCCGTCTCGTCGTCGCCGAGCTGCTGACCCGGGTTCCCGCCGCGTCCGTGGCCGCCGTCGTCCGCGACAAGGCCAAGGCCGCCGACCTGGCCGAGCGCGGCGTCGAGCTGCGGATCGCCGACTACGGCAAGCCGGAGACCCTGGCCGGCGCCTTCGAAGCCGGCGACCGGGTGCTGCTGATCTCCGGCAGCGAGGTCGGGCAGCGCGTCGCACAGCACGCCGCCGTGATCGACGCGGCCAAGGCCGCCGGCGTCGCCCAGCTCGCTTACACCGGCGTCCTCGGCGGACCGGAGGCCGACTTCGACCTGGCGGCCGAACACACGGAGACCGAACGGCGGATCCTGGACTCCGGCCTGCCGTACACCTTCCTGCGCAACGGCTGGTACACCGAGAACTACACCGCCAACCTCGCCCCCGTCCTCGCACACGGCGCCGTCGTCGCCAACGCCGGCGAGGGCCGGGTCGCCTCCGCCACCCGCGCCGACTACGCCGCCGCGGCCGCCGCGGTCCTGACCGGCCCGGCCGAGACGCACCTGAACACCGCGTACGAGCTGAGCGGCGACGTCGCCTGGTCGCTCGCCGAGTACGCGGCCGAGGTCGCCCGCCAGACCGGCCGGGAGATCGCGTACAGCAACGTCCCGGCCGAGACGCACGAGGGGATCCTGACCGGCGCGGGCGTCCCGCCGTTCTTCGCCGCGATCCTCGTGGACGTCGACAAGGCCATCGAGCGCGGGGCGCTCGCGGGGCGGACCGGCGACCTGTCCCGCCTGATCGGCCGCCCGACCACGCCACTCGCCGAGACGATCGCCGAGGCTCTCAGCCAGAGGTCATGACCGTATTGCGGTACGGACATGACAGCCGGCCCTGCGCGGCGCTACCTTCGACGGAACAGCGCGGCGCAGGGCAGGAGATTCGGTGAAGGAAGACAACGAGGGACGAGCAGGGCTTCTGTACGGGATCGGCGCCTACGGCATGTGGGGGCTCGTCCCGCTCTTCTGGCCACTCCTCAAACCGGCCGGGGCGGTCGAGATCCTCGCCCACCGGATGGTGTGGTCACTGGCCGTCGTCGGCATCGCGCTCCTCGCGCTGCGCCGCTGGAGCTGGATACGCGAGCTGCTGCGCAGCCCGCGCAAGCTGGGCCTCATCACGTTCGCCGCGACGGTCATCACGATCAACTGGGGCGTCTACATCTGGGCCGTCAACGCCGGCCAGGTCGTCGAGGCCTCCCTCGGCTACTTCATCAACCCGCTCGTCACCATCGCCCTGGGCGTCCTGCTCCTGAAGGAGCGGCTGCGGCCCGCGCAGTGGGTGGCGGTCGGCGTCGCCGCCACGGCCGTCCTCGTCCTCTCGATCGGCTACGGGCGCCCGCCGTGGATCTCCCTGATCCTGGCCTTCTCGTTCGGCGTCTACGGCCTGGTGAAGAAGAAGGTCAACATCGGCGGCCTGGAGTCGCTGGCCGCCGAGACCGCCGTCCAGTTCCTGCCCGCCCTCGCCTACCTGCTGTGGCTCGGCACGCAGGGCACGACCACCTTCGGCACCGAGGGCGCGGGACACGCGGCGCTCCTCGCGGCGACCGGAATCGTCACGGCCGTGCCCCTGGTCTGCTTCGGCGCGGCGGCCATCCGCGTACCGCTGTCGACGCTGGGGCTGCTCCAGTACCTGGCACCGCTCTTCCAGTTCGGCCTGGGTGTCCTGTACTTCCACGAGGCGATGCCGCCGGAGCGCTGGGCGGGCTTCTCGCTCGTGTGGCTCGCGCTGACGATCCTGACCTGGGACGCGCTGCGGACGGCACGGCGCAGCCGGGCGGAGGCGGAGGCGCTGGCCAGGACCGTCGTGGACCGCGCCCTGGCCGAAACCGCGACCGGACCGGCGACCGGAACCGCCCAGCCCGAGATCACGGCCGTTTCCCCGACGTCGGCCCAGCCCGGACGCTGACGACCGCCGCATGCCCCGGCCCTCGGAGGAGAACTCCGAGGGCCGGGGCATGTCTGCGTCATCCGGTCAGGAGACGCTGACCTTGGGCGCGGCCTCCGGAACCTCCGAAACCTCCCGAACGCGGTCCGCCCTGGGCGCCCGGACCCCGGTCGCCGCGACCAGCGCACCGATCGCCACCATGGCCAGCGGCACCACCAGCGCCGCCCGGAACCCGTCGAGCCCGCCGCCCGCGATCCCGTACACCGCCGTCACCGCCGAGATGCCGACGGCCGAGCCGAACTGCACCGCGGTCGTCAGCAGCCCGCTCGCGAGCCCCTGCTCCTCCTCCGCGATGCCGTCGGTGGCGGCGATCGTCAGCGGTCCATAGGCGAGGGCGAAGGCGAGCCCGGTCAGCAGCAGGGTCGGGAACATCGCCGCGTACGACCAGTCCGGGCCGACCGGCAGGAACAGCGCGTACGAACCGATCGCGAGCACGAACCCGCCGAGGATCACCCGGGCGTTGCCGAACCGCGCCACGAGCCGCGGGGTCAGCGTGGGGGCGAGGATCGCGTCGACGCCCATGACGAGCAGGGCGAACGCGGTCTCCAGGGAGGACCAGCCGCGCAGCTCCTGGAGGTAGAGCGTCGCGACGAACTGGAAGCCGAAGAACGAGCCGACGAACAGCAGCGCCCCGAGGTCGGCCCGGACGGTGGACGCCTTGCGGAGCAGCCCGAGGCGTACCAGCGGGGCGGCGGCCCGGCGTTCGACGGCGACGAAGGCTCCGGCGAGGACGAGGCCGGCGGCGACGACCAGCGCGGTCAGCGGCCAGCCGTCGAGGCCGTGCTCCAGCCGGACGATCCCGAAGGCGAGGAGCAGCATGGCCCCGGCGGCCGTCAGCGCGCCTGCCAGGTCGAAGCCGCCGGCCGCCTTCTCGGGCCGCGCCTCCCTGGGGACCAGCCGCACCGCGGCGAGCAGGACGGCGGCGGCGAGCAGGACCGGCGCGAAGAAGACCCAGCGCCAGCCGAGCTGGGTGAGCAGCCCGCCGATGACGAGCCCGAGGGTGAAGCCGCCGGCGGCCGTACCCGCGAAGACCAGCAGCGCCTGGTTGCGCTGCGGGCCCTCCTCGTAGGAGGTGGTGATGATCGACATCGCGGCGGGGGTCATGAACGCGGCGGCGACGCCGGTCACGAAGCGGGCCGTGATCAGCATCCAGCCCTCGGTCGCGAAGCCGCCGAGACCGGAGAAGAGCAGGAAGACGGTGAGCCAGCCGAGGAACATCCGGCGGCGGCCGAGGAGGTCGGCGGCGCGTCCGCCGAGGAGGGTGAAGCCGGCGTAGCCGAGGACGTACGCCGACATCACCCAGGCCGCGGTACCGGTGGACAGGTCCAGATCGGATCTGATGCTCGGCACCGCCACGGCGAGCATGGCGACGTCGATGCCCTCGAGGAAGATCGTGCCGCAGAGGACGAGAAGGAGGGCCCAGGCGCGTGCGGGCATGGATGCGGACATGGCTGCCTCCAGGCAGGAAGGGGGAGGGGCGGTTACCGGCCAGAGGGTCGGTTCTCTCTTGTAACCACCTGCATCCTGCGGCAGCATTCGATGCCATGGAAGAAGGCACTTTGAAGTCACCGAGTCACTGCGAAGTCACCTACGCCGAGGGCCACGAGGGCGACACGGACCCCTTCCAGTGGGACACGCGGGAGGACTGCGAGGTACGCCAGATCCTCGACCGGGTCGCCGACAAGTGGTCCCTGCTGGTCATCGCCCTGCTCGACCGCCGCAAGCTGCGCTTCACGGAGCTGCGGCGGGAGATCGACGGGATCAGCCAGCGGATGCTCACGGTCACGCTGCGCCAGTTGGAGCGGGACGGGCTGGTGAAGCGGACGGTGCACCCGGTGGTCCCGCCGCGCGTGGAGTACGAACTCACGCCGCTGGGCGGCACGTTGCACACGACGATCCGCTCGCTGGTGACGTGGACGGAGCACCACCAGAACGAGATCGCGGCGGCGCGCGAGGCGTACGACGCGAAGGAGGCGGCGGAGGCGGCAGCGGCCGCGGTCTGACAGGGGGGTGGGGGCGCGACGCCTCGAGGGGCTTCCTCCAGACGCGGCGCCCTGTGGGGACCTTCCACAGGGCTCGGCACTTCGACGGGCACCCCCCAGGCGCGGCGCCTGGACGGGCACTGCTCCCAGGCGCGACGCCTGGACAGGCCCTCCTCGCAGGCGCGACGCCTCGACAGGCCCTCCCCGCAGGCGCGACGCCTCGACAGGCCCTCCCCCAGCGCGACCTGAGGGGCCCTCCCGCAGGGCGCGGCACTTCGACGGGCCCGCCTCCCAGCGCGCCGCCTCAAGGCCGCTACGGCGGCGGCTCCGTGGCCTCTCCCGCGCCGTGCGCACGCGCCCGGTGCGTACGGACCTTGTGGCGGTTGCCGCAACGCTCCATGGCGCACCAGCGGCGGCGCCCGGGGCGGGAGGTGTCCACGAACAGCAGTGCGCAGTTGTCGGCGCCGCATTCGCGGATCCGGTCGGCGTGGGGGCCGGTGAACAGGTCGATCGCGTCGCGGGCGACGGTCGAGAGCAGCGCGGTCGCGGTGGCCCCCGGACCCCAGGCGTGCGCCCCGTCGGCGGTCATGCGCGGGACGAGCGGGGGCCGGGCGGCGGCCTCGTTGACGAGGGAGAGGCCCTCCGGCGCGTACGCGCGGCCTTCCGTTCGGGCGTGGGCGAGCCCCCACAGGGCGTTCCGCACCTCCCGTACCCGCGCCAGCTCGCGCGCCGTGACGGTCACGTCGAGATCGGGCCCGAGCCGGCACCGTCGTACCCACTCCAGCAGCCCCTCCGCCGAGTCGAGGACCTCGAACCGTGCGGCCACGGGCCCGGGGCCCCCCGTGAGCAGCAGCTCCAGACAGAGCGCGCCCGCATCGAAGCGGAACACCTGCCCATCGGGGTGAATCAGGGTCATGCCTGTTGTGGCTGGGATCACGAAACCACTATAACTGGTTACATGACCGCACTGCATTGGAAGCTCGTGATCGACGCCGCCGACCCGCACGCCCAGGCCGCGTTCTGGGCCGCCGCCCTCGGCTATCTGGAAGAGGACAACAGCGCCCACATCAAGCGCCTTCTCGACCTCGGCGCACTCCCGGCCGAGCTGACCGTCACGGTCTCCGACCGTCTCGCGTTCCGCGATCTCATCGCCGTCCGCCATCCCGACGACCCCTACGAGGAGGCGACCGGCATCGGCCAGGGCCGCCGGATCCTCTTCCAGCGCGTCCCGGAGGAGAAGACCGTCAAGAACCGTCTCCATCCGGACCTCCACGTCGCCCCGGGCACCCGGGACGCGGAGGTCGAGCGCATGGAGAAGCTCGGCGCCTCGGTCCTGCGCCGGGTGGAGGAGCCGGGGGGCGCGTGGGTGGTCATGACGGACCCGGAGGGCAACGAGTTCTGCGTGCAGTGACGTTCAGGGGCGCCGCACCTCGAACTGGAAGCAGCCGTACTCGACGGCCCTGACGTGCACGAGCGCCACCTGGGGTTCGGCGAACGCCTCCGCGAAGGCCTTGTCGAAGCCCTCGGTGGCCTCGGCCGGGATCTCCAGGAGCCGTCCGCCGACGATCCGTCCCCCGGAGTCGTAGCGGCGCAGCGTACGCAGGGCGCCGGGCCGGTCGAAGGGGTACGCCTCCGCGTCGACGGCCGGCCCGGCGCACTCCTCCGCGTGGATGAAGACCGGCCCCTGCTCGTCGTACGCCCCGGGTGCGGCCCCGGTCTCGGCGGCCCAGCGCCGCAGCGGCGCGTACGAGACGAGCGCGATCCGCTCCCCGGCCGAGAAGGGCCGCAGACAGCAGCGCAGCGGACTTCCGCCCTCGGTGGCGGTGTACGGGACACAGGGCTGCCCGGCGTCGTCCACGACCCGGAGTTCGGCGAGGGCGGCGGGCTCGATGGGGCGTGCGGTGTAGGTGGTCATGGGCGAAGCCTCACGCGCCCGCGCGGGACGCGCTGGCGGGATTCGGACGCCGCGTTCCGGGTGAGGGCGCCCCTGCACGGCGATCCTGACCACTTCCGGCGCCTCTGGCCGGTCGGACTCGCCGTAGAGAACGCCCGGCCGGCGGGCCGTCCGATGAACGAACACCCCTGACCGGTTTCCGCTCTTGACGACGAGTCACCTTCGCACTGAACATTCAGCACGCACAGACGTACGTCGCACAATCGCACCATGCACAGCTCCAGCGCCTCGTGGCACCCACGCCCCGGGGCGTCTCGCACGTTTCCGTCCCATCCCCGTTCGGAATCCGGAGCCCCCACATGAAGTTCTCCGTGCCCAGACGCGCCGCCGCACTCTCCGCCGTCGCCGCGCTCGCCCTCGCCGGGTTCACCGGCGCCTCAGCGAACGCCGCGCCCTCCGCGGTCGCCGCACCCGACATCCCGCTCGCCAACGTCAAGCAGCACCTCACCGACCTGCAGTCGATCGCCTCCGCCAACGGTGGCAACCGCGCCCACGGCCGTACCGGCTACAAGGCGTCCATCGACTTCGTGAAGGCCAAGCTGGACGCGGCCGGATACACCACCACCGTCCAGCAGTTCACCTCCAACGGCGCCACCGGCTACAACCTGATAGCCGACTGGCCGGGCGGTGACCCGAACCAGGTCCTCATGGCCGGAGCGCACCTCGACTCCGTCACCTCCGGCGCCGGCATCAACGACAACGGCTCCGGTTCCGCCGCCGTCCTCGAGACCGCTCTCGCCGTCTCCCGGGCCGGCTTCCAGCCCACGAAGCATCTGCGCTTCGGCTGGTGGGGCGCCGAGGAACTCGGTCTCGTCGGCTCGAAGTACTACGTGAACAACCTGCCGTCGGCCGAACGCTCCAAGGTCTCCGGCTACCTGAACTTCGACATGATCGGTTCACCGAACCCGGGCTACTTCGTCTACGACGACGACCCGGCGATCGAGCAGACCTTCAAGGACTACTTCGCCGGCCTCGGCGTGCCCACCGAGATCGAGACCGAGGGCGACGGCCGCTCCGACCACGCCTCGTTCAAGAACGTCGGCATCCCCGTCGGCGGTCTGTTCACCGGTGCCAGCCGCGTGAAGTCCAGTGCACAGGTGCAGAAGTGGGGCGGTACGGCCACGGCCTTCGACCGCTGCTACCACTCCTCCTGCGACTCGACCTCGAACATCAACGACACCGCCCTCGACCGCAACAGCGACGCCGTCGCCCACGCGATCTGGACGCTGTCGGCCGGTACCACCACGCCGCCGCCCGGCAAGGTCTTCGAGAACGCGGCCGACGTCTCCATCCCGGACAACGGCGCCGCGGTGACCTCCACGGTCAACGTCACCGGCATCACCGGCAACGCGCCCTCCGCGCTCAAGGTGGACGTGAACATCGTCCACACCTACCGCGGTGACCTCGTCGTCGACCTCGTCGCCCCCGACGGCTCGGTCTACAACCTGCACAACCGGTCCGGCGGCAGCGCCGACAACATCGTCCAGGCCTACACCGTGAACGCCTCCTCGGAGGTCGCCAACGGCGCCTGGAAGCTCCGCGTCCAGGACAAGGCCGCGGTCGACACCGGCTACATCAACAGCGTCAAGCTCACCTTCCCGTAAGCGCGGAGCAGCAGAACTCCCGGGTGGGTCGGTGACCATAGCCCCCGACCCGCCCGGGGTCCCACTCCGCGTCACTTGGCGGCGTTCGCCGCGTCCACCAGCGCGTCCTTGGTGACCGCCCCGACGTACACCTTGCCGTCGTCCGTCATCAGGGCGTTGACGAGCTTCGTCTTGAAGACCGTGCCCGAGCCGAACTTCCCGGTGACCTTGTCCCCGAGCGCGTCCAGGAAGCCCTGGACCTCCTTCGGGGCCTCGTCCGTCTTCGGGGCCGCGGCACCGGTGTCGAACGTCGCGATCGACGTCCAGCCCTCGCCGATGACGTTCGGCCCCTCTCCGCCGCCGAGGTCCCCGAGGCCGCCGAACTGCTTCCCGAACTCCTTGCCGAAGTCCTCCGGGGCCTTCTCGTGCTCCGCGCCGCCCTCCGTCACCTTGGCGCCCTTCGGCACCTTGAAGTCGAACGTGGACGCCGCCGGCCTGCCGAAGTCGACCTTCGTGAAGCCCGCGTCGACGACCGGCTTGCCGCCGTCGACCGAGGCGAGGGTGAACTTCAGCGGGGTGCCGTTCTGCGCGTCCACCGCGACCTTCACCGACTCGACCATCGAGCCGCTCTGCTTCGGCTTGATGACCAGCTGGTACGCGTCCCGGCCGGCCACCTTCGCCGTGCCGCCCACCGTGATCGACGTGGTGCCGTCCGCGGCCTTCAGGATCTCGTCGGCGAGCTCCTTCGGCGTGGCCGGAAGCTCCTTCTCCGGCGCCTTCTCGGCCCCGTCCGCCTTCTCGTGGAAGACCTCGTTCGACTTGCTGTCGTAGCCCCACACGTCGGAGCCGTTGTGGATCAGGCTGTACTCGTCCGAGCCGTCCAGGATCGTCAGCTTCTGCCGGTCCGGACCGTCGGCGGCCACGCGCAACGTGTGCGTGCCCGAGACGAGCTGCGTCAGCTTCTCCTGCGGGTCCGCGGAAGCCGAGCCCGAGCCGCCGCCGAGGGAGCCGGCCAGGCCCGCCACCGACGGCAGGCCCAGGTCGGTGCTCACCTTGAACGTGCCGGACAGCGTCTGCGTCTCCGACGCCGCGATCTTCTCGATCAGCTGCTGCGCCGTGATCTCCGGCAGGTCCGGGTCACCGGACGCCGCGAGAGCCGGTACGAGCCCGATGGTCGCAGCGGCCACTCCGGCCACCGCGACCGGGACGATGTAGCGGCTCGCCTTACGGTTGTCTGCCATGGTCTGTCCCTACCTCCGTGGTCGATGACTCCATCTGACCAAAGACGGGAGGCGGAAACGTCAGCCCCCGGGCTCAACCTGGCGTACTGCTACGGGATGACCCGACCCTGAGAGCCCCTAGGCCCTGCCCTCCGGATCCCGTCGGGCTCGCGGCGCCTGGCACGCGCATCTGCCGCGTTGTCGTCAGTCGTCGACGCTCCGCGTGGACTCCATCCTCCGCCCTGCAGCCGCACACACCGGACGCCGCTCGCTGATCCGGCCTGATCCGAAAGGCGGGGCCTAGCCCGCGCGATGGACCACCGCGTCGCAGAGCTCCTGCAGAGCCGACTTGGCGTACCCCTCGGGCAGCGGCGCCAGCATCGCCCGCGCCTCCTCCGCGAAGCGCACGGTGTCCCGGCGGGCCTGCTCCAGGGCGGGGTGGACGCGGAGCCGTCGCAGGGCCTCCGCGTGGCGTGCGTCGTCGCTGAGGTCGCTGTCGACGAGCTCGACCAGCTCCACGTCCTCCGGGCGCCCGTGGGCCGCCGCGGCGGCCCGCAGGTGGAGCACCGGCAGGGTCGGGATGCCCTCGCGCAGGTCCGTGCCGGGGGTCTTGCCGGACTCGTGGGAGTCGGAGGCGATGTCGAGGACGTCGTCGGCGAGCTGGAAGGCGACGCCGAGGCGCTCGCCGTACTGGGTGAGGATGTCGACGACGCCCTCGTCCGCGCCGGACATCATCGCGCCGAAGCGGCAGGAGACGGCGACGAGCGAGCCGGTCTTGCCGCCGAGGACGTCGAGGTAGTGGTCGACGGGGTCGCGGTCGCCCTGCGGGCCCGCGGTCTCCAGGATCTGGCCGGTGACCAGACGTTCGAACGCCTCCGACTGGATGCGTACGGCCTCGGGTCCGAGGTCCGCCAGCGTGTGCGAGGCGCGGGCGAAGAGGAAGTCACCCGTCAGGACGGCGATCGAGTTGCCCCATCGGGTGTTCGCGGAGTCGACGCCGCGCCGCACGTCCGCCTCGTCCATGACGTCGTCGTGGTAGAGCGTGGCGAGGTGGGTGAGCTCGACGACGACGGCCGAGGGCACGACACCCGGCGCGTACGGGTCGCCGAACTGGGCGGCGAGCATCACGAGCAGCGGCCTGAAGCGCTTGCCGCCCGCCAGGACGAGATGCTGCGCGGCCTCCGTGATGAAGGGGATCTCGCTCTTGGTGGCGTCGAGGAGCCCTGCCTCCACGGCCGCCAATCCGGTCTGGACATCGGCCTCAAGAGCCTGGTCCCGCACGCTAAGACCGAACGGCCCGACGACGGTCACGAGGGGGTCTCCTGTCTGCTGACGCCTGCTGACGATCACACGGATTGTCGATGTGTCGCTCGATTCACTCAAGTCAGCGTATCCGGTCGCCTTTCGATCAACATGGGCGCCTTCCCGCCACCCCCGGTATGTTCGTGATCAGCTCATACGACCAGGAGTAGGCGCTTTGTCCCGAACAGTGATCGATTTCGACCCGAACGGCGAGCCACCGCCGCCCGAAGACGATCATGCCTTCTTCGGTCGGCCGAAGGGGCTCCTCACCCTCTCGGGCCTGAAGGTCCGGGAGCGATTCTCCTTCCTCGGAACGCAGGCGATCCTCGTCCTCCACTTCGCCGACACCGTCGCGGACGCCGGGCCCGGCCTGGATTCGGGCACCGCTGCCTCCGCCGCGGCCGCGTACGGCACGCCGGTCCGGCCGGTGTCCGCCGCGGGCGGCCGGCTCGCCGACCGCATCCTCGGCTCCTACCGGGCCGTGCTGTGGGGCGGCGCCCCGATCGCCTTCGGCCACTGCTCCATGGCGGTGCCGACCGCCGGCATGACCTGGATCGGCTCGGCCCGATCGGCGCGGGCACGGGCCTGCTCCCGTGCGTCCTCGGCAGCCGTCACCTGGCCGGGCGCAAGCACTCGGCCGAGTTCGCGCTCGCCCTGCGCGCCAGGGGCCCGACCCTCGCCGCTCCGCGGCGCCATGGCCGTTGCGTCGTGGGCCTCGCCGCGATCACCCTCGCGCCCTGGCCGCGCCGCACCATGCACCCGTCCTCTGAGGTTGGTCCGCCATGCGCATCCGTACCGAGTTCCCGTACGAGACGACCCACGAAGATGTCCGGATCCCGATCCCTGGAGGCACCTCCCGGGCCGAAGGCTCCGGGGAAGGCACGAGGCTCTACGCCCGGATCTGGCGGCCGGTCACCGACGAGCCCGTCCCCGCCCTCCTGGAGTACCTGCCGTACCGCCTCACGGACTGGACGGCGCCCCGCGACCGGCAGCGCCACCCCTGGTACGCCGGACACGGCTACGCCTCCGTACGCGTCGACGTGCGCGGCCACGGCAACAGTGAGGGCCTGCCGGGCGACGAGTACGACGCCGTCGAGCTGGCCGACGGCGTCGCCGTGGTGAACTGGCTGGCCGAGCAGCCGTGGTGCTCGGGGAAGGTCGGCATGTTCGGCATCTCCTGGGGCGGCTTCAACGCGCTCCAGATCGCCGCGCTGGCCCCCGAGCCGCTGAAGGCGGTCGTCACCGTCTGCTCGACCGACGACCGCTACGACAACGACGTCCACTACATGGGCGGCTCCGTGCTCGCCGTGGACATGCACGCCTGGGCGGCCACCATGCTCGCCTTCGTCTCCCGGCCGCCGGACCCGCGGTACGTGGGCGAGGAGTGGCGGGAGATGTGGCTGACGCGTCTGGAGGCGGTGGACCCGTTCATCCACACCTGGCTCGCCCACCAGACCCGCGACGAATACTGGAAGCACGGCAGCGTCTGCGAGGACTACGGCGCGATCCGGGCGGCCGTCCTCGCGGTGGGCGGTTGGCACGACCCGTACCGGGACACCGTGCTGCGACTGGTGGAGCACCTCCCCCAGGACCGGGTGCGCGGGATCATCGGCCCCTGGTCGCACCAGTACCCGGACCGCGGTCTGCCGCCGGGGCCGGCGATCGGCTTCCTCCAGGAGACCCTGCGCTGGTGGGACCACCACCTCAAGGGCACGGACAACGACGTGATGGCGGAGCCGCTGCTGCGTTCCTGGATCAGCGAGTCGCACCCGCCTGCCACCTTCTACGAGGAGCTGCCGGGCCGCTGGGTCGCCGACCCCGCCTGGCCGTCCCCGAACGTCACCCCCGTGACGTACGCCTTCCAGGGCGAGCCGGTGCTCGTCGACTCCCCGCAGCAGACCGGCCTGGACGCGGGCCGTTTCTTCCCCTTCGGCAACGACGCGGATCTGCCGCCCGACCAGCGCGACGAGGACGCCCACTCGGCCTGCTTCGACTTCGCGGTCCCGGAGGACGGCGCGCCGATCGAGATCCTGGGCCGGCCGCGGGTGAGCCTGTCGCTGCGCGCCGGCGCGCCGACGGGGCAGGTGATCGCCCGCCTCTGCGACATCGCGCCGGACGGCTCCTCGACGCTCGTCACACGGGGCGTGCTGAACCTGTCCGCCCGCTACGGCCGCGACCGCGCGGTGGAGGCGCAGCCCGGCGAGGACGAGGACCATGTCTTCGAGCTGAACGGCATCGGCCACACCTTCCCGCCCGGCCACCGGGTCCGCCTCGCGGTCTCCTCCTCGTACTGGCCGTGGATCTGGCCGCAGCCCGACGCGGCGGGCTTCACGCTCGACCCGGCCGCCTCGAACCTGACGCTGCCGGTCCGCCGGCACACGGACGACGCGGTGGAGTGGGAGGAGCCGGAGCAGTCCGAACCGCTGGGCGTGGTCGTTCCCGCGACGCTGGAGGAACCCCGCCCGGAACGGCTGGTGGTGCGGGATGTGGCCAAGGGCGAATGGAAGCTGGAGGTCGACCCCCGGTACGGCGGCACGCGGGTCCATCCGGACGGCCTGGAATACACGGAGGACGCACTGGAGACGTACACCATCGTCGAGGACGATCCCCTCTCCGCCCGCACCCGCTCGGACTGGTCGATCCGGCTGCACCGCCCGGAGTTGGCATGGAACGTCACGGTCGAGTCGCGTTCGGAGATCTCCTGCGACGCGAACGTATTCGTCACGTCGAACGAGGTGGTGTGCAAAGAGGGCGGGGAGGTTCTTTTCCACCGGACGTGGGAGAAACGGATTCCACGGACGGCGGGGTGAACGGGAAAGAAAGGAGGCCCGCATTCCAGGTGGAATGCGGGCCCCTCAGTCACTGCTCGGATCAGGCGTTCGAGCCGGCCTTACGGCGACGGACGACGAACATCGCACCGGCGCCGAGCGCGACGGCCGCGGCGCCCGCGAGGGCGATCTGCGGGACGACGTCGTTCGAGCCGGTCTTGGCGAGCGAGCCGTCGGTGGAGCCCGTGGTCCCACCGTTCACCGGAGTGGTGGAGGTGCCGCCCTGGCCGGTGGTGTTGGTGTTGCCGGGCTTGCCCGTGGCGTCGTCCACCTTGCCCGGGTTGCTGCCCTTGGCCAGGATGGCGAACTCGTAGTACTCCAGGTCCGGAGTGCCACCGCAGGACTCGTCCTCGTTCCAGTAGTCACCGGCGACGAAGGCGGCACCCTGGCCGGCCGGGGTCTTCGCGTCGAGCTTCAGCCGCAGCTTGACGTCGGTGGAGGACTTGGCGTTCAGCGCGCCGACGAAGAGGCTCTCACCGGGGTTGACGTCCTCCCACTTCGGGTCGGCCGCGGTGGACCACTCGAGGTCGAGGTACTTGTCGAGCTCCTTGATGCCCTTCTCGTCGAAGGCGTGGACGGCGGCGTACGGGTACACCTCGTCCATCTTCTTGTCGGTGCCGTTGGTGACGCGCAGCGTGAAGTTCACGGTGGTGCCGGCGACGACCTTCTCGGGCAGGCCGTGGACGACGGTGGTGAACTTGGACTCCGGCACGCACTCCTCGACCGGCTCCTCGCCCTCCTCGGCCTCGGCGTCGGCGAGCGCCTTCTTGGCGGCGTCGAGCGTCTTGAGGGCGGTCTCCTTGGCCTGCTTGGCGACCTCGGACGCACGGGCCTTGGCGACGCGCTCGTCGTCGAGAGCCGTGCCGGCCGCGGTCAGCTTGGCGTCGGCCTCGGTCTTGGTCGTGGCTGCGGCCTCGGCGGCGGTCTTGGCCTCGGCGACGGCCTGCTCCGCGGCGGTCTTGGCCTCGGGCGTGGCGTCGGCGGGCAGCGCGGCCAGGTCGGCCTCGGCCTTGACCAGCTTGGCGTCGGCCTCGGTCTTGGCCGTGGCGGCGGCCTCGGCGGCCGTCTTGGCAGCGGCCTTGGCGACCGCCAGCGGGTGGTCGTCCTTGGTCGTGGCCTCGAGGGCCTTCGTGGCGTCGTTGTGGGCGATGACGGCGATGTCGTACGCCTTCTGCGCGTCCGACACCGCCTTCTTCAGCTGCTCGAGCGACGGCTGCTCGTCCTGCGTCTGCGCCGGCGCGGCCGGCTTGGTGTCGGCGAACGCCGGGGCGGCGGAGAGGAAGACGACCGGGGTCGTCACGGCGGCGGCCACGGCCGTCGCGAGAATGCGGCGAATCTTCAAGGCAGACCTTTTCTGGTCGAAAGATCAAAGAAAGAAAGGGTGGTCGCGCCTGCGGGGACCTCACGCGGTGCGACGTTGCCGAGATCGTATGACCCGAATAAGGCCCGGGAAAAGCGGCAATTGAACGCGCTCAGTCGCACAGCCGCCGCACAGCATGCATAAAGCGCGCGAACATGGACAGTTGTGCACGGAGGCCTCACTTTCTGTGTGACCCATGTCATCCACGCCGAGCGGCCCGCCCCGTAACGTGTCCCCCACACCTGTGGAAAGCGAGGCAAGCACCGATGCCCGAGCAGTCCCCGCTCGACCTCGCCGAAGGCGATCCCTTCGGCCCGCACAACCTTCCGTACGGCGTCTTCTCCACCGCCGACGAGCCCGATCGACGGAGGGTCGGCGTCCGCATCGGCGGTCATGTCCTCGACGCGGGAGCGGCGGCGCACGCCCTCGGGTCCCCCTATGCCGCGCTGCTCGCGCAGGCCAGCCTCAACCCGCTGCTGGCCGCCGGACGGACCGCCTGGCGCGATGTGCGCCGCGCTCTGACCGGCTGGGTGACCGTGCCTGCCCACCGGCCGGACATAGAGCCCCTGCTGCACCCGCTGGACGCGGTCACGATGCACCTGCCGTTCGAGGTCGCGGACTACGTCGACTTCTACGCGAGCGAGCACCACGCCACCAACGTCGGCCACATCTTCCGCCCGGACGGCGACGCGCTCACGCCGAACTGGAAGCATCTGCCGATCGGCTACCACGGTCGCGCTGGCACGGTCGTGGTCTCCGGCACCGATGTCGTACGCCCCTCCGGGCAGCGCAAGGCGCCCACGGACGCGGCGCCCGTCTTCGGCCCTTCGGTGAAGCTGGACATCGAGGCGGAGGTCGGCTTCGTCGTCGGCACCCCGTCCGAGCACGGCACGCCGGTCGCGCTCGGGGACTTCCGTGAGCACGTCTTCGGGCTCACGCTCCTCAACGACTGGTCGGCGCGGGACATCCAGGCCTGGGAGTACGTGCCGCTCGGCCCGTTCCTCGGCAAGTCGTTCGCGACGTCCGTGTCGGCCTGGGTGACCCCCCTGGAGGCCCTGGACGCGGCCCGCACCGCGCCGCCGGCCCGGGACTTCGATCTGCTGCCGTACCTGGACGACTCCGCCGACGAGGAGCCCGGCGGTTTCGACCTGCGGATCACGGTCGAGATCAACGGCGAGGTGGTCTCGGAGCCGCCGTTCGCCACGATGTACTGGACGGCCGCCCAGCAGCTCGCCCACATGACGGTCAACGGCGCTTCGCTGCGGACCGGTGACCTGTACGGCTCCGGCACGGTCTCGGGCCCCGAGGTGCACCAGCGCGGCTCGCTGCTCGAACTGACGTGGAACGGCCGCGACGCGCTCGAACTCCCCACCGGGAAGCGAACGTTCCTGGAGGACGGCGACGTGGTCACGCTCACCGCGTGGGCGCCGGGTCCGGACGGTACGCAGGTCGCGCTCGGCGAGGTGACCGGCCGGATCGTTCCGGCTCCGTAGCCGCAGACATACGTCAGGGCCCGGCCCCGCGCGAGCGGAGACCGGGCCCTGACGACGTCCGGCCTACCTCACGAAGACACTCGCCTGGCCCGCCAGCTCCAGGAAGTACTGCGGCGCGAGGCCGAGCACCAGCGTCACGACGACGCCGACCGTGATCGTGGCGGTCGTGAAGGCCGAGGGCACGGCGACCGTGGGGCCGTCCGCCTTCGGCTCACTGAAGAACATCAGCACGATCACCCGGATGTAGAAGAACGCGGCGATCGCCGACGAGATGACGCCGACGACGACGAGGACGCCCGCGCCCCCCTCCGCCGCCGCCTTGAAGACCGCGAACTTGCCGGAGAATCCGGAGGTCAGCGGGATGCCGGCGAAGGCGAGCAGGAAGACCGCGAAGACCGCGGCCACGAGCGGCGAACGGCGGCCCAGACCAGCCCACTTGGACAGGTGCGTCGCCTCACCGCCCGCATCCCGGACCAGCGTGACGACCGCGAACGCGCCGATCGTCACGAAGGAGTACGCGCCCAGGTAGAAGAGCACCGACGAGATTCCGGTGGGCGTGGCGGCGATGACACCGGCCAGCAGGAAGCCCGCGTGCGCGATGGAGGAGTACGCGAGGAGCCGCTTGATGTCGGTCTGGGTGATCGCGACGATCGCGCCGCCCAGCATGGTGACGATGGCGACGCCCCACATGACCGGCCGCCAGTCCCAGGTGAGACCCGGCAGCACCACGTACAACAGACGCAGCAGCGCGCCGAACGCGGCGACCTTCGTCGCGGCCGCCATGAAGCCGGTGACCGGGGTCGGCGCGCCCTGGTAGACGTCCGGGGTCCACATGTGGAACGGCACGGCGCCGACCTTGAAGAGCAGCCCCATCAGGACCAGGGCGAAGCCGATGAGCAGCAGGACGTCGTTGCCCATGGTCTGGGCGAGGGCCGGGTTCACCGAGGCGACCGAACCGTCGACGACGTCGGCGATGGTGGCGTACGAGACGGAGCCCGCGTAGCCGTAGAGCAGGGCGATCCCGAAGAGCAGGAACGCCGAGGAGAAGGCGCCGAGCAGGAAGTACTTGACCGCCGCCTCCTGCGACATCAGCCGCTTGCGGCGGGCGACGGCGCAGAGCAGGTAGAGCGGGAGGGAGAAGACCTCCAGGGCGATGAAGAGCGTCAGGAGGTCGTTGGCGGCGGGGAAGACCAACATGCCGGCGATGGCGAACAGCGCGAGCGGGAACACCTCGGTGGTGGTGAATCCGGCCTTCGTCGCGGCCTTCTCCTGCTCGCCGCCGGGGACGGCGGCGGCCTCGGCGGCGAAGGAGTCGACCTTGTGGCCGTGGTCGGCCGGGTCGAGCCGGCGCTCGGCGAAGGTGAAGACCGCGACGATCGAGGCCAGCAGAATGGTGCCCTGCAGGAAGAGCGCCGGGCCGTCGACGGCGATGGCGCCCATGGCCGCGATGTGGGCCTTGGTGGAGCCGTAGCCCCCGGCGGCGAGGCCGACGATCGCGGCGAACGCGGCCACGAGCGCCAGGACGGTGAGGAACACCTGGCTCTGGTAGCGGCCCTTGCGGGGCACGAAGGCCTCGACCAGGACGCTGAGGACCGCGGCGCCGACCACGATGAGTACGGGCGAGAGCTGGACGTACTCGATGCGGGGTGCCGGGATCTTGGTCAACGGCTCAGCGGCCGTCGTCCACAGGCTGTGGACAGCCGTCGCACTCACTTGGCCTCCACGGTTTGGAGAGGAACGGTGGGCTGGGGGTCACTCTGCTGGACGTCGGACATGGTGTGCGTGACGGCCGGGTTGACGATGTCCGTCAGCGGCTTCGGGAACACTCCGAGGAAGATCAGCAGGGCGATCAGCGGGGCGACCACGACCAGTTCCCGCACCCTCAGGTCCGGCATCGTCCGGATCTCCTCCGTCGCCACCGGGCCCGTCATCGTCCGCTGGTACAGGACGAGGGTGTAGAGCGCGGCGAGGACGATGCCGGTGGTGGCGATGATGCCGGCCACCGGGTACCGGGCGAACGTGCCGACCAGGACCAGGAATTCACTCACGAAGGGCGCGAGGCCCGGCAGCGAGAGGGTGGCCAGACCGCCGATCAGGAAAGTGCCGGCGAGCACCGGGGCGACCTTCTGCACACCGCCGTAGTCGGCGATGAGCCGCGAGCCGCGCCGGGAGATCAGGAAGCCGGCGACCAGCATCAGCGCGGCCGTCGAGATGCCGTGGTTGACCATGTAGAGCGTCGCGCCGCTCTGGCCCTGGCTGGTCATCGCGAAGATGCCCATGATGATGAAGCCGAAGTGCGAGATCGAGGCGTAGGCGACCAGGCGCTTGATGTCCCGCTGGCCGACCGCGACCAGCGCGCCGTAGACGATGCTGACCAGCGCGAGCGCGATGATCACCGGGGTCGCCCACTTCGAGGCCTCCGGGAAGAGCTGGAGGCAGAAGCGGAGCATCGCGAACGTGCCGACCTTGTCGACCACCGCGGTGATGAGCACGGCGACCGGCGCGGTCGCCTCCCCCATCGCGTTCGGCAGCCAGGTGTGCAGCGGCCACAACGGCGCCTTCACCGCGAAGGCGAAGAAGAAGCCGAGGAACAGCAGCCGTTCGGTGTTGGTCGCCATCTCCAGCGAGCCGTCGGCGCGGGCGGCGGCGATCTCGGTGAGGGAGAAGTTCCCCGCGACCACGTAGAGCCCGATGACGGCGGCCAGCATGATCAGTCCGCCGACCAGGTTGTAGAGCAGGAACTTGACGGCCGCGTAGGAGCGCTGGGCCGCCGCGTTCTCGTCCGAGCCGGCGTGCGCCCGGTCGCCGAAGCCGCCGATGAGGAAGTACATCGGGATGAGCATGGCTTCGAACAGGATGTAGAAGAGGAAGACGTCGGTGGCCTCGAAGGAGAGGATCACCATCGCCTCGACCATCAGGATCAGGGCGAAGAAGCCCTGGGTCGGCCGCCAGCGGCTGCTCTTCGTCTCCAGGGGGTCGGCGTCGTGCCAGCCGGCCAGGATGATGAAGGGGATCAGCAGCGCGGTCAGCGCGATCAGCGCCACCCCGATGCCGTCCACGCCCAGTTCGTAGCGGACCCCGAAGTCCTTGATCCAGGAGTAGGACTCGACGAACTGGTACCGGTCGCCGCCGGGTTCGAAGTCCACCAGGACGACGACGGCGAGGACGAGCGTGACGAGCGAGACGGTCAGTGCCAGCCACTTGGCGGCGGTGCGACGGGCGGCGGGGACGGCGGCGGTGAGGATCGCACCGACCGCCGGCACCGCTGCCGTCGCCGTCAGGATCGGGAACCCTGCGTTCACTACTTGCGACATGGCAGTTACACCGCCCTCATCAGCAGGGTCGCGGCGATCAGCACCGCCGTACCTCCGAACATGGAGACCGCATACGTGCGGGCGTAGCCGTTCTGCAGCTTGCGCAGCCGGCCGGACAGGCCCCCGACCGAGGCCGCGGTGCCGTTGACCACTCCGTCGACCAGGGAGTGGTCGACATAGACGAGCGAGCGGGTGAGATGCGTGCCGCCCGTCACGAAGACGGCGTGGTTGAAGTCGTCCTGAAGCAGGTCGCGGCGGGCGGCCCGGGTGAGCAGGGAGCCGCGCGGTGCGGTGACCGGGACGGGCCTGCGCCCGTACTGGACGTACGCGAGTCCGACGCCGATCACCATGACGGCGACCGTGGCGGAGGTGATGGCTCCGGCGCTGATCGGCGGGTGCCCGTGCTCGAACGAGGTCACCGGCTCCAGCCAGGTGATGAAGCGGTCGCCGATGCTGAAGAAGCCGCCCGCGAGGACGGACCCGAAGGCCAGCAGGATCATCGGGACCGTCATCGACTTCGGGGACTCGTGCGGGTGCGGCAGCTCGCCCTTCTCGTCGGCCTGCCAGCGCTTCTCGCCGAAGAAGGTCATCAGCATCACACGCGTCATGTAGTACGCCGTGATGGCAGCGCCGAGGAGTGTGACCGCGCCGAGGATCCAGCCCTCGGTGCCGCCCTTGGCGAAGGCCGCCTCGATGATCTTGTCCTTGGAGAAGAAGCCGGACAGGCCAGGGAAGCCGATGATCGCGAGATAGCCGAGGCCGAAGGTGACGAAGGTGACCGGCATGTACTTCCGCAGACCGCCGTAACGGCGCATGTCGACCTCGTCGTTCATGCCGTGCATGACCGAACCGGCGCCGAGGAAGAGCCCGGCCTTGAAGAAGCCGTGCGTGACCAGGTGCATGATCGCGAAGACGTAACCGATGGGGCCGAGGCCCGCCGCCAGGATCATGTAGCCGATCTGCGACATCGTCGAACCGGCCAGCGCCTTCTTGATGTCGTCCTTCGCGCAACCGACGATCGCACCGAAGAGGAGCGTGACCGCGCCGACCACGACGACCACGAGCTGGGCGTCCGGGGCGGCGTTGAAGATGTCGGCGGAGCGGACGATGAGGTAGACACCGGCGGTGACCATCGTGGCCGCGTGGATGAGGGCCGAGACCGGGGTCGGGCCCTCCATCGCGTCCCCGAGCCAGGACTGCAGCGGCACCTGGGCCGACTTTCCGCAGGCCGCGAGGAGCAGCATCAGGGCGATCGCCGTCAGCGTGCCCTCGCCCGTCTCACCGGTCGCCTCCAGGACCGGCCCGAAGGCGAAGGTCCCGAAGGTGGTGAACATGATCATGATGGCGATCGACAGGCCCATGTCGCCGACCCGGTTGACCAGGAAGGCCTTCTTCGCGGCGGTGGCCGCGCTGGGCTTGTGCTGCCAGAAGCCGATCAGGAGGTACGAGGCGAGGCCGACGCCCTCCCAGCCGAAGTACAGCAGCAGGTAGTTGTCGGCGAGGACGAGGAGCAGCATCGCCGCGAGGAACAGGTTCAGATAGCCGAAGAAGCGGCGCTTGCGCTCGTCGTGCTCCATGTACCCGATCGAGTACACGTGGATCAGCGAGCCCACGCCGGTGATCAGCAGCACGAACGTCATCGACAACTGGTCGAGCTGGAAGGCCATCTCCGCCTGGAAGCCCTCGACGGGGATCCAGGTGTACAGGTGCTGGTACATGGCCCGGTCGTCCGCGCTCTTGCCGAGCATGTCGGCGAAGAGGGCGGCACCGATGACGAAGGAGACGGCCGCGAGCAGCGTGCCGAGCAGGGGCCCGGCCTTGTCCAGGCGCCGCCCGCCGCACAGCAGGACGGCCGCTCCCAGCAGGGGCGCCGCGACGAGCAGCGCAATCAGGTTCTCCACGATTCAGCCCCTCACAGCTTCATCAGGCTGGCGTCGTCGACCGAGGCCGAGTGGCGGGAACGGAACAGCGACACGATGATCGCGAGCCCGACCACGACCTCCGCGGCGGCGACGACCATCGTGAAGAAGGCGATGATCTGGCCGTCGAGGTTGCCGTGCATCCGGGAGAAGGCGACGAACGCGAGGTTGCAGGCGTTGAGCATCAGCTCCACGCACATGAAGACGACGATCGCGTTGCGCCGGATCAGCACGCCGACCGCACCGATGGTGAACAACAGGGCGGCGAGATACAGATAGTTGACGGGGTTCACCGCGAGGCCTCCTCTTCGTCCCGGTCCCGGCCGAGCCGCTCCTCGGAGCGCTGCTCCAGCGCCTTGAGGTCGGCCAGCGCCTCGGTGGACACATCGCGGATCTGGCCGCGCTTGCGCAGCGTCTGCATCACGGTCAGCTCGGCGGGCGTGCCGTCGGGCAGCAGACCGGCGATGTCCACCGCGTTGTGCCGGGCGTAGACACCCGGAGCGGGCAGCGGCGGCACGTGCGTGCCCTCGCGCACGCGCTGCTCGGACAGCTCCCGCTGGGTGCGGGCCCGTTCGGTGCGCTCGCGGTGGGTGAGCACCATCGCGCCGACGGCCGCGGTGATGAGCAGGGCGCCGGTGATCTCGAAGGCGAAGACGTACTTGGTGAAGATGAGGGCGGCGAGGCCCTCGACGTTTCCGCCGTACGCGCTGTTGGCCGCGCCGAGACCGTTGAACTCCGTCACGGCGGCCTGGCCGATGCCGGCGATCAGCAGGATGCCGAAGCCGAGCCCGCAGGCCGCGGCCCACCAGCGCTGCCCCTTGATGGTCTCCTTCAGCGAGTCCGCCGCTGTGACACCGACCAGCATGACGATGAAGAGGAACAGCATCATGATCGCGCCGGTGTAGACGACGATCTGGACGATGCCGAGGAAGTACGCGCCGTTGGCGAGGTAGAAGACCGCCAGGACGATCATCGTGCCGGCCAGACAGAGGGCGCTGTGCATGGCCTTCCTCATCAGGACCGTGCACAGGGCGCCGATGACGGCGACGGTGCCGAGGACCCAGAACTGGAAGGCTTCGCCGCTCGAGGTGGTGTAGGCGGCAAGGGTGGTGCTCATGCGTCCACCTCTTCCGGTTCGCCCTTCTCCCCCTTGGAGGTGGCGACCTGACGGACCGTGCCCGGCGCGGCCTCCGTGACCAGACCCCGGTAGTAGTCCTGCTCGTCCATCCCCGGGAAGATGGCGTGCGGCGAGTCGACCATGCCCTCCTCCAGGCCCGCGAGGAGCTGCTCCTTGGTGTAGATCAGGTTCTCGCGGGAGGAGTCGGCCAGTTCGAACTCGTTGGTCATCGTCAGCGCCCGCGTGGGGCAGGCCTCGATGCACAGCCCGCACAGGATGCAGCGGGCGTAGTTGATCTGGTAGACGACGCCGTACCGCTCACCCGGGGAGTAGCGCTCCTCGTCGGTGTTGTCCGCGCCCTCCACATAGATGGCGTCCGCGGGGCAGGCCCAGGCGCAGAGCTCGCAGCCGACGCACTTCTCGAGACCGTCGGGGTGACGGTTGAGCTGGTGCCGGCCGTGGAAGCGCGGAGCGGTCGTCTTCTGCTGCTCCGGGTACTGCTCGGTCAGCCGCTTCTTGAACATGGCCTTGAAGGTCACGCCGAAGCCGGCCACCGGATTCTGGAAATCAGACACCGTCCGTCTCCTTTCCCTCACTCGCAGTAGCAGTATCGGGGCCACCACTGACAACGAGGTCCCGGTCGTGCCGGGGCCTGCGCCGGGGTACGGGCGGCAGGGACTGTCCGGGCTTGGGCGGTACGGGGAAGCCGCCGGCCATCGGATCGAAGGGGCGCTCGTCCTCGACCTCGGCGGCCTTGGCCCTCCTGTCGCGGAACATGTCCGCGATGAAGGAGAGGAGGAGGACGGCGATGACGGCGCCGGCGACGTACAGCACGATGTTCTGGAAGCCGACGTTCTCGTTGCGCAGGGCGCGGACGGTGGCGACCAGCATCAGCCAGAGCACCGAGACCGGGATGAGGACCTTCCAGCCGAGCTTCATCAGCTGGTCGTAGCGGACGCGGGGCAGGGTGCCGCGGAGCCAGATGAAGAAGAAGAGCAGCAGCTGCACCTTGAGGACGAACCAGAGCATCGGCCACCAGCCGTGGTTCGCGCCCTCCCAGAAGGTGGAGATGGGGTACGGGGCGCGCCAGCCGCCGAGGAAGAGCGTCACGGAGACGGCGGAGACCGTCACCATGTTCACGTACTCGGCGAGCATGAACATCGCGAACTTGATGGAGGAGTACTCGGTGTTGAAGCCGCCGACCAGGTCGCCCTCGGACTCCGGCATGTCGAACGGGGCGCGGTTGGTCTCGCCGACCATCGTGACGACGTAGATGATGAACGAGACCGGCAGCAGGATGATGAACCAGCGGTCCGCCTGCGCCTCGACGATCGCCGAGGTCGACATCGACCCGGAGTACAGGAAGACGGAGGCGAACGCGGCGCCCATGGCGATCTCGTAGGAGATCATCTGCGCGCAGGAGCGCAGACCGCCGAGGAGCGGGTACGTCGAGCCGGAGGACCAGCCCGCGAGCACGATGCCGTAGATGCCGACCGAGGCGATGGCCAGCACGTACAGCATGGCGATCGGCAGGTCGGTGAGCTGCATCGAGGTGCGGTGGCCGAAGATCGAGACCTCGTTGCCGGCCGGACCGAACGGGATCACGGCGATGGCCATGAACGCGGGGGCGGCGGCGATGATCGGCGCGAGGATGTAGACGACCTTGTCGGCGCGCTTGACGACGACGTCCTCCTTGAGCATCAGCTTGATGCCGTCCGCGAGGGACTGGAGGAGACCCCAGGGTCCGTGCCGGTTGGGCCCGACGCGCAGCTGCATCCAGGCGACGACCTTGCGCTCCCACACGATGGAGAACAGCACGGTGATCATCAGGAAGGCGAAGCAGAAGACGGCCTTGATCGCGACGAGCCACCAGGGGTCGGTCCCGAACATGGAGAGGTCTTCCGCAGCGAGCAGCGTGGTCATGCCTGCACCTCCGTCGAAACCGCCGCGCCGATGCGGACCAGGTCGCCCGGGTGGGCGCCGGTGTCGGAGAGGACGCCGCCCGCCGTGGAGTTCAGCGGGAGCCAGACCACGCGGTCGGGCATCTCGGTGACCTGGAGCGGGAGTCGGACCGAACCGGCCGGGCCGGTGACGGCGAGGAGGTCGCCGTCCTTGACGCCGGTCTCGGCGGCGGTGGTGGCCGAGAGGCGGGCGACAGCCGCGTGGCGGGTGCCGGCCAGGGCCGTGTCACCCTCCTGGAGGCGGCCCAGGTCGAGCAGGAGCCGGTGTCCGGCGAGGACGGCCTCGCCCTCGCCCGGCCGGGGCGCGGGCTGCGCGGGCTCGACGGGCTCGGAGGCCCGCTCGCCGTCCCAGCCGCCGAGCCGGTCCAGCTCCCGGCGGATCGCGCGCAGATCGGGCAGGGCCAGGTGGGCGTCGAGGGCGTCGGCGAGCATGTGCAGCACGCGCGCGTCCGCCGGGGGCAGCGTCCGGGTCATCTGCTCGGGCTTGAGCGCGGCCTCGAAGAGCCGCGCCCTGCCTTCCCAGTTGAGGAAGGTGCCGGGCTTCTCGGCGACCGCGGCGACCGGCAGGACCACGTCGGCCCGCTCGGTGACCTCGCTGGGCCGCAGCTCCAGGGAGACCACGAACGCCGCGTCGAGGGCCTCACGCGCACGTGCCGGGTCGGGCAGGTCGCGGACCTCGACGCCGCCGACGAGCAGCGCGCCCAGTTCGCCGGTGGCCGCGGCCTCCACGATCTGGCCGGTGTCCCGGCCGTAGCCGTGCGGGAGTTCGCGTACGCCCCAGGCGGCCGCGACCTCCTCACGCGCGCGTGGGTCGGTCGTGGGGCGGCCGCCGGGCAGCAGCGTCGGGATGGCGCCGGCTTCGAGCGCGCCGCGCTCTCCGGCACGGCGCGGAATCCACACCAGCTCGGCACCGGTCGCCGTCGCCGTCCGTACGGCGGCGGTCAGTCCGCCGGGCACCGCGGCGAGCCGCTCGCCGACGACGATGACCGCGCCGTCCTTGCGCAGCGCCTCGGCCGCGTGGGTGCCGGCCTCGTCGAGGCCGACCCGGGAGGTGAGGGCGTCCAGCCACTCGGTCTCGGTGCCGGGCGCGGCCGAAAGCAGCGTGCCGCCCGCCTTCACCAGGCCCCGGGTCGCGTGCGAGGCGAGCGCGTACGTCTTCTGGCCCTGCTTGCGCCAGGCCTTGCGGAGCCGCAGGAAGACGCCGGGCGCCTCCTCCTCCGACTCGAAGCCGACGAGCAGCACCGCCGGGGCGGCTTCGAGCGAGGTGTACGTGACCCCCGAGCCGTCCAGGTCGCGGCCGCGGCCCGCCACGGTGGAGGCCAGGAAGTCGGCCTCCTCGCTGGAGTGGACGCGGGCGCGGAAGTCGACGTCGTTGGTGTCGAGGGCGACCCGGGCGAACTTGGCGTACGCGTAGGAGTCCTCGACGGTCAGCCGCCCGCCGGCCAGGACTCCGGTGCGGCCGCGCACGAGCCCGCGGGCCGCCGCCTCCAGGGCCTCGGGCCAGGAGGCGGCCTCCAGCTCACCCGACTCGGGGTTCCGTACGAGCGGGGTGGTCAGCCGGTCGCGCTGCTGCGCGTACCGGAAGGCGAACCGCCCCTTGTCGCACACCCACTCCTCGTTGACCTCCGGGTCCTCGGCCGCGAGCCGCCGCATGACCTTGCCGCGCCGGTGGTCGGTGCGGGTGGCGCAGCCGCCCGCACAGTGCTCGCAGACGCTCGGCGAGGAGACGAGGTCGAAGGGGCGGGAGCGGAACCGGTACGCCGCCGAAGTCAGTGCGCCGACCGGGCAGATCTGGA
Source organism: Streptomyces sp. NPDC039609 (assembly GCF_055596705.1). Classification (NCBI taxonomy): domain Bacteria; kingdom Bacillati; phylum Actinomycetota; class Actinomycetes; order Kitasatosporales; family Streptomycetaceae; genus Streptomyces; species Streptomyces sp. NPDC039609. The sequence continues at coordinate 474,687 of NZ_JBVIUJ010000005.1, forward strand.
TGGTGTTCCCGGAGAAGTACGACTCGAACGGGTCGCCCTCGCCCGTGCCGACCTGCTGGAGCGCGCCGCGCTCGAGCAGCTCGATCATCGGATCGCCGGCGACCTGGTTCGAGAACCGTGTGCAGCGGGCGCAGAGCACGCACCGCTCACGGTCGAGCAGCACCTGGGTGGAGATCGGTACCGGCTTCTCGAAGGTCCGCTTGTGACCCTCGAAGCGGGACTCCGCCTGGCCGTGGGACATCGCCTGGTTCTGCAACGGGCATTCGCCGCCCTTGTCGCAGACCGGGCAGTCCAGCGGGTGGTTGATGAGCAGCAGCTCCATCACACCGTGCTGCGCCTTCTCGGCGACCGGCGAGGTCAGCTGGGACTTCACCACCATGCCGTCGGTGCAGGTGATGGTGCAGGACGCCATCGGCTTGCGCTGGCCCTCGACCTCGACGATGCACTGCCGGCAGGCGCCGGCCGGGTCGAGGAGCGGGTGGTCGCAGAACCGCGGGATCTCGATGCCGAGCTGCTCGGCGGCGCGGATGACCAGGGTCCCCTTGGGGACGGAGATCTCGGCGCCGTCGACGGTCAGCGTGACCATGTCCTCGCCGTTGGGCTTCGGCGGCCCCGCAGGGGAACCGCCGGCCGGGCCGGCCGTGGTGACCGTCATGCCGTCACCTCCTTGTGGTTGTCCGCCCAGGCGGTCGACTTGGCCGGGTCGAAGGGGCAGCCCCGGCCGGTGATGTGCTGCTCGTACTCCGCGCGGAAGTACTTCAGCGAGGAGAAGATCGGGGCGGCGGCGCCGTCGCCGAGCGCGCAGAACGATTTGCCGTTGATGTTGTCGGCGATGTCGTTGAGCTTGTCGAGGTCGGACATCACGCCCTTGCCGGCCTCGATGTCGCGGAGCAACTGCACGAGCCAGTAGGTGCCTTCGCGGCAGGGCGTGCACTTGCCGCAGGACTCGTGGGCGTAGAACTCGGTCCACCGGGTCACCGCGCGGACCACGCACGTCGTCTCGTCGAAGCACTGGAGCGCCTTGGTGCCGAGCATCGAGCCGGCCGCGCCCACGCCCTCGTAGTCGAGCGGGACGTCGAGGTGCTCGTCGGTGAACATCGGGGTGGAGGAGCCGCCGGGGGTCCAGAACTTCAGCCGGTGGCCCGGCCGCATCCCGCCGCTCATGTCGAGGAGCTGGCGCAGCGTGATCCCGAGCGGGGCCTCGAACTGGCCCGGCGAGGCGACGTGCCCGCTGAGCGAGTAGAGCGTGAAGCCCGGGGACTTCTCGCTTCCCATCGACTTGAACCAGTCCTTGCCCCGGTTGAGGATCGCGGGAACCGAGGCGATGGACTCGACGTTGTTCACCACGGTGGGGCAGGCGTACAGACCGGCGACCGCGGGGAAGGGGGGACGCAGCCGGGGCTGGCCGCGTCGCCCTTCGAGCGAGTCGAGCAGCGCGGTCTCCTCGCCGCAGATGTACGCGCCGGCGCCCGCGTGCACGGTGATGTCGAGGTTCAGACCGCTGCCGAGGATGTCCTGGCCGAGGAAGCCGGCGTCGTAGGCCTCGCGCACCGCCTCGTGCAGACGGCGCAGGACGGGCACGACCTCGCCGCGCAGATAGATGAACGCGTGCTCGGAGCGGATCGCGTAGCAGGCGATGATCATTCCCTCGATGAGGGAGTGCGGGTTGGCGAAGAGGAGCGGGATGTCCTTGCAGGTGCCCGGCTCGGACTCGTCGGCGTTGACGACGAGGTAGTGCGGCTTGCCGTCGCCCTGCGGGATGAACTGCCACTTCATCCCGGTGGGGAAGCCGGCGCCGCCGCGGCCGCGCAGACCGGAGTCCTTGACGTACGCGATGAGGTCGTCGGGCGTCATCGCGAGGGCCTTCCGCAGACCCTCGTACCCCTCGTGCCTCTTGTACGTCTCCAGGGTCCAGGCGTCGGGCTGGTCCCAGAACGCCGAGAGGACCGGCGCCAGAAGCTTCTCGGGGCTGCTGTTGTTGATCTCGGCTGCCAAGGTCATCACTCCCCCTCCCCACTGGCCGATTCGCCGCGCGGGTGGACGATCTTGTGGTGCGGGGTCTCGCCCTTGGCCAGCCGCAACCCGACGAGCGAGGCCGGGCCGGCCCCTCCGGTGGCCTCGACGGCCCCCTCGCGCTCGTCGGGGAAGCCGGCCAGGATGCGCGCGGTCTCCTTGTACGTGCACAGGGGCGCGCCCCGCGTCGGCTCGACCGGGCGGCCGGCCCGCAGGTCGTCGACGATCTTCTTGGCCGACTCGGGCGTCTGGTTGTCGAAGAACTCCCAGTTGACCATCACCACGGGCGCGAAGTCGCAGGCCGCGTTGCACTCGATGTGCTCCAGCGTGACCTTGCCGTCCTCGGTCGTCTCGTTGTTGCCGACGCCGAGGTGCTCCTTGAGCTCCTCGAAGATGGCGTCGCCGCCCATGACCGCGCAGAGCGTGTTGGTGCAGACCCCGACCTGGTAGTCGCCGGAGGGCTTGCGGCGGTACATCGTGTAGAAGGTGGCGACCGCGGTGACCTCGGCGGTGGTCAGGCCGAGGATCTCGGCGCAGAACTTCATGCCGGTGCGGGTCACATGGCCCTCCTCCGACTGCACGAGGTGCAGCAGCGGAAGGAGCGCGGACCGGGACCCCGGGTAGCGGGCGACGATGTCCTTGGCGTCCGCCTCCAGCCGGGTGCGTACCTCGGCCGGGTAGTCGGGGGCGGGGAGCTGGGGCATCCCGAGACTGGTCTGTCCGTCCGTCATCGGTCGACGCCTCCCATCACGGGGTCGATGGACGCGACGGCGACGATGACGTCGGCGACCTGGCCGCCCTCGCACATCGCCGCCATGGCCTGCAGGTTGGTGAAGGACGGGTCGCGGAAGTGGACCCGGTAGGGGCGGGTGCCGCCGTCGGAGACGACGTGCACGCCGAGCTCGCCCTTGGGCGATTCGACGGCCGCGTACGCCTGTCCGGCGGGGACGCGGAAGCCCTCGGTGACCAGCTTGAAGTGGTGGATCAGGGCCTCCATGGAGGTGCCCATGATCTTCTTGATGTGGTCGAGGGAGTTGCCGAGTCCGTCCGGGCCGAGCGCGAGCTGCGCGGGCCAGGCGATCTTCTTGTCGCCGACCATGACCGGGCCGGGCTCCAGCCGGTCGAGGCACTGCTCGACGATCCGCAGCGACTGCCGCATCTCCTCCAGGCGGACGAGGAAGCGGCCGTAGGAGTCGCAGGTGTCGGCGGTCGGGATGTCGAACTCGTAGTTCTCGTAGCCGCAGTACGGGTCCGTCTTGCGCAGGTCGTGCGGGAGGCCCGCGGAGCGCAGGATCGGTCCGGTGGCGCCGAGCGCCATGCAGCCGCTGAGGTCGAGGTAGCCGACATCCTGCATACGGGCCTTGAAGATGGGGTTGCCGGTGGCGAGCTTGTCGTACTCCGGCAGGTTCTTCTTCATGGTCTTCACGAACTCGCGCACGGCGTCGACGGCGCCGGGCGGGAGGTCCTGGGCGAGGCCGCCGGGGCGGATGAACGCGTGGTTCATCCGCAGACCGGTGATCAGCTCGTACAGGTCCAGGATCATCTCGCGGTCCCGGAAGCCGTAGATCATGATCGTGGTCGCGCCCAGCTCCATGCCGCCGGTGGCGATGCACACCAGGTGGGAGGAGAGCCGGTTGAGCTCCATGAGGAGGACCCGGATGACGCTGGCCCGGTCCGGGATCTGGTCGGTGATGCCGAGCAGCTTCTCGACGCCCAGGCAGTACGCCGTCTCGTTGTAGAACGAGGTGAGGTAGTCCATGCGCGTGACGAAGGTGGTGCCCTGCGTCCAGTTCCGGAACTCGAGGTTCTTCTCGATGCCGGTGTGGAGGTAGCCGATGCCGCAGCGGGCCTCGGTGACGGTCTCGCCGTCGATCTCCAGGATCAGCCGCAGCACGCCGTGCGTGGACGGGTGCTGGGGACCCATGTTGACGATGATCCGCTCGTCGTCGGCCTTGGCGGCGGACTCGACGACCTCTTCCCAGTCGCCACCGGTGACGGTGTAGACGGTGCCTTCGGTGGTCTCCCGGGCGGAGGCGGACGACGGGGGTGTCCCGGAGGGACCCGTTGAGGGGCGGTGGCCGGGTGACGGGAGGGCGTTCTCGGTACTCATCAGCTGTACGACCTCCGCTGGTCAGGAGCCGGGATCTGGGCGCCCTTGTACTCGACCGCGATGCCGCCGAGGGGGTAGTCCTTGCGCTGCGGGAAGCCCTGCCAGTCGTCCGGCATCATGATCCGGGTGAGGGCGGGGTGGCCGTCGAAGACGATGCCGAAGAAGTCGTACGTCTCGCGCTCGTGCCAGTCGTTGGTCGGATAGACCGCGACCAGCGACGGGATGTGCGGGTCGGCGTCCGGGGCGGACACCTCCAGCCGGATCAGCCGGCCGTGGGTGAGCGAGCGCAGGTGGTACACGGCGTGCAGCTCGCGGCCCTTGTCGCCGAGGTAGTGGACGCCGGAGACGCCCGTACAGAGCTCGAAGCGCAGGGCGGGGTCGTCGCGCAGGGTGCGGGCGACCCGGACGAGGTGCTCGCGGGCGATGTGGAAGGTCAGCTCGTCACGGTCGACGACCGTCTTCTCGATCGCGTTCTCCGGCAGGAGGCCCTGCTCGTCGAGGGCGCCCTCGAGTTCGTCGGCGACCTCGTCGAACCAGCCGCCGTAGGGACGGGTGGCCGCGCCGGGGAGGCGTACGGAGCGGACGAGGCCGCTGTAGCCGGAGGTGTCGCCGCCGTTGTTGGCGCCGAACATCCCGCGCTGGACGCGGACCTCCTCGCCGTGCTCCCCGCGCTGCCCGGGCAGGTTCTGCTCGGAGAGCTCCTTCTCGGGGTTCGGAGTTTCGTCGCTCACTGTGCTGAACCGTTCCCTTCTCCGCCCGCGCGGCGCAGAGGCGCGGCCTTCGCTGTCATCTGCGGCCCGGCGGCCGCGCGTGCGTCGGTCACCTCAGCAGACCCTTCATCTCAATGGTCGGCAGGGCCTTGAGCGCCGCTTCCTCCGCCTCGCGGGCCGCTTCCTCCGCGTTCACGCCGAGCTTGGAGGTCTGGATCTTCTGGTGGAGCTTGAGAATCGCGTCCAACAGCATCTCCGGGCGCGGCGGGCATCCGGGCAAATAGATGTCAACCGGAACAATATGGTCAACGCCCTGCACAATCGCGTAATTGTTGAACATTCCGCCTGAAGACGCACAAACCCCCATGGAGATGACCCACTTGGGGTTGGGCATCTGGTCGTAGACCTGCCGCAGGACGGGCGCCATCTTCTGGCTGACGCGCCCGGCCACGATCATCAGGTCGGCCTGGCGCGGCGAGCCGCGGAAGACCTCCATGCCGAAGCGCGCCAGGTCGTAACGCCCGGCGCCGGTCGTCATCATCTCGATGGCGCAGCAGGCGAGGCCGAAGGTCGCGGGGAAGACGGACGCCTTGCGCACCCAGCCCGCGGCCTGTTCGACCGTCGTCAGCAGAAAGCCGCTCGGCAGCTTCTCTTCGAGTCCCATAGGTGCCCCTCAGCCCCTCAGTCCCATTCCAGGCCGCCGCGCCGCCACACATAGGCGTAGGCGACGAAGACGGTGAGCACGAAGAGCAACATCTCCACGAGCCCGAAAAGCCCCAGGGCGTCGAAGGTGACGGCCCAGGGGTAGAGGAAGACGATCTCGATGTCGAAGACGATGAAGAGCATCGCCGTCAGGTAGTACTTGATGGGGAAGCGGCCACCTCCGGCCGGCGTCGGTGTCGGCTCGATACCGCACTCGTACGCCTCAAGCTTTGCCCTGTTGTACCGCTTTGGGCCGATTAGCGTGGCCATGACCACGGAGAAGATCGCAAACCCCGCACCCAGGGCACCGAGCACGAGGATGGGCGCGTACGCATTCACGCTCCTCGCTCCTTCCAGTCGTCCTTGACCGTTGGACCGCACGGTCGGGCCGTGGAAGATCGCCCCCATGTGAGGCAGTTCACAAGCCCGACTGCCCCGCATCTTATGCCCGCCCCTCTGTGATCTGCGACACGGGGTACGGGAAGGACTTTGTGATCTCCACCACCTGACGAAGGATCATGAAGTCGGATGAGCGGTGATCTTGGCACTCGAAGCGCCCAGGTGATCACCAGATGTGACATCCGGACCGGAAAGCGCTGGTGGGAGGGGGTGGCGCTCTATCAAGAGGTGGGCCATGCAAGCAAATTGGCACTGGACGCCGCATGGGTGATAAAGCAACTGGCCGTCGCCCGGTCGGGGGCACTCGCGGACGGGAGTGGACGCGTGCGCACATTCACGAGCCAGAGTGTGACCTGCACCACACCCTCGCACATCCGGAGAAAGCAGGGCTTGGCCATCGGTGTGAAGAGGTGGTAAGTGGCGGTCAATTCGGACGTTTCGCGGAAAACCCGTGATCAACGGCCTGATAGGCCCTGACCGTTTTGTCCGTTACGGCGTCAATAAGGGCGCCAGGTAAGCGGATTATGTGGTTCCGAACGTAACTGTGGCGCAACCCACGTTTCTTGAAGGGAACCGTGAAGCCCTGATAGCGGTTGTACTCATGTCCCACACCGCTCACATACCCAGCCACCGGAAGCCCCGCCGCAGCGCCTCGAAGCTCGCGCTCCGGGCAGGAGTTGCCGGTGGCGTCCTCAGCACCATCGCGGTGGCCGGTGCTGCCGGGCCGGCGAATGCCGAGCCGGTGACCGAGACCATCGAGATGCCCACCCTCGGTTCCCTCGACATCGACCTGGCGAGCGCCGTCTCCGCGTCGGCCGAGGCCTCCCAGCAGGAAGCCCTCGACCTGAGCCTGCGGGCCCAGGAGAACGCCGCCATCGAGAAGGCCGCCAAGGACGCCAAGAAGGCCAAGGCCGAGGCCGACCGCAAGGCCGAGGCCGAGAAGGCCGAGAAGGCCCGCGCCGAGGCCCGCGAGCGCGCCTCCCGCACCCAGGCGCGCACCTCGCTCTCCGCGTCCTCCTCGTCCTCCGACAGCGGCTCGTCGTCCAGCGCCGACAGCAGCTCGCAGGTGGCCACCGGCTCCGCGGCGGCGATCGTCGCCTTCGCCCGCGCCCAGATCGGCGACGCCTACATCTCCGGCGGCACCGGCCCCAACTCCTGGGACTGCTCCGGGCTCGTCCAGGCCGCCTACCGCCAGGCCGGCGTCGACCTGCCGCGCATCTCCAGCTCCCAGTCGTCCATGGGCACGTCCGTCTCGCTGAGCAACCTGCAGCCGGGCGACATCCTCTACTGGGGCAGCCGCAGCGGCTCGTACCACGTGGCGATCTACGTGGGCGGCGGCAAGTACGTCGGTGCGCAGAACCCGTCGACCGGTGTCGTCGAGCGCTCCCTGGACTGGGACATGCCCTCCGGCGCGGTCCGGATCCTCTGATCACCCGCATCCCGAAGAACGCGAAAGGCCGTCACTCCTCGGGGGAGTGACGGCTTTTCCCTATTTCGGCCAGGTTCGTTCGGTTTTGTTCTACTTGCGGAAGGCCTCGACGATCCGGGCGTAGCTGTCCCCGCCGTGGCCCGCCTCGACCGCGCCCCGCATCAGCTCCAGATGCAGCTCCGGCAGCCGGTTGTCGATGCCGCGCGCCTCCGCCGCGTGCAGGAGATGGGCGATGGCGACCACCTGGACGTCGATCGTGGCGTCCGCGCCCGGGTACTCCCCCGCGTCGATCTGCTCGGCGTACCCGGTCATGAACCAGGAGACCGTCTTCAGCCAGCGGGTGGCCAGCGCCGTGAAGTCCCGGGCCGGCACCCCGTCGGCGCCCGCGAGGGCGGTGGCGTGCAGCCAGCCGCCGAAGACCGACCACATGAGGCCGAGCAGTCCGGCGTCGTGGAGCGAGGCGAGGCCCGCGTCCGCGCCCAGTTCCACCGGATCGCCGAGGACGGCAAGCGTCGCGCGGTGCTCGGCGAGGAGCTCGGGCCCGCCCGCGTACAGGATCATGTTGGCGCTGTCGCCGACGCCGGGCGGTGTCGTCATGATGGCGCCGTCCAGGTAGCCGATGCCGTGCTCCGCCGCCCACTCCGCCTCCGCTCGGGCCTGCTCGGGCGAACCGGTGGTGAGGTTGACCAGGACCCGGCCCCGCAGCGACTCGGCCACGGGGGCCAGGAGTTCGCGTACGGCCCCGTAGTCGAGGACGCAGACCACGACCAGCTCGCTCGCTGCGACCGCCTCGGCGACGTCGGCCGCGCGGACGGCCCCACGGGCGACCAGGGCGTCGGCCTTCTCCGGAGTGCGGTTCCAGACGGTGGTGCGGTGGCCCGCGGAGAGGAAGGCGCCGGCGAGGGCGGAGCCCATCTGTCCGAGACCGATGACCGAGATGTTCTGTGCGTTCATGGACTCCACGCTCGCAGCGGCGGAATCCGGCCGACAGTGGCAGGACTGACTGCGCCCGCAAAATTCCTGCCGTAGGGTCGCGGGCATGAGTGCGGGAGTGGTCGCCATCGCCGTCGTACCGGACCGGCGGATCGGAACGTCGCTGTGGGAGCTGTACGAAATCGCCATCGCCTGCGCCGTCTTCGGCAATCCGCAGCCGGACCTGGCCGACCCCTGGTACGAGCTGCGGCTGTGCGGCGAGGCGGAGGCCGGAGCCGGGGTCTTCTCCCTGCGGACCGACCACGGCCTCGACGGGCTCGTGGGCGCGGACACCGTCATCGTGCCGTCCGTTCCCGACGCCGTCGTGGAGGACGGCGAGGAGGTGCCGGCCGCACTGGTCGAGGCGCTGCGTGCGGCAGCCGCGTCCGGCGCACGGATGGTGTCCCTGTGCACGGGGGCCTTCGCGCTCGCCGCCGCCGGACTCCTCGACGGCCGCCGGGCCACCGCCCACTGGCAGCACACCGGGCAGCTGGCCGCCCGCCACCCCGAGGTGATCGTGGACGACTCCGTGCTCTACACGGACGAGGGAAGCGTGTTGACGAGCGCGGGGGCCACCGCCGCGCTCGACCTGTGCCTGCATCTCGTACGAAAGGACCTCGGCGCCACCGTCGCGGGGCAGCTCGCCCGGCGCCTGGTCGTGCCCGCCCACCGCACCGGCGGGCAGGCGCAGTTCATCGAGGCGCCGCTGCCGCCGAGCGACGGCGACAGCCTGGGGCCCGTCCTGCAGTGGGCGACCGAGAACCTCGCCGGCCCGCTGACCGTCGACGACCTCGCCCGGCGGGCCCGGCTGAGCCCGCGCACCTTCCACCGGCGGGTGCAGGAGGCGTACGGGACCACGCCGTTGCAGTGGCTGCTCCAGCACCGGGTGGCCCGTGCCCAGACCCTGCTCGAATCCACCGACCTCCCCGTGGAGCTGGTCGGCGAGCGCAGCGGCCTGGGCACGTCGGCCAATCTGCGGCGCCACTTCACCCGTACGGTCGGGGTCTCCCCCTCCGACTACCGGCGCGCGTTCCGGTTCAGCGACGCAGCGCCTCCGCCGGTGCGATCCGCGACGCCCGCCAGGCCGGATACAGCCCGGCGATCACCCCGGTGACCAGTCCGATCGCCGGGGCCGCGGCCACCGTCGCCGAGTGCACGACCGGCGTCCAGTCCCGTACGAGCGCCACGGCGATCACCGTCGAGACGCCCAGCGCCGTGCCGACCAGCCCACCGACGGCCCCCAGAGCACCCGATTCGGTGAGGAACTGGACGGTGATGTGCCGTCCTCGTGCGCCCAGGGCCCGGCGCAGACCGATCTCCCCCGTCCGCTCCAGCACCGCCACCAGTGTGGTGTTGGCGATGCCGACCGCGCCGATCACCAGGCAGATGGCGGCGAGCAGCAGGAAGAGCTGATTGAGGTCGTCGGTCACGCCGGCGCGGAGCGTCTTCGGATCCGGCGGCGGGACCGCCTTCAGATACTCCGGATGGTCCGGGCGCAGCGCCACCGGGGCCTCGTGCGCGATCTGCTCGGCCGCCCCCGCGCGGGTGGCGATCAGCATCTTCGCGTCGCCCTGCTGGGGCGGTCCCCACAGCTTTTCTGCGGTGGTCCGCGGCACCGTCACCGACATCAGGACATCGGCCCGGCGCTTCACGTCGTCGACGATCCCGGCGACGGTGAACGGCTCGTCGCCGATGAAGACCGCGGGACTCGTCTCCAGGGTGGTGATGCCGAGCCGGGCGGCCACGGACGCCCCGAGCACCACCACCGGCTGGCCGCTCTTCGAGGCGAAGTCGTCGTACAGCCGTCCCTGGGCCAGCTTCGGCACCGCCGCGCGCAGCGCGCCCGGGGAGGCGGCCACCACGTCGATCTGCTCGCCGTCGGCTCCGTCACCGACCGGCGCGGACCGGACGGTCGTGCCCGGCGCCAGCCGGACCGTCCAGTACACCCCGGCGTGCTCGACGCCGCCGAGCCCTTCGATCCGGGCGTCCGCGTCGGCGGGGAAGGCGGGGTCGGCGAACTCGTTCTGTTCCTGGGCGATGTCCTCGACGGTGACCTCGGTGGCGGTCAGCAGATTGAACCGGGAGTCGATCTGCGAGGAGGTCGTCGCGGTCAGCCCGAGGATGGCCACGAAGGTACCCACGCCCAGGACGGTGCCGAGCGCGGTGAGCGCCGAACGGCCCGGACGCTGGAGCATCCCGGCGACGGCCTCGGACAGCACGTCCCGGGCGGTGAGCCGGGACGGCTCGACGACGCGCGGTGTGGATCTGCGCAGGCCCATCCGGCTCACCCCACCCTCGCCGACTCGCTCAGGACACCGTCGCGGATGGTCACGGTCCGCCCGCCGCGCGCAGCCACCTCCGCGTCATGGGTGATGACCACGATCGTCATGCCGGAAGTGTGCAGTTCGCCGAGGAGTCCCAGGACGGATTCGGCGTTGTCCGAGTCGAGGTTTCCGGTCGGTTCGTCGCACAGCAGCAGCGAGGGCCGCCCGGCGAGCGCGCGGGCGATGGCGACGCGCTGGCGCTCGCCTCCCGAGAGCCGGCCGGGCAGAGCGTCGACGCGGTGGCCGAGGCCGACCCGTTCCAGGGAGGCACGGGCCCGCGCCCGGCGCTCGGCGCGTGGCACGGCCGAGTACACCATCGAGAGCATCACGTTCTCCGTCGCGCTGCGGTGGGGCAGCAGATGGAAGGACTGGAAGACGAAGCCGATGCGGCGGCCGCGGAGCGCCGTGCGGTCTCCGTCGCGCAGCCCCGCGGTGTCGATGCCGTCCAGCAGATAGGTGCCGCCGGTGGGCGCGTCGAGCAGACCGGCGACATTCAGGAAGGTGGACTTGCCGGAGCCCGAAGGGCCGACGATCGCGATGAACTCACCTTTCTCCACGACGAGTTCGCACGGGCGGAGCGCGGTGACCGGCGGCGGCCCCGGGTACGTGAGACTGACCTGGCGGAACTCCATGACGGGGGCGACGAGGACGGGATCGATACGCGGATCGGGGTCGTGGCCCGGGCTGCTCACGAGGTGCCCTTGGATGCGCCCGCGGCTCCACCGGGGTTGATCCCGGTGACGACCTTGTCGCCCTCCTCGAGCGCGCCGGCCGCGAGCGGGGTGACCTCCACGAAGCCGTCGCCGGTCGTGCCGGTCCGTACCTCGATCCGCGCCTGCCTGCCCGTCCCGTCGACGGTGGTGACGACGGTCTTGCCGTCGGATCCCGCCGAGACCGCGGTGATCGGGACGACCAGCGCCCGGCCGTCGGTGGACGCGGCCTCGATGGTCAGCCGCACCTCCTGGCCGGCGAGTTCGGAGGGCAGTTCCCCGGTCGGCCGGGCGGTGAAGAGATAGCCGACCGCGCCGGAAGCGCCGCCACCGCCCGCGTTCGCGTCGCCGCCGCCACCGCCCCCGTTCTGCGGGGCACCGTTCTGCGGATCCTGCTGCCGGGAGGGCGAGTCGGCGACCGAGACGACCTTCGCGTCGATCTCCCTGCCCGAGTTCTCCTCCAGGATCTTCACCTTCTGGCCGGCCCTGACCATGCCCTTCTGGTGGTCCTGGAGGTGGCCCTGCGCCACCAGCTTCCCGGAGGACAGGGTCATCACCGCCCCGTCGACCTGCGCCCCGGGCCGTGCCGGGACGGACGCGACCCGCGCCGGGAAGCCCTGGACGAAGACGACCTCGCCGGCCGGAAGCATCGGACCGGCCACGGCCCGTGCCTTGGCGAGGGCGGTCCGGGCGGTCCGCAGATCCGCCTCGGCCCGGTCGCGCGCCTTGCGCAGGGTCTTGTCCTGGGCTTGCCTGGTCCGTGTTGCCCTTCAGGGCGTCGCGGGCGTCCTCGGCGGCCCGTTCGGCCCCGGTGACCGCGGCCTTGGCGCCGTCGACGGCCGCACCGTCGTCGTCCACGGCCGGCTTGGGGTCGTAACCGATGGAGGCGTAGAAGGCCTCGACCGCGCCCTTCGTCCCCTCTCCGAACGTGCCCTTGGCGTCGCCGCCGCGGCCGTGACCGAGCGCGGCGAGACCCTCCTGGAGCTGCTTCACGTCGTCGCCGGTGGCACCGGGCTTGAGGTCCCGGTAGACCGGCAGCCCGCCCTTCAGTACGAAGACGGGCCGACCGGATATGTCCAGGAGGACCTGGCCCTGCCGGAGGGCGTCACCGCTCTTGACCGGGACCTTGGTGACGACCGGGGCACCGCTGCCCTCGCCGCCCGAGGCGACCGGCGCGACCTGCACGGTCTGGCCGGCCGCGACGGTGCCGCGCAGGACGACCGTCTCGGTGAGGACCCTCTTCTCGACCCTGGCGATCAGCACGTCCGGAGGGGGCGGTTCGGCGTCCGCGGCCACCTGGGAGGGCGACTTGATGAACGTCCCCGCGACGATCCCGCCCCCGGTCAGGACCACCGCCCCGGCGACCAGACCGACGACCCAGAGGCGGCCGCGCGAGAGCCGCGAGTCGTCGGACGAGGACCGGGACTCGTCCGAGGTCTCCTCAGCCACCGACGACCGTCCCGCCACTGTTGCCGCCGGACGCCGGGGAGCAGGCCTTCCGGGCCGCGATCACCTTGGGGTCGCCCTTGATCTTCGCGCCCAGATCGCCGTCGAGCACCACCTCCCCGGTCTTGGGGTCGGGGTCGGGGTAGTCCGTGACGCCTTCCTTGCGCATGCACTCGGAGTTCTTCCTGGCCTCGGCGAGCGCCGCCGGATCGGCCTGCCCCTGGGCCGGCAGCTTGCTCACGCAGGCCGCCTCCGCCTTCGTGATCGCGTCGGGCTTGTTGGCGTCCTTGTCGACGCGCTTCTCACCGCTCCCGGTGTCCTGGAGCGTGAGGCCCTGCGCGGCCAGGCAGTCGTAGTACCCGGCCCAGTCCGCGGTCTTCTCCGAGGGTGAGGCGGACGCGGCCGGCGGCGGCGTGCTCCCGCCGTCCTTGTTCGGGGATGCGCCGCCCCCTGCGTTCGCGCATCCCGCGAGCCCGAAGGCGGCGATCAGCAGAGGTACGACGACCGTACGGCGTGTCATCAGAATGGTCCTTCCGGAAGGGCTTCCCATGCATGGGGGAACGCGCGATGAGGGGCCGTCGCGGCGCTGCGCTACGTCGCGTCATGGCCCCTGCGCGGGAACGGCCGGCGCCCGGCGGGCGACTCGGCACCGTCACGAGAGCCACGGGTAGTCGCGCCGGTAACTGTCTCAACAGACAGTGGACTGGTGCCTGTTGGTGCTGTTCGCTCTTAAAGACGGCCCACTCGGGTCGCAACCACCACACCAGCACCATCGATTGGAAAGGCACCACCATGCAGCGCACTGCCATCCGTCGCGTCGCCGCCACGGCGATCGCGCTCGCCGCCATCGGCGCGGGCGCCCTCGCCACCGCCGGTTCCGCCTCGGCGGCCACCGGCAAGAACGGCTACCTGGAGAGCGGCGAGCTCGGCCTGTACTACAACTCCAACCAGGCCGGCGCGGTGTTCGACCTGTACGTCGAGGACACCGACTTCTGGGGCGACACCTTCCCCGGCCCGGGTGCCGGTGCGGGCCAGTCCGCCAACGACAACACGGCCTCCTACTGGAACCGTGACTCGAACGTCTGGTGGGTCTACACCGACCGCAACGCCGGTGGCGCCGAGGGCAGCCTGCCCGTCGGCCACGTCGGCAACGCCTCGGCGACCTTCAAGAACAAGATCTCCTCGGCCTACTACTACAAGGCCCGTTGATCGTCACTGACTGACCCGTCGGACGGCGATTCAGGCGCCACCGGCAACGCATGACACAGGAGCCGTTGCTCTGCCCGAAAGAGGCGGGCAGAGCAACGGCTCCGCCCATGGTAGCCACGCACATTCCTCTGGAGCAGCCCCATGCGCCCACTCGCCACGCGCGCCTCCGTCCTTCTGCTGAGCGCCGCGCTTCTCACCGCCTGCTCCTCGTCGGACTCCGGCGGCGGCGACCCCAGGAGCGAGCCCGAGATCGGCGCGGTACCCAAGCTGCTCCGGACGACCGGGCTCTCGTACCCGCTGGACCCGTACGAGACCACCGACGAACAGCGCGAGCAGCTCCAGAAGGCCCAGAACCGGCTGATCAGCCAGTGCATGAAACGGTTCGGCTTCTCCTACGAGCCGTCCTCGCTCGTCGACTCGGGCCGCAGGCCCGGATCCGACGACTCCCGGTACGGCCTCACCGATCCCGCCAAGGCGGCCCGGTACGGCTACGACAGCCGCGGTGGCGTCGCTCCGCCCGCGAAGCCGCCGGCTCCCGTGCTCGGGGTCACCGGACAGCTCGCCCTGAACGGCCCGGACACCAAGGGGGGCGCGGCCCAGCCGATGAGCTGGGAGGAGGCGCAGGGGGTGGACAGCGGCAAGGTCGTCAACGGGCAGAAGGTGCCCATCGGGGGCTGCAACCGCGAGAGTTACCTCAGGCTCTACGCGCCGAAGAAGGGCGCGGTGGACATCATGTTCGTCTTCAACGTCACCGCCGACTCCTTCACCCGGGCCCGCGAGGACTCCCGCGTCACCAAGGCGCTCACGGCTTGGTCGGCGTGCATGGCCGAGAAGGGGTACAAGACGCAGGATCCCGTGAGTCCTCAGCCGGATCTCGGACTCGCCGCGGACACGTACGGAAGCCCCAAGGCGATCGCCGCCGCCAAGCAGGACGTCGCCTGCAAGGAACGAGCCAACCTCGTCGGCATCTGGTTCACGGTCGAGGCCGCCTATCAGAAGCGGAACATCGAGCAGAACGCGGAAACCCTGAACCAGGCGAAGGCCGAGCTGGGAGACCGTTTGAAGATGGCGACCACGCTGAACGGCTGATCAGCAAAGCGCCCAGACCGGCCGGAAACCGACTGATCGGAATGTCGGTTTCCGGCCGTTCGGACGAGGACCATCAGGCGAGACGGGCGATGGATTCCGCCTCGATGGGGGTTACGGTCACTGGCGCGACGCCGCGCCGTCGCGCCCTGCACGCCGTGGCACGGCGCTCAACGAATGCCGTCTCTGGGGGGGGGACAGACATGCATCGTCATGGCCAGTACTGCAACCCGGCACGTCCTACGGAAGTCGACGAGGAGAGGTCGGCCCGGGTGAACCCGGTCACCGCCGCCTTACAACTCCTCGACCTGCTGACCGATCGTGAGAGGGAAGTCCTCGCGGCCATGCCCGGAGGCGAGTCCAACACGGACCTCGCCGCACGGCTCGGCATCACCGAACGCACCGTCAAGTTCCATGTCACGAACATGCGCGAGAAGCTGGGCGGGCTCTCCCGTCTTCAGCTCCATCTGCTGGCGCTGCTGGCCGAGATCGTCTGGCCGGGCCGTCTTTGTCGCCCCGCCGGAGCCGGGCGCGCGGCGCAGACGACGAGCGTGATCTCCCGGGGGCTGCTGCCGAGGCGCACGGCCGAGGTCAGAGCCTGCCCGTGAGACGAGGATGCCCCCGACGTCGGAACGCCGGGGGCATCATCCGTTCGTGGGCCGCCGAATCGCCGGTCCGACGACCGGGGCGGGCCGGAGCGGCTCAGGCCTTCGGGGCCACCTTCGACAGGCCGTTGATGATCCGGTCCATCGCGTCGCCACCGGTCGGGTCCGTGAGGTTCGCGAGCATCTTCAGGGTGAACTTCATCAGGACCGGGTGGGTCAGACCGCGCTGCGTCGCGATCTTCATGATCTTCGGGTTGCCGATGATCTTCACGAAGGCGCGGCCGAGGGTGTAGTACCCGCCGTAGGTGTCCTTGAGGATCTTCGGGTAGTTGTGCAGGGCCAGTTCGCGCTGGGCCGGGGTCGACCGGGCGTGCGCCTGCACGATGACGTCGGCCGCGAGCTGGCCCGACTCCATGGCGTACGCGATGCCCTCGCCGTTGAACGGGTTGACCAGGCCGCCCGCGTCACCGACGAGCAGCAGGCCCTTGGTGTAGTGCGGCTGGCGGTTGAAGGCCATCGGGAGGGCCGCGCCGCGGATCGGCGTCGTCATGTTCTCCGGGGTGTAGCCCCAGTCCTCCGGCATCGAGGCGCACCAGGCCTTGAGGACCTCGCGCCAGTCCAGCTCCTTGAAGGCGGAGGAGGAGTTCAGGATGCCGAGGCCGACGTTGGACGTGCCGTCGCCCATGCCGAAGATCCAGCCGTAGCCGGGCAGCAGCCGGTCCTGCGGGCCACGCCGGTCCCACAGCTCCAGCCAGGACTCCAGGTAGTCGTCGTCGTGGCGAGGACTGGTGAAGTACGTCCGTACCGCCACGCCCATCGGCCGGTCCTCGCGCCGGTGCAGGCCCATGGCGAGGGAGAGCCGGGTCGAGTTGCCGTCGGCGGCGACGACGAGCGGCGCGTGGAAGGTGACCTCGCGCTTCTCCTCGCCGAGCTTGGCGGTCACTCCGGTGATCCGGCCGGTGCGGTCGTCGATGATCGGGGCGCCGACGTTGCAGCGCTCGTACAGCCGCGCCCCGGCCTTCTGCGCCTGCCGGGCGAGCTGCTCGTCGAAGTCGTCGCGCTTGCGGACGAGCCCGTAGTCCGGGTACGAGGCGAGGTCCGGCCAGTCGAGCTGGAGCCGGACTCCACCGCCGATGATGCGCAGGCCCTTGTTGCGCAGCCAGCCGGCCTCCTCGGAGATGTCGATCCCCATGGAGACGAGCTGCTTGGTGGCGCGCGGGGTGAGCCCGTCGCCGCAGACCTTCTCACGCGGGAACGCGGTCTTCTCCAGGAGCAGGACGTCGAGTCCGGCCTTGGCGAGGTAGTACGCGGTCGTGGAGCCGGCCGGGCCTGCCCCGACGACGATCACATCTGCGCTGTGCTCGGAGAGGGGCTCGGTCACGGCGTGGTCTCCCGAAGGGTCGAGGGAAGGTCGGTCGAAGTCTATTGCGGAGGTCCCGGGGCTCCGGGGCCCGGGATGCCCTTGATGCCCGGGCCCCGGGGCGGGCGCCGAGGGGTCCGGGCAGTCGCCTAGAGCTTGAAGCCCCGGTGCATCGCCACCACGCCACCGGTCAGGTTGCGCCAGGCGACCTTGGACCAGCCGGCCTTCTGCAGCAGACCCGCCAGGGCCGGCTGGTCGGGCCAGGACTGGATGGACTCGGCGAGGTAGACGTACGCGTCCGGGTTGGACGACACCGCCCGGGCCACCGGCGGCAGCGCGCGCATCAGGTACTCCTCGTACACCGTGCGGAACGGCTTCCAGGTCGGGTGCGAGAACTCGCAGATCACGACCCGCCCGCCGGGCTTCGTCACCCGGTACAGCTCGCGCAGCGCCGCCTCGGTGTCCTGGATGTTGCGCAGACCGAAGGAGATCGTCACCGCGTCGAAGACGTCGTCGCGGAACGGGAGCTTCGTCCCGTCGCCGGCGGTGAACGGCATCCACGGGTGTCGCTTCTTGCCGACCTGGAGCATCCCGATCGAGAAGTCGCAGGGCACGACATAGGCCCCGGCGCGGGCGAAGGGCTGCGAGGAGGTGGCCGTCCCGGCCGCCAGGTCCAGGATCCGCTGCGCGGGGCGGGCGTCGACCGCCTTCGCGACCTCCTTGCGCCAGCGCCGGTCCTGGCCGAGTGAGAGCACATCGTTGGTGAGGTCGTAGTTCGCCGCCACGTCGTCGAACATCGAGGCGACTTCGTGCGGCTGCTTGTCCAGGGATGCTCGGGTCACCCGGCCATTGTGGCAGCCCGCGCGCGACGGCCTTCGGGAGCCCTCCGGGCCCGCCGGGGATTCGTCGAAATTCCCTCTCAACCTTTTCCGGGGGCGGGCACTCATGGATGGGTGACAGTCGGGCAGCGGGGGACGACCCCCAGGGACGGAGGAGCGCGATGCAGGCACCGCACGGCTCGGACGAGGCGTTCGAGGAGTTCGCCCGAGCCGGGCAGACGCGGCTGTACCGCACGGCGTACCTGCTCTGCGGCGACGCCGAGCACGCCCGCGATCTCACCCAGACCACCCTCGCCAAGCTGTTCCAGCACTGGCGCAAGGCAGGCACGGCCGAGTACCCGCACGCCTACGCCAAGACCGTTCTGACCCGCACCTTTCTCTCCGAGCGACGCCGCCGACTGCGCGACCTGCTCGCCTTCACCAAGACCGGCGGGCTCGGCCCCGCACCCGCGGCGGAGCACACCGACCTCCGGGTCACGCTGCTCGCCGCGCTCGCCGAGCTCCCGCCCAGAGCCCGCGCCATGGTCGTCCTGCGGTACTGGGAGGACCTCAGTGTGGAGACCGTCGCCTCGCTCCTGCGCTGCAGCGAGGCGACGGTCAAAAGCACCTGCTCCCGCTCGCTCGCGCGGCTCCGCGACCGTCTCGGCGAGGCCCATCTCTACGCCACCGACCACCACGCCACCGGAAGGTGAGGCCCCCAGTGGACGACGCCACACTGCTCAAGAGCGCCATGGACCGTACGACCGAGGACCTGCCGCCGCTCCCCGACCTCGTGCCCGTCGCCATCGTCCAGGGACGCAGACGGCGCGCCCGGGCCCGCCTCGCCGCCGTCGGCGGTGTCTTCGGCACGATGACCGCCGCCGCCCTCGGGCTGACCCTGCTGCCCGGTCCGAGCACGGGTGTCGCCATGCCCGCCGCGCCCCCGGCCGTCTTCCCCTCGGCGTACCACACCCCCGTGCGGCTGACGCCGACACCGGGCCAGGAGCCCCCGGCCCCGGCGACGGGTGCCGAGGCGGAGCGCCGCGCCCAGTTCCAGCAGCAGGTCGCGGCACTCCTGGACGAGCTGCTGCCGACGACCGTGACCGGCATCAGCCCCGTGGAGGGGGAGGTGTCGCTCTACCAGATCACCTCCGGCGGGCGGAACTTCACCACGAAGCTGTCCGTGCGCCCCGCGGAGGGTGAGGTGCTGCAGCCCTGCCTGAACATCCCCGCCAAGCAGACGACCTGCGAGAAGGTGGACCTCGGCCCGGGGCGTACGGCACAGGCGTACACGATGCCGGTCAACGAGGCGGACACCATGGGCTCGATGGTCGTGTTCTCCTACGGCCGCAGCCATGTCCTGCTCTCGGTCGGCCCCTCGGAGGCCGAGGGCAAGCCGAGTCTCTCCGCTCCGGTGACAGCGGATCAGCTGCTCGCCGTCGCCCGCGACGACCGCTTCACGGACCTGGTGAAGTACGCCGACGAGAACCCGGTCCAGGAGAAGTCCACCCCGGTTCCGGCCGGCTGACCCACGGGCACACGTGCACGCCGCCCGCGACCTAACGGCGGCGGAAGACCAGGCGGCCGCCGAGGACGGTGGCGACGCAGGTGCGGGCGCCGCGGGCCACCAGATCGGCCTCGTCCACCACGTCGAAGACCGCCAGGTCGGCGGGTTCTCCCACGGCCAACGGACCGTGGACGGTGCCGGGCAGGTCGTGACCCTCCACGAAGGGGTCCAGATCCGGGCCGTCCCAGACCGGCGGGGCCAGGACCGGCGCGTTCGGCACTTCTCGCAGCCCGGCCCGCGCCACGGCCTGCCGCACCCCCGACCGGGGCCCGAGCCCCACATGCGTCGTCCCATGGGCGAGCATCCGCTGGATGCCCCGCCGCACGCTGCCCGCCATCCGGGCGGCGTCGGGCGCGAGGGCGTCGAAGGCCGGACCCACGATGGGGTCGGTGCCCAGCTCGTCCGCCTCACGCGGGTCCGGGTGGTACACCCTCGTGAGCAGCCAGTGCCCGTGCCACTGGCGGAGCCCCGGTGTCAGGACACCCGGCCACCGGCGTACCCGCGCGGCCGGAAAGGCGGCGGCCACCTCCTCGTACGGGCCGACGGACACGATCTCCGCGTCCCGGACGGCGACCGCGCCGCCGGGCACGGGGGCGCGGCCCCCGCCCGGCAGCAGCAGGTCCGCCGTGTGGATCGTCAGCACGAACGCGTCAGTTGGCGTTCAGGAGCTTCAGCTCCGGGTGTGCCGTACCGCCCTCGATGGCCGTGGAGGAGATGTGCGAGGCGACCCGCTCGTCGACCGGGTCGTTCGCCGGGTCGTCGTGGACGACCAGGTGCTCGTACGTCGTGGCGCGCTGCGCCGGCACGCGGTCCGCCGTGCGGATCATGTCGATCATCTCGCGCAGGTTGGAGCGGTGCTTGGCGCCCGCCGAGGAGACGACGTTCTCCTCCAGCATGATCGAGCCGAGGTCGTCCGCGCCGTAGTGCAGGGTCAGCTGGCCGATCTCCTTGCCCGTGGTCAGCCAAGAGCCCTGGATGTGGGCGATGTTGTCCATGAACAGCCGGGAGATCGCGATCATCCGCAGGTACTCGAAGAGCGTGGCCTGCGTGCGGCCCTTCAGATGGTTGTTCTCAGGCTGGTACGTGTACGGGATGAAGGCCCGGAAGCCGCCCGTCCGGTCCTGCACGTCACGGATCATCCGCAGGTGCTCGATGCGCTCGGCGTTCGTCTCGCCGGTGCCCATCAGCATCGTGGACGTCGACTCGACGCCGAGGCCGTGCGCGATCTCCATGATCTCCAGCCACCGCTCGCCGCTCTCCTTGAGCGGGGCGATCGCCTTGCGCGGGCGCTCCGGCAGGAGTTCGGCGCCGGCGCCCGCGAAGGAGTCGAGACCGGCCGCGTGGATGCGGGTGATCGCCTCCTCGACGGAGACACCGGAGATCCGGGCCATGTGCTCGACCTCGGACGCGCCGAGGGAGTGGATGACCAGCTGCGGGAAGTCCTTCTTGATGGCGGCGAAGTGCTTCTCGTAGTACTCGACGCCGAAGTCCGGGTGGTGCCCGCCCTGGAACATGATCTGCGTGCCACCGAGCTCCACGGTCTCCGCGCAGCGGCGCAGGATGTCGTCGAGGTCGCGGGTCCACCCCTTGGCGGTGTCCTTCGGCGGCGCGTAGAAGGCGCAGAACTTGCACGCCGTCACACAGACGTTGGTGTAGTTGATGTTCCGCTCGATGATGTACGTCGCGATGTGCTCCGTACCGGCGTAGCGGCGACGGCGCACGGCGTCGGCGGCCGCGCCCAGCGCGTGCAGCGGCGCCGAGCGGTACAGCTCGAGCGCCTCCTCGGGGGTGATCCGGCCACCCTCTGCGGCGCGGTCGAGGACGGACTGAAGGTCGGCCTTCTCGGTCACCGGCTGAGTCCCTTTCGGAGGGTGGTTTCTAAGGACTGAACCAGCCTACGCCAGCGCTTCTCAGGACTTCCGCAGGGTGCCGCTAGGGCGGCCCGCGGCTTCCTCGTCGGAACGGTAGGTGAGGGTGCCGTCGGGGTTGCGGGTCAGTGTGAAGGTCGACGTCCCGGTGGTGCAGAGACCCGCGGTGCCGGGGCGGTCCGGGTCATTGCGGTCCGCGATGCGCAGCTCGGTGGCGGAGGCGGAGGTCAGCTTGCCGAGGCCGTGGCAGCTGACGGTGGTGCCGAGGACGCTGATGGTGTGGGTGGTGCGGACGACGTCCTTGCCGGTCCCGCCCTGGGAGACGACGACGGTGAAGTCGCCGTGCGGGGAGCCGTTGCGCTCGGTGGTGGGCCCGGTCCAGGTGCCGAGGAACGTGTCGGGGACGGAGCCGGAGGGCGCGGTGGCGGCGGGAGGATTCGTCTTGTTCCCGCCGGTGTCGCTCGCGTCGGCGCCCCGGCCGCCGCCCGGCATCAGGTCGAAGAGGTACCCCGCCCCCAGGGTCACGCAGGCCAGCGCCCCGGCGACGGCGAGCGCGAGCGTACAGCTGACGCGCCGGCCCGCGGCGAGGGAGAGGGTGGCCTGCCGCCGCCGGGTGCCCTCGCCACCCGGATCGGTGGGCGCCTGGTCCGCCGGGACGGCGAACCCGCCGGGTGCGGGCGCGATCGGCGGCCCGAAGACGCCGGGGTCGGGAACCGCCGGCCCGGACGGACCCGCGGCTTCGGCCTTGACGTCGGGCGTCAGAACCACCGGAGGGCCGAAGACACCTGACGGCGGGCCGGTCGTGGGCCCCTCCGGGGCAGGCGCCCACACCGAAGGGGCGGTGAAGGGCACGGGGCCCGAGACGTTCGGGTCGGGCGGGGCGGCCGGGCCGGGGAAGGGCGCGGCACCGGAAGCCGGTGGGGCCGTACCCGTACCCGCGTCGAGTTCCAGGAGGCGTACGGCGGTCCGGCTGATCTCCTCCACCAGCGGGCCCGGCAGCCAGCCGCCCGACACCAGCGCCGCCGCCCCGCGCGGGGCGAGTGCGGCGGCGACCGCGCTCGGGGTGGGGCGGGCCGCCGGGTCCTTCGCGAGGCAGGCCGCCACCAGCTCCCGCAGCTCCCCCGCCAACGCGCCCAGTTCGGGCTCCTCGTGGACCACCTTGTAGAGCAAGGTGGCCGAGGAGTCGCCGGGGAAGGGCGGGGCTCCGGTCGCCGCGTACGCGAGGACCGCGCCGAGCGAGAAGACGTCGGAGGCGCCGGTCGCCCCGTGGCCGAGGATCTGCTCGGGCGCCATGTAGCCCGGCGAGCCGATGGAGACCCCGGTCGCGGTGAGCGACGCCGTACCGTCCGTGGCCCGCGCGATGCCGAAGTCGATGAGCCGGGGGCCCTCCAGGGTGGCCAGCACGTTGGAGGGCTTCACATCGCGGTGGACCAGGCCGAGCCCGTGCACACCCGCCAGTGCCTCGGCGAGTCCGGCGCCCAGGGTCCTCACCGTGTGCGCGGGCAGCGGGCCGATCGCCTCCACGGCCCGGGTGAGCGTCGGCCCGGCGACGTACCCGGTGGCGACCCACGGCACGGCGGCCTCCGGGTCGGCGTCCAGGACCGGCGCGGTCCACTCCCCGCCGACCAGCCGGGCGGCCTCCACCTCACGCCGGAACCGTGCCCTGAACTGCTCGTCCAGGGCGAAGTGCGGGTGCACGATCTTCACGGCGACGGTCCGGCCGCCCTCGTTGCGGGCCAGATAGACACGCCCCATGCCGCCGGATCCGAGCCGGCCGAGGATCCGGTAGGCACCGATGGTCCTGGGTTCCCCTGCTTCGAGCGGCTGCATGTCTCCCCTTCCAGCAGCGCACGGCCCTTGGTGGGCCGGATCACCACGATTCGGAACCGTACCCAGCCAACCGATCCCCCACCACGCCCCTCCTCTTCTCCGTAAGACGTCGCAGTGTCCGAAGCACCCCGGAGTCACCCGATGACACGCCTCCCCAGGATCACGAGCCACCCCGAACGCCCGAGGATTCGCAGGATCCTCGCCGCCGCACTCGCCCTCGGCGCCACTGCCGCTCTGGTCGGCGGCTGCTCGGGCGAGGGAGCGCCCGTCACGTTCGACACCCCGAGGTCGACGGCCACGGCCGACCAGGCGGGCGCGTCGCGGACCCCACGGGCTCCGGGGGCGCCCGAGACCGTCCTCCCCACCGGCCCCAAGGCCGGTTTCACCACGGCCAACACCCTCGACGACGGCACCAAGATCGGGGTCACCACGCTCGCGGGCGCCAAGTCCGGCTTCACGGGCAAGGTGTGGGTATGGGCTCCGAAGCAGTATTTCGACCCGAAGTACGCCGACAGCGGCTTCCCGGTCCTCGTGGCACTGCCCGGCGGAAACGGCTATCCGGTGAATTACTGGATGGGTACGGACCTCAAACTGCAGTCCAGCATCAGCACATGGTCGCAGGAAGGGAAAAGCCTTCCGTTCATTGTCGTGATGCCTGTGCTCAACCCCGACGACAAGTACTACTACGACGGCAGCGATATACCGGGGCAGCCCAGAATGGGCACCTGGCTCGCCGAGGACGTACCCGATTTCGTCCGGGCGAATTTCCGCACCTTCAAGTCCCGTGACGGCTGGGCGTTCATGGGCTCGTCCTCCGGCGCGTTCGCCGGACTGAAGGCGGTGCTCCAGCACCCCGACAAGTTCAAGGCCGTGATCGCGTCCGGCCCCGACACCGTCCCCGACTCCCCGCTGTGGGCGGGCCACGAGTCGCAGCGGCAGGCGAACAACCCGGAGAAGCTCGCGAAGGCGCTCGGCGCGAAGCCGGACACCAAGAAGAACCGGGTCTATCTGGCGTTCCAGATCGGCACGGAGGAGTCGGGCGAGGCACGGCTGAGGTCCTTCATGAAGAACTTCACGAAGGGTCCGGTGAAGACCCGCCTCCAGGTCATCCAGGGCGGCGGGCACAACGCCAAGGGCTACATCCGGGGCATGGGGGACGGCTCGATGGAGTGGATCAGCCGGCAGATGCAGGGCCCGGTACCCGCGCCCTGACGTACGGGTTCGGCGCCCGGGCCCTGACGTACGGGTTCGACGCCCGGGCCCTGAGGTACGGGGTTCGACGCCCGGGCCCTGACGTACGGGTTCGGCGCCCGGGCCCTGACGTACGGCCTCGGACCTCAGGCGAGCAGGTCCACCTTCACGTCCGCCGGGAAGCCGGTCGTCGGACCGGTCCGGCGGGCGAACTCGCGCACCCCCGCCAGCTGCTCGGGACCGAAGCGGAAGTCCAGAGTCCGGAAGTACCGCTCCAGGAGCTCCGCATCGAAGGACTCCCAGCGCGCGGCCTGCTCCGCGACCTTGGCGACCTCCACCAGCGACAGATCACGCGAGGCCAGGAACGCCTCGTGGACCTCGCGCACGGTCTCCGGCTCGCGGACCAGGAAGTCCTTACGCGCCGCCCACACGGCGAAGACGAACGGCAGACCCGTCCACTCCTTCCACATCAGCCCGAGGTCGTGGACCTCGAGACCGAGCCGCGGGGCGTCGTGCAGGGAGGCCCGCAAGGCGGCGTCGCCGATCAGGACGGCGGCGTCCGCCTCCTGCATCATCAGCCCGAGGTCGGGCGGGCACGTGTAGTAGTCGGGCCGCACGTCGAACCGCTCGGCGAGCAGCAGCTGCGCGAGCCGCACCGAGGTACGGGACGTGGACCCGAGCGCCACCCGCGCCCTGTCCAGCTGCTTCAGGGGCCGCTGGGAGACGATCACACAGGACATGACCGGGCCGTCACAGCCCACGGCGATGTCCGGCAGGGCGACAAGATCGTCCGTGTTGCGGAGATACTCCACGAGGGTGATGGGCCCGATATCGAGGTCGCCCCGCACGAGCCGCTCGCTGAGCTTCTCCGGGGTGTCCTTCGTCAGCTCCAGATCGAGGAGCGTTCCGGTACGGGCCAGGCCCCAGTACAGGGGCAGACAGTTCAGGAACTGGATGTGTCCGACGCGGGGCCGGCTGCGCTGGTGGTCGTCGGTTGCATTGTCCACATCGTGAGGCTAGACCCGTCTCGCACGGTGGACATCGTCGGGGCGTGCGTGGCGCTCACGTCAGCGCGTCAGAAGCACGTCAAACGTGTGGGTGGCGTGATCTTTCCCTCTAGTGCGGCGCACACCCTGCGTGCTACGCTCATCGCAAGTTGCAGTTTGGTTTCCCTTGCAGTACAGAGCCTGCGGAGCATGTGACCCGCAGGCTTTTGTAGTTTTCAGACTTGTTTGCAGGTTCTGGAGCAGGGCAACCCTTTGGCCCAAGGAGGGCTTATGGCTACCGGAACCGTCAAGTGGTTCAACGCTGAAAAGGGCTTCGGCTTCATCGCCCAGGACGGCGGCGGCCCGGATGTCTTCGTCCACTACTCCGCGATCAACGCGTCCGGGTTCCGCTCCCTCGAGGAGAACCAGGTCGTGAACTTCGACGTCACGCAGGGTCCGAAGGGCCCGCAGGCGGAGAACGTCACCCCGGCCTAAGTTGCCCGGGTCGGCGATCGCGCACGGCTAGAGAAGTACCCAAGGAGCCCCGCTCCGTGTCTTCGGGCACGAGCGGGGCTCCTGCCTTTCCACGACCCTCCGAGGGCTTGCTTCCGGCCTTCCGCGGCCTTTCCGCGGGGCCTGCCCGGCGCGACGAAAGGGGCCCGGCGCCTTGCGGCACCGGGCCCCTGTTCGAGGGCCGATCACTCCCCTACGGGGCTATCAGCTGCGGCTTCGGCATGATCCAGATCGCGAAGACCAGCTGTGTGAGCACCCAGATCCCGAAGAGGCTGCCGCTACCGCCGAAGATCAGCGGCAGCACGGGCAGGAGCAGCAGGAAGGCGGCCCACGCGCGGAATCCGCCCGTCGTCCCGTACCGCTTGCAGAGCCCGAGCATCAGCAGGAAGAACAGCGAGGCCGCTCCCACCCCCGGCATCAGACCGAAGCCACGGCCCAGCTGCGTCCCCAGGGACTCGAAGAAGGGCATGTCCTCCGGCCGGGGGCCGAACGCCGAGGCGCACACATGCCCGACCAGGAGAACCGGCACATAGCGCAGCACACAGTGCAGAATCCATTCACCCACGCCGACGCTCCTCGCCACTCAGTTCGGGACACACATGTCCGAGTGCCACCGGCGCATCCCCTTCTCGCCCTTCCAAGGCATGGAGTCCAGCCCGGAGTCATCGGCCATGTCGTCGCGGGCTACCATCCGCGGGGCCTGCGCCCGACGGTACTGAACCACTTCCAAGTCCGGATACTGGTCCCCCTTCTTGGTCACCTCGACCGAGGACTTGTTGTCCGGGTCCATCGAGTGACGGCGGTTGTCACCGAGCAGCTGTGCCCCCAGTCCCGGGATCAGCGTGGTGGTGCCGCCGGAGGGCGGCACCGTGGCGGTCCGGTTGCCGCCGTGGGTCGTGGTGGTGCGCCACCTCTCGACGTTCTTGGAGAGGGTGACGGAGGCCGCGGTGCGACCCATTCCGTCGTACTCCGTCACCGTCTGGGACGGGACGAGGTTGTCGGTCACCGCAGGCACGATCGTCGCCACTGGCTTGTCGTTGTCGTACTCGCCGTTGGAGCGGACAACCCGGCCGTGGGTGTCGTAGAAGTTGTCCGACACGAGGCGGCCGGTGCCTCCGAACTCCTGGGTCTGGCTCTGCCGCTGCCGCAGCAAGCCGTCGTAGAGCGTGACGGCGGTGCGGTACGCGCCGCTCTCGCCGTCGTAGAGCGTGACGGCGGTGCGGTACGCGCCGCTCTCCAGGAGCGTCTTGGAGGTCACCGCCGTCGGGCCGGTCTTGGTGACGCTGTACGTGAAGGTGACATCGGCAGAGGAGGTGACGGGGCGGCCCGGCTTCCACGCCGCGGTGAGCCGACCGAGGCCGTTGTAGTCCTGCACCGTGACCCGGCCGTTGGCGTCGGTGACCTCCCGGACTTCTGGGCGACCCAGCCCGGCGGGGCCTCGGGGACCGGCGTGCTGCGGTTCTACCCGGGGCGGCCCACCGCCCACGGCTCGCCGACCGTCGTCGGCGAAGCGGGCTGGACCTCGTCCATCGCCGCCGTCTTCTGACCGAGCCGCCGCGCGGCAGGGCCCCCGTTCCGTACCGGAGCGGGGGCCCTCCCGTCGCCGGGGCCGTTTTCGTACGCTGGACGTATGACCGAACGCAAACCGCCTGGCGTCAGCTTCGAGTCGTTCGTGGACAAGCAGATCCGCGAGGCCGCGGAGCGCGGCGAGTTCTCGAAGCTGGCCGGCTTCGGGAAGCCGCTCGACGACGACACCGCCCCCTACGACGAGCTGTGGTGGATCAAGGGGAAGATGCACCGCGAGGGCGCGTCCGTCCTCCCGCCGTCCCTGGCCCTGCGCAAAGAGGCCGAGGACGCGGTGGAGGCGATCGGCCGGGCCGTGTCGGAGGCACAGGTGCGCCGGATCCTCGGCGAGATCAACACCAAGATCGCCGCGGCCCTGGCCCGGCCACCGGCCGGGCCGCCGCTGAATCTGAAGCCGTTCGACGTCGAGGAGACGCTGGCCCGGTGGCGGGAGGCCAGGAAGGCCGACGAGGCGCGGTAGCGCCGGGAAGCCCCGCAGCCCCCGCCGGCAGGCCCCTCGCCCCGCCCGTACCAGCGGGCCCGTTGTGCGCCGGGAAGGCACGATCCCGTCAAGAGACCGTCAGTGCCCGTCAAGAGACCGCGAAGATGACTCGTCGTCACGGGTGGGCCGCGCCGTGCCTGCCTAACGTGCCCTGTGTATACGCCAACGATCTTGGACATACGGGGGTCTTGTGTCTTTCGACGATGAATGGGCGGGCATCAGGTCGGCCGCGGCCGACAAAGCGGTGTCCACGCGCCTCAACCAGCTCCCCGCCGACGGCGGCGACGGATCGGGCGGTACGGGAAGGCTGCGCGTCGAGCAGGCCGACCTCGCGGCCGTCGGCGACGCGGCCTTCACGCTCCACCAGCGGCTCGACACCGATGGGGACCATGCCAAGGCCAACACCTACGCGGCGGCCGGCTCGCTGACGTCGGACTTCGCGCTCGGCGCCGCGCTCTCCACGGTGGCCGACAAGTGGAACGAGCAGGTGGGCACCTTGTTGGACGCCTGTGCGCACATCTCCAACCACCTCGAGTACTCGAAGAAGACCCACGCGGACGACGAGTACTGGATCGCGACCCGGTTCAAGTTCGAGCAGCTCGACAAGGGCTTCGAGGAGAGGGCGCGGTACTGATGGATCTGGACGCGCTCCGGTTCGCGGACTTCTCCAAGCTGTCCACCGCCGTCGGTGACTGGGAAGCCATGGCGAAGAAGCTGTGGGAGCTGGAGGGGGACGCCCGCAAGGGCATGGGTGCGAAGTCGGACAAGGCGGCGTGGGAGGGGTCCAACGCCACCGTCACTCGGGCGTTCATCACCAAGACCGCCGGGGAGTTCGCCGACGCCGCGACGCAGGCCACCAGCATCGGGAACATCCTCCGCGACACATACGCCGAACTCGCCTCCTACAGGACACAGCTGACCGAGGCGATCGAGCAGGGCCTGGCCAAGAACCTGACGGTCGTCGGCACGGGGAACGGCGGGTTCACCGTGACCATGAACATCCACCCCGACCGGGCCGCCGACGGGCAGGACGTGCCCGAGCACTCGCAGGCCGATGTGACCGCGCTGCGCCACCGGGTGCAGGGGATCCTGGAGAAGGCCACCGAGAGCGACAGCACCGCCTCCAAGGCACTGACCGTGCTCGTGAGCCAGACCCCGTACGGCTTCTCGGACGCCGCCTACTACGACCGGGACCGCGCGGCGGCGGCTCTCAAGGACGCCGAGCGCATCGCGAACCTGTTGAGGAACAAGGGCGACGACATGTCGCCCGAGGAGTTCGACCGGCTCAACAAGGACCTGGCCGCGTACAAGGACGACCGGCTGTTCCAGGAGACGCTCGCCACCACCCTCGGCCCGCGCGGTGTCCTCGACTTCTGGGCCGACCTGTCCGACCCGTCCGACGGCGGCGCCCTCCAGCGCTCGCGCCACCAGGACTTCGGCGACTTCCAGCAGAACCTGTCCCTCGTGCTCGCCGGCGCGACACAGTCGGACAGCCCGACCATGCGCACCTGGGAGAACGACATGGTCAAGCTGGGCGAGGAGCGCATCCAGACCAGGGGCAGCCAGGTGTACGGCTACCAGCTGATGAGCAACCTCATGCGTACGGGCGACTGGGACAACCGTTTCCTCAACGACTACGGCAACGCGCTCGTCGCCACCGAGAAGAAGATGCGGCTCCCGGCCAACCAGTGGAACGCCGGTGCCCCTCCCATGCCGAAGATGAACTTCATCGGCGAGGACTTCGGGCGCGACCCGATGACCGGCCTCATGCGGGCGCTCGCCGCGAGCCCGAACGCGTCGACCGAGTTCTTCGGCACGACACAGCCCCACGACAACGCGCAGTACGTCCTCGGGGACCGGCAGGTCTTCGACGACACGCCCCTCGACGACAAGGACGGCAACTCGGCGCGGGAGGCGACGGGCGCCGCCCTGGTCTCCGCCGCTACCGGTGTGAACCCGCTCGACCCCACGGCGCAGCAGGTCGACCTCACCCCGGAGCACCGGAAGGTCCTGGACCGCTCGCTGGAGTTCCTCTCCGCGCGGGGCGACGCGTTCCCCTCGGAGATGCGCGACGACATGGCCAAGGTCCTCTCCAGCCACAGCGACATCGTCCACCACACCGCGAGCTCGCTCTCGGACGACGCGAAGGACCCGCGGCAACTGGACCGCGGTCAGCTCCTGGAGGTCGGCAAGCAGCTGTCCCGGGACCAGAACGCGTACGGGATGCTCAACGAGGCCATGAACCGGGAGATCCTCCAGGACATCCACACGGATCGTCCGGAGGACCCGAAGGAGACCCTCCAGCGGGCCGGCAACTCGGTCGGCTTCCTGGAGGAGGCCCGCTACCAGGCGCTGAAGGCGGACAAGGACGACCCGTCGTGGGAGGCGAAGTGGATGTACCACGGCTTCGGCGGCGCGGTGAACTTCATCCCGGTGGTCGGTGACGCCGCTCAGCGCGGGGTCGACGCCCTGGCCTACAACTGGCAGTTGGACGAGCAGGCGCGTATCGAGAAGGGGATCCAGGAGCAGAACGGCAAGACGTTCGAGCACCGGGAGAACCAGCTGCGGGCCCTCTCCCAGGAGTGGGCGCAGGCCAACCCCGGTCACGGCAACAACGCCTACACCCTGGAGAACGAGATCAACCTCGCCGCGTTGAACGGCAACAACCGCGCCAAGGGCCTGGCGGGTGACCAGTGAGCGGTCGCGCGCGGGCTGCGCGGGCCGGGGCGGCTGTTCTCCTGCTCGGCGCGCTGGCCGGGTGCGGGGAGAGCAGGGGGTACACGGTGCCGGCCGAGGTGTGCGGGGTACCGGTCGACCCGGCCGTACTGGCGCCGTTCCTCCCGCCGGGGGAAACGGTGGAGCAGTCGACGTACGCCTCCCGGCCTGCCAACCCGCGGTGCTCGATCACGGTGGACGAGCAGACCGTTCTCACGGTGAGGGCGGACGTGATCGAGCCGACCGAGGACCCGATGAAGGTCCACGAGCGGCTGCTCGTCGGCTCCGACCGGATCCCCGTCGGCGACGATGCCCGCGTGGCGGACGCGACCGTGCTGGCGGTGGCTTCCTGTACGTACCAGGGCGAGCCGCACAAGTTCGTGGCGCAGATGTTCCCTCCGGACGGGACGGAAGACGCGGTCGAACGGCGGGGTGCGCTGACGCGGCTGATGACGGCGTACTTCCCGGCGGTGCAGAGGAAGGTGGGCTGCTCGGCCTGAGACGGACCGGAGCCGGCTAGTGGCCGCCGATCGGCGCGTCCGGTGTGCGGCCGAGGGCCGCGAGGATCCGGTTCAGTGTGGCCGCGCCCGGGGGTAGGGGGATGCCCGGGCGGAAGGGGCTGTCCGGGGCGAGTCGGGTGTCGCCGTCCGGGACGGAGAGGGCGATCGGGAGCGCGGCGTCGAGGACGTCGGGTCCGGGGTCGTACGGGAGGTCCAGGCCGCGGGCGATGTCCCAGCCGTGGACGACGTAGTCGATGAAGTGGAAGCCGACGGCGCGGCTGGCCGGGAACGTCCGGTCGACCGTGAACTCGGGCAGGAGGAAGGGCCGGTCCGGGGCGTCCAGGGCCGCGAAGGCGGCGACGACGTGCTCGGCGGCCTCGGAGTACCGCGCGACGGCTTCGACGGTGTCGGTCACGGGGCGGACGGACCAGTGGGCGAGATCCGCGCCGTCGCCGAGGGCGGCGGCCGCGAACCCGAGGTGCTGGGCCGTCATATGGGCGAGCAGATCGGCAACCGTCCATCCGGCGCAGGGCGTCGGCCGGTCGAGGTCGCCGGGGGTCACCCGATGCACCAGGACGACGCTGTCGCGGACCGCGCGCGCGTGGAGGAGCCGTAACCGCTCGAACCGCTCCGTGGGGCCCGCACCATCTGAAGAAATACGCATGTGCTTACGATCTGCACGGGCTTATGAATTGTCAACGGGTATTTTCGTGGCCATGGAAGAGCCCCGCCCCGATCTCGCCGCGATGGTCGTGCCGCTGGGCCGCACCCTGATGGCGGCGGAGCAGCCGGTCCTGGACGCCCACGGCGTGACCATGTGGGCGTACGCGGTCCTGCTGCACCTCGACGAGACGCCCATCCGCACCCAGGCCGCCCTGGCGGAGGCGATCCGGGCGGACAAGACCCGGATCATCGCCGTCCTCGACGACCTGGAGACGCGCGGCCTGATCCGCCGCCGCCCCGACCCCCAGGACCGTCGGGCTCGCCTGCTCTCGCTCACGCGCGAGGGCCGCGAGCTGCGGGACACCGTGCGGTCCGAGATCCAGAAGGGCGAGGAAAGCGTGCTGTCCCGGCTCCCGGCGGGGGACCGGGAGGCGTTCGTCCGGGCCCTGCGGATCCTGACGACCGAGTAGTTGAATCCTCCCCTCCCTGAGGGAGGAGATTCCTGGCTCAGGCCGCCTCCTGGAACAGCGCTCCAGGAGGTCTTCCGCCATCAGCACCAGCCGGGTCGAGACCAGCCCGGACAAGCATCACGCGTGCGGAGTTCTTGTCCCTGGGAGACACGGCTCCGCATGCCGTGCAGGTGTAGGTGCGCTCACCCAGCGGCAGCGCATGCTTGGCTCTCGCATGGCACTGCGCGCAGTCCATCGTGGTGTGCGCGGGACGGACAAGGCGGATGTCCCGCCCGTGCTTGCGGCCCATCTCGATCAGAGCGGCTTTGGTGGCGCCGATGGCGGCGTCAGCTGCCTTGCGGGCCATCGTGGTCCTGGCGAGGAACTTCGGACGGAAGTCCTCCACCGCAAGGACATCGTGGTCGCGGACGACCTTCTTGGCCCACTTACGACTGGTGTCCTCACGCTGCCTCGCGACCTTCTTGTGCGCCTTCGCCCGCAACTTCTTCGCCCCGCGATAGCCCTTCGATCCAGGCCGCCCCTTCTCCGGCCTGCGGCGGGCCATCATTCGGTCGTATCGGCTCAGCTGCTCTCTCACCTTCTTGCCATGCTCGGCGTGTGGCAAGTCATGCGTGTCGGACGTGGTGGTCGCGGTCTCCTTCACACCCCAGTCCACACCGAGGACACGGCCGGTCCACGGCAGAGGCTGGACCTCTGCGGCGACGACGAACGAGGCATACCAGTGCCCAAGGCTGTCCTGGTACACACGCGCCGAGGACGGCTCTGCCGGCAGCTCGCGCGACCACACCACCGTAAGGACGATGTCGCCTGCCAGATGCAACCTGCCGTTCTTCAGACGGAAACCGCGCTTGGTGTAGTTGAGACTCGGCAGAGCCTCCCGCTTCTTCTTGTGCTTCGGCATCCCGGCCCGGCGCGCCAAGGGCAACCGCTCCCGAATGTCCTTGTGTGCCTTGGCGCGGGAGCGACCGAAGTCGCGAATGACTGCTGCTGACACACCGACGAGCCCTCACGCAGCCACGGCGTACATGCGCGGGCCTCGGTCAGCATCCTGTCGAGTTGAGCCGGGCCGCACGTGATCTTCTGACCGGTGGCCTTGTTGTGCAAGTGCACCGCCCTGGACTTGGCGACGCATTCGTTCCAAACCCACCGGCACCGGTCCCACTCCGCCGCCAGGGAGGTGCGGGCGATGGACGACACGCGAAGCCGGTAGGTGTACCGGGCCAGCCCGGCCTCCGCAGCAGCATTCACCTGCGCCATCCCACCCCTCACGCTCCCAGCCGAAACGCCATGGCATCCGAACACTCTCAGCGACCATACGCACGACTGCCGCACACGCGTACCCGATCCCCCTACCACCACTCCAACCGGCGACTATCGGCACACGCGTTCGCGTCACTCCCGCTCGTACCGGCAGCCGTACAGACGCTCCGCACCCTGAACCGAATACCGCGACGCTCCATGCCGCAGCACCACGATGGGATTCGGCGTGAAACCGGGGCCTCCTCACGAGAAAGGGTGAACTCGGCCGCCTCCCGGCCCCGTCACCGGCCGTGCGGCCCGGCCCCGGCACCTCCTCGATGGCCCACTGGGTGGAGCACACCGCACCGTCGAGCGAGGAGTGAGTGACATGAGGAGCGCCGATCTGCTGCTGGACGTGTTCGGCCGCGTCCAGGAGGCCGTGCACGGAGCCGTCGAGGGCCTGTCGGAGGACGAGCTGGCGCTACGGATCGACGAGGACGCGAACTCGATCGCCTGGCTGGTCTGGCACCTGACGCGGATCCAGGACGACCACATCGCGGGCGCGTTCGACAGCGAGCAGGTATGGACGTCCGACGGCTGGAAGACCCGCTTCGGCCTCCCGTTCGGCGCAGGGGCCACGGGGTACGGCCACTCCAGCCCCCAGGTCGCCAAGGTCCGGGCCCCCGCGGACCTGCTGCTCGGCTACTACGACGCCGTCCACGCTCGGACCCTGGAACACCTCGGCACCCTGACCAACACCGACCTCGACCGCGTCGTGGACGACGCCTGGGACCCACCGGTCACCCTCGGCGTCCGCCTGGTGAGCGTGATCGCGGAGGACAACCAGCACGCGGGCCAGGCGGCGTACGTACGGGGTGTGGTGGAGCGGCGGTAAAGATCGTGACGGGTGTCGGCCGGGTTGCTATCCTCCGGCCACAGTCCACGGAGGGCGAAGATCCGGATGGGGGGAACCTCCGGCCGCTTCCGTGTCTTCCGATCGCCGTCCCCCACTGAGTGGGATCTGCGCGTTCGCCTATGGGGAGGGCCCGTCCGTTGCACCACTCTCACGTCTTCCGCCGCAGACTCGCCGTCGCGGTGACGGTCGCACTCGCCGTGACCGCCGGCACCCTGTCCACCGGCCCGGCGGCGGCGGCGCCGGCGGCGCTCGCCTCGGCCGACGTGGCGCGGGAACAGGCACCGGTGCCGTTCCCGCTCGACGCCGACATCATCGGCGGGGGTGCGACGGGGTTCCTGAGCGACGGTCATCCCGATCAGCGCTGGACGAGTTTCGCGGACGGATCGTCCACGACCTTCCCGCGGACCTCATGGGTCTACGCCGCCAAGGCGTCGGACGCCGTTGTCGAGAAGACGGCCAGCCGCATCACGCTGAAGGACATGTCCACGCGTGCAGAGTTGCTGAGTGTCGGCAGCGACACCGTGGACATCGGAGCCGTCGGCGCGACCCTCTTCGTACGGGTCCCCAACGGCACGGGGGGCGAGGAGGTCCACCTCGTCGAGAACGCCGGCGGCACGCAGTCCCGCCGCACGGTGTCCGGCCTGCCGACGAACGCGACGACGGTGCACGTCGCAGACGGCATTCCCGGCCAAGCCCTGATGACTTACCGCACCGGGACGGGCGCGACGAGCAAGGCGTACTGGGCCCTGCTGGACCTCGCCACCGGCGCCGTCACCCAGACCCGGGAGATCGTCTCCCCGCAGCGGCCGACCTCGGACGTCGCGCTGTCGGCCACCCACGTGGCCTGGGTGGAGTACCGCTCCGCCACCGACACGAGAGTGGTCGTCACCGAGCGGGCCTCCGGAACGACGCAGGAGATCCGGCTGGGCGCCTCCACGAGTCCCGTCGAAATCGGCCTGGTGGGTGCGTGGGTGACGTACGGGCAGATCGACGGCTTCAATTCGTACGACCCGCACGCCCTGAACGCGGTGACCGCACGGTCCCTGGAGAGCGGCACGACGCGGAAGCTGCTGGACCACCTCACGTCGGCCGTCACCGCCCCCGACGGCACCCAGCTCGTACGGGGAGGCACGGTGGCTCTGGGCGAGGGGCTGTACCGGATCTCCCCCGGGGCCGACGGCACTCCGGTCGCTGCACTGGTGGCGAGCACGGGCCGGCCCACCAAGGTCGCGCTGCGGGGCGGCCCGCGCTTCCCTGCCCTGATCGACCTCGACCGCAACGGCGGCGTGGTACCGATGGCCTGGCCGCTGTCGCGGTACAACGTGCTGGCGGATGTCACGCTGCGCCATACCCGGACCGGGGCGACTCGGGAGATCCACCTGCTCGTCGGCGCCGACACCGATCCGGCCGCCACCCTGTTCGACGGTCTCGGCTGGGGTGACTGGCCCGGCGAGACGCTGGACGACGGCACGGCGAGCAGCGCGCCGAACGGGGCTTACACCTGGACGCTCACCGCTGAGCCCATGAACGGCATCGGCCCGAAGCTGGTCACCTCCGGCACGTTCACGGTCACCCGCAAGCCCGCCCCGCATGACTACAACGACAACGGCTCCCCTGACCTGCTCCGGCGCGACTCGTCGGGCCGACTGTGGCGCGACGACACCCACTCGTGGAACAGCGGCAACCTCCAGGTGTCCAAGTCCGCACCGCTGGGCACCGGCTGGAACGGCTACGACCAGATCGAGGCCGTCGGCAACATCGCCGGAGCCGCCCACGCGGACATCGTCGCCCGCGACAAGAGCGGTGTCCTCTGGCACTACCTCGGCAAGGGGGACGGCACCTTCGACGGCCGCTACAAGATCGGCACAGGCTGGGGCGGCTACAACAAGATCACCGGCGGAAGCGACCTCAACAGCGACGGCAAGCCGGACCTCCTCGCCACCGACGCCGCAGGCGCCGTCTGGCTGCACAAGGGCACCGGCAGCTGGCGCACCCCCTTCGCCGCCCGCGTGAAGCTCGGTACGGGCTGGCACGGCTACAACCAGATCACCGCGACCGGCAACATCGCCGGAGCCCCCGCCGGCGACCTCGTCGGCCGCGACACAGCCGGCGTCCTCTGGCTCCACCTCGGCAAGGGCGACGGCACCTTCGCCCCCCGCATCAAAATCGGCGCCGGCTGGGGCGGCTACAACCAGCTCGTCGGCGTAGGGGACGCAGACCGCGACGGCCGTCTCGACCTGGTGGCACGCCGCAACGACGGTCCGACGTACCTCTACAGGGGCACGGGAAGCTGGAGCGCCCCGTTCCGCGCGCCCGAGGAGATCGGTGGCTCGTGGGGCACATCGTCCTCGCACAACCACCTCGCCTGATCGCCTCCGCCTGACCATCGAACGCGCGTACAACCTTCACTCGTGATCAAGAGTCTGACTCGCCGCAACACAAGGTGCGCCTGGTCTTCCTGAGGAGAACACTCTTGTCCTACGCACGTCCCGCCCGTCGGCGGCTCGCAGCCGCCGTCGTCACGGTGCTCGCCGTCACCGTCGGCTCGGCCGCACTGACCGCCCCGGCGATCGCCGCCCCCGCCGCCGAGGGCGTGACGGAAGCGGCGACCACGAGCGTCGCGCCGTACCCCAAGGACAGCACCATCGTCGGCGCGGGCGCCACGGGCTACCTGACGGTCACCAGGGCTCCGGGATCCCTCGCCTCGCGGCACTGGGTCCCGGCGGACGGTTCCCCCGTGAAGCCGATGGACTGGACGGACGAGAGCACCGGCTCGGGGGACATCGTCGCCGACCACTGGGCCACCGGCGCCAGCCTTACGGACATGGCGGCCGGGAAGCGGTTGCGCTCGGTGTCTCTCGACAGTGAGACCACATACGCGGGCGCCGCGGGCACGGCCCTGTTCACCACCGTGGTCAATGTGAACGGGGACAGGCTCCTTCACATGCACACCACGGCCAGTGGCACGGGCAGGATGACGGCCGGTCTGCCGGGAGACGCCACGGGCATCGTCGTGAAGCCGGGCACGGCCGATCACGCCCTGCTGACCTACTCCGTCGGCACGGATGCGGCGGCCACGAAGTACGTGGCCCTGCTCGACTTCGCCACCAACGCGGTGACCGAGACGTACGCGCTTCCGGCCGCCGCCGCCAAGGGCGACCTCGCCGTCTCGGCGACGCACCTCGCCTGGGTCGAGCACGACGGCGTGACGAAGAACGTGACCGTGGTGGCCGTCGACCGCGCGACCCGGCAGTCCCAGCGCATGAACGTCGGCCGCACCTGGTGGCAGAGCGACGTCGAAGTCGGTCTGGTCGGCGACTGGGTCACGTACGGCACGCGCGTCGGCCTCGAGGCCTTCGAGCCGAACGCTCTGGACGCCCTGAGCGCCCGCAGCCTGAAGGACGCGTCCGCCCCCGCCCGCAAGCTCCTCGACCACGCCCTCTCGGCCGCCGTCGCACCCGACGGCGCACAGATCGTCCGCGGCGGCACGGTCGAGCAGGGCGAGGGGCTCTATCGGATCGCCCCGGGAGCCGACGGGGCACCTACCGCCACGTTCGTCGCGAGCAGTGGAGAGCCCACCAAGATCGGCCTGCTGCGCTCCGAAGTCCCTGCCGTGATCGACCTCGACCGGAATCGCGGCCGGGTACCGCTCGAATGGCAGGTGACCCGGTACAACGTGAATGCCAAGGTGACCCTGCGCCACGTGCGGACAGGGAAGACGAAGGCATTCCACGACGTCCAGCTGGACGGTGGGGTCATGCGTGTCGACTGGGTGGGCGACATCGACCCCGGCACCCACACCCCCAACCAGAGCGCCTTCAACGGCGACTACACGTGGGAGCTCAGCGCCGAGCCCATGAGCGGCATCGGCCCGACCCTGATCTCCACCGGTACGTTCAAGGTCGTCCGCAAGCCCGCCCCGCACGACTACAACGACAACGGCTCCCCGGACGTGCTCCTGCGCGACGGGTCGGGCCGGCTGTGGCGTGCCGATTCGCACTTCGACCACTACAACCCCTGGCTGTCGTCGGGGGAGGAGAAGCTCGTCGGCAGCGGCTGGGGCGGGTACAACCAGATCGAGGCCGCCGGCAACATCGCCGGAGCCGCCCACGGCGACATCGTCGCCCGCGACACCGCCGGCGTCCTGTGGCACCACCTCGGCAACGGCGACGGCACCTTCGCCGGCCGCTACAAGATCGGCACGGGCTGGGGCGGCTACACCAAGATCGCCGCCGGAAGCGACCTCAACGGTGACGGCAGGCCCGACCTCGTGGCCACCGACGCCGCCGGGGCCATGTGGCTCTACAAGGGCACGGGCAGCTGGCGGACGCCGTACACGACGCGCGTGAAGATCGGTACGGGCTGGCAGGGCTACAACCTGATCACCGCCACCGGCAACATCGCCGGAGCCGCCGCGGGTGACCTCGTCGCCCGCGACACCGCCGGTGTCCTGTGGCTCTACCTCGGCAAGGGCGACGGCACCTTCGCCTCCCGTATCAAGATCGGACCCGGCTGGCAGGGCTACAGCCACATCGTCGGCATCGGCGACGCCGACCGCGACGGCCGACCCGACCTGTTCGCGACCAACGCCGGCGACACCAACAGCTACCTGTACAAGGGCACCGGAAGCTGGAGCGCCCCCTTCGGGCAGCGCCAGGCCACGACGATGCCCAACAGCAGGCCGACCTCGGTCGTCTGAGCCGACGGCCCGCGGCCCCGGGCGTGACGTGGTCACCGCGTCACGCCCGGGTGCCCGGGTCCTTCGGTCTACAGGTACGGGCGGGTGATCAGCTCGATCGCGTGGCCGGCCGGGTCCTTGAAGTACACGCCCCGGCCGCCGTGTTCGTTGTTGATCTCGCCCGAGCGCTGCATCTGCGGATCGGCCCAGTGCTCGACGCCGCGGTCACACAGTCGCCGGTACGCCCGGTCGAACAGCTCGTCGTCGATCAGGAGGGCGTAGTGCTGCATCTGGATCTCGATGTGCGGCGGCGGCGTCGCGAACTGGAGCAGCACGCCGTCGGTGAGCTGGATGTTGGTGAACGGCCCCCAGGACGGCGCTTCGGGAAGCTCCAGCAGCTCCCTGAAGAACAACGCCGATTCCTTGCTGTCCTTGGCGGCGATGATGGTGTGGTTGAACGTGACTGACATACGGCTGACCTCGATGGTGTTCGACACGAAAGATGGACGCGAAGTGCAGGAGCACTGGGAGGTCCGCGTGCCGAACCGCGAGGGCCGGGGTGCGTCGAGCGCCCCCGCCGTGCGATCAGTCCACCACCGGGTAGCCGATCCGTGTGTGGCGTCGAAGCGCCGATCCGGTGTTCACGTCGGATGATCTTACGGATCGCCGGCCGAGGCCGCAGGTGAATATCGCGTCAGCGGTACGACGACGTTTCCGGCCAGGTCGTGGCGCGTCAGAACGCGAAGACCGTGCCCGTCCTGGCGTTCAGCTCGCAGGTGTTCCCGAACTCCTTCTTCCAGCCCACCGGGACGTTGTCGAAGGTGCCTTGCGCCTCCGCCACCACCGGTTCGTAGACCATCGGGCAGACCACGTCGGCGTCGCCCTTCAGCTTCTCGAAGTTCCCGCGCGCGTCGTTCAGGGCGCCGCACGCGACCTCTCCCTGCGGATGGTTGCCCCCGGTGGGGCCGCACCCGAGATAGACCTCCCTCACGTCGCCGGTCGCACCCGACGTGATCGTGAGGAAGATCCTGGTGGGCGGGGTCGGCGCGGCATCCTCCGCGCCCGCGAGGCCGAGGCCCGCGACGGTGGCCGTGGCCACGGCGAAAGCAAGGGTGCTCTTCATGCCCCGGCAAACGAGCGCGCCGCTGCCCGGTCACCGGGCTCCACCCGTATGACCGGGAAGTTCATCCTCTTCGACGCGGACGGCACGCCGACAGCCGCCGCCGCGTCCGGCACGCACGGGCCTCCCGCTGCCGGGGCCGGTCGCCGGCCACTGTCACGGCCAGGACGGTCGGAAGCCGGAGACCTCCCGCTGCCGGGGCCGGTCACCGGCCTCCGTCACGGCCAGGACGGCCGGAAGCCGGAGACTCGCGAACGCGTCCGGGCCCGCCACCCCCACCCACACCCGCAACTTCCGCACTCGTTCTGTGACTTGACGGGTCGTTCGGATCGCAGGATAGCTCCGCTATCCTGCTGACCATGCAGGGGGAGCAGGCAAACAACTCACATCTGACCGGCAGCGGAGCCACGCCACTGGAGTCGGGGGATCCCCGGCAGATCGGTGCGTTCAGACTACTCGGCGTCCTCGGGTCCGGGGGCATGGGACGGGTCTATCTCGGGGCCGTGCCCGGGAAGTTCGCGGCGGTCAAGCGGGTGCTGCCCGTGCTGGCCGAGGACGCGGACTTCCTGAACCACTTCGGGCACGAGCTCGACAATCTGGCCCGGTTGCCCGGCGGCGCCAGTGTGAAGCTGCTCGCCAGCGACCGCACGGCGAAACCGCCGTGGTTCGCGACCGAGTACATACCGGGGGTCACCCTCAACGAGGCGATCAGGCTGCACGGCGGCCCGCTTCCCCCCGACGCCCTGTGGCGGCTCCTGCATCAGGCGGCCGCCGGGCTGAAGGCCGTGCACGCCGCGGACATGGTGCACCGCGACCTCAAGCCGTCCAACGTCATGCTGACGCCCGACGGCCTGTCCCTCATCGACTTCGGCGTCGCACGCGCCGCCGACCAGAGCCGGCTGACCCGGACCGGCATGGTCATCGGGACGCCCGCCTACATGGCTCCCGAGCAGGCCGTCGCCGATCCTCAACTGACGGGCGCGGCGGACGTCTTCGGCCTCGGCAGCCTCCTCCTCTACGCCGCCATCGGCCGTCCGCCCTTCGGTGACGGCTCCGGGCCCGGCCTTCTCTACCGGGTCGTCCACGGGGAGCCCGACTTCGGACAGCTCGCGGAGACGGCGCCCGAGCTCGCGGAGGTCGTACGGTCCTGCCTCGCCAAGGACCCGGCGGACCGGCCGACGGCGGCCGAACTCGTCGGTCTCACCGGCGGCCACGCGGAGGGCGTCCGGTGGCCGTCGGCCGTCGCCGAACGGGTCGAGGAGCGGGCGGCCTTCGCCGCCGGGGCGCCCACGGCCGAGCAGCTCGCGGAGTTCGGGGACGCCGGGGAGGGCGGCCAGGTCGAGGACATCGGGACGGTGGCGCTCACCCCGCGGGGCCCGAGGGAGCCCGCGACCGCCGGCCCCGACGCGGCCGCCGTCACCGGCCCCACCGCGGCACGCGGGTGGCGGGAGCGGCGCAACCGGTTCGTCCTGGTCGCGGTCCCCGTCGTGGTGGCCACCGGCACCACGCTGACCGTCGCACTCGGCCCGTACGAGATCGGCCGACAGGGCGGCGGCCCCGACGCGACGGCGGCGCCGCCCGCCGCCACCGCCTCGCAGCCCGCACCCGGCGCGCCGGCACCGGCGACCACTCCCCCGTCCACTCCTCCCTCCGCCTCCGCATCGGGATCCCCTTCGGGCCAAGGACCGGGACCCGCCACGGGCGGCGCCGGTGGCGCGGCGGCAGGCGGCGGGGGTACGGCGGCGGGCGGCACAGGCACCGTCCCCGGGAGCGGCAGCGGAAGT
Organism: Streptomyces sp. NPDC039609; assembly: GCF_055596705.1. Taxonomy (NCBI): domain Bacteria; kingdom Bacillati; phylum Actinomycetota; class Actinomycetes; order Kitasatosporales; family Streptomycetaceae; genus Streptomyces; species Streptomyces sp. NPDC039609. The sequence goes on from NZ_JBVIUJ010000005.1 coordinate 516,685, forward strand.
GGCGGCGGGTCCTCCTCGACCGGAGGCAGTTCCGGCTCCACGACCACGCAGCCCAAGCCCCGACCGTCGTCCGGCGGTTCGGCGCCCTCGGGGACGTACTCCCTGGAGAACGTCTCCAACGGCCAGTGCGTGGGCGAGTACAACCCCGGCTACGGCGACTTCGCCAACACGCACACGTGCGGTGCCGACGACGGCGGCGGCAACCCGATCCACTACTCATGGACCTACTCGCCGGGCGCCAACGGCACCTTCCGGCTGGTCAACAAGAAGACCGGGCACTGCCTCCAGTCGGGCGGGAACCCCGGCGGCGTCGGCGTCGCGGCCTGCAACGGCTCCAGCAGCCAGGCATGGAAGGTCCACGCCTCGACGTCATCCGGCCGGACGATCATGAACGTGCAGAACGGGGAGTGCATGATCGTCGGGCCGCCGTTCCTGACGACGTACGCCTGCGACTCCGGCGACCGCGCTCAGCTCTGGCGGAACATCTCAGCCCTCTGACGACGCCCCGAAGACGGGGACCCGGACCTCCCCCTCCATGCGGAACGTGACCTCCAGATCCATCCCGATCCGGAGGTCCGCCTCCGCCACCCCCACGACCTCCGTCATCATCCGCGGGCCCTCCGCCAGGTCCACCACCGCCGCCACGTACGGCACCCGGCCCCCGAACGGCGGGAGGTCGTTGCGGTGGACGACGGACCAGGTGTAGAGCGTGGCGCGGCCGCTCGCCTCTTCCCAGCGCACGTCCTCGCTCCAGCAGTGCGGGCAGAACTCGCGCGGGTAGTGGTGCGCCCGGCCGCAGGCCTCGCAGCGCATGAGCAGCAGACGGCCCCCGGCCGCCGCGTCCCAGTACGGGCGGGTGAAGGCGTCGATGTCCGGGTCGGCGGCCGTCATCGGAACAGTCCGATCGCGTGGTCGAGGGACCAGGTCTGCCAGGACATCGCGAAGAGGGCGACCAGCGAGATCAGCGCCATCATCGCGTTCTGCCCCTGCTCGGCCCAGTCGTGGATCATCAGGACGAGGTAGAGGAGGTTCAGGAGGAGGCCGCCGATCAGGGCCACGGGCGTGAGGAGGCCGAGGATCAGGCCGAGACCCAGGGCCAGTTCGGCGTAGACGACGACGTACGCCATCGTCTTCGGGCGCGGCGCGACGATCGAGTCGAAGCCCTTCCGCACGAACGGCCACCGGTGCTTGCCGGCGACGTCCGCGGCCCACGCGATGCCCGTGCCGCGCTCGAACCAGCCCTTCTTGTCCTTGTGGCGCCAGCTCTCCAGCCACCACAGGCCGAGGCCTATACGGAGGACGGCGAGCCATTCCGCGCCGGTGAGCCAGATGGTCTGCATCGGTCGATACCTGCCCCTCCCCGGTCCTGATCTGACGGTACGTCAGTTCAGCGGATGCGGTGGCGTCTGCGCAAGACCCCCGCACACCCCCGCGCACTCCCCCCACACCCCACCCACACGTGACCGTTTCGCAACCGATTCCCCTCTTGACCGAGACCCAACAAGTGAGCATCTCGTTACGCTGAGCATTCGTGACCAACACCCCCCGTTCCAGACCCGACCACCCCGTCTACGTCATCGGCGGCGGACCCGGCGGACTCGCCGTCGCCGCCTCCCTGCGCGAGCAGGGCGTCCGGGCCGTCGTCCTGGAGAAGTCCGAGGCGGTCGGCGCCTCCTGGCGGGCGCACTACGACCGCCTGCGGCTGCACACCACTCGCCGCCTCTCGGCGCTCCCCGGACTGCCGATCCCCCGCTCCTTCGGCCGCTGGGTCGCGCGCGCGGACGTCGTGCGGTACCTGGAGAAGTACGCCGAGTTCCACGAGCTGGAGATCGTGACCGGCGTCGAGGTCTCCCGCGTCGAGCGCGTCGGTGAGGACTGGCTGCTGCACGCCACCGGTGGCCGGCAGCTGACCGGCCGGGCCGTCGTCGTCGCCACCGGGTACAACCACACCCCGCGGCTGCCCGAGTGGGCAGGCCTGGACACGTACGGCGGCGAGCTGATCCACGCGAACGCCTACCGGAACCCGGGGCCGTACGAGGGCAAGGACGTCCTCGTCGTCGGCGCCGGGAACACCGGGGCCGAGATCGCGGCCGACCTCGCCGCGGGCGGAGCGGCGCGGGTACGGCTCGCGGTGCGCACCGTGCCGCACATCGTGCGGCGCTCCACGGCCGGGTGGCCGGCTCAGCGCACCGGCATCCTGGTGCGGCGGCTGCCCGTACGCCTGGTCGACAGGATGGGCGAGCTGATGTGCCGCGTCTCGGTGCCGGACCTGTCGGAGCAGGGGCTGCCCCGGCCGGACACGGGGCTCTACTCGCGGGTGCGCGAAGGGGCCGTCCCCGTGCAGGACGTGGGTCTGATCGACGCCGTGCGCAAGGGGAAGGTGGAGATCGTCGGCGCGGTCGACTCCTTCGACGGCGACAAGGTCCTCCTCGCGGACGGCTCCGCGATCACCCCGGACGCCGTGATCGCGGCGACCGGATACCGGCGGGCCCTGGAGCCGCTCGTGGGGCACCTCGGCGTCCTCGACGAGCGCGGGCGGCCGGCGGTGCGGGGCGCGCGGGCTCCGCGCGAGGCGGCGGGGCTGTACTTCACGGGGTTCACCAACCCGATCAGCGGGATGTTCCGGGAGATGGCGATCGACGCGGAGAAGATCGCCCGCGCGATCCGGAAGTCGGCCGGCCGGTAGGCGGCCGGCGGCCCGGGAACGCCCACTCGGCGACCCCCGCCCCCGCCCTTCCGTTCATTGGCCCTGTCGCAGTCATTCCTGACTGAGCGTCAGTTCTGTAATCTGACTGAGTGTCAGGTGACGCGCTGCGGCAGAACGACGAGCGGGAGAGTGGGCGGAACGATGCTTGGATCGACTCACGGCACCTTCACCACCGATCTCCGCGCCCGTGTGGTCGCCTGCGGGGAGCATTCCGGGACGCCCGGCGTCGCCGTGCACGGTGTCACCGCCGTGGACGGCGACCGGGACGTCAGCGGGCGGCCGCTGCACGCCCCCGTGCCCGACCTCGACCGGTTCTTCCGGCCCGGGTCCGTCGCCGTCGTCGGGGCATCCGACGCCGAGGGGCGGCCCAACACCGGCATCACACGGCAGCTCATCGCCTGGGCCGAGCGGGTCGGCGCCCGGCTCGTGCCCGTGCACCCCACCCGTACGAGCGTCTTCGGGATCGACTGCGTGCCCTCGGTCGGCGCACTCGCCGAGCCCGTCGACCTCGCCGTCCTCCTCGTCGCCGATCCGCTCCCCGTCATCGAGGAACTGAGCGAGGCCAAGGTGAGGTTCGCCGTCGCCTTCGCCTCCGGCTTCGCCGAGACCGGCGACGAGGGCGCCGCCGCGCAGGAACGTCTCACCGACGCCGTACGGCGCTCCGGGATCCGTCTGCTCGGCCCGAATACCAACCTCAACGCCTTCGAGCGCTTCCGCGACGACCTCGACGGCCCGGCGATCGCGCTCATCACGCAGTCGGGGCACCAGGGGCGGCCCGTGCACACCCTCCAGGAGCTGGGGGTACGGCTCTCCCACTGGGCGCCCACCGGCAACGAGGCGGACCTGGAGACCGCCGACTTCATCTCGTACTTCGCGACCCGGCCCGAGGTCGGGGCGATCGCCTGTTACGTCGAGGGGCTCAAGGACGGCCGCTCCTTCCTCCTCGCCGCCGACCGCGCCGCACGCCAGGGCGTGCCCGTCGTCGCGGTGAAGGTCGGGCGGACCGAGACCGGGGCACGGATGGCCGCCTCGCACACCGGCAAGCTCACCGGCGCGGACCAGGTCGTCGACGCGGCGATGCGGCAGTTCGGGGTCATCCGGGTCGACGGGCTCGACGAACTCCAGGACACCGCCGCCCTGTTGGCGCGGGCCCGCAAACCCGTCGCCGACGGTGTCGTCGTCTACTCGATCTCCGGCGGCACCGGCGCGCACTTCTCCGACCTCGCCACGGCCGCAGGCCTGCGCCTGCCGACGCTGCCGCAGGCCAAGCAGGACGAGCTGCACCAGTGGATACCGCCGTATCTGAACGTCGCCAACCCGGTCGACAACGGCGGCCATCCGGTGGGCGACTGGCGCGGCCGGAAGATCATCGACGCGATCCTCGCCGACCCGTCCGTCGGGGTGCTGATATGTCCCATCACGGGCCCCTTCCCGCCGATGAGCGACAAGCTCGCGCAGGACCTGGTGGAGGCGGCCGAGGCCACCGACAAGCTGGTGTGCGTGGTGTGGGGTTCGCCGGTCGGTACCGAGGCCGCCTACCGCGAGACCCTGCTCGGATCGTCGCGCGTCGCCACCTTCCGTACGTTCTCCAACTGCATCGGCGCCGTGAAGGCCTACCTCGACCACCACCGCTTCACCACCGCCTACCGCTCGCCCTTCGACGAGGCCCCCCGCACCCCCTCCCCCTCCTTCCGCAAGGCGCAGGCCCTGATGCGGCCCGGCCGGCAACTCAGCGAGCACGCGGCGAAGCAGCTGCTGCGGGCGTACGGGATCCGGGTGCCGCGCGAGCAGTTGGTGACGAGCGCCGCGGCGGCCGTCCGGGCGGCCGGGCTCGTCGGCTACCCGGTGGTGATGAAGGCGTCCGGCGCGCAGCTGGCGCACAAGACGGAGCTGGGTCTGGTGAAGGTCGGGCTGACCTCGGCGAGCCAGGTGCGGGACGCGTACCGCGAACTCACCGACATCGCCCGCTACGAGGACGTCGACCTCGACGGGATCCTGGTCTGCCAGATGGTGGGGCGCGGGGTCGAGATGGTGGTGGGCGTGACCCGCGACCCGCTCTTCGGGCCGACGGTCACGGTGGGCCTGGGGGGCGTGCTGGTCGAGGTCCTCAACGACGCGGCCGTACGCGTGCCGCCGTTCGGCGAGGACCAGGCGCGCGAGATGCTCGGCGAACTGCGCGGGCAGGCGCTGCTGAAGGGCGTACGGGGGGCTCCGCCGGCGGACGTGGACGCGCTGGTGGAGGTCGTGCTGCGGGTGCAGCGGATGGCCCTGGAGCTCGACGGCGACCTCGCCGAACTGGACATCAACCCGCTGATGGTGCTGCCGCGGGGGCAGGGCGCGGTGGCGCTCGACGCCCTCGCGGTCTGCCGATAGGAGCCCTGGTGGAAGACGTTCTGCACTCCGTCGAGAACGGCGTCTCGTGGATCACGCTCAACCGGCCCGAGGCGATGAACGCCGTCACCTGGGACCAGCGTGAGCGGATCATCTCGCTTCTCGGGGACGCCTCGGCCGACCCGGACGTACGGGCCGTCGTGCTGACGGCGACCGGGCGGGGCTTCTGCGCGGGGGCGGACCTGAGGGGCGCGCCGTCGTCGGGCGAGCGAGTCCCGGGGGACGTGGCGCGGACCATCCGCCTCGGGGCGCAGCGCCTCATCGGGGCCGTACTGGACTGCGAGAAGCCGGTGATCGCGGCGGTGAACGGGACGGCGGCCGGGATCGGGGCGCATCTGGCGTTCGCCTGCGATCTCGTGCTCGCGGCGGAGCCGGCGAGGTTCATCGAGGTGTTCGTACGGCGGGGGCTGGTACCGGACGGGGGCGGGGCGTATCTGCTGCCCCGGCTCATCGGCCCGCGGCGCGCGAAGGAGCTGATGTTCTTCGGCGACGCCGTGACGGCTCACGACGCCCGGGAGCTGGGTCTGGTGAACCGGGTGGTCCCGGCGGAGGAGTTGGAGAAGACCGCGCGGGAGTGGGCCGAGCGGCTGGCCCAGGGCCCGACCCGGGCGCTCGCGCTCACCAAGCAGCTGGTGAACGCGTCCCTGGACACCGACCGGGCCGGCGCGTTCGCGGCGGAGGCGGCGGCGCAGGAGATCAACATGACGACGCGGGACGCGAACGAGGGGGTGGCGAGCTTCGTGGAGCGGCGCACGCCCCGGTACGAGGGGCGCTGAGGACACCCCGCGCGAGCCGCCCCGCCAGGCGCCCCCCGGCCCCCGGACATATGTGGCGCCGGGTGTCGGCTGCGGACCGTATCGTGTGTCGGGCATATGACAAAGACCGCTCCGGGGGGAACGGAATGCCCGACTTCGCGCGTACGCGTGAGAGATCCACGGTGCCGACCGCACCGATCCTGCTCGTCCTGACTCTGCTGGCCGCGCTGCTCGCGCCCCTGCTGCCCATCGGGCTCGGCGGGGTCGCGGTCGCCGCGACGCCACAGTCGCTCCCGGCCACCGTCGCCGCCACCGACTCTCCGGCCACCGGCTCTCCGGCCACGAACTCTTCCGCCACCGGCTCTCCGGCCACGGACTCTCCGGCCACCGGCGACGCCACGGACGCGCCCGCCTCGGCCGGCGCCACCGCCGATCCCGCAACCGACGCCACCGACGCCACCGACGCCACCGACGCCACCGAGAACGACACCACCGACGAGGCCGCCTGCCCGGCGCTCGCGCTCGCCCCGCTGGGCGACCCCGGTGACGCCGTCGGCCGCGCCACGATCGCCGCCAACGAGTCGGCCTGCTTCACCTTCACCGTAGAGAAGCCGGGCACGCACCGTGTGCTCCTCGGCGGCGGCATCCACCAGCAGGCGTACGCCCAGGTCTCCCAGGGCGAGACGCAGGTCGACTGCTACGACCCGTTCTACGGCGTGGGCGGCTGGTGCGACTTGACCACCGGCACGTACACGCTGAGCGTCCACAACACCGGCTGGGAGCCCGGCGAGGCGCAGGCCGCCGTCGTCCCGCTGCTGCCGTCCACGAACTGCACCGACGCCGGCAGCACCGGGTACGACACCGCACCGCTGACCGGCGAGGCCGTCAGCCGGCTCGGGATCGTCTGCCGCAGCTTCGCCGCGAAGGCCGGTGACCGGATCACCAGCGACTTCCGGCTCGAGAAGTACGGCCAGGCCGTCCACTGGATCACCGACGACAGCGGCCGGCGCATCTGCCCCCGTTGGAACGAGGACGACAGCGAAGGCTGCGTCCTGCCCGCCGGCAACGGCGGCTACCGGGTGCTCGCCGAGGTCCGCGACGTCGAGAACGGTTTCCCCGCCTCGTACAGCCTGAAGATCCGTCGGCTGTCCACTCCGGCGGGCTGCGCGTCCGTGCCCGTCAACGCCTACGGCACCGCGCCCACCCAGGTCTCCCCGCAGACCGAGTGCAAGACGTTCACGCCGGCCACGACCGGCCGGTACGACGTCCACGGCGTCTCGGAGTCCGGCGAGCGCACCGCGCTCAAGGTCTACGCGGCCGACGGCACGACGGCCTGCGCGGCGGGATCGCCCTGCACGCTGACCGCGGGCACCGCCCACACCCTGCTCACGGCCGGCGCCGTCCTCGTCCTGGACCGTTCCTCGGCCGCCGGCTGCACGTCGGACGTCCCGCTCGCGCAGACCTTCACCGGCTCGTTCGGCGCGGCCGGTGAGGTCGACTGCCTGAACCTGCCGGTGCCGCAGGGCGCCCACATCGGCGTACTGACCTCGTACAAGTCCGGCGCACCGGACCCGGAGGTCACGATCGTCGACGCCACCGGCGCCGCGTTCTGCGACGACACCACCCTCCGCGAGGGCACCTGCGCACTGGGCGGCACCGCCCCGTACCGCGCGCTGGTCTCCAACGAGGAGACGGTCCCTGCGACCGGTGACTACCAGCTCGTCGTCCACCGCACGGACGTGGCCGGCGCCTGCCGGACGTTCGTGGCCGGCGACTTCACCGCCTCCCCCGCCCGGATGAGCGTGAAGACGGGCGACGGCGTCTTCGCCGACTGCCTCACCATCCCGGCGGACGACCACTCCGTGCGGGAGAACCTCCAGATCCAGGCGGTCTCCGGCACCTCGTCCGCCGAGGTCAGCGTCCTCGACGCCACCGGCGAGCAGGTCTGCACGGTCCGGTCGTACTACGGCACGTGGACCACCTGCGCGCTCACTCCCGGGCTCGCGCACACCGTGCTCTTCCAGGGCCGTGACGTGCCCGCCGAGTTCGCCCTGACCCGCCGCGACGTCACCGCCACCGCGCGCGGCTGCGTGGCGACACCGGCCGCACCGGTCGGCGGCCCGTCGACCGGGGGCACTCCGTTCGCCCCGGGCACCTTCCTGTGCCACCAGGTGACCACGGCAGACGCCGAGGACACCCTGCACCTGAACGTCCGGGACGCGCTGGGCACGGCGCGAGCCGTCGTGTACGGCGCGGACGGCACGGCCGTCTGCGACTTCTTCGCGTCCGGATGCGCCGCCACCGGCTCCACCCGCTACCAGGCCCTCGTGATGGTCCCGGAGGGCAAGGCCGCCGCCGACTCGTACCGTCTGGACGCCCTGCGCATCGGCACGGCCGCCGGGCCCGCGCCCGAGTGCGTCAAGGTCCCGAACGTCACCTACGGCTTCGGGCCGCTGGCGGGCGCCCTGACCGAACAGAAGACCGCGGTGTGCGCCGTCCTGCCGACCGCCTCCGGCGACCGGTTCGACCTGAAGATCACGCCCACGACGACCTTCGAGCAGACGGTCACCCCCTGGCTGTACGACCACGCGAGCCGCAGGAACGGCTGCATGGGGTTCATCTCCAGCGCGGGCCACCGCTGGGAGTGCGCGCTCGCGAACGCCTACCCCCGTGTGGCCGGCCCCACCACGCTCGTCATCGGGCTGCCCGAGAAGGCGTCCCAGGCGGACTTCCGGGTGGACGGCGTCTGCCGGGGCATCTGCGGCCTGGAGGAGAAGTCGATCGGGACCGTGACACCCGCGGCGGGTGTCTCCGGCGCCAAGGTGACGGTCACGCTGACCGGTACCGCCCTGCATGAGAAGGACCAGGTCGGGCTCTCCGGCAACGGCTTCTCCGTGCGGTCGACGACCGTGACCGTGGCACCCGACCGCAAGAGCCTGACGGCCACCCTGGACCTGACCGGCGCGCCGGTCGGTTCCCTGTACATGAGCGTGCACACGGTCAACGGCACGGAGTACGCCAAGGGTTCGTTCGACGTCCTCGCCCCGAACCGGTCCACCGCCGCCCCGGCCCTCGCCGGCGCGGTGGCGGTCGGCGCGGCGGTGACGGCCGGCAACGGCTCCTGGTCGGTGACGCCGGACTCCTACACGTACGAGTGGAAGGCGGACGGGGTCGCGATCGCCGGCGCCACGGCGTCCTCGTACACCGCGCCGGCCTCGCTGCTCGGCAAGAAGCTGTCGGTGGCGGTGACCGCCCACAAGACCGGGCACCCGGCCGTGACGGCTTCGAGCGCGGCCGTCGCCGTCGCCAAGGGCGTCGCGCCGAAGGCGGTGAAGGCACCGTCCATGTCCGGCGGCATCCGTGTCGGCGTGAAGACCACGGCCGTACTGGGCACCTGGTCGCCCGCGCCGACCTCGTTCACGTACCAGTGGCGGGCGAACGGCGTCGCCATCCCGGGGGCGACCGGGGCGAGTTACTTCTCCCCCGCGTCCATCGTCGGGAAGAAGCTCTCGGTGACCGTGACGGCGCACCGCACCGGGCACCTGAGCGCGTCGGCCACGACGGCGGCGTACACCGTCGCGAAGGGGTTCGCACCGAAGACGACGACGGCGCCGTCCATCACGGGCACGGTCAAGGTCGGCCGCACCCTGACGCTGAACCGGGGTACGTGGACGCCGGCGCCGACGTCGTACACGTATCAGTGGTACGCCAACGGGCGGCCGATCTCCGGGGCGACACGGGCCACGCTGACGCTGACGAAGGCGCAGCGCGGAATGAAGATCGCCGTCCGGGTCGTCGCGCACCGGACCGGTCACGACTCGGGTGTCGTCTGGACCAGGTCGACGGCGGGCGTCGCCGCCTAGTCCGACGTCGCATCCTCGGGGACCCCGGGACGGGCCTGAACGGCCGGTCCCGGGGTTCTTCCGTGTGCGGGGTCCTGGACCGGGGCCGGGCTGAGCCTCGGGCAGAGTCCTGGGTGGGCCGAAGGGTTCCTATCTGACGGATCGTCAGCTTCAATGGACGGTGTGATGGGACACGCAGGGATGGCGGCCACCGCCGTCCGATACCTCAGGTCGGCCGGATCGCCCACGGCCGTCGAACCACTCCCCAGGCCCCGGCTCCGCGCGGTACGGGAGGACGAGCGGCTGCCCGTCGACCCGGCCGAGTTCCGGCGGGTGCTCGGGCACTTCGCGAGCGGCGTCACCGTGGTGACCGCCCCCGGCCCCGACGGCCCGGCCGGCTTCGCCTGCCAGTCCTTCGCCTCGCTGTCCCTGGACCCGCCGCTGGTGGCCTTCATGGTCGCCCGTACGTCGACCACCTGGCCCCGTATCGCCCACGCGGGCGTCTTCTGCGTCAACATCCTGGGCGCGGACCAGGGGGAGCTGTGCCGGGGGTTCGCGAAGAGCGGGGCCGACAAGTTCGCGGGCGTGGGGTACGACGGCGCCCCGGTGACGGGCTCCCCGCGCCTCGCCGGGGCCCCTGCCTGGGTCGACTGCACGATCGCCACGGTCCACACGGGCGGGGACCATCTCATCGTGGTGGGCCGGGTCGAGGCACTCGGCACCCGGGACACGGACGGCGAGCCGCTGCTCTTCCACCGGGGACGCTTCCGCCGGTTCACCGGCTAGAGCGGGAACGGCCGGAACGGTAGGAGCGGGCGCGGGCGTACGGTCAGGCGGCCGTCGGCTCCTTGACGTCCGCGCCCTCCCGGCGCCGGATCACCAGGGCCATCAGCGCCGCCGCCGCGCACAGGGCGCCCGAGGCGTACCAGACCACGTCGTACGAGCCGAAGACGTCCCGCGCCGCGCCGCCCGCGAAGGCGACCACCGCCGCGCCCACCTGGTGGGAGGCGAGGACCCAGCCGAAGACGATCGCGCTGTCCTCTCCGTAGTGCTCGCGGCACAGGGCGATCGTCGGCGGGACCGTGGCCACCCAGTCCAGACCGTAGAAGACGATGAAGAAGACCATCGGCGGGTGCACGGACGGCGCCAGGAGCATCGGCAGGAAGAGCAGCGAGATCCCGCGCAGCGCGTAGTACACGGCGAGCAGGCGCCGCGCCTCGAAGCGGTCCGTGAACCAGCCGGACGCGATCGTGCCGACGACGTCGAAGACCCCGATGACGGCGAGCAGCGATGCCGCCGCGGTGATCGGCATCCCGTGGTCGTGGGCGGCGGGCACGAAGTGGGTCCTGACCAGTCCGTTCGTCGAGGCGCCGCAGATGGCGAACGTGCCGGCGAGGAGCCAGAACGGGCCGGTCCGGGCCGCCTCGAGGAGGACGGTCACGGCCCGGCGGGCCGCGCCGGTGACGGGGGCGGGCTTCGGCGCGAACGTGCCGCCGTACGGTGCGAGGCCCACGTCCGCCGGGTGGTCGCGCAGCAGCAGCCAGACGAAGGGGACGATCACGAGCGCGGAGAGGGCGACGGTCACCGAACCCGGGCGCCAGCCGTGGTTCTCGACCAGCCACGACAGCAGGGGCAGGAAGACCAGCTGGCCCGAGGCGCCGGCCGCCGTGAGGATGCCGGTCACAAGACCGCGGCGGGCGACGAACCACCGGTTCGTCACCGTCGCCGCGAACGCCAGCGCCATCGTGCCGCTGCCGAGGCCGACGAGGATCCCCCAGTAGAGGACGAGCTGCCAGGACGCCGTCATCCACACGGTCAGCAAGGACCCGAGCGCGATCACGGTGAGGGCGACCGCGACGACCCTGCGGATGCCGAAGCGGTCCATGAGGGCCGCGGCGAACGGCGCCGTCAGGCCGTACAGCGCGAGGTTCACCGACACCGCGAAGCCGATCGTGCCGCGCGACCAGTCGAATTCGCCGTGCAGCGGCTCGATCAGCAGGCCGGGCAGCGAGGCGAAGCCCGCGGCACCGATGATCGTGACGAAGGTGACCGCCGCGACGAACCAGGCGCGGTGGACACGGGGAGTACGAGTGGAGCGCCTGCCGACGGGTGCGGGGGTCTCGGTTGTCTGGGTCACGTCACACAGCATCGTGATCGGGGACCACGCCCACCACTGGCCCGGATGACAGCTTTCACAAGGATCGGGCCACCGTCCGCTCCGAGCCCGTCTCCAGGGACTACGCCCGCGGCAGCGTCCTGATCGGCCGGACCACGAGCAGCGCCACCACCACCAGCACAGCGATCCCGGCACCCGCCAGCAGCAGCTCCTCCGTGCCGACGGCCTCCGCCACCGGACCCGCCAGCGCCCGGCCGGCCGCCATCATCAGGAGCGAGCCGGCCACCTCGTACGCGTGCATGCGGTTCAGCGCATCCTGCGGCACATGCGTCTGGACCGACGTCGACCACATCACCAGCCAGAACGCGAAGGCCGCCCCGCCCAGGAACTGCCCCGCCCCGAGCAGCGCGACGGGCGCTCCCGAGCCGAGCAGGACGAGGTTGACCGGGAGGCCGAGCAGGGCGACCGCGCCCGCCGCGAGCGGGCGGCGGGGCCGCAGCCGCAGGGCCAGGAGCCCGCCCGCCGCGTTGCCCGCGCCGGCGACGGCCATCAGCACGCCGTACGTGGCCGAGCCGTGGTCCCCGGTCACCAGGGTCGCGGTCAGCGGCACCATCGGCCCCGCGACCGTGAATCCGTAGACCGTCCAGATCGCGATCACGCCCCACAGCCAGGTCCGCGCCGTGAACTCCCGCCAGCCGACGACCATCTCGGCCCGCAGCGAGCCCCGCCGCACCGAGTCGAACGGGGCTGCCGGAATCCGCATCAGGGTGAGACAGACCGCGCTGACCGCGAAGGTCGCGCCGTTGAGGCCGAAGGCGGCGCCCGCGCCGCCGGTGAGCGCGACCAGGACTCCGGCGGCGGCCGGACCCGCCATCGTCATCAGTGACTCGACGACCCGCAGGACGGCGTTGGCACGCTGCACGTCGGGGGCGATACGCGGGATCGTGGACGCGACGCCCGGCTGGAAGAGCGCGGCACCGATGCCGCTGACGGCACTGAGCGCGTACACCGCCCAGAGGGGCGGGCTGCCGACGCCGAAGGAGACGGCGAGGACGGCCGCGCCCGGCAGCCGCACCAGATCGGCGAGGATCATCATCCGGCGAGCGGTGAACCGGTCCGCGAGGACCCCGCCGACGACGACGAACAGGGCGAAGGGCCCGATCCAGGCACCCAGCGCGTAGCCGACGGAGGAGCCGGAGTGTCCGGCACCGAGCAGACCGGCGGCGAGGGCGACGGGCACCATGCCCTCGCCGAAGACGGCGGCGGCCCGGGCCACGAAGAAGAGCCGGAAGTTACGGTTCCACAGGGCCGGAGCCCCGACGGGTCCGGGAATGCGCTGCCGGTCCTCGGACTTGTACGAGTACTGCTCCGCCCGTCCGTCCGCCGGCATGTCCGCCCGTCCGTCCGCTCGCCCGTCCGCCTGCTTGTCCGTCGTCACGGATCCGACTTCTAGCACCAAGTGGTCTGGACCACAAAGGACTTTCTTGTGCCGCACCGCATCGCCGTCCTCGCCCTGCCCGGCCTCCTCCCCTTCGAGCTGGGCATTCCCCACCGGATCTTCGGCCGCGCCAAGGACGCCGAGGGCCGGCCGCTGTACGAGATCGTGACCTGCGCCCAGGAGGCCGGTCCGGTCCGGACGGACGCGGACTTCGCCGTGCAGGTGGAGCACGGTCCGGAGGCGCTCGCGACGGCGGACACGGTTGTCGTCCCCGCCTCGTACGAACTCGGCCCCGTCTACGAAGAGGGCAGGCTGACCGACGAGCTGGCGGCCGCCCTCGCGCACATCCGGCCCGGGACCCGGCTGGTGTCCATCTGCACCGGCGGGTACGTGCTCGCCGCCGCCGGCTACCTCGACGGACGGCCGGCCACCACGCACTGGGCGTCGGCCGACCACTTCCAGCGGCTGTTCCCGAACGTACGGGTCGACGCGGACGTGCTGTTCGTCGACGACGGGGACGTGCTGACCTCGGCCGGCGTGGCCGCCGGGCTCGACCTGTGCCTGCACATCGTGCGCCGCGACCACGGGAGCGCCGTCGCCAACGAGGTCGCCCGCAGGACCGTCGTACCGCCGCACCGGGACGGTGGGCAGGCCCAGTACATCGCCCGCCCCCTTCCGGAGGCGGGCACGGCGACCACGACGTCGGCGCGCGCCTGGGCGCTGGCCCATCTGCACGAGCCGATCCAGCTGCGGGACCTGGCGGTACGGGAGTCGATGAGCGTACGGACGTTCACGCGCCGCTTCCGTGAGGAGGTCGGCATCAGCCCCGGCCAGTGGCTCACCCAGCAGCGGGTGGAACGCGCCCGTCACCTCCTGGAGTCCACGGATCTGCCGGTCGACCAGGTGGCGAGGGACGCGGGCTTCGGCACGCCCCAGTCGCTGCGGTCCCACCTCCAGGCGGCGATCGGCGTGACCCCGACGACGTACCGGCGCACGTTCCGCGCGGGCGCGGTGGGCTGAGGTTCGCGGAGTCCTGACGGGGCTAGAGGGTGAGCACCCCCCGCGCGACGCGCCCCTGCTCGGCGTCCTCGGCGGCCTTGGTGAAGTCCTCCACCGGATAGGTCTCGGTGACGAGTTCGTCGAGGAGGAGGCGGCCCTGGCGATACAGCTCGGCGTAGAGGGCGATGTCCTTCTGTGGGCGGGAGGAGCCGTAGCGGCAGCCGAGGATCGACTTGTCCAGGAACATCGCCGCGGGCAGGAAGCTCGCCTCGGCGGTGGGCGCGGTCATGCCGAGGAGGATCGCCTGGCCGTGCCGGTCGAGGAGGTCGATCGCGGTGCGGACGAGGCCGGTGTGGCCGACGCATTCGAAGACGTGGTCGGCGCCGTTGGGAAGAACGTCCCGTACACCGTCGGTCGAGGTCAGGAAGTGGGTGGCGCCGAAGAGCAGGGCGGTCTGCTCCTTGGCCGGGTTGGTGTCGACGGCGACGATCGTCGTGGCACCGGCGATCCGGGCGCCCTGGAGGACGTTGAGGCCGATGCCGCCGGTGCCGATGACGACGACGGTCTCGCCGCGGTCGACCTTGGCGCGGTTGAGCACGGCGCCGACGCCGGTGAGGACGCCACAGCCCATGAGAGCGGCGGAGGTGAGCGGGATGTCTTCGGGGATCTTCACGGCCTGGACGGCCTTGACGACGGTCCGCTCGGCGAAGGAGGAGTTGGAGGCGAACTGGAAGAGCGGGGTGCCGGCGCGGGAGAAGGGCTGCCTGGGCATCCCTATCGCCTTGCGGCACATGGTGGGCCGGCCACGGTCGCAGTCGGCGCAGGCGCCGCAGTTGGCGAGCGTGGAGAGGGCGACGTGGTCGCCTTCGGCGACATGCGTGACGCCGGGGCCCACGGCCTCGACGACTCCGGCGCCTTCGTGGCCGAGGACGACGGGGGCGGGGAACGGGATCGTGCCGTCGATGACGGACAGATCACTGTGACAGAGGCCGGCGGCACGGACGCCGACGAGGACCTCACCGGGCCCGGGGTCCCGAACCACCAGGTCGTCGACGACCTGGACGTGCTTGCCATCGAAAACGACACCGCGCATGGACGTACTCCTTCGTCGGACGAGTTGTGGGCAGCGGGACGATTGCCCACACGGGGGTGGGCGGGGCAGCGGGACGATTGCCCACACGGGGGGCAGGGTCACGGCCCCGGCTACCCGTTCGGGCGGGAGCCCTCCGCCGCCGCCCGCGCCATCTCCTCCAGTCGCGCCAGCAGCGGCATCGGGTCCACCCCCACCGTCCCCGGCAGGAAGTCCGCGATCCGTTCCGGCGTCCACGCACCCCCCTCCGCGTACCCCGCCCGCAGCTCCCTCGGCTGCGCCCAGACCGCGATCTTGGGGCCCGCGATCGTGTACACCTGGCCCGTGATCCTCTCCGCCCGCGCCCGCTCCGACAGGAGGTAGACCACCAGCGCCGCCACGTCCTCCGGCTCCCCGATCTCCTTCAGCTCCATCGGCACGTTCGCCGACATCCGCGTCCGCGCCACCGGCGCCACCGCGTTCGCCGTCACCCCGTACTTGTGCAGGCCCAGCGCCGCCGACCGCACCAGCGAGATGATCCCGCCCTTCGCCGCCGAGTAGTTCGCCTGCGCCACGGATCCCTGGTGGTTGCCGCTCGTGAAGCCGATCAGCGTCCCCCCGCCCTGCTTGCGCATCACTGCCGACGCCGCCCTGAAGACCGTGAACGTCCCCTTCAGATGCGTCGCGACGACCGGGTCCCACTCCTCCTCGGACATGTTGAAGAGCATCCGCTCGCGCAGGATCCCCGCCACGCACACAACGCCGTCGATCCGCCCGTACTCCGCCAGCGCCACGTCCACGATCCGCTGACCGCCCGCCATCGTCGAGATGTCGTCGGCGACCGCGACCGCCGAACCCCCCGCCGCCTCGATCTCCTTCACCACCGACAGCGCGACCTCCGACGTCGGCTCCCCGCCCTCGATGGAGACGCCGTAGTCGTTGACGACGACCTTCGCCCCCTCCGCCGCGCACGCGAGGGCGACCGCGCGCCCGATCCCCCGCCCCGCGCCCGTGACGGCGACGACCTTGCCTGCCAAGAAGTTCCCCACGCCCGGCCCCTTCCCGCATTTTCTGACGGTCCGTTAGATTCGTTCGTCGACAGGATTCTACGGTCCGTCAGATGCAGGAAAACAAGACCCTGGAGGCCCCGATGTCAGTTCCCTCGCAGCTCCCTGTCGAATTCCACGACATCGCCAAGCGCGTCAACAACTGGGGACGTTGGGGCCGGGACGACGAGATCGGGACCCTCAACCTGATCACCGACGAGGTCGTACGGGGGGCCGTCGCGACCGTCCGTTCCGGGCACCGCGTCCCCCTCGCCCTCGACCTCCGACAGGACGGCGTCCAGACCGGCATGATCCCGGGCCGGGTCAACCCCCTCCACGTCATGGTCCAGGTCAACCAGGAGCTCTTCGGTCCCGGCACCGTCGCCACCAGCGACGACGCCGTGACCCTCGCCCTCCAGGCGGCCACGCACTGGGACGCCCTGACCCATGTCTCGCACTCCGGAAAGATCTACAACGGCCGTCCCGCCGCCACGATCACCCCGCACGGCCGCTCCGAGTTCAGCGGCATCCACACCGCCCGCCACATCGTCAGCCGCGGCGTCCTGCTCGACGTGGCCGCCGCCAAGGGCCTTGACCGGCTGCCCGGTGACCACGCCGTCACCCCCGAAGACCTCGACGAAGCCGCGGAATTCGGCCGTGTCACCGTCCGGGCCGGCGACATCGTCCTCGTGCGGACCGGGCAGATGCAGCAGTACCTGGCGGGGGACAAGCACGCCTACGCCTTCCCCTCCCCCGGACTCTCCATCCGTACGCCCGAGTGGTTCCACGCCCGCGATGTCGCCGCCGTCGCCAACGACACGCTCACCTTCGAGATCTTCCCGCCCGAGATCGAGAACCTCTGGCTGCCCGTCCACGCCCTCGACCTTGTCGAGATGGGGATGCTCCAGGGTCAGAACTGGAATCTGGAAAGTCTGTCCACAGCCTGTGCACAGAGGGAGCAGTACGCGTTCCTGCTCTCCGCGATGCCCGAGCCCTTCGTCGGCGGTACGGGCACACCGGTGGCCCCGGTCGCGATTCTCTAAAGCGAGGGGTCGAGGGGTCGAAGGAATTCGTGACGCGGGTGGCGGCGCACTCGCGCGCCCCGAGCACGACGAGCGCAGCGAATGGGGGTGCCCCCGCGTGCGAAGCACTGCGGGGGAGCCGCCACCCTGGACACGACCCGCACTCGTCGAGGGCACCTTGTGCGGCCCTCGTCGTCCCCTCACGTCGAATCGCTCACCCCAGAGTGAACAAAACGCCACGAACCGTCAACAGTGCACCGAAGCCGTAGGTGTGGCGACGGTCGACACCGACGACTCCTTCGGCGCCCCGCGGTCCACCTCGCACCAGATGCTCTTGCCGGCACCCTCACGCTGCCAGCCCCATCGGTCGGCCAGGCCGTCCACCAGCTCCAGACCGCGCCCGTTGGTGTCCTCGCCCTGCGCGTGACGCGGGAGCGGCGGCCGGTCGCTCGTGTCGGCGACCTCCACCCGTACCGTCCCGGCGTCCGGACAGCCCTCGCCGAACAGCATCCTCAGCACGGCCGGACAGCCCGTGTGCACCACGGCGTTGGTCACGAGTTCGGAGATGAGCAGCACCAGCGTCTCGGCCAGCGGTTCGTCATCCCCTATGCCCGATCCGGCGAGCCTTGAGCGCGCCCATCGCCGGGCGCGCCCCACCTCCGCCGGGTCCGGCCCGACCTCCAACTGAACCTGAAGCACCTGCACCGCTCACACCATCCGAACCGGCGGACACATCGCCTCGCGCCTCACAGCCATCGACGTCCTCACGGACCGTGATTCCCTTGTGAGACAGCATGGTTGACGTACAGTCACCGCAACAAGCGCTTCGGGCATATTCCAGCGCGAAGGAGTACGCATGGTCCATACTGTGCGACGCACGCTGCGGGGAGTCGAACAGGAGGGCGCCCAGCGCCTCCACGGGGTACGAACGGCGGGCATCGCCCGGTCCGGAGCCGCCGCATCGGCGACACCGGGACGATCCGGGCCCACAACCACTCGCATCCCACGGAGCGTACCGGAGCGGAACCCCGACTCCGGGCCGTGACGGACCGGCCGAAGGACACAACCCGGTATCGACGCTCCGTGAGCGGCCGCCTACAAGGCAGCCGCCTCCGCCTCCTCCGCCTGCGCCTTCGACGGACCACGCCGGGACCGCACCCAGGCCCGCTTCAGATGCAGATGTACATCGGCCTCCCACGTGAACCCCATGCCGCCGTGCACCTGAAGACAGTCCCGCGCACAGTCGACCGCCGCCTCGTCGGCAAGCAGCTTCGCCCCGGCGATCTCGACGGTGTCACCGGTGACGGCGGCCGCGTAGACGGCGGCCCGGGCCACCTCGGTCCGCACCAGCATCTGCGCACAGAGATGCTTGACGGCCTGGAAGGCCCCGATGGGCTGCCCGAACTGCACCCGGGTACGCGCATACGAGACGGCCGTCTCGGTGGTGCGCGTAGCACTGCCGAGTTGTTCGGCAGCGGTGAGCAACTCCGCCACCCCCGTTGTGGGCACGGCCACAGGCGCCGGCACGCGATGCAGTGGCGTGAGCGGATCCACCGACCGCACGGCCACGGCCCCGGCGACGTCCCCCAGGACCACGTCCGCCTCGTCGAGCCACTCGACCAGCCCGCCGTCGGCGGCAGCGACGACGACCTCCCCCTCGGCAGCCCCCTCAACCACCCCCGCCGCCATGTGCGTCGCCACCAACGGCCCCGGCAGCAGAACCCTCCCCGCCTCCTCGAAGACGAGCACCGCCTCCGGCAGCCCCAGCCCCACACCGCTCTCCGCCTCCGGCACCCGCAGCGCGAAGAGACCGGCGGCCCCCAGCTCCCGCCACAGCGCGCGGTCGAGCGTGCCGCGTTCGACGGAAGCCCGCAGCGCATCCCGGTCGAAGCGGCCGGCGAGCAGCTCCCGTACCCCCGCCTTCAGCGCCTTCTGGTCGTCCGTCAGCCGGAAGTCCACGAGACCACCACCCCTCACCGCCCCTTGGGCAGGCCGAGGATCCGCTCGGCCACGATGTTCGCCTGGATCTGACTGGTACCGGCCGCGATCGTGTACGAGAGCGAGGACAGCCTGTCCAGGTTCCACTCCCGTCCGAGGTCGAGCGCGTCCGGACCGAGGACGGCCGCCGCCGTGTCGTACAGCTCCTGCCGCGCGTGCGAGTACCGCAGTTTGAAGACCGAGCCGCCGATCCCCGGCACCCCGCCCGTCGCCTCCGCCTCGCTGACGTTCCACTGGGTGAGCCGCCACAGCGCCCGGAACTCGGCGCTCAGCCGGCCGAGCCCGCGCCGGATCACCGGGTCGTCCCAGGTACCGTTCTCCCGCGCCGCCCCCGCGAGTTCGGCAAGCACCCGCCGACAGGCGACGACCTCGCCCACGAAGGCGGTCCCGCGCTCGAAGGAGAGCGTCACCATCGTCACGCGCCAGCCGTCGTTCTCCTCGCCGATCCGGTTGGCGACGGGCACCCGGACCTCGTCGAGGAACATCTCGGCGAACTCCGTCGACCCGGCGAGGGTCCGCAACGGCCGCACGGTGATGCCCGGCGCGCCCATGGGCATGGCGAGCCAGCTGATCCCCCGGTGCTTCGAGGCCGCCCCCGGGTCCGTCCGTACGAGCAGCTCGCACCAGTCGGCGACCTCGGCGTGCGAGGTCCAGATCTTGGAGCCGGTGACGACGTACGCGTCCCCGTCCCGCACCGCTCTCGTCCGCAGCGAGGCCAGGTCGGAACCGGCGTCCGGCTCGCTGAAGCCCTGGCACCACACCTCGTCGCCGCGCAGCACCGGCGGCAGCCACCGCTCCCGCTGCTCGGGCGTCCCCTCGGCGGCGATCGTCGGCCCGGCGTGCAGCAGCCCGACGAAGTTGGCGCCGACATAAGGGGCCCCGGCCCGTTCGGTCTCCTCCAGGAAGATCAGCCGCTGGGTCGGCGAGGCGTCCCAGTGCACGTCCGCGTACCCGGCGTCGTACAGCGCCCGCTGCCAGCCGCAGTCGTAGGCGCGCCGTCCCGGCCAGTCCAGCGGGTCGGGCTTCGGCGGCAGCGCCGGCAGCGCCGTGGCCAGCCACTCCCGCAGCCGGGCCCGGAACTCCTCCTCCTTCTCGTCGTACGCGAGGTCCATCAGACGATGCCCAGGTCCAGCATGCGGATGGCGTTCCCGCGCATGAGCTTGTAGATCGTCTCGTCGTCGAGGCCCTTGACGTGGTCGAGGGCGACTTCCTTGGTGTGCGGGAAGGTGGAGTCGACGTGCGGGTAGTCGGTCTCGAAGGTGGCGTTGTCCCTGCCGACGACGTCGAGCGAGGCGATGCCGTGCTTGTCGCGGAAGAAGCAGCAGAACATCTGCCGGTAGTAGTACGTCGACGGGGGCTCGGGGATGAGGTCCCTCACTCCGCCCCACGCCCGGTGCTCCTCCCAGACGTCGTCCGCGCGCTCCAGGGCGTACGGGATCCAGCCCATCTGCCCCTCGCTGTACGCCAGCTTCAGCCTCGGGAACTTGACCAGGACCCCGCTGAAGAGGAAGTCCATCATCGAGGCCATGGCGTTGTTGAAGCTGAGCGAGGCCTGGACGGCGGGCGGGGCGTCGGGCGAGGCGGCGGGCATCTGGCTGCTGGAGCCGATGTGCATGTTGACGACCGTGCCCGTCTCCTGACAGACCGCGAAGAACGGGTCCCAGTAGCCGGAGTGGATCGACGGGAGCCCCAGATAGGTCGGGATCTCCGAGAAGGTCACGGCCTTCACGCCGCGGGCCGCGTTCCGGCGGATCTCGGCGACGGCGAGGTCGATGTCCCAGAGCGGGATGATGCAGAGCGGGATGAGCCGGCCGCCGCTGTCGCCGCACCACTCCTCGACCATCCAGTCGTTGTAGGCGCGGACGCAGGCGAGGGCGACCTCCTTGTCCTTGGCCTCGGCGAAGGTCTGGCCGCAGAAGCGCGGGAAGGTGGGGAAGCAGAGCGAGGCCTCGACATGGTTGAGGTCCATGTCCTTGAGCCGCTCGACGGGGTCCCAGCAGCCGCGCCGCATCTCCTCGCGGGTGATGCCCTCCAGGGTCATCTCGTCACGGTCGAAGCCGACGGCGGCGATGTTGCGCTTGTACGGGAACTTGAGGTCCTCGTAGATCCACCAGTCGGTCGGCGGCCCGTCCGGGTCCATCGTGATCTGGTACTTCCCGCCGACGTAGGCGAGCTCCCCGATCCCGGCGGTCAGGGGCTGGGGCCCGCGGTCGCGGTACTTGGCCGGCAGCCAGGTCTCGAAGAGGTGGGCCGGCTCGATCACATGGTCGTCGACGCTGATGATCCGCGGAAGTTCCGTCATGAGACCTTCTCCCATTCCCGCATTTCTGATGACCCGTCAGATACTGATCGGTCTCAGGCTAGCCCCGGACCCCTGGACCGACAAGCGGCGCGCCTCTACGCTCTCCAGGCAATCTGACTGGCCGTCAGTTGTGGACGGAGAGGGGATCGTCGTGACCGACACCGCACACACCCTGGGCACCTCCCGCACCCTCTGGGAGCTGGTCGAGCGGCGCGCCGCCCTCACTCCCGAGCGGCCCGTCCTCCTCCAGGGGGACCGGGCTCTCACCTTCGGTGAGCTGCGTGAACGCGCCGAACGGTGCGCCGCCGGGCTGTACGGGACGGGGGTGCGGCCCGGCACCGTCGTGGCCTGGCAGCTGCCCACCCGGATCGAGACCGCCGTCCTCTCCTTCGCGCTGGCCCGCATCGGAGCCGTACAGTCCCCGGTCATCCCCTTCTACCGGGACCGCGAGGTCGGCTTCGCGCTGCGCGAGTCCAAGGCCGACTTCTTCGCCGTGCCGGGGGTGTGGCGCGGCTTCGACCACACGGAGATGGCGCGGCGGCTCGGGGCGCGCGGGATCTTCGAGGCGTACGGCTCCCTGCCGGACGGCGATCCGGCGGTCCTGCCGCCGCCCCCCGAGAGCGGCACCGACGTGCGGTGGATCTACTGGACCTCGGGGACGACCTCCGACCCCAAGGGCGTCCTGCACACCGACCGCTCCCTGATCGCGGGCGGCGCCTGCCTCGCCCACGCGCTGCGTCTGAGCGAGGACGACATCGGCTCGATGGCCTTCCCGTACGCGCACATCGCCGGGCCCGACTACACGGTGATGCTCCTGCTCTACGGCTTCCCGGCGGTGATGTTCGAGCAGTTCGCGCTGCCCGAGGCGCTGTCGGAGTACCGGCGGCACGGCGTGACGGTGGCGGGCGGGTCCACGGCCTTCTACTCGATGTTCCTCGCCGAACAGCGGAAACTGCCGCCCGGCGAGAAGCTGATCCCGAGCCTGCGGCTGCTCGCGGGCGGCGGGGCGCCGAAGCCGCCGGAGATCTACCACGCCGTCGTACGGGAGATGGGCTGCCAGCTCACCCACGGGTACGGGATGACCGAGGTTCCCATGATCACGATGGGTGCGCCGGACGACACCGCGGAGAACCTGGCGACGACGGAGGGCCGGCCGCCCGAGGGCATGGAGATACGGATCTCCGAGGGCGGCGAGGTCCGGCTGCGCGGCGAGGCGGTCTGCCGGGGCTATCTGGACCCCGCGCAGTCGGCGGCCGCCTTCGACGAGGACGGCTTCCTGATCACGGGTGACGTGGGACATGTGACCGCGAGCGGGCACCTCGTCCTCACGGGCCGGATCAAGGACATCATCATCCGCAAGGGCGAGAACATCTCGGCCAAGGAGATCGAGGACCTCCTGCACCGGCACCCGGCGGTCGGCGACGCGGCCGTCGTCGGCCTCCCCGACACCGAGCGCGGCGAACGGGTCTGCGCGGTGATCGAGCAGCCGCCGGGCGCCGAGCCCCTGACCCTGGAGGCCGTCACGGGGTTCCTGCGCGCGGAGGGCCTCTCCGTCCACAAGCTGCCGGAGCAGCTGGAGGTGGTGGAGGCCCTGCCTCGCAACGAGACCCTGCGGAAGGTCCTCAAGTACAAGCTGCGCGAGCGCTACGCCGGGAGCCGGGTCACTCCGTCATGAAGTAGTGGGCGAAGGCGGTCACCGCCGCGGCCTCGTCGACCTGACCGGAGGCGACGGTCGGCAGCGTCCGGGCGCTCAGGGCCGCCGGCTCCGTGTCGACACCGAGCGCGAGCAGAGCGCGCTCCACGTCGGCGGGGGTCGCGGCGATGGCGAGGACGGCGTGCAGGAAGGGCCGGGCGATCTCGGCGAAGCGCTCGGGGTGGTCGTGCAGCCGCTTCACCGCCCCGCCGGCGAACTCCTCGCGGCTGACCCGCTGGTCGCCGTCGACATCGGCGATCCCGGCCATGCCCTGCCAGAAGGCCTCGGCACCGTCGCACAGCGCCTGTCCCCGGTCGGAGCGGAACGACACCGCGAACTCCGTCAGAAGGCGTTTCGCCGCCGTACTGAAGTCCTCGCGCGAGATCGTCCCGTCGCCGTCCTGGTCGAAGGCGGCGAAACGGCGGGCGATCCGGCGCTGGTAGAGCTGTCCGGCGTCCTGGTCCTGCTCGGGTTCCATGGGCTCCATGGGCGGAGCGTACGACGAAGGGGGCCCTCGTGCCGAGAGGGGCGGCTGTGTGGAGCCGAGCCGCTACGCGGAGAGACGGCGCGCCTCGTGGTTCCGTGACCGGACGGGCTGAGCGGGCACGGAGGTGGTCTGTCCGACGAGGGAGTCCACGGGCAGGGGCCGGGTAAGCTCGTCCACCG
This sequence comes from Streptomyces sp. NPDC039609, assembly GCF_055596705.1. Taxonomy (NCBI): domain Bacteria; kingdom Bacillati; phylum Actinomycetota; class Actinomycetes; order Kitasatosporales; family Streptomycetaceae; genus Streptomyces; species Streptomyces sp. NPDC039609. Next base: position 540,729 of record NZ_JBVIUJ010000005.1, read on the forward strand.
CGTCGGTGGCGTCCGCGTACACCTCGAAGAGCCGGCGGACGCCGAGCGCGGCGAGGACGCGGTTGACGTGCGAGCCCTCCACGGCACCGCGCGCGGGCAGCACGACCCGCAGCCGCCCGCCGCAGGAGCGCATCAGACGGCGCGCGGCGATCAGTACTCCCACGCCGCTGGAGTCGCAGAACAGCACCCCCGACAGATCGAGGACCACGTCGTGTCGGCCGCCCGCGACGGCGTCGTGGACGCGTCTGCGGACCAGCGGTGACGTCACCAGGTCCAGCTCGCCCTGGATGCGCAGTACGGTCCAGGGGTCCCGCTCGTCTTCCTCGACGTGGAGCGTCACAACTAGCGCCCTTCAAACGGAGGCAGTGCTTCCTGTCTCCTCCCGCTGCCCCGCCGCGGCGGAACGAAACACCCCGGATGAAAGGTGACGCTTTCTCTACCATCACCAGGCCCTGTGAGGGTGTACTTGCCACAAAGGCGGGTGCGCTGCCGGTCGGGCGCATTACTTTGGATGGTGAACTCGGGTCGGGAGGGCAGCCGAAGAGCTCCGGAGGGCTTCGTATGGCGAAGGACACACCACCGCGCTGGGACCGCAGGATGCAGCAGCGGCTGGCGCGCGGTGAGGCCGCCGCGCTCGGCGAGCTCTACGACCGATTCGCCTCCCTCGTCCACAGCCTGGCCCACCGGGTGCTCGACGACGACAGCGCCGCCGACCAGGTCACCCGCGAGGTCTTCGGCTACATCTGGGAGAACCCCGACGCCTACGACCCCAAGCAGGGCAACATGCGCTCGTGGGTAGCCAAACTGACCCAGCGGCAGGCCGTGCACCGGCTGCGGCAGACGGAGGCGACGGCGTACGCGGAGACCGGCGAGGGGTCGGCGGAGGAGCTGGAGCTGAAGGTGCGCCGCGCCTCGGTCGCCGCCCGCGCCGACTACATCGTCACGTCGATGCCGGCGCCGCTGCGCGCCGCGCTGGAATTGGCGTACTTCCAGCGGCGTGACTACCGCCAGACCGCCGCCGACCTCGGTGTGACGGAGGACGAGGCGCGGCGCCGGCTGCGGCTCGGACTGCAGCTGCTGTCGACCGCGAACACCCGCCCACTGGAGGGGACCTCACCGCCCGGCTACGGACGCACTCTGTGACCGGGGCGAACGGCGACCCGGACGAGGTCGCGCGCGCTCCGTGGATACCGGGACCACGGTCGGCCGCGGACGACCACGCGGATCTGACGGGACGGCCTGTGGTGGACGCGCCCGAGCCGCCGGAGGAACCCGCCCCGCCGGTCGTGCCGGTCGTGCCGGTCGTGCCGGTCGTGCCGGTCGTGCCGCCGCACAGTGTGCTCAAGTCCCTCCTCGGGGCGTGGGCGCTGTCCGCGTGCTCGGCCGAGGAGACCCAGGCCGTCGAGGACCATCTCACCGTCTGCGCGCCGTGCGCGGACGAGGCGCTGAGGCTGCGGGACGCGGTCGGGCTGCTGCACTCCGAGCGGGACCTGGACCTCGATCCGCTGCTGCGTTCCCGGGTCCTGGAGAACTGTCTCGGCCGGCGCCCCGCCCGTATCCCGGTGCCCGCCTGGGCAACGTCGTACGACGCGGAGACGGCCCGGCTCGACGCGCTGCTGCGGGACATCGGCGAGTCGGAGTGGCACGCGCCGGTGCGGCTGAAGTGGTTCGAGGGCGAGCGCCCGGTGAGCCGCAAGACGACGGTGGCCGGCGTGATCGGGCATCTGCTGACGGTGGACGGCCTGGTGTCGGCGGCGCTCGGTCTGGACGACCCGCTGGGGCCTTCGGCCACGGAGGTGTCGCCGACGGAGCGGACGGAGACGTACTGGCAGGGCTCGTACCATCCGCCGACGCGCGGGGTGCGCGAGCCGTGGCGGGAACAGAGCCACACGCTGATCCGCACGGTGTCGTTCGCCGGGCGGGGTGTCGCGGACCTGACGGTGACGTACGGCGACTTCGCGCTGCCGATGCGGGACTCGCTCCTCGAGCGGGCGTTCGAGTGCTGGGTGCACGCGGACGACATCGCGAACGCGGTGGCGTATCCGTACGAGCCGCCGAGCGGGGCGCATCTGCACGGCATGATCGACCTGGCGGCCCGGCTGCTTCCGGCGGCGCTGGCCGACCGGCGCCGCGCCGGCCTGGCATCCCCGCCGCGCCACCTGGTGACGGCGGGCGCGCCCGGCCGCTCGCTCCATCTGGAGGTCGAGGGCTCGGGCGGCGGCCACTGGTACATCGCCCTGGACTCCCCGGGAGCCCTCGGCTCGCCGGACCACGCGGTGGCGCAGGTGGCGATGGACGGGGTCGAGTTCTGCCAGCTGGTGGCGGGCCATGTTCCACCGGAGGAAGCGGCGGCGGGGCAGGACGGGGACCGCGAGGCGATCCGCGACGTCCTCTTCGCGGCGGCGTCCTTGAGCCGCCTGTAGGCCGCGGGCGCCGGGGGCCCTACCCCCCGCCCGTGGTCGGTGCCCGCTCCGCCGGGGCGGCGCCCACGCCCCCTCGTCCGCCGCCCCACCCTCGTGTGGGCAATCGTCCCGCTGGGCGGGACGGGTGGGCACACGGGACGGCGCCCTTGCCGGGCCCAGGCTCCCCGTGCCTGCGGTGCGCACAGGTGCGGCGCCGCCGTCGGGTTGTGCCCACCCGTTCCGCCCTGCGGAACGCCTGCCCACAACCGGTTGGGAGTGAGGATGGGCACCGCGCTGCGGGACGGTGCCCACAACGGGGGTAGCGAGGGAGATGCACGGGGTGGGCCCCCTCCAGCGGCACGGGTGCCCACAACGGCGGGTGGCCGGGGTTGCGGGTGCGCCCGCCCCGGCGGGACGTCTGCCGTCGGCCCGGTTGAGGGTGGGCGCCCGCCCGTGGGCTGGCTACGTGAAGACCACCGTGCGGCGGCCGTTCAGCAGGATGCGGCGTTCCGCGTGCCACTTCACCGCTCGCGCCAACGCCTGGCACTCCACATCGCGGCCGATCGCCACCAGCTGGTCCGGGGTGACCTCGTGGCCCACCCGCTCGACCTCCTGCTCGATGATCGGGCCCTCGTCGAGGTCCGCGGTCACGTAGTGGGCCGTCGCGCCGATCAGCTTCACGCCGCGCGCGTGCGCCTGGTGGTAGGGCTTCGCCCCCTTGAAGCTCGGCAGGAAGGAGTGGTGGATGTTGATGATCCGGCCCGACAGCTGCTTGCACAGGTCGTCGGAGAGCACCTGCATGTAGCGGGCGAGGACGACGAGCTCGACGTTCTCCTCGCGGACGAGCTCCAGAAGCTCCGCCTCCGCCTCCGACTTGGTGTCCTTCGTGACCGGAATGTGGCGGAACGGAAGGCCGTAGGAGCCCACCAGCTCCTTGAAGTCCGTGTGGTTGGAGACGACCGCGACGATCTCGACCGGCAGCGCTCCGATCCGCGAGCGGAAGAGCAGATCGTTCAGGCAGTGGCCGAACTTCGACACCATCAGCACGACCCGCATGCGCTCGTCGGCCCGGTTGATGTGCCAGTCCATCGCGAACGAGTCGCCCACCGCCGCGAAGCTCGCGCGGAGCTTCTCCACGGTCACCGGCGTCTCCGCCGAGAAGTGGACCCGCATGAAGAAGAGACCCGTGTCCCGGTCCTTGAACTGCTGACTGTCCTCGATGTTGCATCCCGTGATGAAGAGATAGCTCGACACCGCGTGCACAATGCCCTGTTTGTCCGGGCAGGAAAGTGTGAGGACGTACTGGTCGGTCATCCCCGTAGGGTGCCACACCCCGCCGGAACGGCAGGGCCGCCGTCCGTCAGGCGGACCGCGTCATGATACGGAGCACGTCCAGGGAGCGCGGGGGCGTGTCCGGGTCCTCGCCGTCCGCCGACGCCATCCGTACGTGCGCCTCGCGGGCGGCCCGCACGGCCTCCGGCCACCCGTGGTGCTCCATGTACGCGGAGAACGGCGCGTCGGGCCCCACCTGGTGCATGATCCGCAGCACCCGCAGCACGGCCACGTCCACCAGTGCGGCCTCACCGGAGTCGCGGAAGATCGTTCCGACGTACTTCTCGGCGGACCAGTTGTCCAGCCAGGTGTCCTCGACCAGACGGTAGACGGCGTCGGTGACGTCGCCGTACCCGTCGTGACCGGCCAGCCAGGTCGTCTCGTGGAACCCTGGATCGGAGAGCATGTGCAGCGCCGAGCGCACATTGCTGCGCCAGCGCCACCACGGCATGTCGTTGAGCGGCATGCCGCCCATGGTGGGGGAGCGACGGCCGCGACGGGAAGAGTTCACCGAACCTGAGACTGGACTGGACACCGTTCGATCGTACGTTCCCCTTCAAGATCGGCCGACCGGCCCCCTCCCCCCACCGCCACCGACCCCCGTAATTCACCTTCGCGTCACCCCGCGTTGAACCCCGCACACTTCTGCGTTACCCGTGAGGCGGAAGTGTGCGTGTCCATGACCGGTAGGCGACTGACCTCACTCCTCGCATGTGTCACGACGGCGGCGGCCGGAGCGTCGCTGCTCACCGGCTGTGGCGTGCTCCCTGGGATCACGGGGGGATCCAGGGAGCCCGTCACGGTGATGACCTGGGCACCGGACGGCACTCGTGCCACCAACCAGCCCGGGATGCCCGCCATGGCCCAGGCATACGCCCGCTGGGTCAATGCCAACGGCGGCATCGACGGCCACGAGCTGCGCATCCTCACCTGCAACGAGCTGAACACCTCCGCCGGAGCGGCGACCTGCGCGCGCCGGGCCGTCCGCGAGAACGTCGTCGCCGTCGTCGGCTCCTACAGCCAGAACGGCCGGGCCTTCATGGCACCGCTGGAGGCCGCGAGCATCCCGTACATCGGGGGCTACGGAATCTCCGAGGACGAGTTCACCAGCCCGCTCTCCTACCCGGTGAACGGCGGCCAGGCCTCCCTCCTGGCCGGCCACGGGATGCAGCTGGCCGAGTCCTGCCGCAAGGTCTCCCTCGTGCGGCCCGACACGCTCGCCGGCGACAAGCTGCCCGATCTCCTCAACTCCGGCCTGAGCAAGGGCCGTCACAAGAACGCCACCGACATCCCGGCGCTTGAGGACGCCGCCGAGTACACCGAGCAGGCCGGCCGCGCCCGCGCCAAGGCCGGCGGCGAGGAAGGCTGTGTCGCGGCCGTCCTCGGCGAGCGCACCCAGACGTTCTTCGACTCCTTCCGGCGCCTGCCCGAGGACGAGGAGTCCGGCGGCGAAGGGGACGACGGGAACAGCGAGGAGCGGGTGCGGATCTCCTCCGTCCTCGGCAGCGTCAGCCAACCCGTCATCGACCGCACCGGCGGCGCGCACAGCCCCTTCGAGGGCGCGTACGTCACCGGCTGGTACCCGGAGGCCAACGACGCGCGCTGGACCCCGATGCGCAAGGTGATCAAGGAGCACGCGTTCGCCGACAACCGGGTCGACCCGGCCGACGCGGGCGTGCAGACGACCTGGATCGCGTACACCGTCCTGAAGAAGGTGATCGAGTCGCTCGACAAGGACACGATCACCGCGGGGGCCGTCGCGCACGCCCTCGACCGCGGTGTCCAGATCGACACCGGCGGCCTCACCCCCGAACTTCGCTGGCACTACGAGGACATGCTCGGCGCCCCTCGCTTCCCCCGGATCGTCAACCACGAGGTGACCTTCCAGGTGGTCCGCAAGGGGCAGCTCGTGGCGCAGAAGCCCGGTTTCGTCGACGTCGGCGCAACCGTGCTCAGCGCCCCCTGACCCTCCTCGCTCAGCGGACTCCGTCGAGCAGCCGCCTCGCGTCGACCGTCGCCCCGTCGGTACGGATCAGGTCGGCCACGGCCTTCGCCCGCGCGCCGGCCTCGGGGGCGAGGGCCGTCGCGAGCGCGGCCGACAGGGACGCGACGGTCGGAGTCGGTCCGTCGTGCGCCACGCCGATGCCCAACTCCGCCACCCGGCCCGCCCAGTACGGCTGGTCCGCCCCCTGGGGGATCACCACCTGAGGCGCGCCGGCCCGGGCGGCCGTCGTCGTGGTGCCCGAGCTGCCGTGGTGCACGACCGCGGCCACCCGGGCGAACAGTGCCTGGTGGTTGGCCTCGCCCACGGCGAAGCAGTCGTCCCGCTCGTCGATCGGGACCAGGCCGCCGTAGCCGCGCGAGACGATCGCGCGGCGGCCCTGTGAGCGGATCGCCTCGACGGCGACCCGGGCGACATCCTCCGGGGCACCGACGGGCGTACTGCCGAAGCCCAGGTACACCGGCGGTGCTCCGGCGTCCAGGAACGACAACAGCGCGTCGGGGAGCGGGCGTTCGTCCGGCCGGAACCATGCGCCGGTCTGTACGACATCGAGGCCGGTCGGCGGCCACGGGCCGAGTGTCGGGTCCGTCGCCAGCCACGGCTGGTCGGAGAAGGCGTAGTCGCGGACGTTGTCCACCGGCGGCAGGCCGATCGCCGCCCGGTGGGAGTTGAGCATCTCGCCGAACATGTCGTTCGCGTTCCGGGCGTCCATGTCCCAGAGCTCCAGGTTGTCGCTCACCCCCGGCGGCAAGGGACGGCCCCGGCGCGCGGGGGGCGGCTGGTGCGGCGACGGCAGGATGACCGGCTGGTGGCTCGCGTGCACATAGCGGATGCCCAGCTTCTCGGCCACCGACCGCGCGCCGGCCGTGACCGGCAGCGGGCCGCACGCCACCAGCGCGTCGCACCCCTCGGCCGCCGCGGCGACCGGGCCGAACTGCGCGGCGATCAACTCGGCGGCACGCTGCGCCAGACCCACCGCCGAACCCGGCACGACCGTGGTCACCATCGGACGCACCGGCCGGCCGACAGGCACCAGCGGAATGCCGGCACCGGCCAGGAGCTCCACGAACTCGTCGTCCGGCGGCGCGCAGACCCGCACCTCGGCGCCGAGCTCCCGCAACCGGACCGCGAGCCCCACCATCGGTTCGACGCTGCCACGCGCCCCGTACGTCGTCACCAACACGCGCATGCGCGACTCCCCGTTCCGGCGTTCCCCTACCCAGCCCGGAGATTGTGCGCCACGGGCGGGGCCTTGCCGCAAGGCCCCCGGCGCGTCATGTGTTGATCATGGAAAGGGTGGCAACTCCCCTTCCTCTACAGCTGGGTGGGAGTCCGCTGCGGCAGCCCGTACTTCGTGGCGGTCGGATTCCACAGCGTGGCCGCCTGGCGCTTGGAGGTCGTCGCCTCCCCGCTCTTGTTCGTCGCCGCCACCGTCTGGTTGGTGGAGCGGGCCTTGCCGCCCTTGCACGCCTTCTTGGGCTTCATCTGGTCGGCCCAGGCGGCGTAGTGGTCGTCGGCGGCGGCCGAGGCCTGCCACGCCTTGGTGAGGGCGGTGGTCAGGGCGGCGTTGTCCGGCACCTGGTCGACCGACAGCGCCTGCAGCCGGGTCACCAGATCCCGGCGCTGCTGGGCGGCGCCACGCAGGTCGGCGGCGGCCTGGTCGAGGTTCTTGCACTGCTTGATGGCCTCGACCGAACGGATCACCGCGTCACGGCTGTTGTTGCTGTCCGCGAGCAGCTTGTCGAGCGCCTTCGCCTGCGACTCGGCGGGGTCGGCGGCCTTCTCCGTCGTGCCCGTGGACGGGGCTCCGGAGGTGGCGGCCACGTTCTGGCCGGGGTCCTTCTCCTTCTTGTCGTCGTCGCCGCCGCTGAGCAGCGCGCCGGCGCCGAGGCCGACGATCGCGCAGCCGACGACGACGGCGGCGATGAGGGCGACGGGCGACTTACGGCGCGGCTCGGGCTCGTCGTCGTACGCGTCCTGGTACGCGTCCTGCTGATAGGCGCCCTGGAACGGGGACGGCTGGGCGGGCTGGTGGAACTGCTGCTGCGGGGGCGGCTGGGGGCTGTACTGCTGCTGCGCCCGCGGCGGCTGGGTGTGCTGTGGCGGCTGCGGCAGGTGCTGCGTCGCGTCGCTGCGGAAGAGGTTGTCGAACTCGGCGGGCGGCTGCCGCTCGCCGGGCAGCTGCGGCGGCACGGGAGCGATGTACTGGGTCGCGTCGGATGCGCCGGCCGGCTGGGCGGGAGCGCCGGGCTGCTGATGCAGCGGCCCGGTGCCGAGGAACTGCGTGTCCGGCCCGCCCTGTGCCGCGGCGACCGGCGGGATGTGCTGAGTCGCCTGCATGTCTCCGGCGCCCTGCGCGGGTACCGCCGGAGGGTATCCGTAGCCGCCCTGTCCGGGAGCCGCGGGAGGGTATCCGTAACCGCTCTGCGGGGAGGCCGGTGGCGGGAAGCCGTAGCCGCCCTCCGGCGGACGGTGGGACGGCAGCGGGTGCGCGCCCGGTATGTCCCCGTTCGCCCCGGGCATGGCGCCCGGCATCGGGCCGGGCGGCGACCCCGGTCCGGCGGCAGGCGGCGCGCCCTGCGGCGGGACCGGCGCGATGTACTGCGTCGCCTGCATGTCCGCGGCCCCGCCCGGCACGGCCTCCGGCGGCAGCGGCTGGGCCGGCGGCAGGGGCTGCCCCTGCGGCGCCCCACCGGGACCCCAGGCGCCGCCCCACGGCTGTCCGCCGGCCGGGCCGGCGGCCGGGCCGGTCTCCACGCCACCCTCGGCGGGCAGCACGACACCTTCGTGCGTGGGCCGTACCGCCGGATACTGCGGCTCCGGACCCTGTCCGCTTTGCGTCACCGGGACTCCTACTGATGGACCTACGGAATCGTCGGCTCACGCTACCGGGTGCGTCCGGGGCCGCGCACACACGTGTGAGTCCGGTAACAGACCCACAACAACCCCACACACAACTGCCGCACCACCGTGGCCGATCGGACCCGCGGAGTGACCGGAACGGTGACCGTGGTCACACGGCGTCAGGCCGCGAACAGCTCGATGCGCGCCCCGAACTCCCGCACCGAGGGCTCCCCCGCGTACGGCTCCAGCCGCTCCTTGAGATCGTCCAGATACTCCGCCCCGCGCGAGGACCGCAGTGTGGCCAGGAGCTCCAGCGCCTGCGTCCCGGTGTGACAGGCCTGCTCCACCTCGCGCCGCTGCACCTGCGCGGAGGCCAGCAGCACCAGACCGATCGCCCTGCGCCTCGCCCGCGTCTGCGGATGGCCGCTCAGCGACTCCTCCGCCGCCCGCGCCGCCGCCTCCGAACGGCCCAGGTCCCGGTGGCAGTGGGCCAGCTCGTCCGCCAGATACGCGTGGTCGAAGTGCGCGATCCAGTCCGGGTCGTCACCCGACTCCGGATCGGCCTGCTCCAGCGCCCGTACGGCCCGTCCGGCGACCGCCTCGAAGGAGTGGACGTCCCCGAGCAGCGCGTGCCCCCGGGCCTCCGCCGCGCAGAACATCGCCTCCGCCCTCGGTGTCACCCGCCCCCGCGCGCCCTCCTGGGCCGCCCGCGCCAGCTGCGCGATCTCCCGCGGGTTCCCGAGCTGAGCGGCCAGATGACTCATCGAGGCCGCCAGCACATACCCGCCGTAACCCCGGTCGCCCGCCGCCTGCGCGAGCCGCAGCGCCTGGATGTAGTACCGCTGGGCGAGCCCCGGCTGCCCGGTGTCCACCGCCATGTACCCGGCCAGCTCCGTGAGCCGCGCCACCGCCGCGAACAGCTGCCGGCCCACCGCCTCCCGGTACGAGCCCGACAGCATCCCCGCCACCACGCTGTTCAGGTAGTGCACCACCACGGGCCGGACGTGTCCGCTGCCGAACCGCCGGTCCAGGTCGACCAGCGCACTCGTCATCGCCCGGACCGCCTCCACGTCCGAGACGCCCACCCGCGATCCGGCCGACCGGGCCACCTGTGCGTCCGCGCCCGTGATCAGCCAGTCCCGGCTGGGCTCCACCAGCGCGGAGGCCGCCACCGTCGAACCGGACAGGAAGTCCCTGCGCCCCACGTCGCTGCGCCACAGCTCGCAGACCTGCTCGATCGCACCGAGCACGGTCGGCGCGAACTGCAGCCCGACGCCGGAGGCCAGGTTCTTGCCGTTCGCCATTCCGATCTCGTCGATGGTGACCGTGCGGCCCAGCTTGCGGCCCAGCGCCTCCGCGATGATCCCCGGCGCCCGGCCGCGCGGCTGCTGCCCGCGCAGCCAGCGCGCCACCGACGTCTTGTCGTAGCGCAGATCGAGACCGCGCTCGGTCCCGACCATGTTCACCCTGCGGGCGAGGCCGGCATTGGAACACGCGGCCTCCTGAATCAGCGCCTGCAGCCGTTCGTTCGGCTGACGGGCAACGAGTGGCCTGGCTGCCATGAGTACCCCCTGAGGCCGGAGAGCGATCCGAGAACTGATCACTGCCCGGCGGATATCCGGTCAATGCCGATGTGAACACGCGAAACCGGACGCGTCACCCAGTCGTGCAGAACCCTGGGCGACACCCCCCGATGGTGGCTACCCACCCGCCGCTTCCCGGGCCCACGCGCGCCCCCACCCGTGCACCCATGCGCCCCGCATGCAGGATCGATGCTCCACACCGCTCGTCACCGCGCCCGTAACCCCAGGTGACGGCGGGAGTTGTGCTCACCGTGGAAGAGACCATCGGAGTCACGGAAGCCGCACACATCCCCAAGCAGCGAGGCGAGCTGCTGCTGGACTGCGCCGTGCGGTACGCGGAAGAGCGGCACTGGGACGTGTTCCCCGGGACCTGGCTGGAAGCCGTGGAGGGCAGGGAGCGCTGCTCCTGCGGCGTCGAGAGCTGCGCCACCCCCGGCGCCCACCCGGCCAGGCCCGACTGGTCGACACAGGCGACCGGCAGCGCCGTCGGGGCGCGGCGCATGTGGTCGAAGCAGCCCAAGGCGTCGATCCTGCTGCCGACCGGCCGCACCTTCGACGCGATCGACGTGCCCGAGTCGGCCGGCTTCCTGGCGCTGGCCCGGATGGAGCGCATGGAGCTCACACTCGGCCCTGTGACCTGCACCCCCGACCGACGGATGCTCTTCTTCGTCCTGCCCGGCGCCGCCACCAAGGTCCCGGACCTGGTCCGCAAGCTGGGCTGGGCCCCCGCCTCGATCGACCTGGTCACCCGGGGCGAGGGTCACTACGTCGCGGCGCCGCCCACCCGGGTCGGCGGGTCCGGGGCCGTGCAGTGGGCACGGCGGCCCACCGCGGCGAACCGCTGGCTGCCGGACGCCGACGAGTTGATCAGTCCGCTCGCCTACGCGTGCGGCCGGGAAGCGGCGGCTGCCAGGGCGCGTCGGCCGTAGGCGGTCCCCCTTAGGGTGTGCTCGTACTTACGGGGACGACCAAGGGGTTGACGGAAAATGCCTGACCAGGCATCTGACGGCGTGTTCGAACAGGCGGGCAGCGCACCGGGATCGGGTGCGGTGCCCGCCGTTCGTGTCGAGGGGCTGTGGAAGCGCTTCGGACAGCAGATCGCGGTGAACGGCATCGACCTCGTGCTGCCCGCGGGCAAGTTCATCGGTCTCGTCGGACCCAACGGCGCCGGCAAGACCACCACCCTGTCCATGATCACCGGCCTGCTGCGGCCCGACGCCGGGCGCATCCTGGTCGCCGGTCACGACGTGTGGCGCGACCCGGAGTCGGTGGCCGAGGTGAAGGCCCGGATCGGCATCCTGCCGGAGGGGCTGCGCCTCTTCGAGCGGCTCTCGGGCCGTGAACTCCTCGCGTACAGCGGACGGCTGCGGGGGCTGCCCGGCGCCGAGGTCGACAAGCGGGCCGCCCAGCTGCTGGACGTCCTGGACCTCTCCGGGGCGCAGAACAAGCTGGTCGTGGACTACTCGACCGGCATGCGCAAGAAGATCGGGCTCGCCGCGGCGCTGCTGCACAACCCCGAGGTGCTCTTCCTGGACGAGCCGTTCGAGGGCGTCGACCCGGTGTCCGCGCAGACCATCCGGGGCGTTCTGGAGCGGTACACCGGTTCGGGTGCGACCGTCGTCTTCTCCAGCCATGTCATGGAGCTGGTGGAGTCGCTGTGCGACTGGGTCGCGGTGATGGCCGCCGGGCAGATCCGGGCCCAGGGCCCGCTGGCGCAGGTGCGGGGCGACGCGCCCTCGTTGCAGGCCGCGTTCCTGGAGCTGGTGGGCGCGAACGGGCGCGAGGCCGCCGGCGACTCCCTGGACTGGCTGGGCGGCGGTACCGCCCGATGACCGCGGTCGCTCCGGCCCCTGCCTCCCTGACCTCGGTCTTCGTACGGCTCAAGCTGTCGCTGCTGCGCAACGGGCTGCGGCAGTCGGCCGGCCGTACCGCCGCGTACATCACCTCGATCGTGATCACGGCCGTCTTCGCGGCGGCGATGCTGCTCGCGTTCGTGCTGATGCGCGGCAACGCGGACACGGGCTCGATCGTGGTGCTGCTGACCGCGGTGCTCGCACTGTCGTGGACCGTGATGCCGCTGTTCGTCCCCGGCGGGGACGAGACGCTCGACCCGTCCCGGCTCGTGATGCTGCCGCTGCGGCCCCGGCCGCTGGTGCGCGCGCTGCTCGTGGCCTCGCTGGTCGGCGTCGGGCCCCTGTTCACGCTCTGCATAGCGCTGGGCGCCTGCCTGGCGCTGGCGCACGGCGCGGCGGGGGTGGCGGCCGCGGTGCTCGCGGTGCCGCTGGTGGTCGTGGTGTGCGTGGCGTTGTCGCGGGCGGTCGCCGCTGCCAACGTACGGCTGCTGACTTCGCGCAAGGGCCGTGACCTGGCGATCCTGAGCGGCCTGATGATCGCGGTCGGCATGCAGGTGGTCAACTTCGGCGCCCAGCAGCTCAGTCGGGCCGGGGGCATGTCCTCCCTCGAACCGGCGGCCGCGGTCGTGAGCTGGCTGCCGCCCTCGTCGGCGATCGCCGCGGTGGACTCGGCGAGCAAGGGTGACTACACGATGGCCGCGGCCCAACTGCTGATGACCGTTGTGGCGCTGGGGGCGCTGCTGTACTGGTGGCAGCGGAGTCTGGTGCAGCTGATGACGACGCCTGACGGTTCGACGATCGGCGCGGCGTCCGACGCGGGCCGGGAGCGTGCCGGTACGGGACTCCTGGGGCGGATGCTGCCGGGCGGGCGTACGGGCACGGTCATGGAGCGCAGCCTGCGCTACATGTGGCGCGACCCGAAGACGAAGGGGGCGTGGGTCTCCTCGCTCGCGGTCGGGGCGATCGTGCCGCTGTTCAACGCCCTCCAGGGCACGGGCTCGCTCTACTTCGCGTGCTTCGCCTCGGGAATGCTCGGCATCCAGATGTACAACCAGTTCGGGCAGGACACCTCGGCGTTCTGGATGGTCGCGCAGACGATCTCCACGACGGAGGACGCGTACGCCGAACTGCGGGCGCGGGCCCTGGCCCTGCTGCTGGTCACGCTGCCGTTCACGGTCCTGGTGACGACGGGGACCGCCGCGCTCCTCGGCGACTGGTCCTCCCTCCCGGACGCACTCGGCGTGGCGCTCGCCCTGCTCGGCGCGATGCTGGCGACGGGCGCGGTGAGCTCGGCGATGTTCCCGTACTCGATCCCCCAGGACAGCGCGTACAAGAACGTCGCTCCGGGGCAGGGCGGGCTGGCCTGGATGTCGATCTTCGGCGGAATGATCGCGGGCGCTCTGCTGTGCGGCCCGGTGATCGGGGCGACGATCTACCTCAACGTGACGGACCAGGACTCCCTGCTCTGGCTCCTGCTCCCGGGCGGCGCGCTGTACGGCGCGCTGATCGCCTGGGCCGGACTGAAGATCGCGGCGCCCAGGACGGCGCGGCGACTGCCGGAGATCCTGGCGGCGGTGAGCAAGTGACGACCTCCCCCTGGTCCGAGGACGAGGAGGAGTACGTCCGGATTCTGGCGAGCGAGCGCCGCGGCTTCGCCTGGGTGCTGCACCGGTACGGGGGCCTCACGAAGGCGCAGGCCGGGGCGGAGGCTGTGGAGTTCTACGCGTACGAGCCTCCGGACAGGCCGTACCGGGGCCTCGTCTTCCACGACGAGGCGTGGCACTGGGCGATGGGCCGGGTCTTCGGCGACTTCTACCACCGGGACCGCCCCGAACTCGCCGAGCCGCCGGAGGAGTACAAGAGGCACATGGCGCTCTGAGAGCGCGAACAAGCGGACGCGGGTCCTGTTCGACTGGAGGCCTTCCAGTCGAACGGGACCCTTCGCATTTGCTCCAATGGAGAACCAATTTCGGATCCCCGCAGGTCAAAGGGTCGTTCGCGCTTGTACCAATAAGGCGCGGAGCCGTTTTCGGCGGCTGCCGGCGGCTCGCCGCACCCCTTCCCAACTGCCTGAACGACCGGTCGGTCGGGTGCGGGAAAGGGGGTGCGGCCGGAAAGTGGCGGGCGATTGGCGATCACCCTCCGCATCGGCAAGACTCCGGCGCGCAATCAGGTAGCACCCGCCTCGAAGGGACACCCCCGTGCGTTACGTCCTCCGCAACACCGCTCTCACCACCGCTCTCGCCACCGGCCTGGCCCTCATCGGCGTCGCGGCAAGCCCCGCCCAGGCCGAGCCCGTTCCTCCGACCGCCGCGCCGACCGGCCTCTACCCGCCGTCGGCGCTCGTGCTCGCGATCGGCAGGGGCGAGGACGCGGCGACGGCGACGGTCGCCAGGGCGGTCACGCTCAACTGCGCCCCCACGCCCAGCGGTACCCACCCGGCTCCCGAACTGGCCTGCGCCGACCTGACGTCGGTCGACGGAGACCTCGCCGAACTGACCGTGGCCTGGAGCAACAGCCCCTGTACGAAGATCTGGGACCCGGTCACGCTCACCGGCGACGGCGTATGGGAAGGCAAGCGGATCAGCTGGACGGCCACGTACGGCAACGCGTGCGAGATGAACGTCGGCATGGCGAGGAGCTCGGTCTTCTCGTTCTGACGCCTCGACAGGCCGCGGCCGACGTCAGGAGCCCGAGCCGGCCCAGCTCGGCGTCCAGGCGTCGGCCGGTGGCGTCGGGCGGGCCTGCACGAGATGCCCGCGCAGCGCCGCGAGCACCGGGTGCGGGTTGGCCGTCCGGTACACGAACGAATGCGGATAGACCGGCGCCGGCCCTTCGATCGGGATCCGCCGCAGGTCATGGCCCGTCGGCCACACAAAGCTGTCTCCGCTGCCGACGAGCGTGGCCAGGGCGGCGGAGTCGGCGATCGAGTCCATGAGTGCCTCGCTCCCGAAATCGGGGCCGACCGCGTCGATACGGAGGCAGAAGGCCTCCGTGAGCTCGTCGTAGAAGGCTCCCCATTCGGTGCCCGGCTTGATGCCCGGGATCCAGATCCGGTGCCCGGACAGCTCCGCCGGGGTCAGGGACCTGGCCGAGGCCAGCGGGTGGCGCGGTCCGACGAGCAGTTGCAGCGGATCGTCCAGGACGCGCTCGGCGCTGATCCCCTCGGGCAGGTCGTCCGGGGCCACGGCACGGAAGGTCGCGTCGACCTCGCCCGCCAGCACCGCCTCGATCGCCCTGGTCGCGTTCGCGTCCGAGAGCGTGACCACGTCCAGATCCGTGCCCGGGTGGGACTCGTAGAAGCCACGCAGGGCCAAGGCCGGGGAGATGCGCCGCTGCAGCACGTCCACGCGCAGTGCCCGCTCGCCGGGCCGTACCGAAGCCGCCGCCCGTTCCACGGCCCGCAGGACCTCGCGGGCGTGCGGGAGGAACGCCTGCCCGTCCAGGGTGAGGCGGGCGCCGCGGGCGGTACGGACGAACAACGTCACCCCGAGCGCGCGCTCCAGGCTCGCCACCCGCTTGGAAACCGCCTGCTGAGTGATGCGCAGCTCCACGGCGGCCTCCTGGAACTGCCCGGCCTCCGTGACGGCGACGAAGGTGCGCACGGCTTCGATGTCCACACTTCGAGCCTATGCGTCCACAACCTGTGGTTGTGGCTCACCGATGCCGTGGTTGTTGGATCGCAGGCCGGTCCCCCTGGTCCAATCCTCGCCGTCAACGACGGGTTGTGACGAAGGGTGCTCCATGGCACGGCAGAGGCTCGGCCGCTCGTTCGGATGGTTGTGGTCGGCGTACGCCGCGTCCACGGTCGGCACCTGGTTGGGGTTCGGCGCGTTCCCCCTGATCGCGATCCAGGTGCTCCGCGTCGGCCCGGCCGCGGTCTCGGCGCTGACGGCCGCCGGCCTGGCGGTCGGCGCGCTCCTCGCGCTCCCGCTCGGCCCATGGGTCGACGCCCGGCGGAAGAAGCCGGTCATGATCGCCGCCGACCTGGTGCGGTTCGGGGCCCTGCTGACGATCCCGGCCGCGTACGTCACCGACCGTCTGACCTACACCCAGCTGCTGGTCGTCTCCGTGATCGGTGCGGCGTCGAACATCGCGTTCACCTCCGCCAGTGGCGCCTACCTCAAGCAGCTCGTGCGCCCGGACCACCTGCTGGTCGCCAACGGCCGCTTCGAGTCGACCACCTGGACCGCCACGGCGGTCGGCCCGACCCTGGGCGGGGCGGCGATCAGCCTGCTGGGCCCGGCGGTCACGGTGATCGCCAATGCGGTCGGATTTCTGCTGTCCGCGCTCGGGATCGGCGCGATCCGGCAGAAGGAAGCTCGGCCCGAGAGGGGCGAGGGCGACTCCGCGCGGGGTGAAGGTGACTCCGAGCGGGGCGAGGGCGAGCGGGGCGAGGGCGAGCGCGTCGGGAGCGGGAAGTGCCGGGCGTCGGACCTGGTCACGGGCTGGACGCTCATCCACGGCGACCGGCGGCTGCGCCCGCTGTTCTGGAACACCGTGGCCGTCAACGCGCTGATCATGGCCACCGAACCACTGCTGGCCGTCCTTCTCCTGGACGACCTGGGCTGGGCGGCCTGGCAGTACGGGCTCGCGTTCGGCCTGCCCTGCGTCGGCGGGTTCGTCGGCGCTCGCCTCTCCCCGCGCCTGGCGGAGCGCCACGGGCGCAGCCGCGTCCTGATCGTCTCCGGGGTCCTGCGTGCTCTGTGGCCCGTCGGGCTGTTCTTCGTCATGCCCGGGGCCGCCGGTGTGGTCCTGGTCATCGCCGTCGAACTGGCCCTGATCACCTGCATGGGAGTGTTCAACCCGCTGTTCGCGACCGAGCGCCTCCAGCGGGTGCCGGCCGACCGGATCGGCCGGGTCCTGGTGGCCTGGAAAGTGACCGGTACCGGCGCCGTCGCCGTACTGACCGGCCTGTGGGGCGCCCTGGCCGCCGTCACCGACGCACGCGTCGCGATCGGCATCGGCGGCGTGCTGCTCCTGGCCACCCCGTTCCTGCTGCCGCGCTCGGGCGGGGGACGTCGGGCCGGTCGCGGGCGGGCGGCCGGTGAGCAGGTGGGCCGTACTCCCGTCGTCCTCGCCCGGAGACGTACCGCTCGGGGAGCGGACGCCGGGCACGCGGGGTCGACGTCGTGATCGGCGATGCCACCCGCGCAACTCCCGGCCCCGTCGCGCGATTTCCCATGGAACGGCAGCGTGCGGAGGTGCCTGCTCGTCATCCGGGGTCAGGTCAGGACCTGGACGGCGTAGAGGGCGCCGATGGCGGTGGCGAGGGCGCCGAGCAGGAGCCGTAGGAAGGTCTCGGGAAGGCGGGGCTGGAGGTGGGCGCCGAGGTAGCCGCCGACGAGTCCGCCAAGACCGCAGGCGATTCCGAGCGACCAGTCGGGGGCGATGGAACCCTCGGCGGTCAGAGACAGCAGCGCGTACGTTCCGGCGCCGACGACCGAGGTGACGAAGGTGGTGGCGAGCGCGGCGGGGGCGACCTCGGCGACGGGTGTCCCCCGTCCGGCGAGGATCGGGCCGAGGAGGGAACCGCCGCCGATGCCGTAGATCCCGCCGACGGCCCCGACCACCAGAGCCAGGCCGCCGGTCGACCGCGCGGACAGCGGCCGCACCGGCCGCTCCGCGGGGGCCGGTCGCAGTGTGCGCCAGCTCAGCCACAGGCCGAGGGGCAGCAGGAAGACGGCGATCAGGAGGCGGAAGACGGCCGGGCCGGGGACGGCGAACACGCGGATGATCGCGCCGATCACGACTCCGGGGACGGTCCCGGCCAGCAGCAGGCGGCTCAACGGCCCGCCGAGCCGTCCGTCGCGGGCATGCCGCAGGAGGGCGCCCGGTCCGGCGACGACGTTGTAGAGCAGGTTCGTCGGTGTGACAGCGGGCGAGGGGACACCGAGGAGGCTGACCTGGACGGGCAGCAGGAACACCGCCCCGGAGACGCCTGCGGGCGCGGTGACCACGGAGATGACCAGCCCGGCGGCGAAGCCCAGGAGGCCGGACGTCCAGGTCATGGTGCGACCGCTGCGCAGATCATCGGATCAGTATGGCGTCGCTGCCCGGCCTGCCGTCGGGTGGGCCTTGGGTGATCCGGGGTTCACCAGGCCAACTTCTTTGGTTCATCAGCCAGTACAGGCACCCGGAGGTGGCGGAGGAGACTCTGAGCCACTGACGACCCGAAGGCCGGCGTGGCCACGTACAGACCGAGCGACACGAGGGGGCGGCACGTGAGCGTGCAGCAGTACGACCAGATCGGCGAAGCATTCGAAGGGTTCAAGTCCCTGCCGCTGACGCGATACGGAGAGGTGCCGAGCTTCCTGGGCATGGTCGGGGACGTGCGTGGCAAGTCGGTTCTCGACCTGGCGTGCGGTACCGGCTTCTACAGCAGGGAGTTCAAGCGGCGCGGCGCCGCGGACGTCTTCGGTGTCGACATCTCCGTCGAGATGATCGCCGCCGCGCGGAAGGTCGAGGAGCGCGACCCGCTGGGTGTGCGGTACGAGGTCGGTGCCGTGGAGGAGCTGGGGTCCCTCGACCGGCGCTTCGACATCGCGCTGGCAGTGCAGTGCCTCAACTACGCCGAGGACATCGCGGCGATGAAGCGGATGTGCCGCAACATCCACCAGAGCCTTGTCCCGGGTGGGGAGTTCTTCGTGTTCGCCCAGAAGCCCGACTACGCGTTCGACTGCGCGTCCCTGGACACGTACGGGTTCCTCTGCGAGCCGCTCGGCGAGGAGCTCGAGACGGGGCCGCGCGTGCGGGTCACGGCTCTCCTCGACCCGCGGCCGATCAGCATCGTCGCCGCGGCCCCGCGCCGGGAGGTCTACGAGGAGTGTCTGGAGGCGGCCGGGTTCGGTGCGGTGGAGTGGGTTCCGCTGACGGTGTCCGAAGCCGGCATCCGTGAGTACGGCGAGGAGTTCTGGGCGGACCTCCTCGCGCACCCGCCGCTGGAGATGCTGCGCTGCCGCGCCTGACCGCTTGACCGGCCGGTCGGCCGCAACGGCGTGTCCTCGTCCCGGCGCTCAGCCGCTGGGCGCTTGCTTCGGATCAGGTCGGCCGTCCGGGGCAGCCAGGCAGTGGCGCCTGCGGCGGTGGAGGGGCCGACACCGGTTCGTGGGGCGGGCCCGGGAAGAATGCGGTCGCATGACACACCCCGTACCGGACTGGTCGCAGCTCAAGCATGCATATGGGCCCGCAACCGATGTTCCCGTCCTCTTCGCCCGGCTCGACGGCAGCCAGAACGACGAGAGGATCTGGCACGATCTCTGGTCTGCGCTCTGCCACCAGGGCACCGTGTACGAGGCGAGCCATGCCGCCTTGCCGGCGCTTGCGGACATCGCGACCGGCCGCGCCCCGGGTGAGCGGAAGCAGGCGGTGCTCATGGGCGGTTCGATCGTCGCCGAAGCCGACGCGGCGATGCGTGCCCGGTATGCCGCGCCTGTCGCCGAGCTGCTTCCCGCGGCCCGTCGCTGCCTGCTCGAGGCCGATGAGCCGGAGACGTTCGTGTACCTCGCGCAGGGGCTGTTCGCCTTCGAGGGTGTGCCGATCTGGTCTCAGCAGCTTGAACTGCTCTTCGAGGAGTTCGAGGCCGAGTGCCCCGAGTGCGAGGCACTCACCTGCATGGTGCTGGGCGAGTACGTGGACGAGTGTGATGCGGAGCTGCATCCGGCGACGGCGGAGGAGCTGACCGTGTGGGGGCCCGGCTCCACTCCATGGCACTCGATGCCGGCCATGCCCAAGTCGCCGACTGGGTGACTCGCCTCTTCGGGCACGCGACCTGTCCGGAGTGCGGGGCGAGGTTCAGCATCTCCGAAGGCATCGCCCGCTGAGCGCTTCACGAAAGGTGCGGCTCCTCCTGAGGGTGGAGCCGCTCACGCCACCGGCTCACCAGGTGCCGTGGTACGTCAGGTTCACGGCAAGGGCGGCCACCGGCAGGCAGAAGAACACCGCCCAGGGGCCCAACTGGTAGTCACGGACCCGCAAGTGGGCGCAGAACGCACCCAGGAAGTACAGCACGAGACCGGCGGCGGACAGCGTGCCCAGCACCGGCACGGCGAACCCGGCCGGCAGCCCCAGCGCGCCCGCCGCCAACAGTGCGCCCAGCGGGCGCATCCAGGACCGAGGCACGCGCAATTTGTCCGCCTGGCTCTTGGGGTACTCGTGACCGATGAAGTTGGCGACAGCGGCCAAGCCGTTGATGGCCGAGGTGAGGAGGGTGACCACGAGGTAGGCGGCGAACACGAAATCTCCTTTTCGCGAGAACGACGGATGATTGTTCGCCTTCAGGACGAGGCAACCCCCGAAAACGTGACATGCCCCGCGCCTGGTCCCGCTTCCTTCGGGAGTTCGGCGGTCGCTGACACACTCGGTTCGTGCGTGAACCGGCGATCATCGAGGCTCCGTCCGTGCTCGGGCTGCGGCCGTCCGGCGTTCAGGACCTGTCGGCGGCCCTGCTCGGCGGAATGGCGCGGGTCGGGCGCGTCGAGGCGCCCGTGTACGACCCGAAGCGGGACGTCGAGACCGGTGTGCTCAATCCGGACGGCATCGCGGAGTACTCCGCACAGCTGGCGGATGTCGTCGGCGAGGTTCTCGACTCGGGGCGCTTTCCCGTCGTCCTCGGCGGTGACTGCAGCATCCTGCTCGGCAATCTCCTCGCCCTGCGCCGCCGTGGCCGGTACGGACTGCTGTTCCTCGACGGGCACACCGACTTCTACCAGCCGTCCGCCGAGCCGACCGGCGAGGTCGCGTCGATGGAGCTCGCGCTGGCCACCGGCCGTGGTCCCCGTCTGCTCGCCGATCTCGAAGGGCGGGGGCCGCTCGTCAGGGACGAGGACGTCGTCGCGTTCGGGTTCCGGGACGCCGTCGAGTCCGCCGCGGCGGGTATGCAGCCGCTGCCGCTGCGGCTGTGCGCCCTAGACCTCGACGACGTGCGCGCGGTCGGCGCCGCCGAGGCGGTCCGTCAGGTCATGGGCCGACTGACCTTGGGCGACGGGTTCTGGGTCCATCTCGACGTCGACGTCCTGGACGACGCGATCATGCCCGCCGTCGACTACCGCCAGCCCGGTGGGCTGAGCTGGGCGGAGCTGGAGGACGTACTGCGGACGGCGTTCGCCCACGAGGGGGCCGTCGGGTTCGACGTCACGATCTTCAACCCGCGTCTCGACCCCGACCGGACGATCGCGGCCCGGCTGACCGAGTGCCTGCGGCGGGGGCTTTCGGCACGGACGCGCCACGCCTGACGTGTGTATCGCGGTAGTCGATGTGTGCAGCGACCCGGCCCTCGCCGCCCCCCGTTGTGCCCAGGCTCCCCGTGCCTGCGGCGCCCGCGGGTGCGGCGCCGTCGTGAGTTGTGCCCACCTTCCCCCAGACTCCGTCCGGGGAGACCCCCAGCCCTGCGGAACGCCTGCCCACAACCGGGTGGGGCGGGTGTTGAGGGTGGGCACTCCGCCCTGCGGGGCGAAGGCACAAAACCCCTGGAGCGGGGTTGAGGGAGGGCCCCCGTCGCCGCCCCGGGTCCGAATGAGTGGAATCACGGGGCCCCGGGCCGAGGAAGGGGCGCACCAAGGCATCGCCGGGGTCACGTTGGCGTTCCCGATCCTGAACCGGAAGAGGCGCCCCCGACATGCGACGTACCCCCGCCCGCCGACTGTTCGCCGCCGCGCTGCTCGTGGCGTCCGTACTGGCTCCGATGGCCACCACTCCCGCCACAGCCGTCCCCGCCACCGTCACCCACCACGGCGCGGAGGACTGCCCCTCCGACGGTCTCGGCCCCGAGCTGACCGCTCGCCTCGACAAGGCCATCGAGGACGTCCGCAAGCAGGCCGGCATCCCGGGCCTCGTCGCCGGGCTGTGGATGCCGGGGAAGGGCCGCTACGTCCGCGCGTTCGGTGTCGCCGACAAGGTCACGGGCGAGCCGATGAGCACCGGTGGCTTCGTGCGGATCGGCAGTGAGACCAAGACCTTCACGGTCACCGCGCTCCTGAAGCTCGTCGACGACCGCAAGGTCCGGCTGGACGACCCGATCTCCGACTACATCCGCGGCGTGCCCAACGGCCACAAGATCACGCTGCGCCACCTCGCCGAGATGCGCAGCGGCCTCTTCCCGTACACGTCCGACCCGGACTTCATCCAGGATCTGCTGAGCGACCCGCAGCGCTCGTTCACCCCGCACGAGGTGCTCGCCTACGGCTACCGGCACAAGAACACCTTCGCGCCGGGGGCGCAGTTCCAGTACTCCAACAGCAACCTCATCCTCCTCGGCCTGGTGGTCGAGAAGGTCAGCGGTCACCGCCTCGTCGACTTCATCGACAAGCGGGTGCTCCGCCCGGCCGACCTGCGGCACACGCTGCTGCCGGAGGGCTCGGAGTTCCCCGAGCCGCACCCCCGTGGGTACACCAACCAGACGCTGAGCGGTGAGGTCGCCGACTCCACGGACTGGAACCCCAGTTGGGCCTGGGCGGCGGGGGCGATGATCTCGGACCTGGAGGACCTGCGCCGCTGGGCGAAGATCGTCGCCACCGGGGAGCTGCTCAGCCCGGAGACCCAGGCCGAGCGGCTCAAGACGCTGCCGACGGGCCTCCCCGGCACCAGCTACGGCCTCGGCATCTTCAACGCCAGCGGCTGGATCGGGCACAACGGCTCCATCCCGGGCTACGAGACCGTGACCGTCTATCTGCCCTCGCAGAAGGCGACCTTGGTGCTCATGCTCAACACCGACATCACCTCGCAGGGCGAGGAGCCGAGCACGCTGGTCGCCCGCGCGATCACCGCGATCGTGACGCCGAAGAACGTGTACGACGGGGCGGTCCCGCCGCGCTGAGCCCCGGCGTCAGGACGTCAACACACCGTTGAGGAACGGCTCGATCGCCGTGCGCCAGGCTTCCGGCTGGTCGTAGTGGAGGAGATGACCGGCGTCGGGGATCTCCGCGTACGCCCCTCGAGGCAGGACGCGGACCATCTCCTGGGCCTCCGCGCGGCCCAACTCGCCGTCCAGGCCGCGGACGACGAGGGTCGGGCAGCGGACCTGGGCGAGCGAGTCCCAGTGGGCATCGTGGACCCAGGTCTCGCGGGAGGTCAGCATCTGGGCGGGGTCGAAGACCGGGTACCAGCCGTCGGGGCGCTCGGTCATCACCTCGGTGAAGAACTCGCCGCGAGCGGGGTTCGGCCGCTCGACCCAGGGGTCTTCGTCGCCGAACCACTTCCGTACGGCGTCGAGCGAGGTGAAGGGGACAGGCCAGCGGCGGAACCAGTCCTGCCACTCCCGCTGCGAGGCGGCCCCGAGGGCCGAGGCCCGCATGTCGCAGATGACCAGGGCGCGGACGAGGTCCGGGCGCTCGGCGGCGAGCTGCCAGGCGGTGAGGGCGCCCATGGAGTGGCCGATGAGGGTGACCGGCCCGAGGCCGAGCTGCTCGACGGCCGCTGCCGCGTCGGCGACGTACGCCTCGCGGGTGTAGGGGCCGGCGGCGGGCTTGTCGCTGCGGCCGTGTCCGCGCTGGTCGAGCGCGACGGCCCGGTGGCCCTCGGCGAGCCAGCGGGCGGTGGGCGCCCAGTGGGAGGCGCGCCCCATGAGGCCGTGCAGGAGTAAGACGCCGGACCCGGCCGTCTCCGCCCGCTCTTCCATGAACTCCCAGGCAGCCAGGCGTACGCCGTCGGCCCCGGTGACGTCGAGACGTCGCACCATGTTCCCTGGCACCCCCTCTTTCCATCGAG
Source organism: Streptomyces sp. NPDC039609 (assembly GCF_055596705.1). Taxonomy (NCBI): domain Bacteria; kingdom Bacillati; phylum Actinomycetota; class Actinomycetes; order Kitasatosporales; family Streptomycetaceae; genus Streptomyces; species Streptomyces sp. NPDC039609. Next base: position 564,448 of record NZ_JBVIUJ010000005.1, read on the forward strand.
CGTGTCGAGCACCGCCAGACTATCGAACCCTTATTCGAAAATGCGGTTCTGCCACCTAACACCCCTCGTTCGAGTGACGGGGTTCAAGGATTGACGCGCGCCGCCGAGGGGAGATCTTCAGCGGGAGGCGGACCGCTCGGGGAAAACGGTCCGAGGGGAATGACCCTGGGAGCTCGGGGCTCCGGGTCAGCACAGGGGAGGACAGGCCCCGGCGCCCATGGGCGCCGGGGCCCTCTGTCTCTTCACGCACCGCCCCGGACGCCTTCGTCATCGCCACACCCCTCCCCGACCGTACGGCTCCCCCCAGCGTGGCACGCCGAGGGTGCGGGCGTGGTGATTCCGCCGTAAAACGGGCCCGGGAAGCAGGAGGGGGTGTTCCCGGGGCCCTGAGGAGGTGCTCGGCCGGCGCTTTCAGCCTCGGCCGGCGCTTTCAGCCTCGGCCGGCGCCCGGACTCGGCCCGGCGCTTCGGCCTCGGCCTACGCTGCGGAGTTCGGCCGACGCTCGACCTCGGCCGGCGCCCGGACTCGGCCGACGCCCGGACTCGGCCGACGCTCAACCGCGGCTAGCGCTTCGCCACGAAGACGTGCGCCGCCACATCGGCGGCCAGCTCGGCCGCCTCGCCGCTGCTGCCGACGAGAACACCGCCCGCCGACTCCGTCACGCTCACCACGGAACCGGGCTGCACGCCCGCGCGCCGCAGCGTGTACATCAGCTGGGCGTCCGTCTGGATCGGCTCGCCGATCCGGCGGACGATCACCGTCTTGCCCTCCTGGCCCGCGTCCAGATCGGCCAGCGAGACCATGGAGTCGTCCAGGAAGGCCTCCGCCTCGGCCTTCTCGCCCAGCTCCTCGAGACCCGGGATCGGGTTGCCGTACGGCGACTCCGTCGGGTGCCGCAGCAGCTCCAGAACGCGCCGCTCCACGGCCTCGCTCATCACGTGCTCCCAGCGACAGGCCTCGGCGTGGACCTGCTCCCACTCCAGGCCGATCACGTCGACGAGCAGGCACTCGGCGAGCCGGTGCTTGCGCATCACGCGCGTGGCGAGTCGACGGCCCTCGTCCGTCAGCTCCAGGTGCCTGTCACCCGCGACGGTCACCAGACCGTCGCGCTCCATACGGGCCACCGTCTGGCTCACCGTGGGGCCGCTCTGGTCGAGCCGCTCCGCGATCCGGGCGCGCATGGGGACCACACCTTCCTCCTCGAGCTCGAGGATGGTGCGGAGATACATCTCCGTTGTGTCGATCAGTCCGGACATACGTGCCCCTCGATGAGTCGTGCGCTGGCCCTGCCCCAATTCTGACGCATGCCACAGACAACCGTGCCGCGCCGGGGAAAGGCGGTATTGACAGAGCAATGGTCCAGACCGCACCGTGATCCGCGACACGACGACAAGGAGCTTCGGGAATGGGCGACAGCGCGCGCGAGTCCAAGCTGGCCGGACAGTTCTTCGACGCCGCGATCGGCCTGCTCCAGCAGGTCCGCGACGGGGACGCCGAGGAGATCGCCGCGGCCGGAACCGCGATCGCCGAGGCCGTCGCCGCCGGCGGCCGCCTCTTCGCCTTCGGCGCGGGACACTCCTCGCTCGCCGCCCAGGACGTCGTCTACCGGGCGGGTGGACTGGCGCTGATGAACCTGCTCGCCGTGCCCGGCGTGGTCGGCGTCGACGTCATGCCGGCGACACTCGGCTCGGCCCTGGAGCGCGTGGACGGTCTCGCGGGGGCGGTACTCGACTCCTCGCCCGCCAAGGCCGGCGACGTACTGATCATCATCTCGCTCTCCGGCCGCAACGCCCTGCCGGTCGAGATGGCGATGAACGCGCGCGCCCTGGGCCTGACGGTGATCGGTGTCACCTCGCTGGCGTACGCGACGGAGACGAAGTCCCGGCATGTCTCGGGAACGTATCTGAAGGACCACTGCGACATCGTCCTCGACTCGCACATCGCCATCGGCGACGCCGAGCTCACCCACGAGGCCATCGAGGCCCCCTTCGCGCCCGCCTCGACGGTGGTCACGAGCGCGCTGATGCAGGCCACGATGGCCGCGGCGACCGAGGAGCTGGTCCGCCTGGGCATCGAGCCGCCGCTGCTGCGCTCGGGGAACGTGGACGGCGGCCACGAGTGGAACGGCCGGGTGATGACGGAGTACCGCGACCGGATCTTCTTCCGGCACTAGGAGTCCGCCCCGTCCCGGCCCGCCCGCTTCCCGGAAGGCGCGGCCACGGCGCGGCGCAGGAGGAGTTCCACCTGTCGGCCGACCTCGTCCACGTCCTTCACCGGAGTCCTGAACACGATCCGGAGATCGGCGCTGCCGTGGGCGCACTCGCGTCGGAGGGTGATCCCGTGGCGGTCCAGCGCGAGGGGCGCGACGCGGACCGCTGCATGGGGGAGTTCCGGGTCGGCCAGCCGGGCCAGGCGGTCGACGACATCCCGATGGCCCTCCTCCAGGTGGGTGAGCATCGCGGCCTCGGCCACCGCCAGCACGTCCGGAGCGGCACGCCCCAGATCGTCCGGGCCGACGTGGTCGACGAGCGCGCCCCGCTGGATGCTCGCCTGCGCCAGATCGAGCCGGAGCACGAGTACGCCGGGTGAGGTCTGCAGGGGAGACGGCGTGAGCCGCCCCGCGAGAGTGACACGCGCCCTGACCCGGTCGCGGACCGCGATCGGGGCGATGTCCGTGAACTCCAGCAGCGCGGAGAGCACTCCGCGGGGAGCGCACGCGACCTCGGCCGCCAGCGGACTGTCCGCCGGGGCGTGCAGCGCCAGCCGGCCCGCGTCGTCCACGTCGTGCATCGCCACCAGGTCGTAGCTGTTGCCGTCCGTCGTCAGACTCAGGGAGCCGGCGGCGGCGATGACGGAGCGGATCCGCTCGGCGTCGGTCGGCCCGTTGCGGCGCGCCTTGGCGAAGGCCATCAGAACTCCTTAGGTTAGGCTTGCCTAACCTAGCAGCCCGCGGGGCGCCGGTGAACCCCCCTTTCGGACGAGAGCGGCCCCTCGCACGGGGCGGCCCCGCACGGTTCACGTCGGGTTCCCCTGGGGCCCAGGATGGATCGGCCGGGGTCGGCGCCCCCGTTGGTCGTTGACACCGACTGAGGCAGCCTGCGCTCCAACTCGCTCTGCATGGACGGAGGTTGAGTCGAGAGCTCGTGGCTTTACGGTGATGACCATGACGGAGAACAGCTTTGGGACGTGCCCGTCGCAGGCGCAGGTACGGGGATCGGGGAATCACACGATCACGGTCGTGCTGCCGCCGTTGACGGAACACTCGCCGGCATGGCCGCCCAATGACCCGGACCGGGCACGGGAGTTCGGGGCGGCGACCCCCGGGCCGTTCTGGACGCCTGCGGGGTGACGGCGCGGACGGCGACGGATGCCGATGTCACGTACGACCCGGACAATCCCGCCTCGACCTATTGGGGCGGGCTCGGGGAGCTGATCCTCGGACCCCGTCGCCCGTGGCGTCGGCGGAGGGTGAAGACGTCGGTGTTCCGCGTACGGCACACCCACGCCGCGACGGATCTGATGGAAGAGAACTGGATCCGCGGCTGAGCGGCGGGCCGGCCTGCGCCGCGAGCACGTGAGCGGATCAGGCCTGCGCCTGCGCCCGCTCCTGTGCCCGCCGGCGCTTCGCGTACGACCAGGTCACCGCGGTCATCAGGGCCGGAATGGCGAACAGCGGGGCGAAGACGAACCACCAGACGGTCTGCGCCGTACCGCTCGACATGTACGTCTGGCTCTCGACCGTGAACGCGACCACGAGCTGCCACAGCGCCACCAGGAGCAGGACGACCGAGGCGCTCCAGGACACCGCGGTGAGGATGCGGGGAGACAGGGGCCGCCACCGGTCGCTGACGAGCAGCAGCGGGAACAGCGCGGCCACCTCGGCAAGGACGGAGAGGCCGACGACGTACGCGATCCCCCACCCCGGGATGTCGAAGACCTCCCGCAACACCTGGTCGCTGTAGCCCACGTAGATCCCGGACGCCATGGCGATGCGCCACAGGCCGGACGGAAGGGCGCACAGCGCGACGGCGTGGGCGGCACGGCGGGCCCAGAGGGGGGCGGGGGCGGTGAGAGGTGCGGTCGTCGTCATGACGTCCATGCTGGTCGGGGAGCGACCGCCGCACTTCGTCCGCTACGGCGAACCGCCTCCGCCGCGCGGGGGAGACCACCAGAAGGGAGTGGATCTGGGCGGCGGTGTCATCTCCGACGGAGCCATCTACTTCGGCGAGCGGGACGTGGCCACCGAGTACTGGAGCCCGAACGGCGGCATCAACTACGCGAATGGCATGGTGCGGTACGACATGCACCCGGACTTCCTGGAGGAGTTCACCAGCTCCGAGTACATGAAGGTGTACGACACGAACGGGAAGGACGGAGCACCACGGATCGAGCGGGTGATTCCGGTGGACAAGCTGGACCGGTTCAACGAACTGGTCATGAAGAAGCCATGGATTCCGCACGGCGGTAGGGGGTGGCGCAATGGTCAAGGACCACGAGGAGTGCGACGTGGTGATTCTCGGGGTGGCGACGGTGGGCTCGCGGGTGAGGATCGAGGGCACGCAAGGCGAAGAGGGCTTCATCGACCAGGTCAAGCATCCCTCGTGGTGGTCGGAGGAGGCGCCGCCCCCGGCGGCGGGCGACCGGCTTCATGTGGTGGTTCTGGACTCGTCCAGGACCCCGCCGCGGCTGAGCGCGCTGGAGAAGGACATCGAGATCGGGCGCCGGCTCCGCGACGACGGCTGACCGCCGTCCGGGAGTCAGCCGTGCGCCGTGAACCGCACCCGTACCGTCAGACCTCCGCCCTCCCTGTTCGGGAACGCCTCCGTGGTGGCGTCGTGGGCCCGGGCGATCGAGTCGACGATCGAGAGACCCAGGCCCGCACCCTCGTCGGGGGCCTGGGTACGGGCCGTCAGCCGGCGGAAGGGCTCGAAGAGGAGCGGGACCGTGTCGGGCGGAACCTCGGGGCCGGTGTTCGTCACCTCGATGCCTTCCGGACCCGTACGGACGTCCACGCGGCCTTCGGGGACGTTGTGGCGGACGCCGTTCACCACCAGGTTGTGGACCAGCCGGTCCAGCAGCACCGCGTCTCCGTCGACCGTCAGCGGCCGGGCCCGTACCGTGACCGTCACCCCGCGCTCCGCCGCCTCGGCCGCCAGCGCGTCCACCGCCCCGCGGGCCACCTCGTGCACCGCCACCGGCCGCCGCTCCCGCAGCCCCTGGTCGGAGGCGGCGAGCAACAGCAGTCCCTCGATGATCCGTTCGCTGTCGTCGGCGACCTCGATCAGCTTCTCCCTGATCCGGGCGACCCGCTCCGGGGACGGCTCCCCCGCGAGCCCGATCTCCGCCGCCGCCCGCTGCACCGCGACCGGCGTACGCAGCTCGTGCGCCGCGTTCGCCGCGAACCGCTGCTGCGCGGAGACCAGCCGTTCCATCCGGCCGAGCATCCCGTCGAAGGTGTCGGCCAGCCGCTTCAGCTCGCCCGGCGGGCCCTCCAGCGCGATCCTCTCGTGCAGGTTCTCGCCCGACAGCCGACGCGCCGTCTCGGTGATCACGGCCACCGGCCGGAGCACCCGGCCCGCCATCCACCAGGCCAGTGCGACCGAGAGGACCGCGTACACGGCGAGGACGATCAGCGAGACCGTCAGGAGCCGCTCCAGGGCCGCGGACTCCGCCGCGTCGCTGACCGTCCGCGCCACCGTCAGCATTTCGGGAGAGACCTGGCCGGGCACCGTCGGAGCGGGGCTCGCCGGCACGGCGCTCGGGTAGCCCGACGGGAACGCCGTCGGCAGGTCCTCCAACCGCCGCGCCGGCACCGCGCCGGTGATCGCCACGCTGATCGAGGAGTACAGCCCTTCCTTCACCAGCAGATAGACCACGCCCGTCAGCAGCCCGCCCGCCAGCAGCAGGAGCCCGCCGTACAGGGCCGTCAGCCGGGACCGTTCCCCCGTCACCACCCGCCTCATGACGAGATCCGGTAGCCCGCGCCCGGCACCGTCTCCACCACCGGCGGCTCACCCAGCTTCGCCCGCAGCTTGCTCAGCGCCACCCGTACCGCGTTCGTGCGGTAGCTCGTGTGCTCCTCCCAGACCTGCTCGATCAGGTCCTCGCCGCTCACCACCGCCCCCTCGGCCCGCAGCAGCGCCTCCAGGACCGCGAACTCCTTCCGCGACAGATGCAGATGGCGCCCGTCCCTGCTGGCCTGGCGGCGGGCGGTGTCGAGGACGATCCCGGCGCGCTCCAGTACGGGAGGCAGCGCGGGCCGGGCGCGCCGGCCCAGCGCCAGGACCCGGGCGAGCAGCTCGTCGTACGCGAAGGGCTTGGTCAAATAGTCGTCGGCGCCGAGGCCGAGGCCCTCCACCCGGTCCCGTACCGTCCCCGCCGCCGTCAGCATCAGCACCCTCGTCATCAGCCGCTGCTCGACCACCCGCCGGCACACGGCGTCGCCGTGCATCCCGGGCAGGTCGCGGTCCAGGACGAGGACGTCGTACTCGCCCAGCTGCAGTTTCCGCAGCGCTTCGAGGCCGTCGGCCGCGACGTCCACGGCGATCGCGTCGCGGCGCAGCCCCTCGGCGATCATCTCGGCGAGAAACGCCTCGTCCTCCACCACCAGTACGCGCATGGCCCCTGTGTATCCGAAGGGGACCTTTCGCCGGTGTTAACCCATCCGCTGAGAGAAGCGAAACATCCCTTCGCGGCACGCTCCCGCCCATGACGACCTCACGGAAGACCAAGCTGGCCGCCGCGGCCTCGTTCGCCGCCCTCTCCCTCTTCACGGCCGCCTGCTCCGGCGGCGGGAGCGACGCCCCCGGGGCGAACGAGGAGGGCAAGAAGGCCGACCAGGCCTTCGAGCACCGCAAGTGCCTGCGCGAGCAGGGCCTCGACGTGCCCGAGCCCAAGCCGGGCGAGCAGGGCGTCGGGCTCACCATCGGCGGCGACGGCATGTCGAAGGAGAAGATGGAGAAGGCCTTCAAGGCGTGCCAGGGCAAGGGCGGCGGCGCCGGCCTCGGCAAGGAGCCGACGCAGGCCGACAAGGACAAGGCCCTGGCGTACGCGAAGTGCATGCGCGAGAACGGGTTCTCCATGCCCGATCCGAAGTTCGACGGCGGCGCGCAGGCCGCGATGCCGATACCGAAGGGCGCCGAGAAGCAGAAGTTCGACAAGGCGGCCAAGGCGTGCGAGGGCGTGGGCCGATGAGCAGGCGCAGGCTCGTGGTCGCCCTGGTGGCGATCGTCGCGGTCGCGGGCGGCGGAGCGGCCGTCACCGCGCTGACCGCCCCCGACAAGCCCGAGGTCGAGGCCGACTCCAAGGGGCTGCCGAAGGCCACCGCACCCGTCACCCGCGGCGACCTCAGCAACAGCTCCCAGCAGGACGGCACCCTCGGCCACCTCGGCGAACGGAAGATCAACGCGGGCCCGGCCGGGATCCTCACCTGGATCGCGGGCACCGGCTCCGTCGTCGAGCGCGACGAGCGGCTGTACGAGGTCGAGGGCCGCCCGGTCCGGCTGATGTACGGCGCCGAGCCCATGTACCGGACGCTCAAGACCGGCGACAAGGGCAAGGACGTCCACCAGCTGGAGCAGAACCTCGCCGCCCTCGGGTACACCGGCTTCGACGTCGACGAGGAGTACACGGCGAAGACGGCCGCAGCCGTCAAGCGCTGGCAGAAGTCCCACGAGCTGAAGCAGACCGGCACCGTCGGTCCGGACCAGATCGCCTTCGCGGGCAGCGCGGTACGGGTCAAGGAAGCGGGCGCCGCACCCGGCGACCGGGTCGCGCCGGGCGGTCCGGTGCTCACCGTGACCGGCTCCGAGCGCGTCGTGAGCTTCGAAATCCCGGTCTCCGACGCCACGTTGGCGAAGTCCGGCACCCGGGTGAAGGTTCTGCTGCCGGACGGTACGGAGCTGCCGGGGAAGGTGTCGTCGGTCGGGAAGACCGCGAAGGCCGGCGACGACCCGCAGGACCGGACCCCGAAGATCCCCGTCACCGTCTCCTTCGACGACCCGGAGAAGGTCAAGGGCGTCGACCAGTCCCCGGTCACCGTCGACCTCACCGGCGAGACACGCCAGGACGTCCTGTCCGTACCCGTCAACGCGCTGCTCGCTCTGCCCGGCGGCGGCTTCGGTGTCCAGGTCGTCGAGAACGGAACGGCCCGGGACGTGGAGGTCGAGCTCGGCATGTTCGGGCAGGGCCGGGTCGAGGTCAGCGGCGACGGGCTGCGCGAGGGCATGAAGGTCGGGGTGCCGTCCGCATGACCACGGTCGTACGACTCTCCGGAGTCACCAAGGAGTACGCGGGCGGCGTCCGGGCCCTCGACGGCGTCGATCTCACCGTCGTCGAGGGAGAGTTGCTCGGAATCGTCGGGCCGTCCGGTTCCGGCAAGTCGACGCTGCTGCACATCGTCGGCACCCTGGACCGGCCCAGCGCCGGAACGGTCGAGATCGCCGGCCACGACGTGGCCTCGCTGACGGACCGCAGACTGTCGGCGCTGCGGGCGCGCCGTATCGGCTTCGTCTTCCAGGCGTTCCATCTGGTGCCGGGTGTGGGCGCGTTGGAGAACGTGGCCGAGGGGCTGCTGTACTCCGGGCTGCCCCGGGCCCGGCGCCGGAGGATGGCCGCCGACGCGCTGGCCCGGGTGGGGCTCGCCGACCGGATGAAGCACCGGCCGCACGAGCTGTCCGGCGGACAGAAGCAGCGGGTCGCCATCGCCCGCGCGGTGGTCGGCGAACCGGCCCTGCTGCTGGCCGACGAGCCGACGGGCGCGCTGGACTCGGCGTCGGGCGAGGCGGTGATGGAGCTCCTGCACGACCTGAACGCGGAGGGCGCGACGATCGCGGTGATCACCCATGACGGCGAGATCGCGGGACGGCTGCCGCGACAGGTACGGGTACGGGACGGGCGTGTGGTGGGGGACACGGGGAGCGGGGGTGGGGGCGTTGCGCGTGGGCCCGGGGGTGCGGCGGGCGGCTTCGGCGGAGAGGTCGGGAGAGCGGCGCGTGGCTCCGGCGGAGAGGTCGGGGGTGAGGCGCGCTGCTCCGGGGGTGCGTGGGTGGGTGCGGACGCCGCATCACCCCCCTCCGGCGACGGAAAGGGCGCGGCCTGATGTCCCGTACGCGTACGAAGCTCTCGGCCGCCCGGCTCGGGCCACGTGACGTTCTCCATGTGGGATCCGCCGGGCTGCGGAGCCGGCCCGTACGGGTCGTGCTGTCCGCGCTGGGGATCGCCATCGGCATCGCCACGATGATCGCGGTCGTGGGCATCTCGGCCTCCAGCCAGGCCCAGTTGCTCCGGCAGCTGGACGCGCTCGGCACGAACATGCTGGTCGCGCGGCCGGGCGAGGGGATGTTCAGCGGGCAGGAGGTCAAGCTGCCCAAGGACGCGGTGGGGATGGTCGGCCGTATCGGCGGGGTCGAGGAGGCCGCAGGGACCGGCGACCTCAAGCGCTCGGTGCGCCGCTCCGAGAAGATCCCGGAGGCCGAGACGGGCGGGATCGCCGTGAAGGCGGCGACGGAGGGACTCCTCGACGTCCTGCGCGGCGGGATGGCGTCCGGTACGTGGCTGAACACCGCCAACGGCCGCTATCCGTCCGTGGTGTTGGGACATGTCGCGGCCGAACGGCTGGGCATCACCCGGCCGGGGCAGCAGGTGTGGATCGACGACCGGTACTTCACCGTCATCGGCATCCTCGACCCGCTGCCGCTCGCCCCCGAGATCGAGCGCTCGGCGCTGGTGGGCTGGGAGGGCGCGGGGCCGCTGCTGGGCTTCGACGGACATCCGACGACGGTGTACGAGCGGTCCACGGACGTGTCCGTACGGCAGGTCCAGCAGCTCCTCGCCGCGACGATCGACCCGCAGAACCCGCAGAACGTGTCGGTCGGCGATCCGTCGTCGGCGCTCAAGGCGAAGGCGGCGACGGAGGGCGCGTTCTCGACGCTGCTGCTCGGGCTGGGCGGGATCGCGCTGCTGGTGGGCGGGGTCGGCGTCGCCAACACCATGATCATCTCGGTGCTGGAGCGCCGCCACGAGATCGGCCTGCGACGGTCCTTGGGCGCGACGCGGGGGCAGATCAGGATCCAGTTCGTGACGGAGTCCCTGATGCTGTCCGGCCTCGGCGGCCTGGCGGGCGTGGCGCTGGGCGCGGCGGCGACGGGCGTGTACGCGTCCACGGGTGGGCTGCCATGGGTGGTGCCGCTGTGGGCGGTGGTCGGCGGCTTCGCGGCGACGCTGGCGATCGGGACGGTGGCGGGCCTGTACCCGGCGGTCCGCGCGTCCCGCCTGTCCCCGACGCTGGCCTTGGCGACGGCGTAGGCGGCGGCCGGGGCGTGGGCCTGGGCCATGGGGGCGGGGGCGTGGGCCACGGGGGCCGGCCTCGCCCCCGGCCCGTACCGCTTTGGGGGTGCCCCCGCACGCCTCGTCCGGCGCCCCACCCCCGTGTGGGCAATCGTCCCGCTGGGCTGGGGGTCCCCCCGGCCCCGCGGAACGCCTGCCCACAACCGGGTGGGGGTGAGGGTTGAGGGCGGGCACCGCGCTGCCGGACGGCTACCCACTACCCAGCGGGAGTCCGGGCGGGCACCGCGCCGCGGGACAGCTGCCCACAACCCGGCCGGAGTTGAGGGCGGGCACCGCGCTGCGGAACACCTGCCCACAACCCAGCGGGGTTGAGGGTGAGCGCCGCCCCGCGGGGTCGGCTGCCCCCAACCCAGCGGGAGTCCGGGCGGGCACCGCCCCGCTGAACACCCGCCCACAACCCGGCGGGAGTCCGGGCGGGCACCGCCCTGGCGGAGCGGGGGCGACAGTGGGGTGTTGCGGGAGACATACGGGCGCCTGCCCGTGACGAGCGGAGCCGTCCTACGAGGTCGGTGGCGTGGACGCCGTCGACAGGTCCAGGTACGACGCCACACGGACCGCCACCACCTCCGCGTACACCGCGTCCGGGCGTTCGAAGGAGGTGCGGGACGCGCCGCGGAGGAAGGTCACCGCGCCCACCGTCCGGCCGCGGCTGCGCAGCGGGAGGCACAGCGCGTGGACCGCGTCCCGCGGCCAGTGGCGTTCCGCCGCCCATTCCTCGGCGCCCTGCGGGCTCGCCGCCGGGGCCGACGCGCGTACCGGGCCCGTACGGGACACCGCCTGAAGGACCGGGTGGCCCGCCGGGTACCGCACCGGGATTCCGCCGCCCGCGACCGGGGCGACCGGGCCGGGCTCGCCGCCGGGCGTGGCCGCCACACGGACCAGCCGCCGCTCCCCCGCCGCCACGTCGACGAGCGCGTGGTCGGCGAACCCGGCCAGCGCGAAGTCCAGCAGGACCGTCGCCGCCTCCCTCGGATCCTCGCACTCGGCCGCCGCCATGCCCGCCCGGTGCAACTGGCTGTACCGGAACCGCAGTCGGCCCGCCTCCTGCTCCGCGAGCCGCTCCTCCGTGACGTCCTGGAACAGCCACCCCACCCCCAGCGGCACCGGCTCCTCCGCGAGCGGTGACGACAGCCGCACGAACCCGCTGCGCCAGCACCGCCGTCGCTCGCCCTCCGCGGTCCGCAGCGTCACCCACACCTCCGCCAGGGCCCGCGGCGCGCCCTCCGCCAGCACGTGCTGGAGCGCGCCCTCCAACTCCTCGACACCCTGCGCGATCAGCTCGCCGAGCGGCCGGCCGAGCAGCGTGGTGCGGCCCCCGCCCATCGCCCGGGCGGCGTACCCGTTGACGGTGGTGGGCCGCAGGTCCACGTCGACGAGGACGACGCCCCAGGACGCGTCCTCGAAGAGCGCCTCGCTCAGCGCGATCGAGCGCTCCAGGTCTATCTGCGCGTGCACCTCGCTGAACGCGCAGTACACCCCCGCGGGCTTCCCGTCCGCGCCGCGCACCCCGGCCGACTGCGTCCGTACGAGGACTCGCCCGCCGTCCTTCCGTACCAACGCCAACTCGTGCACCAGCCGGCCCGGCGCCTCCATCGCCGCCATCAGCCGCTCCAGCGCCTGGGCCGCGTCGGCCCGCCGCGCGGCCCACCCGTCGAACCCGCGCCGCCCGACGGCCTCCCCGGCGGACCAGCCGAGGATCCGCTCGGCCTCCCTGTTCCAGTGCGTGACGGTCCCGTCGGCGTCGAATGCGCAGAGCGCCGCGTCCATCCCGTCGAGCAGCGCGGCGAGCAGATCGTCACCCGGCACGGACGTGGTCTCACTCCTGGCAGCACTCATCCCGGCACCCCCTGCAGGACGGTGTACGCGCGTGCACCTGCACGCCCCCGATCATTCAACTTGAACGTGACGCAGGACACACCCGGTTCAATGAAATCGTTGCGTCCCGGAAACGAACATGGGGCGAGTGGGGAGCAACGACATCCTGGAGGGCCTGGCCCTCGACCCGGCGCTTCCCGCACCCCTGCCGCGTGAACGGACGTCCGGCAGGATGGACGTCATGGAGACCCTCGTGCAGCGGTGGAGCCGACGCGTAGGGGTGAAGGTCGCCGTCCGGGTGCGGGACGAGTTCGTATACGTCGACGACGTCGACCGCGGCGTTCCGCTGGTCCTGCTCCGGGAGACGGCGCATCCGGACTTCTGGAGCTTCGCGCTCGGTCGCGGAGGGCGGTACGTGGACGGCTGTCTGGCGTCCGGGGCCTGGACGGGCGCCGCCGAGGAGATTCTCGACCATGCGTGGACGTACCGCGTGACCGCGCCGCCCATGCCCGACCCGCTTTCCTACGCCGGTGTCGTGCCCGCGCTCGTCGAGGCCGTTCCCGAGCTGCGGGAGGATCTCGAGGTCCATCTCTTCAACGAGCACGAAATCCTTCAGCACGTCTTCCTCGACCTCGACGTGACACCTTTCGTGCTCGACGCCTGGGCCCGGGGGGACAGCGAGCTCGTGGGGCGGTGCCTGGCGTTCCTGGAGCGGGCGATGACCGCCGAGGATCCTGACACCCGCAGTCTCGTCGGCACGTCCTTCGTCGAGCCGGTCCACCCCTGGGATCCCGCCATGGCCGATTTCCTCGCGATCTGGCCGCCCGCACTGGCCCGGCAGGCCCGCCGCGAAATCGGAGAATAAATGGCTTGAGGCTTCGCGGAAGAGTTCCTAAGGTGTGGAGCACACGCGAAAGGAGGTGATCCGAGAACATGATTTCTTTTCGGATTCGTGAGGTGACTGCGGGCTAACGGCCTGCCGTCGCACTCTGTGCACCTCGGCAGGCCACCTGCCGAATCCCAAGCAGTCACCCGACCCGTGGGCCGCCGGTAAGTCCGGCCGGCTCTCGTCCGAACTCGAGCGGACGGGACCAAGGCCCACGGGTCGTCTGCGTTTTTCTCCGTGTCTGCGCTCGCCCGGCTCCAGGGCTCGGGTGCGCAGCGCGGGCAGTGCCTCGAAGCGGAGGCGGGCCGGGACCGAGTCCGCGCAGGGGGCCGCGGCGGCCGCCGACCCCGTGGGGCCGCGCCCCAGGGCGGCTTCTTCGCCTCCCTCGGGTACTCCCTGCTCCATCCGACGGCCGTCCCCACCGGCGCGGACGACTGGAGCTGCCGCCCGAGCGCCGCGCATCCGCGCCCGGTCGTCCTCGTCCACGGCACCTTCGAGAACCGGTACGTCAACTGGGCGGGCCTGGCGCCGAAGCTGAAGGCCGAGGGGTACTGCGTCTTCGCGCTCGATTACGGCGGGGGTTCGGGGCCGGTGGTGGGCACCGGTGACATCCCCACGTCGGCCGGGCGGCGGAGTTGGTCGACCAGGTGAGGGCCGCGACGGGCGCCGCCAGGGGGTGTCTTGCCAGGCGCCGCGAGCCCCGGCCTGATCGGCACGCCCCTCAGGCCAGCGAGAGCCTGCCCGTTCGCTGGGACCTGGCCTCCCCCACGCGCAGGATCACCGCGGCCGCGCCGAGCAGGAGGGCGCTGAGGGCGGTCAGGCCGAGGAGTGTCGGGGCGAGCTCCGTCAGGGTGCGGTGTTCGAGGAGGGCTCCGCGGACCGCGATCAGGCTGCCGGTGAGCGGGAAGACCGCGCCGACGATCTGGATCGCCGCGGGCAGGGCGAAGTGGGGGAGGCGGACGCCCGAGACGAACCAGAGGGGCTCGTCGAGGATCGTGTACAGGAACGCCGAGTCGCGGGAGAAGACCAGCAGGCTGTTGAGGAACGCTCCCCAGGCGACCGCCGGGATCAGCAGGGCGAGGAGGACGACGCCGTACATCCACCAGGCCGAGACCGACAGCGTGCCGAAGCCGGTGAGGGCGGCGACCGTGAAGCAGGTGAGCAGCCAGGCGTTCTGGAGCAGGGCTCCCGCGCCGTTGGCGAGCATGAGGGTGAGGCGGCCGGCCGGGGAGAGGAAGAGGAGTTCCAGGGTGCCGGTGGCGCGCTCGAAGGAGAGGTGCCAGGCGCTCTGGACGAGGGAGAAGAAGAAGGCGTACGCGAGGGTGCCGGTGGCCAGGAAGGCGAGGAGCCGGTCGGGGTCGGCGGCGAGCGGCCAGTTCGCGGCGGCCGGCGAGGCCGTGGCGACGGGGCGCAACGTGTAGTACGTGGTGGCGAGTTGGAGGACGGGCCAGACGAGCATCGAGAAGACGACGAGGGGCTGGCCGAAGAGGCGCCGGTGCTGTTTCAGGGCCTCCGCCGCGAAGACCCGGACGGCGTGGTTCATACGAGGGCCTCCTCGCCGGTCTCGGCGAGCGCCAGGATCGCGTCCTCCAGGCTGGCCTCGGCGATCTCGAGCCCGCCGATCGAGCCGCCCGCCTCGACGATCGCGGCGGTCAGCGGGCCGGCCATGTCGTCCGGGTGGCGCAGGGTGATCAACTCGGCTCCGGAGGGGAGGAGTTCGGAGCTCGCGCCGAGGCGTGCGGCCACCGCGGTCGTCGCTTCGCTCGGGTTGGTGACCGTCAGGCGGATCGTGCGGTGGCTGCCGGTGGCCGCCTTCAGTTCCGCCGGGCTGCCTTCCGCGAGGTGGCGGCCGGTGGAGATCACGTACACATGGCCGCAGAGTTCCTCGACCTCGGCGAGGTAGTGGGAGGTCAGCAGGACGCCCGTACCCTCCTCGGCGAGCCGGGCCACGACGCGGCGCAGGTCGCGGGCGATCGGGGCGTCCAGGCCGAGAGTGGGCTCGTCGAGCAGGAGGTAGGCGGGCCGGTTGATCAGCCCGCGGGCGATGGCGAGGCGCTGGGTCATGCCGCGCGAGTACCGCTCGACCATGGTGTCCGCGGCGTCGGACAGGCCGACCGTGCTGAGCAACTCGTCGATGCGGGTGCGCAGTTCGCGCTTCGGGACGTCGTAGAGCTGACCGAAGTACCAGAGGTTCTCCCGGCCGGTCATCCGGGTGTAGACCATGCGCTCGCCGCCCGCGATGAGGTTGATGCGGCGGCGTACGGCGCGGGCGTCGGCGACGGTGTCGAGCCCGTCGACCGTGACCGCACCGGAGCTCGGGCGCAGCAGGGTGGCGAGGATCTTGATGGTGGTGGTCTTGCCGGCGCCGTTGAGGCCGAGGAGTCCGGTGATCCGGCCGGGCGGGATGTCGAGGTCGAGGCCGTCGACGGCCTTCTTGAGGCTGCGGGGCCCGAAGATCCCCTTGTCGCGTACGGGGAAGTCCTTGCGCAGCGCGCGCACCTGAATGCCCGTCATGTCAGTACGTCCTTTCTACGGCGCGGGCCTCGGCCCGCGGCAGGTACGTCAGGCCCAGGAGCAGGTAGACGCCGCTGAGCAGCGCGCAGACGGCCAGCCTCGGCAGGAGGTCGGGCAGCGACTGCCCGCCGGTGGTCGCCGCGTGCAGAACGTCCGTCGCCGCGGTGGTGGGGAGCAGTTCGGCGAACCACTGGACGGGTTCGGGCAGGTAGGCGCGAGGGAAGGTGAAGCCGCCGACCAGGCCGAGGACGATGAAGACGGTGTTCTGGGAGATGTGCGCCTCGCCGGCGGCGATCATGAGGCCGCCGAGTCCGACGGAGAGCGCGAAGACGGCGCCGATCAGCGCGAGGCCGCCGAGGAGCAGGCCGGTCACGGAGGCCACCGGGACGGAGATGCCGAGCAGGGCGACGACGACGCCGAGGGTGAGGAACTCGACGAGGCTGCTGAGGACGGCGAAGGCGGTGAAGCCGGCGAGGTACGGGAGGCGGCCGGCGGGTGCGACGAGGAGGGCGCCGAGGGTGCCCTGCCGCTGCTCGGTGATGAGGGCCTTCGCGGACCAGAGGATGAGCCGGACGGTGAACTGGAAGGCGGTCGCGCCGACGACGATGTAGGCGAGGTAGGCGGTGGTGCCGCTGCCTTCGGTGAAGTCGTCGGCGACGGCTGCGCCACCGATGGCGTGGTAGCCGAAGTACGCGAGCGAGATGGCGAGCGCGGCCGGCAGGACCGTGCCGACGGCGTAGGTCCATGGATAGGCGCGGCGGGTCATCTGCCAGGTGCGCCAGGCGGTAGCCCGGGCTATGGGCATGCGGGCGTTCCCCTCCCCCGTGAAACGATCAGTGGGTTTCTTTTCGAAACTTACGGTGAGTTTCTATCGGGAACTCACTCGATGGCGCAAGATGGAGCGGTCGACCGACCGAGGAGGAGACCATGGCCCGAGCCGTGCCCGAGCGCGACGCCGCCTGCGCGATCGCCCAGGCCGCCGCCGTCGTCGGCGACTGGTGGAGCCTGCTGCTCGTACGGGAGGCCGCCCGCGGCCGGTACCGGTTCGACGAGCTCCAGAGCGAGCTGGGCATCTCCCGGAAGGTGCTCGCCGAGCGGCTGAACCACCTGGTCGACAGCGGCGTGCTCGACAAGGTGCCCTACCAGGAGGCGCCGGTGCGGCACGAGTACCGGCTCAGCGCCACCGGCCGGGCACTGCTCCCCGTCCTGGTCTCCCTGCAGGACTGGGCCGACCGCTGGCTCCTCGGCGACGGCACCCTCACGGCCTCCGCCGACGAGCACAGCGCCGAGGCCCACCGCGTCCACGAACTCCCCGGCACCCGGCTGTCGCGCCTCACGCTGCCGGCGCACACCGGCGGAGAGCGGGACCCGGTGGACCCGGAAGCCGCCGCCACCGTCCTCTTCTGCTACCCCGCGACCGGGCGACCGAGCCCGCTGCCCGAGGGCTGGAACGACATCCCCGGCACGGTCGGCTGCACGCTGGAGAACCGGCTGTTCCGGGACGCGTACGGGGAGTTCACGGCGGCCGGCGTCGCCGTCCACGGGGTCTCGACCCAGCGCCCCGACGAGCAGCGGGCCTTCGCCGCCGCCGAGGAGATCCCCTTCCCGCTGCTGTCCGACATGGACGCCCGGCTCTCGGCGGCGCTCCGGCTGCCGACCTTCCGCGCCGGACAGGCGCTGCGGCTCAAGCGGGCGGTCCTGGTCGTGGACCGGGAGCGGACCGTACGGCACGCGCAGTTCCCGGTCACGGACATCCCGCACGCCGTCGAGACGGCGCTCACGGAGGCGGCGAAGGTGTCAGGGTGAGAGGCGCTCCACGCGCCAGTCGTCGCCGTCCCCCACCCGCACGTACCGCAGCCGGTCGTGCAGCCGGTTCTCGTGGCCCTGCCAGAACTCCACCGTCTCCGGTACGACCCGGAAGCCACCCCACTCCGGCGGCACCGGCACCTGCTCGTCGTCCGGGTAGCGCGCGGTCAACTCCTCGTACCGGGTGAGGAGTTCCTCGCGGGACTCGATCACCGAGGACTGATGGCTGGCCCAGGCGCCCAGCTGGGAGCCGTGCGGGCGGGTGCGGAAGTAGGCGACCGTCTCGTCGCGGCCCGTGCGCACCGCCCGGCCCGTGACGATGACCTGGCGGGCCAGCGGATGCCAGGGGAAGAGCAGCGAGATGTACGGATTGGCCGACAGCTCGGTGCCCTTGCGGGAGCCGTAGTTCGTGTAGAAGACGAAACCGGCCTCGTCGTAGTGCTTGAGCAGCACCGTGCGGGAGGACGGGCGGCCGTCGGCTGTGGCGGTCGAGACGACCATCGCGTTCGGCTCATGGATCGCCGGGTTGGTGGCGGTCTCCTTGAACCAGCGCGTGAACTGTTCGATCGGTTCGGGGGCGAGGTCGGCCACAGTCAGCTCCGTGGTGCGGTACTGCTCGCGCATGTCGGCGGGATCGAGAGCGTCAGTCACAGAGGCCATCCTGCCGCAGAGACGCAGTCTGCCCGGCACAGCGGCCCGCTAACCCTTCCTTGCCGAATCGGCGGAGTGTGCCGGATGTCACGCTTCCCCGCATCATCGGAACCGTACAGACTCTTGGGCTGGATGACTGTTGATTCCCGACCAACACCCCGGATGATTGATCATCGATAGAGGAGCCGCCTGATGTCCGACTTCGTACCCGGACTCGAGGGAGTCGTCGCGTTCGAAACGGAGATCGCCGAACCGGACAAGGAGGGCGGCGCTCTTCGGTACCGCGGCGTCGACATCGAGGATCTGGTCGGTCACGTCTCGTTCGGCAATGTCTGGGGTCTGCTGGTCGACGGCGCCTTCGACCCCGGCCTGCCGCCGGCCGAGCCCTTCCCGATCCCGGTGCACTCCGGCGACATCCGCGTCGACGTCCAGTCCGCGCTCGCCATGCTCGCCCCGGTGTGGGGCCTGAAGCCGCTCCTCGACATCGATGCCGAGCAGGCCCGCGAGGACCTCGCCCGGGCCGCCGTCATGGCGCTGTCGTACGTCGCCCAGTCGGCGCGCGGCCAGGGTCTGCCGATGGTGCCCCAGAGCGAGATCGACAAGGCCCAGTCGGTCGTCGAGCGGTTCATGATCCGCTGGCGCGGCGAGCCGGACCCGAAGCACGTCAAGGCCGTCGACGCGTACTGGACCTCGGCCGCCGAGCACGGCATGAACGCCTCCACGTTCACCGCGCGCGTCATCGCCTCCACCGGCGCCGACGTGGCCGCCGCCCTGTCCGGCGCCGTCGGCGCCATGTCCGGCCCGCTGCACGGCGGCGCCCCGTCCCGCGTCCTCGGCATGATCGAGGAGATCGAGCGGACCGGCGACGCGAAGGCGTACGTGCGGCAGGCCCTCGACCGCGGTGAGCGACTGATGGGCTTCGGCCACCGCGTCTACCGCGCCGAGGACCCGCGCGCCCGCGTTCTGCGCCGTACGGCCAAGGAACTCGCCGCGCCGCGCTTCGAGGTCGCCGAGGCGCTGGAGAAGGCCGCCCTGGAGGAGCTGCACAACCGCCGCCCCGACCGCGTCCTCGCGACGAACGTCGAGTTCTGGGCGGCGATCGTGCTCGACTTCGCCGAGGTCCCGGCGCACATGTTCACGTCGATGTTCAGCTGCGCCCGTACAGCCGGCTGGTCGGCGCACATCCTGGAGCAGAAGCGCACCGGACGCCTGGTGCGGCCGTCGGCGCGGTACATCGGCCCCGGCCGACGCGACCCGCAGGAGATCGCGGGCTACGCCGACCTGGCGGCGTTCGCGGGCTGAGCCCGCACAGGCACAAGTATCCCGGGGCGAGCCCGCACAGCCCGCCCCGGCCGAGCCCGGCACCGCGACCGCGGGGCCGGGCCGATCCATGTCAGGGGCCCGCTGGCACCGCGACCGCGGGCCGTGCCTGCAAGTCAGGGGCCCGCCCGGCACCGCGACCGCGGGCCGTGCCTGGCCATGTCAAGGTCCCGCCGACCGCCGGGGCAGGCCCTGTCAGCGCCCCCGGGGCGGGCCCGGTCAGGCGGTGGTGAGCTGGCGCTCCTCCGCGAGCAGCAGGTCCGCGTGATGACGGGCCGCCGCCAGCGGGTGGGCGCGCAGCTTGCCCTTCAGCTCGTTGCGGCCGTACTCGGCGAACAGCGGGTTCGCCGGGTCGGTCGTGATCCCGGGCGCCGCCGAGGCGTACGGGAAGGCGAGCGGGGCGATCCGCGCGTCGAGCCGCGGGTTGTAGAAGAACGGGACGGAGTAGCGCTCCGTCGCCGCGGGCGGAGAGACCACCCGGTGGTTGGTGGCGATCAGATAGCCGTTGGTCGCCACTTCGAGGAGCTCGCCCAGGTTGACGACGAACGCGCCGGGCAGCGGCGGCACGTCGTGGAAGGCGCCGTCCTCGCGCTCGACCTGGAGGCCGCCGACGTGGTCCTGCAGGAGCAGGGTCAGGAAGCCGTAGTCCTTGTGCGCGCCGACGCCCTGGTCGGCGCCGTCGCCGGCGCTTCCCGGGTAGCGCACCAGCTTGAGGTGCGGGTGGGCCCGGTCGCCGAAGACGTCGTCGTAGAAGCCGGCGGGCGCGCCGATCGAGGCGAGCAGCTCGTGCAGCAGCCGCTCGGCGACCCCGCTGAGGCGCTCGACCCAGTTCAGGGCGGCCGACCGCAGCTCGGGGAGGGCGGCGGGCCACTGGTTCGGGCCCTGGAGCCACCAGTACGGAGCCTCGCCGGGGCCCGGGACGCGCGCGGGGCGCTCGGCGCCGATGTCGAGCTGGTCGCGCCAGTCGCGGGAGCCGCCGGTGCGCTCGTCACCGATGCGGGTGTAGCCGCGGAAGTGCGGCGAGTTGGTGGTGTCGAGGGCGATCCGGTCGGCCTCCGGCAGCGCGAAGAAGGCCCGCATGGCGGAGGTGAGCGCCCGGGTCTCGGCCTCGGTCACACCGTGCCCGACCAGCTGGAAGAAGCCGACGTCGTGGGCGGCGCTGTGGAGCTGCGCATGGAGCAGTCGCCGGGCCTGGGGGCCGCGGTCGGCGGCGGCGAGGTCGACGATGGGGAGCTGGGAGCTGTACGAGGTGTGCGTCATGGTGTGCGTCCGCGGGGTGTACGGGGCCCGGGCGCGCCGCCAGGGGTGGGGCGGGGGCGCGGGTGCCTGAAGTGGATCTGGGGGCTTCGAGGTCAGGCGGAGCGCCGACAGCCCATGCTCGTGACGCGGACGAAGTCCACGTGGCGGCGGCGTACGAGCGAAAGCATGGGACCAGCGTACTGCGGGGCGGGCGAGACGTATGTGGCGCGGGTCACGCCCCCGGGCGACCATGGTGTTCGGGACCGGTCCGGGGGCCAGGTGCACTGGGAGGCACCCGTGGCAGACACCCGTACAACCGACGTACTGATCGTGGGCGCCGGCCCCGTGGGGCTGACCGCGGCCGCCGAACTACGCCGCCGCGGGGTGCGCTGCCGGCTCGTCGACCGGCTGCCGGCCCGGCTGCCGTACGCCAAAGCGGTCGGCATCCAGCCGCGCACCCTGGAGATCTGGGACCGGATGGGGCTGGCCCGCTCCGTCCTGGAGGCCGCCGTCCCGCTGCGCGGCCAGTTGATCCTTGTCAACGGCCGGGAGGTCGCGCGGGTCGACCTCGCGCTGCCCCCTGAGGTGCCGTACGGATTCGCCGCGCTGCCGCAGTACGAGACCGAGCGACTCCTGGAGGAGTACGTCGCGGGTCTGGACACCACCGTGGAACGCGGCACCGAGCTGCTGTCGTTCGCCCAGGACGAGGACGGGGTGACCGCACGGCTGCGGACCGGCGCCGGCGCCGACGAGGAGCTGCGCACCCGGTATCTGATCGGCTGCGACGGTGCCCACAGCACCGTCCGCAAGGGCCTCGGCCTCAGCTACGAGGGCGGGGCCTTCCCCGAGGAGTACATGCTGGGCGACGTCGAGGCCGACTGGGACCTGCCGTACGGCTACGGCCTGCGGTCCCTGCGCCACGCCGAGGACGGCTCGACCGACGACGTGCTGGTCTGCATCCCGCTGCCCGGCACGGGCCGCTTCCGCATGTCGATGATGGTCCCGCCGGAGCTGTCCGCGCAGGGGCGTGACGCGGGCGGCGACGGCGTGGCGCACGGTCTGGAGGGCAGCCGGGCGCCGGAGCTGTCCCACATCCAGGCCGTGGTCGACCGGCTGGCCCCCACCCCCACCCGCGTCTCCGCGCTGCGCTGGTCCTCCGTCTTCCGCATCAGCCACCGGATCGTCGACCGCTACGGCGAGGGCCGGGTCTTCGTCGCAGGCGACGCCGCCCACATCCACCCGCCCACCGGCGCCCAGGGCATGAACACCGGCATCCAGGACGCCTGCAACCTGGCCTGGAAGCTCGCCCTCGTCCTCGACGGGGAGGCCGGGCCGGCCCTGCTCGCCAGTTACGACGCCGAGCGCCGCCCCGTCGGCGAAGAGGTGGTGGGCCGGACCGTGCGCCACGCGAGGCAGGGGATGGAGAGCGACCCCGAGGACCCGAGCACCCTGATGCTCCGGGAGGCCCAACTGCTGGTCGCCTACCGGGACGGCCCGCTCGCGGGCAGCCCGTACGGGCCGGTCGACGCGCCCCAGCCCGGCGATCGGGCCCCCGACTGCGGCGGCCTGACCGTCCCCATTGCCGCGTACCCGCTGCGTCTGCTCGACGTCCTGCGCGGCCGCACCGGGCACGTGCTGCTGCTGTACGCGACCGCCCCCGCCGACCTCGCCAGGGCCGCCGAGGCGGGCGCGGTGGTCGCCGCCGCGGTCGGCGGGCGGAAGGCGCCCGGCGCGGAGCCGGTGGCCCTCGCCGGACTCCCCGGATCCGGACCCGACGGGCAGGGGCCCGAGAGCAGCCTGCAGACGGTCGCGGTGCTCGCCGGCGAGGCGGCCTCGGCCGCCGGTACCGGGAGCGTCCCCGGGTACGTCGACGCGGCGGGCGAGTTCGCCCGGATCTACCGCCCCGACGGGCCGACCGGGTTCCTGGTGCGCCCGGACGGGCAGCTCGGCGCCCGTTTCCCCCTCGCCGGCACCGCGGCCGCGCTGACCGGCTACCTCGCCGCGCTGTCCGTACCGGCCTGAGGTCTCACGGGGCCGGGCGGCCGACGGGTCAGGACAGTCGACCGACCCGGGAAGCCGAACGGCCCGGGGCGAGAGGGCCCGCCGCGCGGGCGACCCGCCGGTCGACGGGGGCGGACCTCGGGGCTCAGCCCAGTGCGTCGTCCAGGAGCTTCGACCACTGGGCCACGATCCGTTCGCGGCGCGCCTTGTCGTCGGTCAGGAGGGTGGCGAGGCCCAGGCCGCGGGCCATGTCGAGGAGGCCCTGCACCGTCTCCCGTACGCCCGGGACGGACTCGTCCGCGGCCAGGAGGGAGACCGCCATGCGGTGGGACTCGCGGCCGACCCTGGCCTCCAGCTCGGTGACCCGGGCGTGGAGCTGGGGCTCGTGGGCCGCGGCCACCCAGAGGTGGAGGGCCGCGCGGAAGAGCGGTCCGGTGAAGAGGTCGACCAGGGCGCCGACGGCCTCGCGGCGGTCGCGCGCCGGGAGGGTGCGCAGGGCGTGGGAGCGTTCCTCGGCGACGTACTCGACGGCCGCCGTGAACAGGTCCTCCCGGGTGGGGAAGTGGTGCTGCGCGGCGCCGCGCGAGACCCCGGCGCGCTCGGCCACCACGGAGACGGTGGAGCCCGCCCAGCCGTGTTCGGCCAGGCAGGACACCGCCGCCTCCAGGAGCCGCTGCCGGGTGGCGCGGCTCCTGTCCTGCTTCGGGCCGGTCAGAGCCGCCATTCAGGGTCCCGTCGTTCGAGGAAGGCCGTCATCCCTTCGCGCGCCTCGGCGGAGGCGAAGAGCGAGGCCGACCTCTGGACCAGGTCCTCCGCGTCGCGCTCGAAGGTCTCCAGGACTCTAGCCGTGACCAGGCGCTTCGACTCTGCCAGCCCCTGCGGGGACCCCTTGCGCAGCCCGTCCAGGATCGCGTCCAGGTCGTCCTCGGTGGCGGTCACCAGACCCATCCGTACGGCGTCCGCCGTGCCGAACCGCTCCCCCGTCAGGTAGTACCGCTCCGCCGCCCGCTGCTCCAGCTTGGGCAGCAGCGTCAGCGAGATGACGGCGGGCGCGA
This sequence comes from Streptomyces sp. NPDC039609, assembly GCF_055596705.1. Lineage (NCBI taxonomy): Bacteria > Bacillati > Actinomycetota > Actinomycetes > Kitasatosporales > Streptomycetaceae > Streptomyces > Streptomyces sp. NPDC039609. The sequence goes on from NZ_JBVIUJ010000005.1 coordinate 588,082, forward strand.
CCCCGATCCGTACCTCCGTCAGCGCGAAGTCCGAGCCCTCGGAGGCGACCACGATGTCGCACGCCCCGAGCAGCCCCAGGCCGCCGGCGCGCACATGGCCGCGCACCACGCCCACCACGGGCTTCGGCAGCTCGACGATCTGCCGGAGCAGGTCGACGAAGGCGTACGGACTCGGCGGGGCCTTCAGGTCGGCGCCCGCGCTGAACGTCGAGCCGGTGTGCGTGAGGACCACCGCGCGTACGGCCGGATCCTCGCCGCACTCGGTGAGCGCCTCCGCCAACTCGGCCACCAGGGCGGCCGAGAGGGCGTTGCGGTTCTCCGGACAGTCCAGCGTCAGGGTGGCGATGCCACGGTCGAGCTTCACTCGCGGTCCCTCAGTTCGCGGCGCAGGATCTTCCCCGACGCGGCGCGCGGCACCCCGTCGACGAACTCCACACGCCTGATCTTCTTGTACGGGGCGACCTTGCCGGCCACGTACGCCATGACGTCCTCGCCGTTCAGGTCGGCCGCGCTCGCCTGTCGGACGACGAACGCCTTGGGTATCTCGGCGCCGTCCTCGTCGTGCACGCCGATCACGGCCGCGTCGGCGATCCCCTCGTGGGTGAGCAGCAGGGCCTCCAGCTCGGCCGGGGCGACCTGGAAGCCCTTGTACTTGATGAGTTCCTTGACCCGGTCGACGACGAAGAGCCAGCCGTTCTCGTCGACCCGGCCTATGTCGCCGGTGTGCACCCAGCCGTCGGCGTCGATCATGTCGGCGGTGGCGTCGGGGCGGCCCAGGTAGCCCTTCATGACCTGCGGACCCCGGATGGCGACCTCTCCTTCCGTACCCGGCTCGGTGTCCTTCGTCGGGTCGTCGAGGGACAGGATCCGCATCTCGGTGGAGGGGAGCAGCTTGCCGACGGCGCCGGGCGGAGGGTTCACGGCGTCGAGGGGGACGACGTGCGTGCCGGGGGACAGCTCGGTCATGCCGTACGCCTGGCGGACGGGCGGCAGCTTCAGCCGGGCCGAGCACGCCTCGGCGAGGGAGGCGTCGAGCGGGGCGGCGGCGCTGACGATGTACTCCAGGGAGGACAGGTCGTAGTCGGCGACGGCCGGGTGCTTGGCGAGCGCGAGGACGATCGGCGGGGCCACGTACAGGCCGTTGATGCGGTGGTTCTGGATCGCGGCGAGGAACTGGTCGAGTTCGAACCGGGGCAGGACGACGACGGTCGCGCCCTGCCGCAGCGGGGCGTTCATCAGGGCGGTCAGCCCGTAGATGTGGAAGAAGGGCAGGACGGCGAGGATGCGGTCGCCCGGGCCCATGGGGATGAAGGGTTCGAGCTGGGCGAGGTTGGTGGCGATCGAGGTGTGGGTGAGCATCACGCCCTTGGGGACCCCGGTGGTGCCGGAGGAATACGGCAGGGCGGCGATGTCCTCGTCCGGGTCGAACTCCAGGGCAGGCTCGGGGGCGGTGGTGGCGAGCATCGACTGGAGTGAGCGGATGCCGTCCCCTTCGGGCGCCTGGTCGCAGACGAAGATCTCCTCGATCCCGCCCGCGAGTTCGGCGGCCCGCCGGGCCGGTTCCAGGAGCGGCGAGACGGTGACGATCCAGCGGGCGGAGGAGTCGCGGAGCTGCTTGGCGAACTCCTCCGCCGTGGAGAGCGGATGGACGGTGGTGACGGACGCGCCGGCCCGGGTGGCGGCGTAGAACGCGATGGGGAACAGCACGGTGTTGGGGCTGTGCAGGGCGAGCACGTCCCCCTTGCGGACTCCTGCCTCGGCGAGCCCTGCGGCGACCTGCCGGTGGAAGGCGTCGACCTGGGCATAGGTGAGGGTGGGCCCACCGGCCCCGTCGATCAGCGCGGGGGCGTCCCCGAACTCTGCGGCCCGGCCGAGGACGGCCTCGTGGATGGGGAGGGAAACGGTGGAGACGGCCTCGTACTCGCTGTGGAACACCATGCAGGCCCCCTGGAGAGGTGGAAGGTGGTCGCCAGGATCGCGTGTGTCGGTACGACTTGGGGAGACCTTGTCAGCACTCCAGGGAAACAATCAAGCGTGCCTGCATGATTCGAGAGCGATGACCGCCGTGCACGAAATGTCGAGGCCCGCACACAGAATGATCACAACCGGTTAGCCTGCGCGCATGGTCTTCAAACGATTGCTGGGCAAGGGCGGCGTACCGCTCGAGATCGACACCCTCGTGGAGTCCGAACCGGCGCTGCCTGGGGGACTTCTGACCGGTGAGGTGGTGCTGCGCGCCCCCGAACGCAGGGTCGAGGTGAAGTCGATAAGCCTGAGGCTCGTCACCGACGCACCGGTGGCCCACAAGGGCGACGGCGACGGGGAGAGCGGCGACACGTTCGACTACCCGAGCGTGAGCGGCTACTTCACCCTGGAGAAGGGCGAGGAGAGGCGGGTCCGGATCCGCCACCGGCTCAAGTGGGAGACCCCGCTGACCGAGGTCAAGGGGCAGAAGCTGGGGGTCCACCTGGGCCTGCACACCGAGGTCGAGGCCGAGGGGATCAAGGCCCGGACGGATGACGACCTCGTGCACATCAGCGCGTTGCCCCTGCACGAGACGGTTCTCGAGTCCTTCGCCGCCGAGGGCTACGTGTGCGAGGGATCCCGGATCGTCACCGACACCATCCCCCGCACCGAGTACCACGTCTACCGGCGGCAGAGCCTCCTTCTCGTCGATCAGTCGCCCGGGCACGAGCGCCCGCGCGAGCTGGAGCTGAACTTCCACACCAACGCCGTCGGCTGCGAGATCTTCCTCCGCAAGGCCGCCGTTCACGAGCGGTACTGGAAGAGCAAGCCGCCCGCCCTGCGCTTCGTGGCCGCCCATCACGAGGTCGGACGGGTGGACTTCGGAGCGGAGATCCGGCGCTGGATCGGCGAGGTCGCCCTCCTCGGCGACAGTCACGCCGCCGACGAGGAGTGACCGACCGCCGCCCCGTTCCCTCCTCGGGTCTTCCGGAGGGAACGGGACCGACCGAAGAACGCCGGAACTGCCGTCTCCTCAATACGACTTGGGCAGCCCCAGCGTGTGCACCGACACGTAGTTGAGGATCATCTCCCGGCTGACGGGGGCAATCCGGGCCACGCGGGACGCGGCGATCAGACGGGCGAGACCGAACTCACGGGTGAGACCGTTGCCGCCGAGCGTGTGGACAGCCTGATCGACGGCCTTCACACAGGCCTCGGCCGCCGCGTACTTCGCCATGTTGGCGGCCTCGCCCGCCCCGATGTCGTCACCCGCGTCGTACAGGTGCGCGGCCTTGGCCATCATCAGGCGGGCCAGTTCCAGCTCGATGTGGGCCTGGGCCAGGGGGTGGGCGATGGCCTGGTGGGCGCCGATCGGGGTCTTCCAGACCTGGCGCTCCTTCGCGTACTTCACGGCCTGCGCGAGGGCGTACCGCCCCATGCCGATCGCGAAGGCGGCCGTCATGATCCGCTCCGGGTTGAGCCCCGCGAAGAGCTGGAGCAGACCCGCGTCCTCGTCGCCGACGAGCGCGTCGGCCGGCAGGTGCACATCGTCGATGGTCAGCTCGAACTGCTTCTCGTTCGCGTCGAGTTCCATCTCGATGTGCCGACGCTGGAAGCCGGGGGCGTCGCGCGGGACGATGAAGAGACAGGGCTTGAGCGTGCCCGTGCGGGCGTCCGACGTACGGCCCACGATCAGGGTCGCGTCGGCGATGTCGACGCCCGACACGAACACCTTGCGGCCGTTGAGGACCCAGCCCTCCTCCGTACGGGTCGCGGTGGTCGTGATGCGGTGCGAGTTCGAGCCCGCGTCGGGCTCGGTGATACCGAAGGCCATCGTGCGCGAGCCGTCCGCCAGACCCGGCAGCCACGCCTGCTTCTGCTCCTCCGTGCCGAAACGGGCGATGACCGTGCCGCAGATCGCGGGCGAGACCACCATCATCAGGAGCGGTGCGCCGGCGGCCCCGGCCTCCTCCAGGACGATCGACAGCTCGGCCATGCCGCCGCCTCCGCCGCCGTACTCCTCCGGCAGGTTCACCCCGAGGTAGCCGAGCTTGCCCGCCTCGGCCCACAGGGTGGCCCGGTCGAAGCCGGGGCCGTGGCGGTGGCCGAGCGCGGAGACGGCGGCACGGAGCGCGGTGAGCTCTTCGCTTTCGATCATGGTGCTCATACGGTCTGGTCCTCCTGTGCATCGGTCTGTACGACGGCGAGCAGGGCGCCGACCTCGACCTGGCGGCCGGGGACGGCGTGGAGCGCGGTGAGCGTGCCGGAGGCGGGGGCGATGACGCGGTGCTCCATCTTCATGGCCTCCAGCCAGAGGAGCGGCTGCCCGGCGGTGACCCGCGCGCCGGGCGCGAGGCCGTCGGCGACGCGGACGACGGTGCCGGGCATCGGCGCGAGCAGGGAGCCGGGCTCCCGCTGGTCGGTGGGGTCGGGGAAGCGGGGCCGCACGGTGAGCCGGTGCGGGCCGACGTGGACGGTGTCACCGTGCCGGGCGACCTCGAAATCCCGTACGACACCGTCCACTTCGAGCCGTACGCGGTCGGGGGCGACGCTCACGGGGCGGACGCCCTCAGGGACGGTGACGTTGTACCCGGCGCCGCCGTCACGAGTGGGCCGGTAGCGGACCTCGTGGTCGCCGTACACCCTGACCTGGTCCTGCGAGGCGAGGTTCCGCCACCCTCCCCCGAACCGCCCACGGCTCCCCTCGGCCTGCGCGAGCGCGGCGGCGACGGCCGCGTGCGCCTCGCCGGGCGGGGCCTGCGTGAGGGCGTCCAGGTTCCGCTCGTAGAAGCCGGTGTCGAGGCGCGAGGTGTCGTGGAACTCGGGGTGCCGCAGGCTCGCGACGAGCAGGTCCCTGTTGGTCACGGGCCCGTGGATCCGTGCCCGCTCCAGTACGTGGGCCAGCTTGCGGACGGCCTCGGCGCGGGTGGGCGCGTGGACGACGACCTTGGCGAGCATGGCGTCGTAATGGACCCCGATGGTGTCCCCGGAGACGTAGCCGGTGTCGACGCGGGAGCCCACGGGGAACTCGAGGGCGTGCAGTGTGCCCGTCTGAGGCGTCCAGCCTCCGGCCGGGTCCTCCGCATACAGGCGTGCCTCGATCGCGTGGCCCTGGGGGGACGGGGGCTCCGGGGGCAGGGCCCCGCCTTCCGCAACCGCGATCTGGAGGGCCACCAGGTCCACCCGGTGGACCTCCTCCGTCACCGGGTGCTCCACCTGGAGGCGTGTGTTCATCTCCAGGAAGTGCGCCCGGTCGTCCGCGACCAGGAACTCGACCGTGCCCGCGCCGACATAGCCGACCGCCTTCGCCGCCGACACCGAACGGTCGTGGAGCTCCGCGACGAGCGACGGCGGCAGGCCCGGCGCCGGGGCCTCCTCGATCACCTTCTGGTGGCGGCGCTGGAGCGAGCAGTCGCGGGTGCCGAGCGCCCAGACCGTCCCGTGGCCGTCCGCGAGGATCTGGACCTCCACATGGCGGCCGTTCTCCACGTACGGCTCGACGAACACCTCGCCGTCGCCGAACGCGCTCGCCGCCTCCGCCGAGGCGGCCGTCAGCTCTCCCTCCAGGGCGCCGAGGTCCCGCACGATCCGCATGCCGCGCCCGCCGCCGCCCGCAGCCGCCTTCACCAGGACCGGCAGGTCGGCCTCCGTGACGTCGGCGGCCACCAGCGGGGCGATCCCGAGCAGCTCCTTCGCCCGCGTCTTGGAGGCCATCGCCTCGATCGCGGACGGCGGAGGGCCGATCCACACCAGGCCCGCGTCCAGGACCTGCTGGGCGAACTCCGGGTTCTCCGACAGGAAGCCGTACCCCGGGTGCACCGCGTCCGCGCCCGCCGCCAGCGCCGCCTTCACGACGAGGTCGCCGCGCAGATACGTCTCCGCGGGCGTCGCCCCCGGCAGCCGTACCGCCGCGTCCGCCTCCCGTACGTGCAGGGCGGAGGCGTCCGCGTCCGAGTACACGGCGACCGTCCCGATGCCCAGCTCCCGGCACGCACGGAACACCCGGCAGGCGATCTCGCCCCGGTTCGCGACGAGGACTGAACGGATCATGGAGCCTCTCCCTCTGCCTTCGCGGCTGAACCGCCGCCGTTCTCGCGGAGCTGGTTGCTCGCCGCGGTGGTTCCTCAATTGATGGTTGCGGTGATCCGGTGGAGCCTCACATGCGGAAGACGCCGAAGCCGCGCGCGCCCTCGACCGGTGCCGTGTGGATCGCGGACAGGCACAGCCCGAGGACCGTGCGCGTGTCGCGGGGGTCGATGACGCCGTCGTCGTACAGCCGCCCGGACAGGAACATCGGCAGCGACTCCGACTCGATCTGCGCCTCGACCATCGCGCGCAGCCCGGCGTCGGCCTCGTCGTCGTACGGCTGCCCCTTCGCGGCGGCGCTCGCCCGGGCGACGATCGACAGGACGCCGGCCAGCTGCTGCGGGCCCATGACGGCCGACTTGGCGCTCGGCCAGGCGAAGAGAAAGCGCGGGTCGTAGGCCCGGCCGCACATCCCGTAGTGCCCGGCGCCGTACGACGCGCCCATCAGCACGGACAGGTGCGGCACCTTCGAGTTCGACACCGCGTTGATCATCATCGCGCCGTGCTTGATGATGCCGCCCTGCTCGTACTCCTTGCCGACCATGTAGCCGGTGGTGTTGTGCAGGAAGACCAGCGGGATGTCGCGCTGGTTGGCGAGCTGGATGAACTGCGCCGCCTTCTGCGACTCGGCGCTGAAGAGCACGCCCTGGGCGTTGGCGAGGATGCCGACCGGATAGCCGTGCAGCTCCGCCCAGCCCGTCACCAGGCTCGGCCCGTACAGCGGCTTGAACTCGTCGAAGTCCGAGCCGTCCACGACCCGGGCGATGACCTCGCGCGGATCGAACGGGGTCTTCAGGTCACCCGGCACGATCCCGAGCAGCTCGTCCTCGTCGTACTTCGGGGGCTCCGCGATCGCCGGATCGGCGTGCGCCTTGCGGTGGTTGAGGCGGGCGACGATCCGCCGCGCCTGGCGCAGCGCGTCGGCCTCGTCGACGGCGTAGTGGTCGGCGAGACCGGAGGTGCGGGCGTGCATCTCCGCGCCGCCGAGCGACTCGTCGTCGCTCTCCTCCCCCGTCGCCATCTTCACCAGCGGAGGACCGCCGAGGAAGACCTTGGACCGCTCCTTGATCATCACGGTGTGGTCCGACATGCCGGGGACGTACGCCCCGCCGGCCGTCGAGTTGCCGAAGACCACGGCGATGGTGGGGATGCCGGCGGCGGAGAGCCTGGTCAGGTCGCGGAAGAGCGCCCCGCCGGGGATGAAGATCTCCTTCTGGGACGGCAGATCGGCGCCGCCGGACTCGACGAGCGAGATCACGGGAAGCCGGTTGGCGTACGCGATCTCGTTGGCGCGCAGGGCCTTCTTCAGCGTCCACGGGTTGGAGGCACCGCCGCGCACGGTCGGGTCGTTGGCGGTGATCAGGCACTCGACGCCCTCGACGACGCCGATACCGGTGACGATCGACGCCCCCACCGGATAGTCGCTGCCCCAGGCGGCGAGCGGGGACAGTTCCAGGAACGGGGTGTCCGGGTCGACGAGGAGCTCGATGCGTTCGCGGGCGAGCATCTTGCCGCGCTTGCGGTGCCGTGCGGTGTACTTCTCGCCGCCGCCCGCGAGCGCCTTGGCGTGCTCGGTGTCGAGGGCGGCCAGCTTGTCGAGCATGGCGGCGCGGTGGGCCGCGTAGTCGGGTCCGCCCGTGTCGAGGGCGGAGGCGAGGACGGTCACAGCAGTTCCTCCGGGGCGGTCACAGGAGCTCTTCCGGTACGTCGAGTTCGCGGGCGCGGAGCCACTCGCCGAGTGCCTTGGCCTGGGGGTCGAAGCGGGCCTGGGAGGCGACGCCCTCGCCGAGGAGGCCGGTGACGACGAAGTTCACCGCGCGCAGGTTCGGCAGGACGTGCCGTACGACGTCCAGCCCGGCGGTCTCCGGCAGAAGTCGCTTGAGCCGCTCGACCGTGAGGGTGTGGACGAGCCAGCGCCACGCGTCGTCGGTGCGGACCCAGACGCCGATGTTCGCGTCGCCTCCCTTGTCGCCGCTGCGGGCCCCGGCGACGCGCCCGAGCGGTGCTCGTCGCACCGGGCCCTCGGGGAGCGGCTCGGGCAGCGGAGGTGGGTCGAGCGGCGCCAGTTCCCGGGTGCGGTCGGGTACGGGGAGGGTGACGCGGCTCCCGTCGGGCAGGACGGCGGTGTGCGGGACGTCGGCGGCCGGGACGTGCCGGGCCTCGAAGACGCCGTAGGGCGCGCCCTTGCCGGGCGGGGCGGTGACGTGGAAACCGGGGTAGCTCGCGAGGGCCAGTTCGATCGCGGCGCCGCTGAGGGCACGGCCGACGGGCTCGGGGGCGGGGTCGCGGACGACGAGACGGAGCAGCGCGCTCGCGGTCTCCTCGGTCGCGGCGTCCGCGTGATCGGTACGGGCAAGCTCCCAGCGGACGTCGGCGGGGCGGGACTTGGAGCGCTCGAAGGCGTCCTCGATCTGCTCCCTGACGAGCTGGGCCTTGGCCTCGATGTCGAGACCCGTGAGGACGAGGACGACCTCGTTGCGGTGGCCGCCGATCCTGGTGAACCCCGCCTTGAGGGTGGGCGGCGGCGCCTCGCCCCGTACGCCGTCGATCCGCACCCGGTCCGGCCCGTCCTGGGTGAGCCGTACGGTGTCGAGCCGGGCGGTCACGTCGGGCCCCGCGTAGCGCGCGCCCGACGTCTCGTACAGGAGCTGTGCGGTGACCGTGCCGAGGTCGACGACGCCACCGGTGCCGGGGTGCTTGGTGATGACGGCGCTGCCGTCGGAGCGGAGTTCGGCGAGCGGGAAGCCGGGGCGGCGCAGCGCGCGCGGGTCGTGGTCGGTGAAGAAGGCGTAGTTGCCGCCGGTGGCCTGGGTACCGCACTCCAGGACGTGGCCCGCGACGACCGCGCCCGCCAGCTTGTCGTACTCCTCCGGACCCCAGCCGAAGCGCCACTGCGCCGGCCCGGTGACGAGGGCGGCGTCGGTGACGCGGCCGGTGACGACGACATCGGCGGCGGCCGTCAGGCAGGCGGCGATCCCGGCGCCGCCGAGGTAGGCGTTGGCGGTGAGCACTCCGTGCTCGGTGGGGAGGCGGTCGCCCTCGACGTACGCGATACGGGTGGGGATGCCGAGCCTTCGGCTCAGCTCCCCGAGCGCCTCGGCGAGACCGGCGGGGTTGAGACCACCGGCGTTGGTGACGATGCGGACGCCGCTCTCGTGGGCGAGGCCGAGGCCCTCCTCCATCTGGCGCAGGAAGGTCTTGGCGTATCCGGCGTCCGGGTCCTTCAGAAGGTCCCGGCCGAGGATGAGCATGGTCAGTTCGGCGAGGTAGTCGCCGGTGAGGACGTCGAGTTCGCCGCCCGTGAGCATCTCGCGGACCGCGTCGAAGCGGTCGCCGTAGAAGCCGGAGGCGTTGCCGATACGGAGGAGGTCCACTAGGCCCCCTGCGGCGCGCGGCCGGTGCCGGCGGGGCCCGCGAAGGCCTGGGCGATGGTGAGCCAGTGCGCGGCGTCGGGGCCCTCGGCGCGGAGCGCGGTGTCGTCGGGGTGGACGCGCTGGGTGACGAGCAGACAGAAGTCGAGCGCGGGCCCGGTGATCCTCTGGGCCGCTTCCTGGGGTCCGTACACCCACTCCTCGCCGTCGGGGGCGGCCAGTTCGACGCGGAAGGGCTCCGGGGGCGGGGTGATCCCCCGGACGAGATAGGCGTAGTCGCGGGCGCGGATGCCGATCCAGGCGACGTGGCGCAGCCGGGCGGTCGGCTCGCGTACGACACCGAGGGCGTCGGCGATGTCCTGGCCGTGCGCCCAGGTCTCCATGAGCCGGGCGGTGCCCATGGAGATGGCGCTCATGGGTGGCCCGTACCAGGGGAAACGGGCGCCGGGCGGGGCCGCGCGCAGGGCGCTCTGCAGCCGCTCGCGGCCGACCCGCCACCGTCCGAGCAGCTCGGCGGGCGGGAGCGCGGCGCCCTCCGCCGCCCCGTCGTCGACGAACGTGTCGGGTGCGGCGAGCGCCTTCTCGGCCTCGGCGGTGAAGGCCTCGGGATCGGTGGCGGCGAGCAGGGCCGCCCGGTCGGTCCAGGCGAGATGGGCGATCTGGTGGGCGATCGTCCAGCCGGGGGCGGGTGTGGGCGCTGCCCATCCCTCGTCGCTCAACCCCCGTACGAGAAGGTCGACTTCCTCGCTCTCGCTGCGCAGATCGTCGAGGACGACGGCAGGGTCGGACACGGTGCGCTCCCCTCGGGACACGGGCGTGTGCCGAGGAGCATGGCAGCGGACGGAGAAACAATCAAGCGTGCTTGCTTTAGTTCTTGGGCACGATCGAGCGAGCGCTCCGCCGCCGCGGAGGGATGCGGCAGGGGCGCGGCCCTGACGGCGAGGCGCGCGGCCGGGCGCGGAAGGCGACCGCGCGGCGGCGGCCCGGGAGGCGGGGTGCGGTGCGGGACGGGAGGCGGGGTGCGGTGCGGCCCGGGACGGGAGGCGGGGTGCGGTGCGGCCCGGGACGGGAGGCGGGGTGCGGTGCGGCCCGGGACGGGAGGCGGGGTGCGGTGCGGCCCGGGATATGGGGTGCGGTGCGGCACGGCCCGGGACGTGGGGTGCGGTGCGGCACGGGGCACGAGGCCGGGGTGCAGCCCGGGGCACGAGGAACGGCCCGGGCTGCGGGCACGGGGCACGAAGCCGGGCGCCTCACCGGGGCACGGGGGCCGGGCGTGCGTCGCCGGGCCGCTTCGCTGGAGCGCGCATCGCCGGGGCGAACCACCAGCCCCCGCACCGCCGGGGCGCGCCACCCGGCCGCGCATCGCCGGGGCGCGCCACCCGGCCCCGCATCGCCAGGCCGCGCCACCAGGCCCCGCATCGTCAGGCCGCGCCTCGCCGTTACGGCTCCTGGCGGCGGAGGCCTGACAGGAGGCCGTCCAGGGCGTTCATCGTCAGGTCCAGCGATGCGGGCGTGCCGCCGCGAGCCAGCCAGAGTGCGGCCTCGTTCATCGCGCCCGACAGCAGGCGCGCCAGGGGTTCGACCGGCTGCTCCGCGACGATCCCGGCGTCGATCAGGGCCGCCAGGACCTCGGTCAGATGCCGGGCGGAGGACTCCTCGTCCAGGGCCCGCCACTCCTCCCACCCGAGGACGTTCGGCGCGTCGACCAGCACGATCCGCCGTACGGCCGGGTCCGAGCCGGCCGCGAGGAAGGCCCGGCAGCCGGCGCGCAGCTGCTCCCAGGGGTCGGCGTGCCCCTCCGCCGCCGCCGCGACCCGCTCGCCCAGTTCGTGCTGGACCTCGGCGACCACGGCCCGGAAGAGCCCCGCCTTGCTCTCGAAGTGGTGGTAGGCGGCGCCCTTGGTGACCCCGACGGCCTGGGCCACCTCGGCGAGGACCACGCCGTGGTAGCCGTCCTCGGCGAACCGCCGTCGTCCTTCGGCCAGCAGCGCCCGCCGGGTTGCCGCCCGCCGCTCCGCCCGGCTGCCCGCCGCCCGCTCGTCCGCCATCGCCACGCACCACCCTTCCCGTTTCACATACCCGGGGTATGCTAGCCGCACGGTTCACATACCCGAGGTATGTGAAAGAGAGCGCACGCGCAGAGGAGTCATGCCATGAGAACCGGGCTCGACAGCTTCTACCCCGTGATCTGCACCCGCGACGTCGCCGCGGCACGCGACTTCTACACCCGCCATCTCGGCTTCACGCCGACCTTCGAGGCCGACTGGTACGTGAGCCTGCGCCGCCCCGACGCGCCGCACTACGAGCTCGCGCTGCTCGACCACAGCCACCCGACCCTCCCCGAGGGCCACCGCACCCCCACCCAGGGCGGCCTGCTGCTCAATTTCGAGGTGGAGGACGTGGACGCGGAGCACCGCCGGCTGGTCGGCGAGGCGGGGCTGCCCGAACTGCTCCCGCTGCGCACGGAGGACTTCGGCCAGCGGCACTTCATCGTCGGGGCCCCGGACGGGGTGCTGATCGACGTGATCACGACGACCCCGCCGACCGCCGAGTACGCGGATCAGTACACGCCGGATCAGGGCGCGCCGGATCGGCACACGCCCGCCGACTAGACCTCCGGCGGCAGGGCCGCGCGCTTCACCTGGGTGCGGACCGCGCCCATGCTCGCCGCGATGACCAGGGCGATCGCGAGCGCGTCCGTCAGGGCCAGCGCCTGACTGAGGACGAGGAAGCCGGCGGTCGCGGCGATGGCCGGTTCCAGGCTCATCAGGATGGCGAAGGTGGGGGCGGGCAGGCGGCGCAGGGCGAGGAGTTCGAGGGTGTACGGGAGGACGGACGACATCAGCGCCACACAGAGGCCGAGGCCGATCGTGGAGGGCACGAGCAGCTTGTCGCCCGCCTCGACGATGCCGAACGGCAGGCTGAGCACCGCGCCGAACGCCATCGCCAGCGCCAGCCCGTCCGCCTGCGGGAAGCGCCGGCCGGTACGGGCGCTGAAGACGATGTACGTCGCCCACATCGCCCCCGCGCCGAGCGCGAACGCGGCGCCCACCGGGTCGAGCCGGTCGAAGCCGCCACCGCTGAGCAGGAGGACTCCGCCGAGGGCGAGCCCCGCCCACAGCAGGTTCATCAGCCGGCGCGAGGCGATCACCGAGAGGACCAGCGGACCGAGGACCTCCAGGGTCACGGCGGCTCCGAGCGGGATCCGGTCCGCCGCTTGGTAGAAGAGGATGTTCATGCCCGCCATGGCGGTGCCGAAGGCGACGACCGTGCCCCAGTCGGCGCGACCGTAACCGCGCACCTTGGGGCGGCAGACGATCAGCAGGACGGCGGCGGCGAGGACCAGGCGCAGGGTGACGACGCCGAGGGCGCCGGCGCGGGGCATGAGCAGCACGGCGACCGCCGACCCGAACTGCACGGACAGACCGCCCGCGACGACGAGCGCGACAGGGCCGAGACGGGTGGCGCGAGCCGAGGCCGAGGCGGTCGCCGCCCCCGCGCCCGCGACCGTCCCGCCCGCGACCGTCCCGGCGCTCGTCGGCGCCCCGGCGGCAATGTCCTTGACCGGGCTGTCCACCGGCTCACTCCCTTGCGCAGTTCATCAGACTGGACTCTCAGTCCAGAATACTGCACCCGTCAATCGGGTTCCGCCTCTCACGTTACGAGCCACCGCGCGGCGCGTGAAATGCCGATTGGGCTGCGGTTATGCTCCGAACGCATGAGCCGTACAAGCATCGAGCTACGCCATCTCCGCTGCTTTCTCGCCATCGCCGAGGAGGGCAATGTGACGCGGGCGGCGGCCCGGCTCCACCTCACGCAGCCCGCCGTCTCCCGCACGCTCGCCGCCCTGGAGAAACACCTCGGCACCCGGCTCGTCGACCGCTCCACCCACCACCTGGCGCTGACCGCCGAGGGCCGCGCCTTCCACGACCGGGCCGCCACGGCCGTCGCCGCCTTCGACACGGCCCTGGACCCGGAGCGACTGCGCCGGCGCCCCCTGCGGCTCGGGCACGCGTGGTCGGCCTTCGGCCCGTACACCACTCCCCTGCTCCGGCGCTGGCAGCACGAGCACCCCGAGACGCCCCTGGAGCTCCTGCGCATCGACGACCGCACCGCCGGTCTCGTACGGGGCGAGGTGGACGCGGCGCTGCTGCGGGGGCCGGTGGAGGCGCCGGGCCTGGCGACGGAGGAACTGGCGACGGAGGGCCGGGTCGCCGCCGTCCCGACGGACAGCGACCTGGCGTCCCGTACGTCGCTGACGCTGGCGGACCTCGCGGACGGGACGGTCGTCCTCAACACCGTCTCCGGCACGACGACCCTCGAACTCTGGCCCCCGTCGCGCCGCCCGGCGACCACGCTCACGGTCGCCAACACCGACGACTGGCTGACGGCGATCGCGGCGGGCCGGGGCGTCGGCGTCTCCTCGGCCTCGACGGCCGCCATGCACCCCCACCCCGGCGTGGCCTACCGCCCGCTCCCCGACGCGCCACCGGTCCATGTCCTGCTGGCCTGGCGCGACGCGTCCCCCCACCCGGCGACGGAGCTGCTGGTGGCCCTGGCCCGGGAGGTCGCCCGGGAGTCGTGAAGCCGTCGCGTCACCACGACGTGCGGCTGTCCGTCCCTGGCTCCCTCGAGGCGACGACGCGTCGGGCCGTGACGCGGGATCGGGCAACAACATCCTGGGGTTCCCTCGCGACGGTCGACGGGCGCGGTGAGCGGGAACGCGCCGTCCTAGAGCACCGCCTCGTCGCCGGCGGGGAACGGTGCGCCGTGCCCGGGAACGATCACGTCGGACGCCTTCAGGACCCGGAGGCGGTTGTCACGGAGGAGGTCGCGGTCGGGGGCGACCGGGTCCTCGGCCGGGCCGTCCGGGCGCCACCAGAGATCGCCGACGAAGGCGACGACGCCCTCGGCCGTACCGGCGAGGAGAGTGATGTCCTCGGGGCTGTGGCCCGGGGTGCGGATCAGGCGCAGGGACGGGGTCAGTTCATAGCCCTCGGCGTCCCGGTCGGTCCACTGGTCGTCGAGGTACTCCGCCTTGTGGTCGTGGACGCGCGCCGAGCCGAACAGGCCCACGTTCATGGTGTTGTCGGGGTGGTGGTGGCTGAGCACGACATCGGTGATGTCCTCCGGGCCCAGGCCCAGTTCGGCGAGCGGGCCGAGGATGCGGTCGCGGCTCGCGACCATGCCGGGGTCGACGATCACATGGCGGTCGCCGTCGGACACGTACGAGACCGTGGCGGCGACGCCCGGGCCCGTGGAGGTGGTGTAACCGGTGGTCAGGACGGTGTAGTTGGCGGTGTTGCCGCGCGGCTGGTCTGTCATGTGCCCAAGCTTCGCCGGGCGGAAGGCCATCGACGAGTGGCCGTACTGCCACCCATCGCGGGTTTTGTGCCACACTCCCCGCGCACCCGGCTCCCCGCATGCCACACTCCGCCCCATGACGCCGTTCCTGAACGTCGCCGCCTACGCCCCGCCCCGCGTCGGGATGCTCGCCGTCGGCCTCGTCTCCGAAGTCTTCAGCGCTCCCCCCGCAGGCCTCCCGCGCTTCGACTTCGCGCTCTGCGCCGACCGGCCCGGGCAGGTCCCGACCGACCTCGGCGTCCCGCTCGCCGTCGAGCACGGGCTCGACCGGCTCGCCGCCGCGGATCTCGTACTCGTCCTGCCCTGGGCCGACTTCCGCACCCCGCCGGCCGCGCCCGTGCTCGACGCGCTCCGCGCCGCCCACGCACGCGGCGCGCTGGTCGGGTCGCACTGCGTCGGTGCGTTCGCCCTCGCCGCGGCCGGGCTGCTCGACGGGCTGCGGGCCACCACGCACTGGCGGTTCGCCGATCTGCTCGCGAGCCGCCACCCGTCCGTGACCGTCGAGCGGGACGCCCTGTACGTCGACGAGGGCCGGATCATCACGGGCGCGGGCGCGGCGGCCGGATTCGACCTCTGTCTGCATCTGCTGCGCCGGGAGTACGGAGCGGCCGCCGCGAACGCGGTCGCCCGGGACCTCGTCCTGCCGCCGCACCGCGACGGCGGACAGGCGCAGTACGTCACCGCGCCCGTCCCCGAGGACTGCGAGGACGAACGGCTCTCCGGCGTCCTCGCCTGGGCCCGGGCCCACCTCCACGAGCCGCTGCCCGTGGCCGAACTGGCCCGCCGCGCCCTGATGAGCCGCCGCTCCTTCGCCCGCCGCTTCGCCGCCGCGACCGGGACGACGCCCCACGCCTGGGTCCTCGGCCTGCGGCTCGGCCGGGCGGAGGAGCTCCTGGAGACGACCGACCTGCCGGTCGAGGAGATCGCCCGTCTCGTCGGCTACGGCAGCGCGGCGGTCCTGCGCGAACAGTTCGTCCGCCGCCGCGGGGTGCCGCCCCGCACCTACCGCCGTACGTTCACGAGGACGGACGCGGCGGGCGCGGAGGCACAGCGGCCCCTGGAGCGGCGGGCCTAGGGAGTGTCCGCAAGGTATCGCCGTCCGCCCGCAGGGCGTCGCGGACCAGGCGAGACTCTGCGGACAGGACCTAGCTCTCGCGGCCCGTGGTGGAGCCGAAGCCCAGCCAGGTGTGGCGGTTGCCCCACCAGCACCAGCCGACCTTCGGGGCGTCGCGCCGCTCGCGGCCGTCCCGGCCCGTGCCGTTGCTGATCCAGATCGCGGGGGTACGGGCGTCCAGGGTGCCGTTCGCCTTGCGCAGCCGGGAGCCGATGGTCATGAAGCAGCGGTTGCGCTCCAGGACCTCCGGCTGCTGGAGCACCCAGTGGATGCCCTCGGTGAGCAGCAGCGGGGTGCGGTCCTGCTCGGTGAGGGCGGGCAGGGCCTCCTCCGGGCTCCAGTTGGCCATGTGGTCACCGCGGTCGACGCCGGTGACCAGGTAGAGGGGGCCGTCGGGCAGCTCGACGGCGCCGGACGGGGCGAAGTCGTCGACGTCGGGCATGTCGACGACGACGAAACCGGGCTTGCCCTCGCGCCGGAGCAGCGGTGCGAGGGCGGAGGCGGGGGCCCGGTCCGGGTGGACGGCGAGCAGGGCGACACCGTTTCCGTCCGCGCCGCCGGCGCCCGCGGCGAAGGCGCGCAGCTCGTCGGCGGGGATCCCCGCGAGCTCGTGCACCCCGAGCTCGATCAGGCGCTCGGCCTGGGCGGCGAGCGGCGGGAGCGGGGTCACGGTGGAGGGCGACGCGGGTGTGGGCACGGGACTCCTCGGTCGGTGGTGCGCAGTGGTGGTCCCGAGAGGAACGAGGCGGCCCGGCGAAATGTTCCCGTCAGACCCGGGACGCGGACGCACGCCACTCGCGCCCGATGTCGCGCATCAGCGGCGGGTAGACGATGAGGTGCCGGAAGGGGGCGATCGCGGCCATGTAGGCCTTGCCGAGAAGGCCGTTGGGCTTCACGAGGACGGCCATCTGACCCCGGTAGCCGCCCGCGCCGTCGGGGACCCAGCTCAGGTGCATCACTCCGTGCACGGTCCGGTTGGCCATCTCCGCCGCCCACTCGTCGTCCCTCAGGTAGACGGAGGTGAAGGGCAGCAGGTCGAACTCGGGTCCGGCCGGGCCGTCGCGGAGGTCCTGCGGCAGCCGGTCGCGCAGGGTCGGCACCCGGGAGCCGATGCCCTTCTCCTTGTCGTCCCAGCCGAGCAGCTTGCCGAGCTTCCAGCGGATCGCGAAGAGCAGGCGGGCGATCCGGGAGGAGTTGTCACCCGTGTCGCCGCCGGCGAAGTTCCGTACCAGGCGCGGGAATTCGTCGGGGCCGCCAGGTGTGGGCAGTGCCCAGACGTCGTAGAGGCGGAAGTCAGGCGCTATCTCGTGGATCCGCCAGGGGCGGGACGTGTGCGCGGACGTGGGAAGTTCCATGATGTGCCTCCTGCGGTTCGTTCCGTACAGAGGAGTGCGTCGTGCGGGGGTCGAGCCCGAGGGCGCCCGCGACCGCGGCGACCACGAGTGACGCGTCGTCGGGCACCCGCCCGGCGAGGGCGATCGAGGTGCCTTCGAGCGCTCCGGCATAGGCGAGCGCGACATCCCCGGCGGGGGGACCCGCGGGGATCGTCCCCGCCGCGCGTCCGGCCTCGATGTACCCGGTGCAGAGGTCGAGGAGCTGGCGGTAGCCCGTCTCCACCTGGTGTCCGATCGGATGGTCCTGTCCGGCGAACTCCAGGCGCAGCGCCACGACCACGCGGGCGATGTCGCGCCGGCAGAAGACGGTGTGGGCACGGGCGAGCTTGAGCAGCGCCGCGAGCGGATCCGACTCCCGCTCGACGTGCCGCCCGACCTCGCGGTCCCACATCTCGAAGACCCACTCGGACACGGCGAGGGCGAGGTCCTGCTTGTCCTTGAACTGGTGGTACAGCGCACCGCGCGTGTACCCGGCGTCCCTGGCCACCTGCTCCAGCACGAGGTTGCTGTACCCGTACCGGGACAGCCCCCGAGCAGCCGACTCCAACAGCGCACCACGCGTCCGCTCCCGCCGCTCGGCCTGGGTCGAACGCCGGGGACGCGGAGAGCCGGCCTGCTCACGTACATTCATGCATGTATGTTACTGCTCCCGCAGCGCCTCCGCCAGGACTTCCGCGACATGGCGGGCTCGACGGCCCGCCAGATCGTCGATCTGGGTGCGGCAGGAGAAGCCGTCGGCCAGGAGGACCGCGTTGTCGGCCGACGCCCGGATCGCCGGCAGGAGTTGGTCCTCGGCGCAGGCCACCGAGACCTCGTAGTGGCCCGGTTCGAAGCCGAAGTTGCCCGCAAGGCCGCAGCAGCCTCCGCTCAACTCGCCGACCAGGCCCATCCGTTCACGGAGCCGGCGGTCCGGGTCGTCGCCCAGGACCGCATGCTGGTGGCAGTGGGTCTGGCCGGCCACCGGATGGTCGAGGCGCGGCGGTTCCCACTCGGGCGCGAACTCCTCCAGGGCCTCCGCGAAGGTCCGTACGGAGGACGCCAGCGTCCGGGCGCGCGGGTCGTCCGGGAGGAGTTCCGGGAGATCGGTCCGCAGGGTCGCCGCGCAGGAGGGTTCGAGGACGACCACGGGATGGCCGAGCTTGGGCTCCATCACGTCGAGCGTCCTGCGCATCGCCTTCCGCGCCCGGTCCAGCTGCCCCGTCGACACATACGTCAGCCCGCAGCACACCCGCCCCGGCGGCAGCCCCACTCCCAGTCCAGCCGCGTGCAGCACCCGTACCGCCGAGCGGCCCACGTCGGGCGCCAGGTGGTTGGTGAACGTGTCGGGCCACAGCAGCACGTCCACCGCCTCCTCCAGACGCGCCCCGAACCAGGACACGAACGTCAGCGCCGCCACCCGCGGCAGCTTCCGCTCCGCAGTGACACCGGCGAACCGGGAGGGGAACATCCGCGCCACGTTCAGCGCCGGCCCGAACAGCCGCAGCCACTCCGGCAGCCGCCCCATCGTCAGATGCGAGCGCGGCCGCCGCCGGTCCGCGTAGTGGCGGTCCAGGAACTCCGCCTTGTACGCGGCCATGTCCACTCCCACCGGACAGTCGCTCCGGCACCCCTTGCACGACAGGCACAGGTCGAGGGCCTCCTTGACCTCCTCCGAGCGCCAGCCGTCCGTGATCACCTCGCCGAGCGCCATCTCGTGCAGCAGCCGCGCCCTGCCCCGCGTCGAGTGCTGCTCCTCCCCCGTCGCACGGTACGAAGGACACATCACCCCCGGTCCCGAAGTGGGCCCCTCCACCCGGCACTTGGCAACACCCACACAGCGCGCCACCTCCCGGCCCACCACCGGCAGCCCCTGGAAACGCAGATTCGCGTCCAGCGGCGCCGGGCGCACCAGCATCCCCGGGTTCAGACCGCCGTCCGGGTCCCACACGTCCTTCACCGCACCGAACAGCGACACCAGCTCGGAGCCGTACATCTTCGGCAGCAGCTCCGCCCGCGCCTGCCCGTCCCCGTGCTCCCCCGACAGCGAGCCCCCGTGCGCGACCACGAGATCCGCCACCGCCTCCGAGAACTCCCGGAAGCGGCCCACCCCCGCCCCGGTGTAGAGGTCGAAGTCGATACGGACGTGGATGCAGCCGTCGCCGAAGTGGCCGTACGGAGTCCCCCGGAGACCGTGCTCGGCAAGGAGCGCACGGAACTCGCGCAGGTACGCGCCCAGCCGCGCCGGCGGCACCGCGCAGTCCTCCCACCCCGGCCAGGCCTCCGCACCTCCCCCGGACTCGTTCCGGGAGGCACCCCCGGGCATCCGGGTCGCCGTGCCCGCCGCGTCCTCCCGGATCCGCCACAGCGCCCGCTGATCGGTCGCATCGACCACCACCGAGGCGTCCAGCGCGTCCGCCGCCCTCACCAGCTCGCGGGCCGCCGCCTCCCCGTCCGTCTCCACGAAGAGCCAGGCCCCGCCGCGCGGCAGCCCGGAAGCGCCCCGCACCAGATCGGCCGCCATCCCCTCCACCGTCAACGGCCGGTACGGAAGGAGCCCCGCCGCCGCGTCGGCCGCCGCGCTCTCGTCCGCGTAGCCGAGGACCGCCAGGACCGGCGAGGCGGGCAGCTGGACCAGCCGTACGGTCGCCTCCGTCACCACCCCGAGCGTCCCCTCGCTCCCGCAGAGCAGCCGGGCCACGTCGCCGCCCCGCTCCGGCAGCAGCGCGTCGAGCGCGTAGCCGGAGATCCGGCGCGGCAGCCCCGCCGGGTACCCCGTCCGCACCAGCGCCAGGTTCCGGTCGATCAGCTCCCGCAGCCCCGCCGGAGCTCCCTGCCAGTCCCGCCCGAGCAGCAGCGCCTCGCCCCCGTACGTACGGACGTCGAGGGAGAGGACGTTGTCGGCGGTCGTGCCCCACGCCACCGAGTGCGCCCCGCACGCGTTGTTCCCGATCATGCCGCCGAGGGTGCAGCGGCTGTGCGTCGACGGATCGGGGCCGAAGGTCAGCCCGTACGGGCGAACCGCGTCCCGCAGCCGGTCCAGGACCACCCCGGGCTGGACGACGGCCGTCCGCGCCTCGTGGTCGACGGAGACGACCGTCCGCATATGGCGTGTGAAGTCGAGCACGACGCCCGTGCCGGTCGCCTGGCCCGCGATCGACGTGCCGCCGCCCCGCGCGACCACCGGCACCCCGCGTTCGCGGCAGACGGACAGCACCGCCGCCACGTCCCCGGCGTCCCGGGGCGCGACCACACCCAACGGCACCCGGCGGTAGTTGGAGGCGTCCATCGTCATCAGGGCCCTGGCCGTGACGCCGAAATCGACGTCTCCGGCCACGGCCGAGCGGAGGGCGGCCTCCAGCTCGGACAGCTCGTGGTGTTTTCGCACGAGGTCAGGATGTCTCACCTGTCGTCTCATCCGGCGGACATCGTTCCGCCGTGGCCCTTCCGACCGGATACGCTCCGCCTCGTGGCTGAGATCCAGATTCCCGCTGACATCAAGCCCGCCGACGGCCGTTTCGGCGCGGGCCCCTCCAAGGTGCGTACGGAGGCGCTGGACGCCCTGGCCGCGACCGGCACCTCCCTCCTCGGCACGTCCCACCGCCAGGCCCCGGTCAAGAACCTGGTCGGCGAGGTACGTGCCGGAGTGCGTGACCTCTTCTCGCTGCCCGAGGGTTACGAGGTGATCCTGGGCAACGGCGGCTCCACCGCCTTCTGGGACATCGCGACCCACGGGCTCATCGAGTCGAAGTCGCAGCACCTGAACTTCGGCGAGTTCTCCTCCAAGTTCGCGAAGGCCGCGAAGCTGGCCCCCTGGCTGGCCGAGCCGACCGTGATCTCCTCCGACCCGGGCACCCACCCGGAGCCGCAGGCCGAGGCGGGCGTCGACGTCTACGCGTTCACGCACAACGAGACCTCCACCGGTGTCGCGGCCCCGGTCAAGCGGGTCGCGGGCGCCGACGAGGGCGCGCTCGTCCTGGTCGACGCGACCTCCGGCGCGGGCGGCCTGCCGGTCGACATCACCGAGTCGGACGTCTACTACTTCGCCCCGCAGAAGTCCTTCGCCGCCGACGGCGGCCTGTGGCTGGCGGCGTTCTCGCCGGCCGCCCTGGAGCGCGCGGCCCGTATCCACGCGTCCGGCCGGCACATCCCGGAGTTCTTCTCCCTGCCGACGGCGATCGACAACTCGCTGAAGAACCAGACGTACAACACCCCTGCGCTCTCGACCCTCTTCCTGCTCAACGAGCAGCTGAAGTGGATCAACGGCCAGGGCGGTCTGGACTGGGCCGTGGCCCGGACGAAGGAGTCCTCCCAGGCGCTGTACGGCTGGGCCGAGGAGTCCAAGTACGCGACGCCGTTCGTGACCGACGCGGCGAAGCGTTCGCAGGTCATCGGCACGATCGACTTCTCCGAGGACGTCGACGCGGCGGCGGTCGCCAAGGTGCTGCGCGCCAACGGCATCGTGGACACCGAGCCGTACCGCAAGCTGGGCCGCAACCAGCTGCGCATCGCGATGTTCCCGGCGATCGACCCGGCGGACGTGCGGGCGCTCACGGCCTGCATCGACTACGTGATCGAGAAGCTGTAACACCTGGTCGCACGAAGGGCCCGGCACCGACCACGGTCGGTGCCGGGCCTCGTGCGTTCTCCCCTCACCCCACCTGCGCCTTCACGTGGTCGACCACCGCGTTGAACTCGGCGGTCGGCGAGAACTCCACGACGTCGACGTCCTCCAGCGCCTCGGGGGCATGACCGGGTCCCCAGTAGTAGGCCTGGCCGGCCTCGTAGATCTCCTCGCCCGAAGCGGTCCGCACCCTGAGCCGGCCCTTGAACAAGTAACCCCAGTGGGGGCACTGGCACAGGTCGCCTTCGAGGCCCTTGAGCGCGGGCGCCATGTCGGTGCCCTTGGGAAGGTGGATGAAGGCGACGGTCATGTCGCCCCCGGCCTCCTGCATCCGGAAGTCCAGACCGCCGCCTTCCATGGCGACCGGGGTGCCCTCACGGGTGAATCCCGTCATGATCCCTCCACGCCTCGTCGTTCCCGGCTCTCCTTCCAGTCTCGGCCCGGCGGCCCGCCCGGTCGACGCGGGGAGAGGAACCGCAGGTCAGCGGCTGAGCCGCTGGAACCTGCGCACCGCCAGTGGCAGGAAGACCGCGGTCAGGATCAGCGGCCAGAGGACGGCCATCAGGAGCGCGTGCTGCTCCACCCAGCTCCCGCCGCCCGCGCCCGGGTTGCCGAAGAGCTCGCGGGTGGCCGCGACCGTCGAGGAGATCGGGTTCCAGGCCGCGACGGGGGCCAGCCAGCCCGGCATCAGGGACGGGGCCACGTACACGCTGGAGATCATCGTGATCGGGAAGATCACGGCGTAGAGCGCGCCGGCGGTCTCCGTGTTCGGGACGATCAGCCCGCACCAGACGCCCACCCAGATCAGGCTGAAGCGCAGGAGCAGCAGCAGGGCGAAGGCGAGCAGCGTGCCGCCGACGCCGCCGTCCGAGGTCCAGCCGATGGCGAGGGCGGTGGCGGCGAGGATGGCGAGTTCGGCGGAGGCGACCAGCAGGTCGGACAGGCCGCGGCCGGCGGTGACGGCGGAGGGAGCCATCGGCATGGACCGGAACCGGTCCATGACCCCCTTGCCGGAGTCGGAGACGACGGCGGTGGCGGTGTTCATGAGGCCGAAGGTCATCGTCATGGTGAACATCCCCGGCATGAGGAAGTCCTTGTAGTCACCGCCCCCGGGGACCCGCATCGCGCTGCCGAAGACGAAGCCGTAGAGCAGGACGGAGACGATCGGGAAGCCGAGCTGCCAGAGGATGGCGACGGGCTGGCGGCGGTAGTTGAGCAGGGTGCGGAGGACGAGGGTGGCGCAGTCGGCCATCGCCCAGTAGGCGCGGCTGCGAGTGGCGACCGGGGTCCTGGTCCGGTCCTCCGTGGCGGCGGTCGTCATGCGACTGCGACTCCTTGGGTGTCGGGGCGCGTGGCGCCCGGTTCGTCGGTGGTGGCGTCCGCGCTCGGGCGGCCCGTCAGGGTCAGGAAGACGTCGTCCAGGCTGGGGCGGCGCAGGCCGAGGTCCTCGACGGCGATCCGCTCGTCCCGCAGGGTGCGCGCGACCTCGGTGAGGGCGGCGACCCGGTCGGTGACGGGGGCGTAGAGGCGGCGGTCGGCCTCGTCCACGGCGGGCTCGGCGGCCGCGACCCGGGCGAGGACCTTCCGTACGGCCGGCAGGTCGGCCGCCTCCGCGACCACGACCTCGATCCGGTCGCCGCCGACCCGGTCCTTCAGCCCGTCGGGGGTGTCGTCGGCGATGGCCCGGCCGTGGTCCATGACCGTGATCCGGGAGGCGAGCCGGTCGGCCTCGTCGAGGTACTGGGTGGTGAGCAGCACGGTCGTACCGCCGGCCACGAGGGCCCGGACGGCGCCCCAGACCTCACCGCGGCCGCGCGGGTCGAGGCCGGTGGTCGGCTCGTCGAGGAAGAGGACGTCGGGCGCCAGGATCATCGAGGCGGCCAGGTCGAGGCGGCGGCGCATCCCGCCGCTGTAGGTGCCCGCGTTCCGGTCGGCGGCCTCGGTGAGCTGGAAGCGGTCGAGGAGTTCGCCGGCGCGGGCGCGGGCCCGACGTGCGCCCAGGTGGAAGAGACGGCCGAAGATCTCCAGGTTCTGCCGGCCGCTGATGCCCTCGTCCACGGCGGCGTACTGGCCGGCCAGGCCGATGCGGCCGCGGACGGCGCGCGGATCGCGGACCACGTCGATCCCGGCGACCTCGGCGCGGCCGCCGTCGGACTTCAGGAGCGTGGCGAGGACGCGTACGGCGGTGGTCTTGCCCGCGCCGTTGGGGCCGAGGAGGCCGTGGACCGTGCCGGGGCGGACGGCGAGGTCGAAGCCGTCGAGAGCGAGGGTGCTCGCGCGCCCCCGGCCACCGCCCTTCCTCCCGCCCTTGTCTCCGTACCACTTGCGCAGGCCCTCGACGAGGACCGCGTGTTCGTACATGGGAATCCTCCACTCAGCGAAACTGAGTACACCGTACCCGATTCAGAGTACGGTGTACTCAGTTTTAAGGTGAGGCCATGAAGGACGCGACGACGAGCAGCCTGGAACTCCTGTGGGGCACGGGCGAACGCCCCAGCCGCGGCCCCAAGCCGGGCCTCACCCTCGACCGGATCGTCACGGCCGCGGTCGGCGTCGCCGACATGGAGGGGCTCGACGCCGTCTCCATGCGGCGCGTGGCGACGGAACTCGGCGTGGGGACGATGTCGCTCTACCGGTACGTCCCCGGCAAGACCGAGCTGCTCGACCTGATGCTCGACCGCGTCCAGGGCGAGTCCTTCGAGGACGGCCCGGAGATCCCCACCCACTGGCGCGACACCGTCGAGCAGCTCGCGCGCTCGTACCGCGAGCTGTACCAGGCCCATCCCTGGCTGCTCAGGGTCAACCAGGCACGCTCGGTCCTCGGGCCGAGCGCGCTGCGCGGGCTCGAGCTCTGCCTCTCCGGCCTGAAGGGACCGCACGGGATGGGACTGAGCGACCCCGAGACGATCGGGGTGATCATCTCCGTGCAGAGCTATGTCGCGGGCGTCGCCCGCATGGAGATCCAGGCCGCCGAGGCCGCGAAGGAGACGGGCGTCGACGACGAGGAGTTCTGGAGGGGCCAACAGCCCTTCCTCGAGCGGGCGATGGCCTCGGGCGACTACCCGCACATGGCGGCCCTCGCCGAGGACACCTTCTCCCGCGACTTCGACCACTTCGCCTTCGGGCTCGAACGCCTCCTCGACGGCTTCGAGGCGCTCGTCAGCGGCGGCGCAGGAGGCGCTTCCCGCCGATGACCAGGGCGGTCGCGGCGCCGAGGACGATCACGCCGACGGTGAAGTTGCCGCGGTCCTCGGTGGTGGTGGACGCGTCCGCGCCCGGGGCCTTCGGCGGTGAGCCGGGGGCCGGGGTCGAGGGACGCGGGGCAGGGGACCGGTCCACGCGGACGACCTTGCTGTTCGCACCCTCCGAGCCGAACATCAGCGCCTTGCCGTCCTCGGTGTACGTCACCGACTCCGCCTGCCCCTGGAAGGGCGCCCCCACGCTCGCGCCCTCGTCACCGAGGCGGCCGTCCTTCCACAGGTACTCCTTCGCGGTGAAGTAGCCGCGCAGCGTCAGCCGTTCGCCGTCGGGCGAGAAGGCCCCGTCGGTCACCCATGGCACGTCGTCGACGCGCCGGAAGACGTTCGTCCCCCCGGAGGAGAGCCGCTCGGGGCCCGCGTAGAGCCCCCCGCCGTCCTGGTTCTTGCTGGCGATGTAGACCCGGCCCGTCTTCGGATGGACCATCAGCGCCTCGGCGTTGCGGGGCCCGTCCGCGTACTTCACGTCGTACTGCTTCGCCGTGACCGTCTGGTCCTTCAGCTGCTTCGGCTCGGGGAAGCGGTAGATCCAGACGTGGTCCCAGCTGCCGTCCTTGTTGTCTCCGATGTCGCCGACATGGATGTCGCCGTCCGGGCCGACGGCGATCGCCTCCATGTCGCGCGGCGTGCCGACGCCCTTCATGGTGAGCGTCGCGACCGTCTCGCCGGTACGGGAGTCGATGCCGTAGATCAGGGGTGAGTCCTGGTCGTTGTGCGTCCAGTAGACGCCCGGGTGAGCGTGACTGGCGGCGAGACCGCTGGACTCGGCGATCCGGGGGTCCTTGATCGTGAAGTCCTGATCCACCTCGGCGGCCACGGCGGGGCCGGCCGCCGTGAGCAGGACCAGGGCGGCGGCACCGGAGACGCGCAGAAGCGATCGCATGGACCAAGCCTGCCACGGGGCCGAGGGGTGGCCGGGATCACGTCGCAGGCCCCGCTCGGGCTCCGCGATGATGTGACCATGCGTTTTATGTTCGTCGGCGACAGCATGACCATCGGACGCGCCGGCGACTACACGTGGCGCTATCGGATGTGGCAGCACCTGGAGACCGTGCTGCCCGGGCGGTACGAGATCGTCGGGCCGCGCACCGAGCTGTACGACACGGGCGCCGACGCGCCCCTCTCGCACGACTACGCCGACCCGGACTTCCCCGCGCCCGCCCGGCGCCATCTGGCCGGCTGGGGCGAGGGCTGGCTGCACATGGCGCCGCTGATCGGCGAGGCGGTCGGCACGACCGGGGCGGACGTCCTGCTGGTCTCTCTCGGCCTGATCGACCTCGGCTTCTACACCAACAGCGACCAGACGGCCGAGAACACACGCGCGTTCGTCACCGCGGCCCGCGCGGCGAACCCGCACGTCAGGACCGTGGTCATGCCGGTCATCCCGAACGTGCGGGCCGAGTACGACGCGCCGTTCGCCGCCGAGTGCGAGCGCTTCAACGAGCTGCTCGCGAAGGCGGTCGCCGATCTGGACACCGCCACGTCGCCGCTGCTGCTGGCGACGACCCCGGAGTCGTACGACATCCACGCGGACACCTACGACGGCACCCACCCGGGCCCGTCCGGCGAGCACAAACTGGCGGGCTCCTTCGCGGCGGCGATGCATCAGGCGTGGGGGCTGGGGTCCCTCTACCAGGCCCTCTGACAGCCGGGCACGGGCACTGACAGGCCCTCACGAACCCTGTCAGCGCACGGTCCACGCGGTGTCAGCGCGGGTCGGCATCGTCTTCCTCGTCAGGAACGACGACACGCCGACCAGGAAGCAGGACCCACCGTGAACGCCGACCTCGCCGCCCTCATGCAGCTGCTCATCGCCCTCGCCTTCGTCAGCATCCCGATCGTCCGCCACCGCTTCGGCGGGTCGGCCACGACCGCCGCGGAGGACGAGCTCACCCGCCAGGGCATACGGCCCGAGGTCCTGGAGGAGAACAACCTCAAGTTCGACGCGAGCGGCCACGAGACGTGGGCCCCGGTCTCGGTCGGCGTGATCATGGTCGCCCTGGCCGCGCTCAACGTCACCGGGAGCGACTGGGCCCAGATGCTGACCTGGATCTTCCAGTCGCTCGTCATCGTCATGAACGGCCTGATCCTCTACAGCAACCTGACCGCCGTCTCCGCCGTGCGCGCCGCCTTCCAGCGCAAGGGCGACCCGGAGCTGGCCCGCGTCGATGTCCCGGCCTTCCTCAAGGCCGCCGAGAACGCCTTCCCGGGCTGGGTCCGGATCCAGCAGAACATCCGGCACGCCATCGTCTTCGGCGGCTCGGTCCTGGCGCTCGTCGCCGTCTCGCTCTGACTCCCCCCGTGCCGGCCCTCACCCCCTCGGAGCCTCCTCCCACCGGCTCCCCTCCCACCGGCCCTCCTCCCACCGACCCGCTCGTGACGGCCTCGCCGTCATGCCGAGCGGGTCAGTCGGTTCGCCAGGGTCGACAGGGTGTACGTGCCGATACCGAGCACCACCTCCAGGGCGTTCTGCCGGGAGTATCCGGCGTCGAGGAACCGCGCCAGCTCCTCGTCGCTCACCGCCCCGGACGAGGCGAGGACCTGAAGCGTGAACTGCCGTACGGACTCAAGCCGTTCCGGCCGCTCGGCCGGACCCAGCTTGGCCAGCTTGGTCTCGTGGATGCCGACGCACAGATGACACTGGTTGCGTTCGGCGACCGTCAGGATCACGGTCTCGCGGGAGTGCGGGTCGAGCGTCGTGGACTCGAACAGCGCACTCGTCTTCAGGAAGCCGTCCAGCGCGTGCGGGGACTCGGCCATGCGGGCGACGGCCTGCGGGAGGTGGCCCCAGGCGGCGGACACGCTCTCCATGGAGCGACGTGAGGCGGCGGGGGCGGTCTCCACGGTGTGGTCGGTGAACAAGGCGGCTCCTGGGAGTAAGAGTAGAATCGACAACATGGTTGACCATGCGAACAAGAGAAACGTAAACCAGGTTGTCGATATGGGCAAGGGGGAATCCGTAGCGGGATTCGAGCTGCCGCTGCTCCTCTTCGCCGGCTTCCGCACCCTCATCGACCGGCTCCACGCCGAACTCGCCCGCCAGGGCCACCCCGACATGCGCCCCGCCCACGGCTTCGCCATGCAGGCCATCGGCGCGGGCGGCCCCCGGGGTGCCACCGCGAGCGACATCGGACGCCGCCTGGGCGTCTCCAAGCAGGCCGCGGGCAAGACCGTCGACCGCCTCCTCGCCGTCGGCTACGCAGAGCGCGCCGACGACCCGGCCGACGCCCGCCGCAAACTCGTCCGCCTCACCCCACGCGGCCACGACGCCCTGGCCCGCTCCGCCACGATCTTCGACGAGCTCCACGCGGAATGGTGCGCCACCCTCGGCACCGAACGGGTACGGAACATGGAGACCGCGCTGCGCCAGGTCGTCCCCCCGGAGACCGCCTTCCGCCTCGACGCCGGCAGCTGGCTCGGCGGCTGACCCCAACGACCGCGCACCGAACCCCCCTTGCCTGGAGCGCGCTCCAAGGCGTTGGCTTGGGGACCATGAAGTACACGCAGCTCGGACGCACCGGACTCAAGGTCAGCCGACTCGTCCTCGGCACGATGAACTTCGGACCTCAGACCGACGAGGCCGACAGTCACGCGATCATGGACTCCGCCCTCGACGCGGGTATCAACTACTTCGACACGGCCAATGTGTATGGGTGGGGCGAGAACAAGGGGCGCACCGAGGAGATCATCGGTACCTGGTTCGCCCAGGGCGGCGGCCGACGGGAGAAGACGGTCCTCGCCACCAAGGTCTACGGCTCCATGTCACGCGAGGGTGAGACCTGGCCCAACGAGGACCGGCTGTCGGCGCTGAACATCCGCCGGGCCGTCGAGGCCTCCCTCAAGCGGCTCGGCACCGACTACATCGACATCTACCAGTTCCACCACATCGACCGCCTCACCCCCTTCGAGGAGATCTGGCAGGCGGTCGAGGTCCTGGTGCAGCAGGGCAAGATCCTCTACGCCGGCTCCTCCAACTTCCCCGGCTACAAGATCGCCCAGGCGAACGAGACCGCCGCCCGGCGCGGCTCGTACGGTCTTGTCAGCGAGCAGTGCCTGTACAACCTCTACGAGCGCCGCGCCGAGATGGAGGTCATCCCGGCGGCCCGGGAGTACGGCCTCGGGGTCATCCCCTGGTCCCCGCTGCACGGCGGCCTCCTCGGCGGCGTCATCCGCAAGGAGGCCGCGAGCGGGCGGCGCGCCTCCGGCCGGACCGCCGAGGCGCTGACCGACACCGCGGTCCGGGCACAGATCCAGGCGTACGAGGACCTCCTCGACAAGCACGGCCTGGAGCCCGGCGAGACGGCCCTGGCGTGGCTGCTGACCCGCCCCGGTGTCACGGGCCCGATCGTCGGCCCGCGCACGTCCGAGCAGCTGGAAAGCGCCCTGCGCGCACTGGAACTGGAGCTGGGTGAAGAGCTGCTGACCTCGCTCGACGAGATCTTCCCGGGCCCGGGCCCGTCCCCGGAGGCCTTCGCCTGGTGAGTGCGGAGAACCGTGCGTGAACGGCCGTCGCCCCGCCGCCGGGGTGACGGCCGGCACAGGCGATGTCCTCCACCATCAGCGCGAAGGGCTTGGAGTCGCGGCGCTTGCGCCGGCGCAGCAGGGCGACGGCTGCCGCGTTGCGGGCGTCCGCGACCAGGTGGAAGCCGCCGACGCTCTTGACGGCCACGATCCGGCCGGCGGCCAGGGCCGCCGTCGTGGCGGTCAGCGCCTCGTCCTCCCGGGCGATCTCGCCCTCGGGCGAGGACAGGGTCAGCCGGGGCCCGCAGTCGGGGGAGGCGTTCGGCTGGGCGTGGCACCGCCGGTCCGCGCGGTCCTCGTACTCCGACCTGCACCGCTCGCACATCCGGAAGACCGCCATGGTGGTCTGTTCCCGGTCGTACGGCAGGCGCCGGTCAGCGAGTAACGGGGCCCGCAGTGCGTGCAGTTGGTGAAGGGGTAGCGGTGCCTGCGGTCCGCCGGGTCCCGCACCTCCGCCAGGCACGCGTCGCACACATGCGAGTCGGGCGCCACGATGGTGCCGGTCCGGCCGTCGCGTACGCTCGCGCGGATCTCGAACCCGCTGTACGCGTCGGCCGGTGCCAGGTCGTCGCGGCTCTCGAACCGCAGGCGCCGATGTCGCGTACGACGACCTCCACCGTCCTGGCGCCACCGATGATGTGATGCACCATCAGGAAGACGATGCGGTCGTCGTCGGCGAGCCGGAGCAGCTTCAGCCGGGCGGGCGGCCCGTGCTCCAGGTCGAAGGGCCGGTCGCCCTCCTCCCACACGAACGCCGCGAGGTCCTCCGGGGCGGCCGCCTCGATCACCTCGACCGGCAGCCGCAGGGTCGGGACGACCACCTGGGGCAGCACCCCGGCCTCCACCCGCAGCGAGCTGCGCAGGGTCTCGTGCCGGGCCACGACCGCGTTCCAGGCCTCCTCCAGGAGCGGGACGTCCAGCACGCCGTACAGCCGTACGGCGGCCAGGATCGCCGGAGCGGGCCCCGCGCTGCCCGCGAGCCCCTCCCACATGCCCTCCCGGGTCACCGCGGCCCGGAATCTCAACTCCCCCGCCGGCCGCGGGAGCACCCGCATGCCGTCGGCGGCGACCCCCTGTCGGCGACGCATCAGCGCCGCCTCGAGGCGGGCGCGGGCCGCCTGATCCGTCCTGTCCAGCCGTGCTCGCGTCATACACCGATGGGATCAACCCGGCGGTGTCCCGGGCAGCCAGGAGGATCCCCGACGACCGCAGGCCCGAGCGCCGTCGCCGTAGCGTTCACCTGCAACCCATTGCAATGCCAAGCCGGAGTGCATTGCGTTAGCCTTCAAAGCGTTGCAACGAAATTCCTGCCCTGAACTGCAGTGATGTCGATCCTGCGCAACGCATGTGTTGCCAGACTTGTGAACGCAACGTAGCTTTTCCCTCATCGGAAACAGCGGGCGGACGGAACGCCCGCCGCAGAAGAAGGAGAAGCACCATGCAGAAGTTCGACACCCCCGCCCCGGTCTCCACCGTCCTCGACATCCCCGCCGGACGCGTCCAGATCATCGCCGCCGACCGCACCGACACCACCGTCGAGATCCGGCCCACCAACGCCTCGAAGAGCCGCGACGTGAAGGCCGCGGAGCAGACCACGGTCGAATACACCGACGGAGCCCTGCGGATCGCCGTCCCGGCCA